>NZ_JCAXDX010000017.1:0-80296 GCF_059758575.1 Sinorhizobium sp. GQ132 | reverse complement strand
TCCCGGCTCCTACGTGCCGCGCGTCATGGAAATGACCGACTTCAACATGTGGTGCTGGAACAGCCGGATATTCCCGGACATCAGCCCGCTCGTCGTCTCCAAGAACGACCGGGTGCGGGTGCGGGTCGGCAATCTCACCATGACCAACCACCCGATCCACATGCACGGCTACGATTTCGAGGTCACCTGCACCGACGGCGGCTGGGTGCGGCCGGAGGCACGCTGGCCGGAAGTGAGCATCGACATCCCGGTCGGCGCGATGCGGGCCTACGAGTTCGACGCCAAATACGAGGGCGACTGGGCGATCCACTGCCACAAGTCGCACCACACGATGAACGCCATGGGACACGACATCCCGACCTTCATCGGCGTCGACAAATCGAAGGTCGCCGAGAAGATCAAGAAGATTCGCCCGGAGTACATGCCGATGGGCACGTCCGGCATGGCCGACATGGGCGATATGGAAATGGAAATCCCCGAAAACACCATACCCATGATGACCGGCTGGGGTCCGCACGGGCCGATCGAGATGGGCGGCATGTTCTCCGTCGTCAAGGTCCGCGAGGGCATCTCGGCGGGCGATTACGCCGATCCCGGCTGGTACGAAAACCCGCCCGGAACTCAGGCCTGGGAGTGGACGGGCGAGCTCCCCGACGCGACCAAAGCCAAGGACGCCAAGACCCAGATCACGCCTAAACACAAGAACCACGGTTGATCCAGCATGCCGATGTTCAACCAACCTAAGGACCACACAATGAAAGCTCAAATCTTCGGACTTCTCGTCGCCGCGCTCGCCACCCCGGCGCTCGCCGGCGGCGATCACGCAGGCGCGCACGGCGAGGCCATGGCTGTAGGCGAGCCGGGCAAGAAAGCAAACGCCACCCAGACGATTCAGGTCACGATGAAGGAGACGGACGACGGCAAGATGATCTTCACGCCATCGACGTTCAAGGTCCGCGAGGGCCAGACCATCCGCTTCGCGATCAAGAACGCGGGCGAGCTCGACCACGAGTTCGTGCTCGACCAGGAGGACAAGATCATGGAGCACAAGGCGGTGATGGAGAAATTCCCCGACATGGAGCACGACGATCCGAACGCCATCCGTCTCGCCGCCGGGGAGTCCGGCGAGATTGTCTGGAAGTTCACGAACGACGGCACGTTCAAGATCGCCTGCCTCGTCCCCGGCCACTACGACGCCGGCATGCACGGCGACGTCACTGTTGCCAAGAAGTGACCATCGAAAGGAGTACAACATGAAAAGCCTCATTAAGCTCACGCTCGCCACTGCGCTCGCCGCCGGAACAGCCTACGGCGCTCTCGCACAGGAGTTCACAAAAGCCACCGTCAAGAAGGTCGATGCCAAGGCGAAGAAGGTCACGCTGATTCACGAGGAATTGAAGAGCCTCGAAATGCCCGCCATGACGATGGTGTTCCGCGTCCAGGATGACGCGATGCTGGAGAAGCTGAAGGAAGGTGCGAACGTCGAGTTCGTCGCCGAGCGCGTCAACGGCAAGCTTACCGTGACGCAGGTCAAGTAGTGAAACGAAGGGACGCGGTCGGCAGTTGACCGCGTCCCTTCCCCTCGCTTCATCCGATAACCGGAGAAGCATCTCCCACCTCCACGCGGTAGGACATGACGTCTTCGCTTCACCCACAGTGGGACTTCGCAAGGGAATTACGCTCGATCATCTTGCGGTTCGTCGCCTTCGCGATCCTGGTCGCGAACTTTCTACTCGGCGGCAATGAAGGGGCGGAAGGGACCCACTCAATCGTCATCGTCAGCTATCTGGCCATCAGCATCGCTGCGGTGGCGACGGCCCGATGTGTTCCTGGGCGCTCCCATGCTGGCGATCACCGCGGTCAGGCACCACACCGCCGATGCCATTTCGCTACTCGCTTCCTTCTTCAATCAGGACCTCGGCCTGACGGTCAGCTTCGGCTTTACGGCCTTTGCGATCTACCTGCTTGCGCGGGATCACGACCGGACGCGCAAAGAAGCCCTCAGGGCGGACCAGAGGCGGCACAATCTCTCGCGGTTCGTCCCGGAACTGCAGGAACGAGGCGAGGCTCTCGGTCTGGAGCGACGCAATGCGGCGGTCATGCTCGTCGATTTGCGCGGTCACCAGCTTCGCAGAAACCGCCACTGCCCGCGAGTTGGCCTTCGTGCTGGCCGAGTATCGTCAGCTCGTTTCGCAGACGATCTTCGACCATGGCGGGACGGTCGACAAGTTCAACGGCGACGGGGTCATGGCGGTATTCGGGCAACCGCGGCCCGGGGGAAAACGACGCCGACCGCGCGCTCGCATGCGCGCTCGATCTGGTCGACGCGCTCAGCGACTGGAGGAATCAAAAGCTCTCGAACGGCTACTCGGCCCTCCATGCTGCCATTGGCCTGCATTACGGCACGGTAGTCGGCGGCGTTCTCGACAACAGTTGCCACAGCGAGTTCACGGTCATCGGCGACGCGGTTACGTGGCGCAACGGCTGGAAACCCTAGCGAAGTCGCTCGGCTCTTCGCTTGTGATCTCGTCCGACTTCGTCGTGCGGCTGCAAGCGCCAGTCCCGGACGCCACATGGATGTCCTTGAGATCAGCGGCTCTGCAAGGGCGAAGGCTCCCCATCGATGTCTGGTATATGCTCGATGCTTTGAATCCCCGAGCTGCAGAGCATGTGCCGGCTTACGAAACGGGCGACTCGCAGACGGCACGCCAGAGGTCGGCTTTCCAATCTTGCTGAACCCCGCCTGACGTCGGTATCGAATAGTCGACACCCCTGACCGATACCCTCGCCGGATCGCCGCACTTTACAAGAGCTCGGTGCTTTCCTGGATCATTGTAGACCACGCCGCTGCGGGAATTGGTCTGCGAAAGTGAGATGACGACGTCGTAATCATATCCCGGCCGTTCCGTCGTCGTGTTGCTCACGAGTGCGAGACTGACGACGGTGGCGTCCTCAAACTGCGCAGTATGGAATACAAGAGGCTCCTCGGCCGCCGCGCTCTGAGCGGCGAGCATTACAGCCGCAAGTGCGGTTGCAAGGTCACGCATTCCCACCTCCCACGGTTTATGCGCTCGCTATAGTGTATCACGTCAAGACCTCGGCGCGATTATCGATTCCGCCGTCCGAACTGGCGCTCACCGTTCAATTCCGCATGATCCACGGCAACGCATCGGCGCTGCGCGACTACGTGTACCGTTATCCTGATGCCCGCTACAGAGCCTGCGAGAACGCGTCGCGGCGGAACGGCTGCATGGTCAGCTCAGCGTGAGCACCGTCGAAAACCACTTGAGGATCGAGGATGCTTTGGTGTGCCCCGGCCTGCCGCGCGCTCTGGTACAGGATGTAGGCGGCGACTACGAAGATGAGCGCGGCGAACAAGCGGTCAAAGATGTTCTTGTGGGCGCTGAGCCGTGTGGCAAGTAGCATCCCGAGCAAGCCGCCTACGATGCCACCCCCGATGAACTCGACGGCAATCCACCAGTCCACCAGGCCTGAACTCGCATAGTTCAGGGCGGTCGCCAATCCGAACGCACCGACGGAGAGGAGCGAGGTGCCTATTGCGTTGATCATCGGCATGCCCGTCGCCAGCATCAGGCCGGGAACGATCAGGAAGCCCCCGCCGATACCGAAGAAGCCGGAAGCGGCGCCTGCGAAGAGCGCGACGACGGCTGTCGAGAGACACATCCTGAGGTCGACGGGACGGCACTCGACCGACACGGGCTTCTTGGGCTTCAGCATCAGGACGCCAACGACAACCATCAGGATGCCGAAGACAAATATCAGCCTGTCTCCGTCCATCGCCTTGCCGAGGCTGGAGCCGCCGAGGGCGCCGAGGACACCTAGGGCGGAGAAGACCACCGCGCACCGCCACCAGACGTGGCCCTTGATTGCGTGGCTTGCGAAGTTGGCAAAGGCGTTCACCGAAACCGCAAGCGCACCTGTGCCGATGGCAACATGCGGCTCCGTCACGCCGACGACGTAGAGCAGCAGCGGCGTCGCCAGGATAGACCCGCCGCCGCCGAGCAGGCCGAGCATGAAGCCGACGGTCCCGCCGGAGCCGACTGCCGCGAGGATGGAGGTGCTCACGTCCGTCTGCTCCACAGGCGGTCGTGCAGGGTCATGCCAACCAACATCGCGATGACGAAAACGATGCTCTGAGGCAGGCCGAGTGCCAAGGAGGCAACCGCCGGCCCGGGACAGAAGCCGCCGATCCCCCAGCCCAGGCCGAACAGGGCCGAGCCGATCACCAGCGGCGCGTCGATCCGCCGATTCGTTGGCACATGGAAGCTGTCCTCGAAGGCGGGATGACGCATCAGCTTCATCACCTGCACGCCGATGAAGGCGACGACGACCGCGCCGCCGAGGACGAAGGCAAGGCTCGGGTCCCAGGAGCCGCATATGTCCAGGAAGCCCTGGACGCGGGCCGGGTTCAGCATGCCGGAGAGCGACAGGCCGAAGCCGAAGACTATACCGGAGGCGAGAGCCGCTCCGAACTGGTAGACTTTCCGGTTCATAGGCCGAGACCTCGCAGGACTGCGACCGCGACCACGCCCGCCGTAAGTAAGATTGCGACCGCCACTATGGAGCGCGGCGATATGCGGGCTAAGCCAAGCACGCCGTGGCCGCTGGTGCAGCCCGATCCCATGCGCGAGCCGAAGCCGACCAGCGATCCAGCAATGATGATCAGCGGCCACCCCTCGGTTATCTGCACGGCCGGCCAACCGCCAAACATGAACAGGTAGGCAAGCGGCCCAAGCAGAAGCCCGAGTACGAAGGCAAGATTGGTGGTCATACCGATGCCTTGCACAAGACGCCCGACGATCCCGCTGATGCCGGCAATTCGGCCGTTAAGGAGCAGGAGCATGACAGCCGATGCACCTATCAGCATGCCGCCAGCCAAAGATGGGAGATAGGCGCTCATTTGTCCTCCTTCACGCAGAAGATGACATAGAGGGCGGCAATCAGTCGGGCGGCCTTCTCCCCGGTCAGGCGGTAGAAGATCTGCTTGCCGTCCCGCCGGGTCTGGACGATGCCGGAGCCGCGCAACACGGTCAGGTGCTGCGACAGATGCGGCTGGTGTATGTCGACCTTCTCTTCAAGCTCACCGACCGAATACTCGCCCTGCACCAGCGTACAGACGATCATCAGGCGGGCCGGATGCGACAGTGTCTTCAGGAGCTTTGCCACCTCTCCGGCCCGGCTCGCCATCTCGGCTGGGGAAAGCTCTGCCTTCAACACTCCTTCCAAATCTGTACTCATTCCCATGCCGCTCCCTGTAATGCATCGAGCGGAAACTTGAGGTAGCGCTTGCCGTTGGCCTCCGGCTCCGGCAGGCGTCCGCCGCAGATGTTCACCTGCAGGGCATGCAGGATGAGCTTGGGCATCGGCAGCGTCTTGTCACGCTTCGTTCTGAGCGCCACGAATTCTTTCTCGCTCACGCCGGCAAAATGCGGGTTGGACTTCTTCTGCTCGGCCACCGTGCTTTCCCAACGAGGTGCCCGACCGTCCGGCTGGTAGTCGTGGCCCGTGAAAATCCGCGTCTCATCCGGAAGCGTCAGAATTTTCTGGATCGAATTCCATAGGACGCGCGCATCGCCACCGGGGAAATCGGCTCGCGCAGTCCCGCTGTCGGGCAAAAAGAGCGTGTCGTGCACGAAGGCAGCGTCGCCGATAACGTATGTGATCGAGGCAAGCGTATGTCCCGGTGAGAACAGCACCTTCGCTTCGATTGAACCGACCTTAAAGTCCTCGCCATCGGCAAACAGCCGGTCCCATTGGGAGCCGTCCGTGGCAAGCCCCGGCCAGTTATAAATTTTCTGCCACAGCTTCTGAACATCGACGACGCGCTCGCCGATAGCTGTTTGCGCGCCGGTTTTCTCCTTCAGGTACTGCGCCGCCGAGAAATGGTCTGCATGGGGATGGGTGTCGAGTATCCACTCGACGGTCAGCCCTTTGTCGCGGACGTAGTCGAGGATGGCATCGGCATTGATGGTCGCCGTCGCGCCGGCCCTCTCGTCGAAGTCTAGCACCGGGTCGATGATGGCGCACTTGCTCGTTTCCGGATCGGAGACGACGTACTGGACGCTCCAGGTGCGCTTGTCGAAGAAGCCCTTCACCTGCGGCCTGCGAGCAGCATGCTGTCTGAGCCACGCAGCAGCGACGCTGGTGTCGAGGCCGCGGCTGCGCCCGAAAGCGACGGCCTCATCGGCAGACATCCGGCCGTCCAAAACCTCTCCGATAAGGTAGAGGTTTAAGGAACGCCTGCCGGTCTGGCAATGTGCCAGAACAGGCCCATCAGACTCATCGACCGCGCGCTGGAAAGCACGCACGTCCGCCTCGGTGATCGTATCGGCCGTGACCGGGATGAAGGCGTAGGTCAAGCCGCAGTGTTTCGCTTCCTGCCTTTCCGCCTGCGTGTTCGGCTGAAAGGTGTCTTCGTTGTCCGGCCGGTTGTTGATCAGTGTCTTGAATCCCTTGTCGCGCAGCGACGGGATGTCCTCGACACTTGGCTGCGGCGAGACCGAAAGTTTGTCTGATACTGCAGTAATAGGCATGACTGGCTCCGAGTTCCACATCAATATAAGATATAATATAATTTATACTAATAAGCAGTCAAGGTCGGACCGGGAACTTTGTGCTTGCCCTGTGATTCCGGCGGGAGAGGAGAAACAACGATGGCCACGACAGCGAAACGGGTAAGCGCCCAGATCCGACGAAATCAACCGACTTCTGCGCTTGCAAATGGAGGAGAGGCTCGCCTACTACGAAACTCATCCCGACCAGATCGACACTAGGCTGGCGGAACTTGACCGGGAGTGGGACATCGAGCGAACGCTCGAGGCGAACGCTTCCACATTGGCATTCACGGGAACAATGCTGGCGGCCACGGGGGATCGTCGGTGGCTGGCACTGCCGGCGATCGTGACGGGCTTCCTCTTCCAGCACGCTATTCAGGGGTGGTGTCCGCCTCTGCAGATCCTGCGCAGGCTGGGCTTCCGGACATGGCTCCAGGAATTTGGAGCATTCGGCTATTCTCGCGTAATTGGCCGTCTTAAGCGTTTCCTTCGCACTCGCATTGATAGCCCTCGTACGCGCAACCCAAGCTTTAGGCCCCATTGACATCCGGCCCGCAGCACACGCCTATGTGGCCGACATTGCCCAGCACAGCGGGCCAGCGGCATGGGCACCCTTCCAATTGCAAACTCGTGCATGGAGACCTGCTGCGGCAATTCGAAAATAGCGCAGCTTTGCCGTTGTCGCGACAAGCCCGTAGACCATTGGTGCAAACGAAACGAAGCTTCACGGTCCGTACGACCGATGGGCGTTGGCAGGAACAGCTCTTGTTCTGACCTCATGACAACGTCGGCAATTCTCGGAAACACGAGAGCGTAGCTCGGCCCTTCCAGGCGTCGCGCCACTCGGTCTTGATGGCGCCGGATTCTTTGCGCAGGTCTTGAACTTGCGCTCGTCTGCATCGAGCATCTGCTACCAGATTCCATGAAGAGTGCCGCGCCTTCGGGCCGGTGACCGGCAGATATGCGTCCGCCGCGCAATATCCGATCTGCCTCCGCCGCCCCGGCGTTCTCAGGCGTCGACCGGCTCTACCCACGTCCCACGCAGTCCCGCGACGATTTCCACGGCATCTTCCAGCCTTCCGATCGCCGCCGGCTTGCCGGCGGCCCTGGCGAATTCGACGGACGCCTCGACTTTTTGGCCGCATGGAGCCAGCCGGGAAGTCGTCCGGCGCCAGATCCGACGCCCTCACGAATGCGAGCGGAAAGGCAGTGGCTGTGCCCCAGTTGTGATAGACGGCGTCGACATCGGTCAGCATGAGGAGAAAGTCTGCGCCAAGCTGCCGCGCGAGAAGCGCCGAGGCGAAATCCTTGTCGATGACCGCCTCGACTCCGATGAGGCTGCCATCCTTCTGCTCCACGACGGGAATACCGCCGCCGCCCGCGCAGATGACGATGACGCCGCGCGCGGCAAGAAAGGCGAGAACCTCGTATTCGACAATCGCGATCGGCTTCGGCGAGGCGACGACACGCCGCCATGTTCCATTGTCGGGCGCGACCGTCCAGCCGCGTTCCGCCGCCAGCCTGCGGGCCGTCGCCTCATCATAGACCGGGCCGATGGGCTTGGTCGGCGCAGCAAAGGCGGGATCATGCGGATCGACCTTCACCTGTGTCAGAAGCGCTGCAAACAGCCTGTCCTTGACCTCATTGCCGAGTTCCTGCTGGAGGACATAGCCTATCATGCCGGCGCTTTCGGCATCGAGCACGTCGAGCGGGAACGGCGGGTCGGCCGAATTGGCTGCTTGGAGAGCGAGCAGGCCCACCTGCGGCCCATTGCCGTGGGTGATCACCAGCGAATGGCCGGCAACGATGAGTTCGGCGAGCACTGCCGCCACCCGCCGGATATTGGCGCGTTGGTTTTCGGCCGTCATCGGCTCGCCCCGTCGTAGCAGGGCATTACCGCCAAGAGCGACGACGATTTTCATATTAGGACCCGTGGTGGCGACGAGGATCGCCTTGATCGTGTGCATGCGATTCTCCGCCTGGTCGAATACAACAGATGCGCCAGATTCGAAGACATCGTCTGTGACTTCCATACAATCGATGCCGTAACTGCGGGCGATATCCTGTCCAACCTCCGTCTCCATATTATGGAAAGCTGGCAGGCAGTGCATGAACTTAGTGTGGGGCCTTCTTGTCGCCGCCATGAGTTCGCGGGTTACACGATAAGGCGTCAGCAGCTCTATGCGCTCCAGCCAGGCGCTTTCGTTCTCGCCCATGGAGAGCCAGACGTCGGTATAGACGAAGTCGGCCCCGAGCACGGCTGCATTCACATCCTCGTCCAGCCGGAAGCTGCCGCCGCTCGCTTCCGCCATGGACCGAACGTGATTGCAGAATGTTTCGTCCGGCCAAAGTGAGCGAGGCGAGGCGATCCGCATGTCCATGCCGACCTTTGCCGCGCCGATCGCGAGCGACTTCGCCACATTGTCCCGCCCCCCGCCCACAAAGACGAGCGTCGTGTCCGACAGGTGTTTATGCGTGAACTCGCGCATTGTCATGAAGTCGGCGAGAACCTGGGTCGGATGCGCCTCATCGGTCAGCCCGTTATAGACCGGCACGCCGGCATAGGCGGCCAGCACATCCGCCTGATGCTGGCTGAAACCTCTAAATTCGATGGCGTCGTACATTCGGCCGAGGACGCGGGCCGTGTCCTTCATCGATTCCTTGTGGCCGATATGGCTGCCGGACGGGCCGATATAGGTGACATGGGCCCCCTGATCATAGGCGGCGACCTCGAAGCCGGAACGGGTGCGGGTGGAATCCTTTTCAAAGATCAGGGCGATGTTCTTCCGGGTAAGACGCGGTGCCTCCGTGCCGGCCTGCTTCGCCGCCTTCAGGTCGGCGGCAAGGCGAAGGAGGTAGCGGATTTCCGTGCCGGAAAAATCGTCGAGGGTCAGTACGTTGCGGCCATGCAGATTGACGGGCATGTCGATTTCTCCTCTGTCACACAGGATCGCGGGCGATGGGGCAGGTCATGCAATGGCCGCCGCCGCGGCCGCGGCTGAGTTCGGCGCCTTCCACGGTGATGACCTCGATGCCGGCCCGGCGCAGCAGCGTGTTGGTGTAGACGTTGCGGTCGTAACCAATCACGACACCAGGCTCAACGGCAACGACATTGTTGCCGTCGTCCCACTGCTCACGCTCCGACTCGTAAGCGTCGCCACCGGTCGAGACGGTGCGCAGGCTCTTCAGCCCCATCGCTTCTTTCACCACCTCGACGAAAGGCTTCGTCTCCTCGACCACGGTCGACGGCCGCTTCCCCCTCACTCGGCCGCAGCGAGAAACTGCGCAGCCGCTCGACTACCGGCGGATACATGGTCGCCAAATCCCGGTCGCAGAAGGTGAACACAGTGTCAAGATGCATGAAGGAGCGGTCGCGGGGCATCAGGGCGGCGATGATACGCGTCGCCTCGCCGGCCGCAAAAAGGGTGCGCGCCAGTCCGCCAACTGCCTGCGGAGTCGTACGCTCGCCCATGCCAACCAGAACGACGCCGCCGCCGACCGGCATCACGTCGCCGCCCTCCAGGCTGAGGCCGGGTCCCGGATTGTCGGGCGAGACGAAGGGAAACCCGGCGTCGCGAAATCGCGGATGGAACCGGTAGACGGCCTGCACATTTGCCGTCTCCGGCTTGCGCGCCGGCCAGTACATGGCGTTTACGGAGACCGAGCGGTAGATCCAGCAGGAGCTGTCACGCATGAAGAGCTGGTTCGGCAGCGGCGGCAGCACGAAATCCTGCGGCAGCAGCGTCATGCCGGTCAGCCCGGCCGGTTGAAAGGGCAGCTCGGCGTGGGCGATGCCGCCCACCAGCAACGATGCGAGTTGATCGGCCGGCATCTCGTCCAGCCAACCGCGCAGTTCGCCCGCCATGTCGTACCCGACGATCGATGCGCCGACGCGCCGGTCGAGTAGCCATTCGCGGCCTTCCGGCAGGGCCATGGTCTCCGCCAGCAAGTCGCCGAATAGGTGAACTGTGACGCCTCGCTCGCGCAGCGCGTCAACGAAGACGTCGTGCTCCTGCCGCGCGCGCTTGACCCAGAGCACGTCGTCAAAGAGCAGAGCTCCGCAATTCCCGGGGGTGACCGAAACAGCCAGGAAAACGCTTCACATCGGTAACATCGATGCGCTGCTGCCGGTCGAAATGGCGCTGGCATGCGAAGCTGCAGGTGCGGCAAAGGCCGGCAGGGATGCAATCGCGCTCACGGTGCTTGGAGTTCTTGCAGGCGCTTTCATTGCGTTCGGCGCGATGGGTATGTCGATAGTGATGACCGGCGCTGGTGAACTTCCCTGGGGCGTTGCAAGATTCCTCGCGGGCCTGGTCTTCTCGCTTGGTCTCATCCTGGTAATTGTTGGCGGGGCTGAGTTATTTACCGGCGATTCGCTGATGATCGTAGCATGCGCTAGCCGGCGCATCACGATCGCCTCACTCCTGCGCGCATGGTCATTGGTCTATGTTGGCAATATCATCGGCGCGATCGCTACAGCCGCGCTGGTGGTCCTAGCCGGGCAATATGGATTGAATAACGGTGCTGGCGGCAAGACAGCGCTTAGCATTGCTTCGACCAAGGCAGCTCTGCCGACGATTGAATTGTTCTTTCTGGCCGTGCTCGGCAACGTGTTGGTATGTCTCGCCGTTTGGATGTCTTTCGGGGCACGGAGCGTCTCTGATAAGATCATGGTGATCGTTCCGCCGATCACGGCATTCGTCGCCGCAGGGTTCGAACATTCGATCGCCAATCTCTATTTCTTGCCCTATGGTCTTGCAATCAAAGCGTGGGCAGGGGCAGATTTTTGGGCTGCCCTCGGCCAAAGCGCGGCAGATTACCCCACACTGACTGCGGGCACCGTCTTTCACAACATTGTCGTGACGACCGTCGGAAATCTTGTCGGTGGCAGCCTAATGGTTGGTGCAGTCTACTGGTTCGTCTATCTGCGCCAGCCAACCCGCTTCTCCTTCTCTCAATCGCAGCGGCCCAGGGCCTTCATATCGCTGCCATGTACACTCCGATCCTCAGTGAGACGCTGCAAGTTTCACCGATCTCGTTCTCAGAGTGGGCGCTCCTGCTTGTAGTAGCATCGTCTGCCCTCCTGGTCGTGGAAATTGACAAGTGGCGGGCTCGCCGCACGACTCGCGGACGATCTCGCGAGCAATGAAGATTTTGGCCCAGGGGCGCAGTTCCCTCAGGCTATTGAACTCAGTCCTGCGCCGATAGAAAGCGTCATGGAGTGATCGCGACCTTAAGCACTCCATCAAGCTGGTTTGCAAATGGGTCGTATGCCTCCTCGATTTGGTCCAGCTCGAAGCGATGAGTCACCAGAGGACGCGTGTCGACGCGGCCGGATGCGATCACCTCCATCAAACGACGCATGCGTTCCTTGCCGCCCGGGCAGAAGGCCGAATTACGAAAACAGCAATTGATTTAACGCAACATCTCACATGACGGAGATTGCTTCGCGGATTAACGCGCGAGGAGTCCGGCCGCTTCCTCGATCTTGTTCGCTAACCGCGCGCGCGCCATGCAACTAGCGGGCAATGAGGACAGAGACTGCCACTCCCGTTCCCGCGGCGAGGAGCGATATAGCAGCGAGCGATGTCCAATAGCGTAGAGTTCCAGACGCGATCGCCACCAACACCCGCCCGCCTGCGTTTGCGAGTACCGCGACGAGTACTGAGTCCCCGACGATCTGCAGAGGTGCGGCTCCTTCTCCAGCGCGCAGCGCCGTCAGCACCGCAATGTCGACGTCGAATATCCCTGACGCTGCCGATATGCCGATTAAGCTACTGTGGCCCATACCTTTCATCAAGGCTGCGCCAGTCGTCGCGGTCACGGCAAATAGGGCTGCAAAGATAAGAAGCGGAACGAGCTCAAACGGATTCCGCGGCTCTACCGGCTCGCCGGCGGAAGGTGCAGTTTTAGTCATCAGAGCGGCACCACCCGCGGCAAAGATCAAAGCTGCTGCGATCATGGGCAAGACAACTTCGGGGAAGACCGGCGGGGAGATGAAAAGGGTTACCGTCAGCACGCGCAATAGCGCGACGACGGCAGCAATGCTTGCCGCTCCGGCCAACGGCAGTGGCTCCTCACCAGAGCGTGCTTTTTGCCCGAAGCTCGCCGTCACGGCGGTCGATGAAACGACCGCACCGACCAGGCCGCCCACCAGCAATCCTCTTGACGAGCCGAGCACGCGAACCGCGACGTAGCCCATAAACGAAATGGTGGCGCTCAGGAGCGTGAAGAGCCAGACTTCACGTGGATTAAAACCGCCCCATGGGTCAATGGCATGGTTCGGAAGAAGAGGCAGCCCGATGGCGGTCATCGCCGCCAGCACGAGAGCGGAACGCAGCTCGATCCATGACAGCGTCTTGAGAAGATTGTGCATAAGCTCGCGGCTCGCGAGCACCCCAGCCAGTGCAGCCGCGCCTGCCGCCGCTATCCTGTAATCGCCGGCCACCGCTAATCCGCCGAGCGCAAAAACCGCCAATCCCGCAACGACGCCGGTGACGCTGAAATCCTCATCGTGTCGCGCCTCGTGCAGCTTGAACCAGGTAAAACTCAGCGCGAAGCTCATGAAACCTACGGCGAAGATAAGATCGCTCCGCTGTGCGTCGGACAGTGCGGCCACTATCCCTCCAAGCAGACCGGAAATACCGTAAGTGCGGATGCCTGCCGTGCGGCTGCCTGCCGGCGCTTCCCTTTCGCGCCATCCACGCTCGAGCCCCACAAGCAAACCTATTGCCAGAGCAAGTCCCAGACGGAGAATAAGAGGTTCCATTCACTGCCCCTGTGCAACGATTAATGTCGGCGCTCCTGAACAAGCGCAATCTTGAGACGTCCGAGTAAGTTTGAAAGCACTTCCGATTTGAAGGAGAGGCAGCGAGCGGCTTTGCAAATGGGGTATGGGCAAGATCACATGCGGATACCACTAACGATGTTGAATGAATCTACTTTGCCAGCGACGGGGTATTTGGATCGAGACTGCTGTCAATAACAGGGCTGCAGCCGACGGGATCCATAGGGCCAGGCTTCCTATTTCTTGCACGAGAGCTGCCCCTGAAATGGCTCCTGCCATCATGCCGAGCCACGGCACGATTTGGATGACCCAATGCGTGTTGCGGATGCCCATCACCCAGCGTCCCAAGCCGCGTCCGAAGCGTGACAGTGCCCCGGTAACATATGTTAAGCCGACCGGTAGCCCTTCGATCTGTTCGACAGAGGCGTTAATCGCTCCCATCGCCAGAATTAGTAAAAGGAACTGCATCTCTCTTCGATCAGCTAACAGGGCTGCGCATGCGAGCAGAACGGATACAAACAGCAAAACAGAATGCGGCCTGAACCTGATCGAGACCATCACTCCCACGGCGTTCCCTATCACGAAGGTGATGAGGCCCCCGATGAGAAGCACTCCCCGCGCGACGTCCGCCTGGATCAGAGCAACGGATGCGCGAGTCGTGTTGCCACTCATGAAAGACACAAAATCCCCGAGGAACATAAGCCCCATGGCGTCGGTCATACCTGCGAGGAACGATATTGCAGCGACAAGCGCCAAACCAACAGAACTTCTCTGACGCTTAATGATGCGCCGCCGCCGCTGTACCGTCATTTGTGATGATCCACGTGAACCCCCGCCCAGTAAAAGCAAACCCGGTGCGGAGTTGCAAGCTCGCGATGCGCTGCGAACGATGCCGCGATTCCCATTGTCATGCTTTTTTTGCTCGCCGGTAGGGTTCTTGCGGGATATTGCGCAGAATCAAGACAACGGTTCTGGGATCCAATATTCTTCACGAGATCTGTTGGAGAGTACCTTGACCAGGAGCCGAGATTTCGCGTCGATTTGGCAAGGGGGAGAGCTGGGCAAGCGCCTTCTCCTTGCCCTCATCGCTGTAGCCATGCTCGCCGGCACAATCACCTGGCTCGCGGGCCGGCCCGACCTCAGCGCCGCGTCCTGGGCGGCCGGCACCGCGGTGATCCTGGCGAGCCTCCTGACCGAGATCGCGATCAGTCTGGGACGGAAGGAATTCGGGCTGGATCTCATCGCGGCCCTCGCAATGGGCGGCGCCCTCATTCTCGGCGAGTACCTGACCGGCACCATCGTCGCACTGATGTACACCGGTGGCGAGGCGCTCGAGGATTTCGCCCAAAGGCGCGCACGCCGAGAGCTGACAGCGCTGCTCAACCGGGTACCGCGCACCGCCGTGCGTTACGCGGACCGGCAGCTGCAGGAGGTTTCCATCGAAGAACTCAATCCTGGCGACCGAATCCTGATACGCCGTGGCGAGGTGGTGCCGGTCGATGGAAGCGTGGTGGATGGCATCGCCGTGCTGGACGAGTCGGCCTTGACGGGCGAGGCAATGCCGATCCGGCGCCGCTCCGGTGAGCCAGTGACGAGCGGCACGACGAACGCCGGCGATGCCTTTGAAATGGTCGCCTCGAGCGCGGCGAGCGACAGCACCTATGCGGCAATCGTCAGGCTAGTGGAGGCGGCAAAAGCCGCGAAGGCGCCTATCGTTCGGCTTGCGGACAGTTATGCGCTGGGGTTTCTTGCGGTCACGCTGCTCCTCGCCGGCGGCGCCTGGGCCATCAGCGGGGAGCCGGTCCGCGCGCTCGCCGTGCTGGTCATTGCAACGCCGTGCCCACTCATACTCGCGGTCCCGGTGGCGATCATCGCCGGAGTTTCTCGTTGCGCCGGCAAGGGGGTGCTCGTGAAAGGCGGAGGCGCGCTGGAGATGCTTGCGCGCATCAAGACAGTGATCCTCGACAAAACAGGGACGATTACAGACGGCCGGGCCCACCTTATCGAGCTCAAGTCGCGCACCGATCTTGACCCTCTGGAGGTGCTGCGGCTGGCGGCATCGCTGGATCAGGGCTCACATCACGTGATTGCCCGCGCCTTGGTCGCAGCCGCAAGAGAGCGGGGCCTGCAACTTGTTGCACCATCCGGAACTCGGGAATCGGCGGGTTCCGGCGTGAGCGGCAACATAGATGGCCACGAAATCGCAGTGGGCGGCTGGGATTTCATCAGCGAAAGGATCGATGAGACCGCCTTCTCGCGAGACATACGGACGTGGATCCGGAGGGATGGCGTCGTCTCGGTGCTCGCTGCCATCGACAGAGCTCTCGCGGGCGCGTTTCTCCTCGCCGACGAGGTCAGGCCAGAGGTCGGCAGCGTGCTTAGGCAATTGCGGGAGGCCGGCGTCGGACGGATCGTGCTTGCGACTGGCGATCGCACCGAGCTGGCGGAGAGTCTCCAGTCCTTTTTGAGACTGGACAAGGTTGCCGCCGAATTGAAGCCGGAAGACAAAACCCGAATTGTGGAAGCGGAAAGAGCGGCAGGACCGGTCATGATGGTCGGCGATGGCGTCAACGACGCACCGGCGCTCGCAGCCGCCGACGTCGGGGTAGCCATGGGCGCGCGCGGGGCTGCCGCCTCCTCCGAAGCGGCGGACGTGGTCATCCTGGTGGACCGGCTCGATCGCCTCGTCAGCGCCATCCGCATCGCGCACCGCTCACGCGGCATAGCCCTCCAGAGCGTCTATATGGGTATGGCCTTGTCCGCCGCTGGCATGGTTGCGGCCGCCTTTGGGTATCTGACACCGGTTCAGGGCGCACTGCTGCAGGAAGCAATCGACATCTTCGCCATCTTGAATGCACTGCGCGCGCTAGGCGACCCCATGCGCGGCTGGAGGAAAACAACACGTTTGGAGCATGCAGAGCTCCTGAAGCTCGAAGCCGAGCATCGTGCCCTGATGGATGTTGTGGACGAGATACGTCATACAAGCGCGCGCATCCAG
Organism: Sinorhizobium sp. GQ132; assembly: GCF_059758575.1. Taxonomy (NCBI): domain Bacteria; kingdom Pseudomonadati; phylum Pseudomonadota; class Alphaproteobacteria; order Hyphomicrobiales; family Rhizobiaceae; genus Sinorhizobium; species Sinorhizobium sp. GQ132. The sequence continues at coordinate 63,936 of NZ_JCAXDX010000017.1, read as the reverse complement.
GACCTCCCGGAAGATGAGGTCCGTAATCAGCTTGCGCACTTGGATACTCTGCTGCGACAACGTCTTCTTCCGCACGAACGCCAGGATGACGAGGAAGTCTATCCCAGGCTGCGCAGGCAGGCAGGCGCGCCGGATGCTCTTGCCGGCATGAGCAGAACTCACATGGAGATCCAGCGTCAGGTCCACAGCCTCACTTCGCTTCGACAAGCCTTTGGCGAACATGCGTCGAGCCCGGCACAGCGTTACGAGATCCAGCGCCTGCTGCACGGTCTGGAAGCTATCACTCGCCTCCACTTCGCCCAGGAGCTGGAAATCTATCGATCGCTCGAGCACGAGTAATCCAACGAATAGACGCATCGGCCTGATTGCCGAAGATCTCACCGATTCTTTTGAGGCAGATCAAAGTCCTCGCGGCTCAACCCACTACGATACCGGCAAATTGAAGCTCCGGGATGTCGGATCGGATGGACATTATCAGCGATCTTTATCGCCGCCGCGGTCGCAGGCGGGATGGTTTTCCTGTCCTACAGCAATGACATCGATCGGGCGCGCTCCGCAGTCGCCAATGGCGCGCGCATCGCCAATACTGCCGCCGGTCCCATCGAATATGCCGAGAGAGGCGACGGCATTCCGCTCCTTTCCATTCACGGCGCAGGTGGCGGATGGGATCAGGGCCTGACCAACGTTGCCGATCTGGTCGGAAGCGGCTTTCGGGTGATCGCCTCGTGGCGCTTCGGATATCTCGGCACGCCGATTCCGGCCGATGCTTCGCCGTCCGCCCAGGCCGATGCCCATGTGGCGCTGCTCTCCAAGCTTGAGATCGACAAGACCGTCGTCGTCGGTGTTTCGGCTGGCGCACGCTCGGCGATCGAACTGGCGCTTCGCCATCCGGATAAGGTTTCAGCTCTTGTTCTGATCGTCCCTGGAACTTACGCGCCCGAGAGTCCAGTGATGCTCGAGGGGAGTCGTGGCAGCGCGTTTGCCTTTTGGCTAGTCAACGCGGGCGCCGATTTCGCTTGGTGGGCGACCGAAAAGATTGCTCCGTCGGTTCTGATCCGCTTCCTCGGCGTGCCGCCCGAATTGGTTGAGGCGGCCCCGGCGCAGGACCGAAATCGGGTGATGGCCATAATTCGCAGCGTCGAACCGCTTTCGCGGCGCTTTCCCGGCATTAACATCGACAGTGCGCCCGATCTCCACCGCCTGCCTCTTGAGAAGATCGCCGCTCCAACCCTGGTCGTGTCGGCCCAAGATGATCTGTTCAACACGCTCCCCGCAGCCATATTCGCCGCCAGGAGCATTCCGGGCGCGAAGCTGGTCGTCTACGACACCGGCGGGCATCTGCTCGTTGGACAGGGGGGGAAGGTTAAGAAAGTCGTCAGCGATTTCCTTGCTCAGACAGGCACAATGCCATCTTCCGGGTCCCGTTCCGGCACCTCTGTTCGGCCAAAGGCGCCCGCACCCGCAGTTTCGTTGACGCGGTCATGAGGAGCTAACAGGCATTCAATGGCATGCGTGGTGATTTTACGGAGCGCAGCAGATGACCAGGCACATTGCGATTGTCCAGGGCCATCCGGACCCGGCCAGGCACCACCTCCTGCACGCCATGGCTGACGCTTACGCCGAGGCCGCCACGGCAGCGGGACACGAGGTACGGCGGATAGAAGTGGCCAAGCTCGAGTTTCCGCTGCTGCGGACGCAGGAGGATTTCGAGACCGGGGCGTTGCCACCGGGCCTGGAGCAGGCCCGAGAGGACATGCGCTGGGCAGAGCACTGGGTCTTTCTGTTTCCTCTTTGGCATGGAACGATGCCGGCCCTGCTCAAGGGCTTTCTCGAGCACATCTTCAGGCCGGGCTTTGCGATGGAATACAAGAAGGGCGGCTTTCCGAAGCGGCTGCTGGCCGGGCGCTCCGCCCGCATAATTGTCACCATGGGTATGCCGGTGCTTCTTTACCGGTGGTATTTCGGCGCGTATGGCGTTCGGAGTTTCGAGCGCAGTATGCTGGGCTTCGCCGGAATCAAGCCCATTCGCGAGAATTTCTACGGCCTCTCCTTTGCCGATGAGAAGAAACGCTCTCGCTGGCTCGACGAGATGCGCAATTGCGGCAGACGGGCACGGTGATCTTAACCTCCAACGGATCGCGATTGAAGATCGACTTTGAGCTTGATCAAGGAGTTTCCGTGCGTGCGAAGCATAATGCTTGAGTGAACGCCGTTTTGGTTGGCTCGCCTCGCACTCGTGCCGGGAGGACGAACATGCCCTTGAAGCTGCTCAGTGGAATGATGAAGGCATCGGGAGACGAGGCGCTTCTGATCATGGAGAGAGACATCGGAGGCGACGAGATCGTTCTTGTCACGAAGGAAGCCCTTCTCGATATCGCCGATCCCCCGCTCTGCAACGAGTGTCGACTGCAGCAATACGTTACAATCTTCAGCGATATCGCGTCTCAAAAATTCGATGGCAAGGAGCTCACGTCCGACGGGCGCGTTGCAGTAACCGCGACTGATGTGTCTGTTTGGAAAGTTAATCACCCGGACGCGACTTGAGATCTATCGATTGCAACCAAGCTGGTACGACTTGCTGGTCAACCATTAGGACACGGCTGCAATGAAGCGAATATGTGGTCTGCAATGTGCTGGCACCGTTGCCCTTCTTCTGACTGTCAGTGGCGAGGGCGCTGCGGCCGATCGGCTCCACGGACGCGCCATCGCCCAACGCTGGTGTAGCGAGTGTCACGTCGTTGCGCCTGGACAAGTTCGCGGCTCTGATACTGTTCCAACGTTCGCTCAGATTGCTGAATCGGAACGTTTTGACGAGAGAAGCCTTGCGGCATTTTTGGCTACCCCTCACCACTCCCGCATGCCAAATCTATCCCTGACACGTGCCGAGATTGCCGATCTCGTTGCGTACATAAAGGCGAGATAGCCCTAGTCCATCGTCGCGGATCGAGGCCTGGACCGATTTCGCAGTGTGAGCGCAATCACCGAAGTAAGTTATCCCTGGCCACTAACCGGCGGTCTCCGGATCGGCCTGTCGCCAGGCCTTTACCTTCTGCTGAACGGCAAGATAGCGGCATTTCCGGTTTAGCGGCCGCCACAGCTGACTCATGACGGCAACAGCAAGTTGGGACTGGTTTCCGCGCCTGCTGCCGAAAGTAGACCCGCCGAGCGAGTGTGAGGTGCGGCGGAGTTGACGGATTGGTACGCCGTTCAACTTCCGATGAAATCGCAACGCACTGCATGATACCAATAACCCTAGAAAGCTGGCTGTCCTCGTAAGTCTGGAAGTGGAAGAGGCTCCAGCGTCTGCGTTAGCGCTTGAACTGACCACAGTCATCCGCGGCATCGTGGTCCAGACTGGAGATGGCAGCACTCCGGCCGGAACGGCGATGCTCCGGCCGAACAAAGTTGCTCAAGCGCGGCGGCGTCTCACGCCGCTCTCAGTTCCTTCCGGACGAGGAGGATCGTGGGGTCGTCGGGATCGGTCACGGTGGTGAATCCCATCTGCTGCTCGATTTCGATCGCCGCACGGTTCTCGCGCCGTTCGATCGACTCGAGCACCTTGACGCCCTTCGCCTGGGCGACCCCCGAGAGAAATCCCAGAAGCTCCCAGCCTACGCCGCGATTCTTGTAGTCCGAGCGAATGCTGATCGCCACCTCGCCTCGCTCGAATGCGGGATCACAGGCCAGCATCGCAGTGGCGATCAACGGATCGCCGCTCTCGCCGAAAGCCAGGTAATTCTCCGTCCGGACGTGATCGACATCGGTGAGGGCCGAGATACGCTCCTTGCCGACCTCGTTCAGGCCAGTAAGATAGCGGAAACTCAGGTCCTCTTTGGTGACATGGGTGAAGAATTCGGCAAGCATCGGCTCGTCTTCGGTCCGAACGGGCCTGACGTGAATTTTAAGCCCGGTTCGGGTCGTCAGATCTGCGGTCCAGTTTCCCATAGTGTCTCCTTTGGCTGCGCCTTCTCCCTTCCGGCAAATGCAAACGGAAGATGATTGCTGAACATTTACTCAAAGGAGAATGGAGCGCATTGTTCCGGATCAATCTCCTCTTCACCAAAGGAAACCGATCAAAAAGGCTCGGAGCGTCTGGGGTAGTGCCTCTCCGCTTCGCCGATATACGAGTGGACGGCGAAATCAAAGCTAAACGACTATGGATTAGTGGGCTTCAGCGCCGGAGTGGCCCAGTGCCTGTGACGGTGATGCCACCTGGCCGCAGCCTAAAGTTCCCGTACTGCATAGAGGCAGCGGATCATGTCGCTGGCGAACGTCTGCACCCGAGCTCTTGCCGACTCGGTGCTTTCGTGTTCCGCAAGGTCGAGATAGCAATCGAGCAGGAATTCGCAGAGTGGGACCAGCCGCCCGGTGACGTTCGCGGGAACGTGCTGCAACAGAGGCGTTTCGCTAGGCGGCGTTGCTATTAGAGCGGTCGCGCGCTCCTGCGCCTCGCTCGCCAAGCCGCGCAACCGCTCCGCAGTTTCTCCGAGTGCAGCCGCAGGGGTGCGTATCAACAGTTCGGCGAGCCGCCCTTCGAGCGTCGGCAAGTCGTCCCTTATTGAGCCGGATTCCGCGTGGCGCATTTCGTGAAAGGCGCGGCGGCGCTCGCGACGCAGTGTCGCCACATGGCCCAGTTCCTCCCTTGCCAGTCGCTCGGCGGCCTGCCTGATTTCCTCGGAAGGCGCATGCGCCGCCGCATAGGTCCAGAACACGAAGGCCCGCTCCTCGTTGCGCACCGCCATGGAAAACGCGCGGTACGACGTCAGCAGCTCCGAAGCAACAACGCCCGCCCCCTCGTCATCGAAGAACGGTTCTGGGAGGCTGACTGGTTGTGGAGCTCTCTCGCCTAGCCATTGGTCCACCTTTCCGAGATGCCCCTCCTCTTCCGCGATTAGACGTTCGAAGACTGCGGCGAGGTCGGGGCGTTCTTCGGCCCGCATGCGCGCGGCCAGAGCGACATAGCCGTCGACCGCCTCCTGCTCCATCGCGCGGGCGAACGACAGCAGCTCGGTCATCGACACCATCACCCACGGTTCGGTTCTCTTTTCGGGCATGTCCTGCTCTCCCGGTTGGCACGCGTAGCTGCGCATTCTGAACTCGGTCCTCCGGACCTGAGACACATTGGCCCAAGTTGAATTTAATCAAGTTGATCTGGCGCAAAGAAATTCATTTCGGGCCGTGTGAAATGGCCCGCGATGGAAGTGGCTCTCTGTGGCCCAGGAAACCCGATGTACCAAGCAGCGATACATAAGATCGGATTGAAACGCCTACTGCGCGGCCTCGTCGCTCTCTGCATCGCCGCCTTGTTGGCCGGCCCGAGCATGGCCGCGGGCCAACTGTCTATCTACCTTCAAAAGGTGCAGCCGCAGGAGATCTTTCCAGGTGCAACCCGCTTCGGCGAGGTCACCGGCGATCCGCCGATCGCACCCGTCTTCCGCGGCGACAGCCTGCTGGGTTACGCGTATCTCAATTCCGACGTCACAAGCTCCGTCGGCTATTCCGGCAAGCCCATCCATATCGTGGTTGGAATCGATCCGAAAGGCGTTGTACGCGGGCTGGAGCTCGTCGACCACAAGGAGCCGATCGTCCTCATTGGCATTCCAGAGGCGAAGGTCGTCGCATCGGTCAACGCCATCATCGGCAAAGACCTCGGGCGGGTCTCCTCAGGCGCCGACCGGCCGCCTCAGGTCGACATCGTCAGCGGCGCCACCGTGACCGTGCTGGTCATGGGCGACAGCATTGTCCGTTCCGCCCTCAAGCTGATCCGTGCGAATAGGTTCGGCGCGGACGCCGCGGCGACCGGTCAATCATCCGAAAGCCGCAAAATCGACCTCTCCAGAACGGGGACGAGCGACTGGGAGACGCTGGTTGGCGACGGATCGGTGCGAAGCCTTCGCCTTACGGTGGGCGAGGTCACGGAAGCCTTCCGCCAGGCCGGCCAACCGGCCGCTGCCGGCCGGCCCGAGACGCACAGTCCCGGCGATCGGTTCATCGATCTCTACATCGCGCCGGTGAGCGTGCCGGTGATCGGAAGGTCGCTGCTCGGCGATGCCCGTTACGAGCAGATGCGCGCCAAGCTGAAGCCGGGAGAGGAGGCGATCGTCGTGGCGGGCGACGGGGCCTATTCCTTCAAGGGCTCCGGCTACGTCCGTGGCGGGATTTTCGACCGCATTGAGCTTCTCCAGGATGGCCAGGGCCTGCGGTTCCGCGACCGCGACCACACACGGCTGCCGATGCTAGCTGCGTCCGGCGCGCCGCGTCTTCGCGAAATCGCCCTGTTTGTGGTTCCGGCGGACTTCGGTTTCGACGTTGCCGCACCGTGGGAACTGCAGCTACTGGTTCAGCGTAGCGCCGGCGGGCGCGACAAGGCGGTGCTACCTTACAATCTCAGCTATGCCCTGCCCGACGCCCATGTGACCGTCCAGGCCGCTGCAGCGCGGCCGCCTGTCGAGCCAAGTATCGCCGAACAGGCTGCACCTGCCGAGCCGCTGGCGGAGGGGCAGCCCCTGTGGATGAAGATGTGGGACATGAACCGGGTGTTGGTGGCGGTCACGATGGCTGCCGTGCTCGTCCTGACCCTGATCTTCTTCTTCCAGGACTGGCTGGTGAAGCGGCCGGCGCTGTTTGCCTGGATCAGACGCGGCTACCTGCTCTTCACGCTGGTGTGGCTCGGCTGGTACGCCAACGCCCAGCTCTCTGTTGTCAACGTCCTGACATTCTTCAACTCCCTGGTGACGGGCTTCCATTGGGAGTTCTTCCTCTCCGCCCCATTGGTGTTCCTCCTGTGGGGGAGTGTCGCTGCGGCGCTGCTGTTCTGGGGGCGCGGCCCCTTCTGTGGCTGGCTATGCCCGTTCGGCGCGCTGCAGGAATTGACCAACAATGTCGCGCGATGGCTGAAGGTGCCTCAGGTGAGAGTGCCCTGGGGCCTGCACGAGCGGCTCTGGCCGATCAAATACATCATCTTTCTCGGCCTTTTCGGGCTGTCGCTCTACTCCCTCGCGCTTGCCGAGATGTTTTCTGAAGTGGAGCCGTTCAAGACGGCGATCATCCTGAAGTTCGCCCGCGAATGGCCCTTCGTCGTCTTTGCGCTCACCGTGCTCGCCGCCGGCCTTTTCATCGAACGGTTCTACTGCCGCTACCTTTGCCCGCTGGGCGCTGCACTCGCCATCCCTGGCCGGATCCGCATGTTCGAGTGGCTGAAGCGGTGGCCGGAATGCGGCTCGCCCTGCCAGCGCTGCGCCAAGGAGTGCCCGGTCCAGTCCATCCACCCGGAGGGCGGCATCAATGTCAACGAGTGCATCTACTGCATGCACTGCCAGGAGCTTTACCACGACGACCAGCGCTGTCCGCACATGATCCAGGTGCGGCTGAAACGCGAAAAGTTCATGGCGCTTTCCACCCCGGTATCGCGGGGGGAAGTGCCGGCGAAGACCGTCGTGACTCACAAGGGCGCCCCGATCAGAAAGGCTGTAACGGCGCCGGAAAACCCCGTCTGAAGCCAACATCCAAGGAGAGGCACAATGTCAAACGAAGAAACCAAGATGCGTCTGAACAGACGACAGATGCTGGGCACGACCGCCTTCATGGCGGCGGCCGGCGCGATGGGCGCAGGCGGCGCGCTGACGCTTTCTGGCGGCACGGCGACCCCTGCCAAAGCGCAGGCGGCTTCCGTCGGAAGTTACGAAGTGAAGCCCGGCGAGCTCGACGAGTACTATGTGTTCTTCTCATCCGGTCAGTCGGGCGAAATCCGTATCGTCGGCGCCCCCTCGATGCGCGAGATGATGAGGATCCCCGTCTTCAACCGGTGCAGTGCGACCGGCTGGGGCCAGACCAACGAAAGCCGTAAGGTCATGACCGAGGGCCTGCTGCCGGAAACGGTCGAGTTCCTGAAGGATCAGGGGGGCCTTTATCTGAACGGCGACCTTCACCATCCGCATCCGTCTTTTACAGAAGGCACCTACGACGGGCGCTATCTCTACGCCAACGACAAGTCCAACTCCCGCGTCTGCCGCATTCGGCTCGACGTCATGAAGTGCGACAAGATCATCCAGCTTCCGAACCAGCACACTGTTCACGGGCTTCGGGTCCAGAAATATCCGAAGACCGGGTACGTCTTCTGCAATGGCGAGGACGCCGTGCCGGTCCCCAATGACGGCAAGACCATGGGCGACAAGAACTCCTACCAGGCGATATTCACCGCCGTGGACGGCGAGACGATGAAGGTCGCTTGGCAGGTGATGGTCGACGGCAACCTCGACAACGTCGACGCCGACTACCAGGGCAAGTACTGCTTCGCGACCTGCTACAATTCCGAAGAGGGTTTTACCTTGGCGGACATGATGGCGAGCGAGCAGGACTGGGTCGTCATCTTCAACCTGAAGCGGATCGAGGAAGCGGTCGCAAAGGGCGACTACAAGGAGATCGGCGGCGTGCCGGTGCTGGACGGCCGAAAGGGTTCGCCCTACACGCGCTACGTGCCGGTGCCGAACAGCCCCCACGGCATCAACACGGCGCCCGACGGCATCCACGTCGTTGCGAACGGCAAGCTCTCGCCGACCGTGACCGTGTTCGACGTACGCAAGTTCGATGATCTCTTCGATGACAAGATCCAGCCCCGCGACACCGTTGTCGCCGAGCCGGAACTCGGTCTCGGTCCCTTGCATACCGCCTACGACGGCAAGGGCAACGCCTACACGACATTGTTCATCGACAGCCAAATTTGCAAATGGAACATCGAGGACGCCAAGCGGGCCTATGCGGGCGAGAAGGTCGATCCCATACGCCACAAGCTCGATGTTCACTATCAGCCCGGCCACAACCACACCTCGATGGGGCAGACCAAGGAAGCGGACGGCAAATGGCTGATTTCACTGAACAAGTTCTCCAAGGATCGTTACCTGAACGTCGGCCCGCTCAAGCCGGAAAACGACCAACTGATCGATATTTCGGGCGAAGAGATGGTACTCGTGCACGACAACCCGACCTTTGCCGAACCCCATGACGCGACGATCGTCCATGCCTCCAAGATCAACCCCGTCCACGTCTGGAACAGGGACGATCCTTTCTTCGCCGATGCGGTCGCCCAGGCGAAGGCCGACAACATCGACCTGATGGTCGACTCGGAAGTCATCCGTGACGGCAACAAGGTCCGCGTTTACATGACGTCCGCTGCCCCTGCCTTCGGGCTGGAGGACTTCACCGTCAAGCAGGGCGACGAGGTTACGGTCTATGTGACGAATATCGACGAGGTCGAGGACCTCACGCACGGATTCTGCATCGTCAACTACGGCATCAGCATGGAGGTTGCACCGCAAGCGACCGCTTCGGTCACCTTCAAGGCCAGCAGGCCGGGCGTCTACTGGTACTACTGCACATGGTTCTGCCATGCGATGCACATGGAGATGAAGGGCCGCATGCTCGTGGAGGCGCAGGGCGCCTGATGGCTCGTCCGAACATATCGGCACTCGGGATGGCGGCGCTTGCCGCCGTCATCCTCGCCTGTCCCGCATCGGCGGCGACGATCCGCAAGGCTGCCGACGGATCGCCGCTCCAGCCTGTGCTCGACCGCGCCGCGTCGGGGGACGTTATTGTACTGCAAGGAGGGGAACATCAGGGGCCGGTCACTGTCAACAAGACGCTGACGCTCGAAGGCGAATCCGGAGCCGTCGTCATGGGCAACGGCAAAGGCAGCGTGATAACAGTGAAGGCGCCGCAGTCGATCGTTCGCGGGCTTGAGGTCAGAGGGTCGGGCAAGGACCTTTATGGAATGGACTCCGGCATCTTCGTGGCACAGACGGCGACCGGAGCGCGCGTGGAGAAAAACGCGATCATCGGCAATCTCGTCGGCATCTATCTGCACGGTGCACGGGATTCCTCGGCGCTAGGCAACCGGATCGTCGGCTTGCGCGAGGGCAGGATCAGCGAGGCGGGAGACGGCATATCGGTCTGGAACGCGCCGGGCGCTCGGGTCGTCGGCAATGACGTCAGCTACGGGCGGGACGGCATCTTCAGCAAGACGAGCAAGCGGAACGTCTTCAGCGGCAATCGCTTTCGCGAACTGCGGTTCGCAGTACATTACATGTACACGAACGACAGCGAGATCAGCGACAACGTCTCGACGGGCAACGCTGTCGGCTATGCGATCATGTATTCGAGCCGCCTCAAGATAGACGGGAATCGCTCGGAAGGGGATCGCGACCACGGACTTCTGTTGAACTACGCGAACAACTCCCGGATCACCGGCAACATCGTCGTCGGCCGCCTTCAGCCGGCGGACCGTTGGCTGAAGGCGCGATCCTCCGGACATGGCGTTCCGAAGGGCGACGAAGAGAACCTGACCGCAGGTGAAGACCGCCGCCTCGGACCGGAAAAATGCGTCTTCATCTACAATGCCAACAAGAACCGCTTTCGGGACAACGTGTTCGAGGGCTGCGCGATCGGAATCCACTTCACGGCAGGCTCGGAAGGCAACCTGATCAGCCGTAACTCCTTCATCAAGAACCGTAATCAGGTCAAGTACGTGGGAACGCGCCACCTCGATTGGTCGTCGCAAGGACAGGGCAACTACTGGAGCGACAATCCCGCGTTCGACCTGGACGGCGACGGAATTGGCGACAACCCCTACAGGCCCAACGATCTAATCGACAAGGTGCTATGGACCTCACCACAGGCAAAGCTGCTGACCACCAGCCCCGCGGTCCAGGTCATCCGCTGGGCGCAGGCGCAGTTTCCGGCAATCCTGCCCGGCGGCGTCGTCGACAGCCGCCCGCTGATGGTGCCGGCAGACAGGAAGGCCGTGAAATGAGCGGGACCGTCGAGATAGCCGGCGTCAGCAAGTGCTACGGAAACTCAACCGTGGTGCGAGACATGTCATTCGGGTTGGAAGCAGCCGAAACCGTCGCGCTCGTCGGGCATAACGGCGCTGGCAAGACCACCCTCATCAAGCTCATGCTCGGCCTCATCCGGCCGACAAAAGGCCGGGTGCGGGTCCTGGGGGAAGATCCGGCGACGGGCGACTTCGCGGTACGGCAAAGCCTGGGCTACCTGCCGGAAAGCGTCTCCTTCAACATGGCGCTTACGGGCCGGGAGACTCTGCGCTTCTATGCACGGCTGAAGCGGGTGGACGGTGCCGCCACCAAAGGCCTTTTCGAGCGCGTCGGCCTCGCCGAGGAAGCCGTCGACCGGCCGGTCCGGACCTATTCCAAGGGCATGCGACAGCGCCTGGGGCTGGCGCAGGCCCTGCTCGGCACGCCACGGATCCTGCTGCTAGACGAACCCACCAGCGGCCTTGACCCGGCCCTGCGGCGGAACTTCTACGAGCTGATAAGCGAGCTGCGGGCGAACGGCACCACCGTGCTGCTCTCGTCGCACGCGCTTACCGAACTCGAGGGCCGGGCCGACCGCGTGATCATCGTCAACAAGGGCGTCAAGATCGTAGACGGAACGCTTGAGGAGCTTCGTCGCATCGCCCGGCTGCCGACGCGCATCAGCCTGAAGCTCTCGCAAGCCGACGCCACGCCCCCTTGGCTGAATGGCGGCATGAAATGGTGCCGCGGCCCGGACGGCGTCGTCGACGCCGAAGTCTCCTCGGACCGCAAGATCGCGCTGCTGCATGACATCACCGCGGATGCTGCGCTGCTCTCCGGCCTGACAATCACCGAACCGACGCTCGACGACCTCTATGCGCACTTTCTCAACGGCGGGGTAACGAAATGAGCAATATCCTCACCATCGCCAGAAAGGAAATCCAGGACGGCATGCGCAACCGGTGGGTACTGGCGACCACCCTGCTACTGACCGCACTCGCCCTGACGCTGTCCTTCCTTGGCAGCGTGCCGACCGGCAGCGTGGGCGTCGACAAGCTCGATGTCGTCGTCGTCAGCCTCTCGAGCCTCACCATCTTCCTCGTGCCGTTGATCGCGCTCCTGCTGTCGCATGACGCGATCGTCGGCGAGATGGAGCGAGGAACGATGCTGCTTCTCCTCAGTTATCCTATCGGACGACGCGAGGTCGTCTTCGGCAAGTTCCTCGGTCATCTGGCGATACTTGCCTTCGCAACGCTCTTCGGCTACGGCGCGGCTGCTGCGGCGCTGATCGCGACGGGAAGCGCTGTCGGACCGGATAGCTGGCAGGCCTTCGGGTCGATGACCGCATCCTCGATCCTCCTTGGCGCCGTGTTTGCTGCGATCGGCTATCTGATAAGCTCGGTGGCCAGGGAGCGCGCGACGGCCGGGGGAATCGCCATTGGTATCTGGCTGTTCTTCGTGCTGATCTACGACATGGCGCTGCTCGGCGGCCTCGTTGCCGCGCAGGGGCTGGCCATTCCGACCGGGCTGCTCAACCTGCTCCTGCTCGCCAACCCGACTGACGTCTACCGCCTGCTCAACCTCGGCTCCGGCGGGGCAAGCGCTCTTTCGGCCCTGGGTGGCGTCGCCGACCACACCGGCCTTTCCTCGCCCGTCCTGCTCGCAGCTCTCGGGTTCTGGACGCTCGCACCGCTCGGCTTCGCCACGTTGATCTTCTCAAGGAGGGAGCTATGAGGCTCACGGTCGCCACTGCAATCCTCGCCGCAACGCTTTTCCTTGCCGGCTGCCAGAAGGAGGAGGATGCGACGATGCCCTCCCCCTATGCGCTTACGGCCGACGCGATGGGGCGCTACTGCGGAATGAACGTCCTCGAGCATCCGGGGCCGAAGGGCCAGATCATCCTGCAGGACATCCCCGAACCCATCTGGTTCTCATCGGCCCGGGACACCGTCGCCTTCATCCTGTTGCCGGAGGAACCCAAGGACGTCGCCGCGATCTATGTATCGGACATGGGCGCGGCGCAGAGCTGGGAGGAGCCGGGAGCGGAGAACTGGATCGACGCGAAAACGGCGTTCTACGTCATCGGTAGCAAGGTTAGGGGCGGGATGGGCGCCGAGGAGGCGGTGCCGTTCTCGAGCGAACGCGCTGCGCGGGACTTCGCTGCGAAGAATGGCGGCCGGATCACCGGATTCAAAGAAATTCCCAAGGACTATGTGCTGGGGACCGGGGCCTCCGAGCACGGCGCGGCAATCGAAACTGAGAGCCATGGGGAGGCGCAAACTCATGGCTAGTCCGATTACCCGCCGCCGGGCGATCTGCATCATGGCCGCTGCCGCGGGACTCCCGCTCATAGGCCTTGGCGGACGAGCCGAAGCCGCAGTGGCCGCGGTGACGTGGAGAGGCCGTGCCCTGGGCGCTCCGGCGACACTGATCCTGAACCTGGAGAGCCGGGCCGACGCCGCGCGGCTAGTAGACCGCGTCGTTGCCGAGGTGTCGCGCCTCGAGAGGGTGTTCTGTCTGTACCAACGCGATTCCGCCCTCTCCGAGCTGAACCGAACCGGAGCGATCGCCGCTCCGCCGGCGGAATTGGTGAACCTGCTGGAGGCGAGCCGTGACTTCTGGGAGACGACTGGTGGTGCCTTCGACCCTACCGTTCAGCCTTTGTGGACGCTTTATGCCGAGCATTTTTCCGCCAGCGACGCCGATCCTGCGGGGCCGTCCGAGGACGCGAAGAGGCGCGCATTATCGCGCGTCGGCTTCGAGAAGCTCAAGTTCAACCGCGATCGCGTCGTATTCGCCCGACCGGGAATGGCGTTGACGCTCAACGGCATTGCGCAGGGCTACATCACCGACCGGATCGTCGGCCTGCTCAGGGAGGCGGGCATTGCAAACAGTCTGGTCAGCATGGGTGAGACACGCGCCATCGGGGCGCAGCAGGACGGCCAGCCGTGGCGGGTCGGACTCACGACGCGAGAAGATGCCGGCACGCCGGACAGCGTTCTGAATCTCGTCGACAGGGCCGTCGCGACCTCGAGCCCGGACGGTTTCCAGTTCGACGCCTCCGGCCGCTTCGGCCACATTCTCGACCCGCTGAGCGGGGCAACGCCAAGACTCCATCGGCGGGTGACCGTCGTAGCCCCGACTGCGACGGCTGCCGACGCCTTCTCAACCGCCTTCAGCCTTCTGGGCACTTCGGCTGTCCGCATCGCGTGCGAGCACCACTCGGAACTGGCGGTTGACATGATCTCCGCTTCGGGTGCGCACGAGCGGTTCGGCCGGGCTGCCTGACCTCGCGGGCCAAAGATCCGTGGTTCGAGAACAACGAAATTCGATCCTCGGTCCGGTCGCAATGACGGTTGCGCGCATTTCCGCTCTATTGCTGAGTAGAATCTCAGCTCAGCCGAAACACAGTACCGCACGGCATGTCGGTCCATTCGTATGTTGAACCGGCGCAGTCACAGCGTCGTGGTTTGAAGAGCCGCTCAGTGGCCAAAGGAGAACCCCAAATGCTCACCCAGCAGACCAAGGAAATCGTCAAAGCCACTGCCCCAGTCCTGGCGCAGCACGGTTACGCGATCATCCAGCACTTCTACAAGCGGATGTTTCAGGCGCATCCTGAGCTTAAGAACATCTTCAACATGGCGCATCAGGAAAGGGGCGAGCAACAGCAAGCGCTCGCCCGCGCCGTCTACGCCTATGCGGCCAACATCGAGAATCCGGAGAGCCTTTCGGCGGTGTTGAAGGACATCGCCCACAAGCATGCCAGCCTTGGCGTCAGAGCGGAACAGTATCCGATCGTCGGAGAGCATCTGCTCGCGTCTATCAAGGAGGTGCTGGGAGACGCCGCGACAGAGGAGATCATCTCGGCCTGGGCGCAGGCCTATGGCAATCTGGCGGATATCCTGGCCGGCATGGAGAGTGAGCTCTACGAGCGCTCGCAAGACCGCCCCGGTGGCTGGACCGGCTGGCGGCGCTTTATCGTTCGTGAGAAGAATCCGGAGAGCGATGTCATTACCTCATTCGTGCTGGAGCCGGCGGACGGTGAACAGGTGGCGGATTTCGAGCCCGGACAATACACGAGTGTCGCCGTGCACGTGCCGAAGCTCGGGTACCAGCAGATACGCCAATACAGCCTGTCGGATTCTCCGAACGGACGCAGCTATCGAATTTCGGTGAAGCGAGAAGATGGCGGATTGGGGACGCCCGGCTATGTCTCTTCCTTGCTGCACGACGAGATCAATGTCGGCGACGAACTCAAGCTCACGGCTCCCTACGGGAACTTCTACATCGACGTCACAGCGACGACGCCGATCGTTCTGATCAGCGGCGGGGTCGGGCTGACGCCGATGGTCAGCATGCTGAAAAAAGCGCTTCAGGCGCCGCCGCGGAAGGTCGTTTTCGTGCACGGCGCACGCAACAGCGCGGTACATGCGATGCGCGACCGTCTGAAGGACGCCTCCCGTACCTATCCGGATTTCAAGCTTTTCATCTTCTACAACGAGCCCCTGCCGACGGACACCGAAGGACGTGACTACGACTTTGCGGGCCTGGTCGACGTCGAAAGGATCAAGGACAGCATACTCCTCGAAGATGCTGACTATTATATCTGCGGACCGGTTCCGTTCATGCGCATGCAGCACGACATGCTGCTCAGTCTTGGCATTTCCGAAGCGCACATCCACTACGAAGTATTCGGTCCCAATCTATTTGCCGAGTGAGGTTACCGGACGAAGCGTCAATTGGTCAGGCAGCATCGATTTGGAGCCAAGGCCAGGTTCAAGTTAGTCTTGGCGTAGTGCAGGCCCTTGGGACTGTCTGCGGCGGGTTCAGCTTTCCCCTACGGATGGTCTGGCTCGTGATGTTCGCGCGCTCGCGCGATAAATGGTCATTTCTTCGGTGATCACGCGATCCTCGCTGTTCAGGATTGCGGTCCACACCCGGTTTCCGATCTTCACGCGCAAGCGGCACGTGCCGACGTCTTCGCCCTCGCCGCGCTCGACCATGCTGGTCACCAGTCCCCTGCGGATGTTCCGACGAAAGTCGTCGGTTGAGAGCTGGAAACGATCCGCGAGCGCGGCGGGGTTGAATGTGAAGTCTCCATTTTGATCTCGTTGCACGTGCATCACTTTTTCCTTGCGAGATACGTCTATTCGGTTGGGTATCCTGGACCATCGGCAACTCGGTGCTCTGCGGACAGAGGCACCCCGCCTTGCCGTTGCCGCGCTCGACCTGACTGCCGAGTGCGGCGCTGAACGCGGGTCTGGGAACAGGGCCGCTCATGGCCGGAAGATATGCTATCAGAAAAAGCGTCCACCCCGCCATCCAGCAGATTGCGGAAGCGGCGTCGGGTTCGAAATGGTCCTGATCCAGCCAGCCGCCGGAAATCCGCAGCAGAGCAGAGAGCGACACCAGCGAGAACGCGCCAGCCATCGCCCGGCCGAGGATCAGGGACTCGCCGTTGCGGAACATGGCAGGGCGCATCATGAAGGCGGCGATCATTGTACCCATCGCCCCCATTGTGAGCGCGTGTAAGGCGTCATCTGCTGGAATCTGGTCGGTTAGAATAGCTGAAAGACCGCCCAGGATGAGCGCCGTCGGCGTCCAGGCGAATGCGACATGCAGGATGAACAAGGCAGGATAGCGGCGGGTCCCGATGCTCTGCCAGTCGCTCATCTGCCACAGCAGCAGAGCGCCCGAAAACAACAGCAGGAGACCTGACAGCGTCGGCGACCAAGCGCCACGAAGACAGGTCGCGATGAGAATGCCCGCGACCGCCAGGTGCGAGAGCGCCCGCCGATTGCGGAGGGACTTCCCTCCCCCTGTCCTGTCTAGCCAGGAGCGGGTGAAGGCGGGCACGGCGCGTCCGCCAATCAGGATGATCAGCGCGGCATAAAGCAGCGGCGTGGGACTCGGACCATCGCCGATGCTACCCACGGCATTTACGCCAAGCGCGCCTATTCCGATCGGCGCCCAGCACCGATCCCACGCCCCGGAGACCACGACGCCACGCATCAGTATCGCAGTCAGGAACGCGAAATAGGCCGATACCCCGGCCGCGGCAGCGACAAGGGGCAGGTGCTCCGAGAGCGCGCCGGTTAGGCGGGCGGCGCACCAGAGGCAGGTAGCCATCACAGTGACGGCCGGCGGTACGGCCCCGCTCTTCGTCCAGGCCGGCAGGGCAGTCAGGAGATAGCCCCCTGCCGCAGCTCCGCCCATGCCGAACAGAAGCTCGCGGCTGTGCCACTCGACCCTGTCCGGCACGAGTTGTTCCGGGAGGAGCCAGACCATGGGCACGATCAGCGCCCATAGTCCCGCGAGAAAGAAGAGTGGCCGGTATGGTATCCGCCAGATTGATCCCATCTGCTGACTCGTGCGTCAAACAGCCGCCTAGGACGTGGTTTCGAAGCGTGGAAATAGCACTGCGTTCTCGAGATGCATGTGCGCTACCAGATCGTCGGTGAACTTGCGCAGTCCCGTATAGAGTGCGGTCCACGAGCCGCAGGCGCCTGGCGGCAGCGAAAGCCCATGAGTCACATGTTCGACTGTCCGGAGATGCCCTGCTTCTTCCTCGCGCTCGTCTCGCATCTGCGTGACCGGATTGGTGATCACCGCACTGCCGCCGCGTCGCATCATTGGGAATAGAACCTGCTCTTCCTTCATCATGTGGTTCTCGAGGTCGTCCCGCAGGCGCTCCAGTACCTGGGAAAGGCCGATCGGCGCCGAGGGGTGGTCTCCGTGCACCCGCTCCACCTTCTGGGCGAGCGGGATGAGCCAGGCGAGCTCCGCACGGTGCGTCTGGTGATATCTGTCGAGGATGTGTCCGATAAGGTCCGATGTTTCTTCGGGTGCATCTCGTCTTGCAGCAACCACGAGGGCCTCCAGCTCAGCAAGCAGCGCCGACGGCGCGAGACCCGCCTTGACGGCGGCTTCCGCGAGCGGGACGTTGCCGCCGCAACAGAAGCTGATGTTATGGCTCCGGAAGAGTTCCGCGGCTCCGGGCAACTCTGCTGCGATCGCTGAGACAGTGTTGTCGAGGCTTGTTTCCGTCATGATCTGTTCCCTTGCCGTGATGCTTGCCAGTATGTGCTTGGCTCCCGCTGGCTGAAGCCGGTGTCGCGCCGAAGGCGCCTGAACTCAACATGCCTTGTGCAGAAGATGGTCCGCACATTTTTAAATGTGTCGGGCTGAGGGTTCCTTGCGCTGGAGCAAATAATGCCCTCCGTTAAGCCCGAAACTTGGCCGCGCCGCGCGCCGCGAGCGTGTGCTCAGCGCCGGATGTCAATCTCGCCTTCAACCTTCACCAGCTCGAAGTCGGAGACCAGGAGATCAAGCCGCAAATAGACGACCCTCCGGAGCCGGTCATTGTTCCAGATCAACAACCGTGGGTGTCGGAGAGATATCCGCTGTCGCCGCGGTAAATTGATAGCGACCGCGTGATTGTGGCTGTGACCCGTCAAACTTGCTTCGGCATCCAGACCCCCGTTTACCGGAAGATGTATTTTGTCAATTCCTGAATTAGTAAAAAATTAGACGTTATGCGTGTAGTAGAAACGCAACCTCAAGAAGGCTTATTGTGAAGAAAATCTGTAAGGATGAGCGCGTTTCAAAACAAAGCTGTCCAGCTTTTGGCGGCCCGAGCTGGAGAAGCTTCCGCGAGGGATCTCGTGGAGCGCCAGAGGAATTTCCTGGCGGCAGCCTTGGAGCTCTACCGTGCCCTTGGGGGATCGTTCGAACAACTTGAGGCAGTCATAATTGAGGATGCCACGGGCGCTCCTCGCCGTGTTGACCTGATCATTGGTGATCTGATGAACGAGTTGGCCGCCATCAGTCACGTCCATGACATGGACATGATGCAGGCAGCTCACAACACGCTCGACATGCGACTTCAAGAACCGATGCCGCTCGGGCACCGAGTGTTACCTGATCTCTCCGAATAGGATTCCCAGCATCGGAAGTGTTTGCCAAGATGCCGGCAAGGCCGATTTCGGTAGCCTCGGACTCGAAGAACGAGTGCCTGCCAGCATCCTCCGCCCTTCCCGCCCCTCGCGGATACCATTCATTGCGGAAGTTCGCCGAAGGCAGGTTCGGCCGCCGAGGCGGATACGTGCTCGACGGTACGCGCGAGGGAATCAGACAGACGGACGTGATCCACTGCCTGCACGCGGCGACAAGCGCCCCCAAGTTGAGGCTCATTGCTTCCTGGACCGAGCCTCGAGGCCCGCTCTTCGAACTGCCGGAGCGCCGACTCAGGTTTGTCGAACTTTGCGCCGGTGCAGGCGGAATGGCACTCGGCCAGGAAGCCGCCGGCTTCCAGCCGGTGGCCCTGGTGGAGATCGACAGGAACACCGCAGCGACGCTGCGCGTTAACCGGCCTGAGTGGAACGTCATCGAGGAGGACCTTCGGAGCGTCGACTTCAAGCCGTACCGCCAGCAGCGCATAGACCTGCTCGTCGGCGGTCTGCCCTGCCAGCCTTATTCGGAGGACGGCAAGGGCCTCGGCAAGGACGATCCCCGCGATCTTCTCATGGAAGGTGCGAGAGCCGTCGCGGAGATGAAGCCATGGGCCTTCATGTTCGAGAACTGTCTCGGGCCTCCTCCATGCGATGTGGATACCGGAACAATACTCCCCAAATGTGCCGTTTGAATCTTCCCCAGTTTGCGCCGTGAGCGGTCTTCCGGCGCGCGCCCCGGAAGATCGGTCACATGTCATCACCGATACTGCTTCCGATGGTCGGAAGGGGATTTCGGTGATCAAGCTGAGGGAGGTGATGATGATCCTGGATCTACATCGGTAAGGTCTGTCGGTGTCAGCGATCGCCAGGCAGGCTGGTATCGATCGCAAGACGGTGCGCAAGTACATCGAGCGCGGGCTGGAGGCTCCGGTCTATGGCCCGCGCAAGCCGAGAGCGACGGTGATCGACCCGTTCGCGAACGCGTGCAGGCCTATCCCGGCCTGACAGCGCGGCGGCTTTTCCGCGAGATCAAGGATCTCGGCTATTCCGGCGGCTACACGGCGCTGACCGACTTCTTGCGTGACGTTCGACCACCGAGCGAGCAAGGGTTCGAGGTTCGCTTCGAGACGCCGCCGGGCGAGCAGGCGCAGGTCGATTTTGCCCAGTTTCATGTCGTGTTCACCGATGAACCGACGACGCCGAGGATCGTCTGGTTGTTTTCCATGGTGCTCGGCTACAGCCGCCTCATCTGGGCGCGCTTCGTCATGCATCAGAACCTGCCGACCGTGCTGCGTTGCCATGTCGCCGCCTTCGAGGCGATTGGGGGCGTTCCGCGCGAGATCCTGTACGATCGGATGAAGACGGCAGTCATCGGCGAAGGCGAGACAGAGGGTATTGTCTATAACCGTGCGCTTGTTGATCTCGCGCGTCACTACGGCTTTCATCCCAGGGCATGCCGTCCCTATCGGGCCAAGACGATGGGCAAGGTCGAGAGACCGTTTCGCTATATTCGGGAAGACTTCTTCCTGGCGCGCTCGTTCCGCAACCTCGACGACCTCAACGCTCAACTGCGGCACTGGTTGGACAGCGTCGCCAATCCGCGGCGTGTCCGCTGAGGTATGAATACCGGGCGATCACCCGCATCTTGAACAACGGCCAACGTCAGCCGAAGGTGGAAGCAAGGCCTACGGAAAGGATCTTGCACTGCCGCCGAAGCTGGAAGCTGGGCGGATGTTCATCGGACAATCAAAGCGGCGAAGATTGGCTTCCGCCGCCCGCATCCTGACGTGCCGAAAGGTGCTCGGGAATCCGATGTCCACGGCGCGGCGACGTCCTGCGGGCTTGCGGTAGTCCGCCTTCGTCGACGCCGCCAGCCGGGACTGCTGTTCCGCCCGGCGCCGACGAGGCCGGACGAAGCCGTTCGGGATTTGACTGATCAACGTGGACGTGTGCCGACAGCACGCGTGTCCACATCAAGATCCGAAAAGCCGAAAATATTGAGCGCGCTACGAAGCCGCCATGGATGTATGGCGAAGGAATGTCTCGATCGAATCGGCGGGCATCGGGACGCTCAACAGGTTTCCCTGCAGCCGGTCGCACCCTCTCCTTCTAAGCCAGTCAGCCTGAGCGGCATTCTCGACTCCCTCTGCCACGACTCGCATCCCCAGCCCGTGAGCAAGCGAGATGATGGAGCCGACAATGGTCTGGCTCTTGTCGTCTGTTTCGACGTCTTTGATGAAATACCGGTCGATCTTGATGGTGTCGAAGGGGAAGTTCTTCAGATACGCCAAGGAAGAATAGCGCGTGCCGAAATCGTCGAGCGAAATACGAACGCCCAGCACCTCCAGAGTGTGTAGGGTGTCGAGATTGTTGGTGCTGCGCTCCAGCAAAACCGATTCAGTTACTTCCAATTCCAGGCGGTCGGGCGGGAGACCCACCGCATCGAGGATGTTCGCCACCCGGTCCGTCAGACCCTTTCGAAGGAATTCGGCCGGTGAGAGGTTCACCGCGACCGTGAAGTGCTCCGGCCACGTAACTGCCTGTCTACAAGCCTGCTCGAGCACCCACTCCCCTATCTCACCCATCAGCCCGTCTGCTTCCGCTATTGGGATGAATACCCCTGGCGGCACAGTCCCAGCGAAAGGGTGCTCCCATCTGAGTAGAGCCTCGAAACCGACGATAGCGGCGGCCTCTGCAATCGGTTGGTACTCGATAAAGAATTGACATTCCCGAAGCGCTACGCGCAGACTGCGCCGCAGCATCTCCCGCTGCTCCAACATGATGAGCATGGAACGATTGAACGCTCTGGCACGGCCCCGCCCGTCGTTCTTCGCAGCGTAGAGTGCGATGTCCGCGGCTCGCATCAACTGCTCGCCATCGTCCCCGTCCTCGGGCGCGACGGCGATGCCGACGCTCGCGCCGACGAACACCTCGATACCTTCGATGCTGAAGGGCGCCCTGAAGGCATCTACGATCGACTCGGCTAAACGCTCGGCTTGGCCCGGCCGTCCACCTCGTTGGATGACGGCGAACTCATCCCCTGCCAGTCGATAGGCAGTCTCCCCCTCGCCAAGCACGGCTTGGAGTCGCTCAGCGGTCTCCTTGAGCACTAGATCACCCGCAGCATGCCCGAGCGTGTCATTGACGGGTTTGAAGTCATCAAGATCGATTTGCATGAACGCAAGATTTTGCGGGGCTTGCACCGGCAGATTCTCGTGCAAGTCGTGACTGAATTGACGCCGGTTCGGCAATCCGGTCAAAGCGTCGTGCATGGCCTGGTGGAGAAGACGAACGCGCTCGTCGGTCTCGCATCCAGGCGCTTGTACGGCGGCCTCGCCGACCTCCATGACTCCCACGCCCCGCTCCCCTCGAAAGACGAAGAGCTTCCGACCCGATGCAGACGAACCGGGAACTGTCATGCTTTTCGGCAAACCGGTAGCGAGTACCGATTGTACCGCCAACTTTAGGTCGGGAGACAAGAGTTCCGGATAAATGTTCCAGAGCGTTGCTTCGCCCGACGTGGCCGCCGGATAGGTTCTCCCCAGCATCGACGAACAACTGACGAGCCTAAACTCCTCACCGAATGTTGAGATGAGCTCACCGGCTCCACCATTCGATGAATTCGACGACGCCATGCCGATATCTGCCATCCTGAGGTCTCTGCGTGCAAGGCCGACTACGTCTCAGCAGCCAGAACTTATAAACTTCCCGTGCGGCAAAACTAACGGTTGTCGGTAAATATCATAATCGTACCAAGGCGGCTATTCAGCATTCAGCACGCGTAACATCAAATTGAACGGCCCCACCGACACGGTTGTTGCCGGCATGCGCGAGGGAGGGAAAAGCGTCCGTCGATGTATTGAGTGGCGAACTCGTGGCTCTGAACGTCGGGGGGCTGATTGTTTTCGGATGAGCGTGTTGCAGCGCCGGCTCAGAACCGCTCCAGCGCGTGCCGGTCATGTATCTCGATCATCCGACCCTTTACGGTCACTCCCGACTGGCGCAGCGTCGAAAAGGCGCGTGAAAGGGCCTCCGGGGCGAGGCCAAGTTTCCCCGCAAGCACGTTCTTCTGGAACGGCAAGCGGAACGAGAAGCTTGTGGTAGTGCCGTTTGGACATTGATCGAGTATGTAGCTTGCGACGCGCTGGGCAGCGGTGAGCAGGCGATCTTGTGCGAGCAGGTCTTCCGTTATTTTGCCTCGATGGCAGAGATGCTCGATGAAAGCCTGCGCTACATCGGGGTCTGCGACGGCGAGTTGCCGAAGCTTGGCACTGTCAATTCGCGCAATTATGGATGCTTCGGCAGCCTCCGCGCTGGCGGTGGCACGCCCTAGATACATGGCGTTCTCGGCAAACATCTCGCCTTTGGAAAACACCGCGACATCGGCCTCGCGCCCATCTTTTCCAACACGGTAGAGGCGGATCAGACCTGAAAGTACAAAGAACACGTCGTCGATGCTGTCGCCCTGGTGGAAGAGGACATCGTGCTCCTCGTAAGTGGACAGCCTCGTGTCCTCGAGAATGGCGTCGACAGTGGAGCGCGGCAGCCGCACGAAGAAGCGCGAACGCAAGAAGGTCGTCCTGTCGCTCGAAGTCAATTGTAGTGTCTCCATTGCGCATGTCCCAATAAACATGCCACCAGCCTAGCGCTATGTCGGTTGCGGTAAGTTGATCTTGGTCAAATAGCTAGAAAGTCTGGCTTGATTCACCCTTGTTATCGCCGTCTTCGAGTACGCGCCAGGAGGCTCCGTCGAGGTCCTCGTACTGCCCGCTCTTGAGTGCCCACAGAAACGCGAGGAGCGCCAGACCACCGAGACTGAGTGCGATCGGTATGAGATAGATGAGGGTGTTCATGAGGTCACCGCGCCTGAATGGATCAATGTGGCTGGTCCCGCGGCGTTGCCGGCGGCGAGGGTGCGCTTCAGTCTCAGAGCATTGAAGACTACCACGAGCGACGAGGTGGACATCGCGACAGCCGCGACGAGCGGCGTCGCGTAGCCAAGAATTGCGATCGGCACGGCGATGATGTTGTAGCCGATCGCCAGCGCGAAGTTCTGCCGGATGAGTCGGCCGGCATGCCGCGAAGTCTCTATGGCGAAGGGAACTGCCGAAAGGGGCTCATGCATGAACACGAAGTCGGCAGCCTGGCGTCCGACATCGGCGGCAGTCGCCGGAGCCATGGAAACGTGCGCCGCACGCAGAACGGGCGCGTCGTTTATGCCGTCCCCCACGACCAGGGCCTTGTGACCTGCCTCGGCGGCAGCGGCGCATGCCTCGACCTTTTCGCGTGGCGAGAGTTCGGCATGCCAGTTCGAGATCCCCAAACTGCTGGCGAGGGCCGCCACCACAGGCTCCCTGTCGCCGGACAGTATTCCGGTCGCAATGCCCAGGCGGCCAAGGGCTTCGATCGATTCCCGCGAAGCGGGACGCGGCCGGTCCTCGAACCGGAAGCAGGCAAGCTCACGAAAATCCAACGACAGGATTGCCTCCGACTGCACGGCGGCAGACCCCGGATCGCCGACCGCAAAGCCGCGGCTCCCGAGCCGATAAACTCCGTCGTTGGTCTTCACTTCGATGCCGGCGCCGGGAATTTCCCGGATATCGCCGTCAAGCGCAGAGACTGCCCCTGCCGAATTCTGAATCGCTATTGCGATCGGATGGCGCGAATGCACCGCGATAGCCGCCGCCAACGCGAGCCGACCCGGTGCGATTTCGTGCGCGTTGACGAGCCGTGGTCTGCCGATGGTCAGCGTGCCGGTCTTATCCAGGAGCACTGTGTCGATCTCAGTTAGGCGCTCCATCGCCGAGCCATCCTTGACCATGACACCGCCTTGGAAAAGCCGCCCGGCCGCTACGACCTGGACGACGGGAACGGCAAGGCCGAGTGCGCAGGGGCACGTGATAATGAGCACCGCCACGGCGATCAGCAGGGCATGGTGGACATCTCCCTCCACCAACATCCAGCCGACGAAGGTCAGGAGCGCCAGCAGATGGACGGCCGGCGAATAATAGCGGGCGGCGCGGTCGGCAATGCGTCGGTAGCGCGCCCTGCCCCCTTCGGCAGCTTCCATCAATCCGATGATTTCGGCGATGAACGAGTCGCGCGACGCGGCGGTTGCCTCCAGGGTGAGCGGACCCGTGAGGTTGAGCGTGCCGGCCTGAACCGTATCTCCTGTGGCGACCACCGCCGGCGAGCTCTCGCCGTTGACCACGGAACGATCGAGATCGCTCGTCCCAGACACCACCCGTCCATCGACGGGGATACGCTCGCCGGCAGCGACGAACAGGCGTTCGCCTGGCTTGATCTCGTCGATGGTGCGGTACTCGCGCGAGCCATCCGGATGGACGACGGTGGCCCCGCGCGGCGACAGGCGTGCGAGACCGCTGATCGCCGCTCGTGCGCGGCCCCGCATCATGCGATCGAGCGTTCGGCCGATCAGCAGGAAGAACAGCAAGCTCACGGATGCATCAAACCAGGCATGTTCGCCATGACCGATCGTCTCGTAGAGAGACATGCCATAGGAAAGGCTGACCGCGAGCGCGATCGGCACATCCATGTTGGTTCGCCCGCGGCGAATGGCGTTCCATGCCGACTTGTAGAAAAAGCGGCCAGCATAGATCAGCGCCGGTCCGGCGATCAGCGCCGAGATCCAGTGGAAGAGATCGCGGGTGGCCGCATCCGCCCCCGACCAGACTGACACGGAGAGCAGCATGATATTGGTCGCGGCGAAGCCCGAAACGGCGACCGCGAGGATCAACTGCTTCAGCAGGTCATCGCCTTCCTCCCCGCCGGGCGAAAAGAGGTGTGCCTGATAGCCACGCTCAGCGATGGCATGGAGGAAATCACAGGGATCGGTGCGACGACCCCCAACCTCCTCCTTCCAGACGATTGAAACGCGACGGGAGGAGAGATTGACGCGGGCGCGTTCGACTTCGGCCTTCACGCGCAGCGCTCCTTCGATCGTGGCGATGCAGGCGCCGCAATAAGCGCCGGGGACGCTCAACTCGATCTGGCGCAGGCCGCCTCCGAGGTCCCGGCTCGCAAGCCAAAGTTCCTCGGAGGCGGGCGACGCCTGCCCTCCTGCGGGAACCATGGTTGCCGCACCAACGGCGCAGCAGCTCATTTGTCTCCTCCCTCTGCAATGAAGCGGATAGTCTGGCGGTGGACCACCGCATCCCCCGCCATGGCCGTCATGGCGGCGATCCATTGACCGGGCTTCAGCTCTTCACTCAAAACAAAAGCGCCCTCGCCCCGAGGATGGAGCTCGACGCGAAGGTCCTCATGCTCTTCAACCGGTCGTTTGAGAACGGCAATGACCTTGTCGATTTGTCGCTCCGGTTCGCCGTTCCGGGTGAGGACGTAGCGGATAGCGCCGGGTCCGGCCGTTAGCCGCCCCTTGACGCCGCTGGCCTGAAAGGCGCGGCCCTCGGCCACCTTGCCGTTGAACTGCTGGCTAGCGACGTAGGTATTCTCGACGACAAGGCCGCTCCAGCTTCGGCTGGCGTTCCAGGCCATGACGAGATTGACGGAGATGATGGTGCCGAAGAAGAGGCCCATCACCGCCGCCATGTGCCAACCGGTGAATCCGCGCTGTTTCGTTGCCGTGCTCATTGTCTTGCTGCTCCCGGCAGATTGAAATTGGCCTGATACACATCGCGTTCGTGGCTGGACGGATCCTCCGCTATGAGGGAAAAACCCTCTTCCGCCTCGGCAAATCTGCCTTTCGGCAACGTGACGAAGACTTTAAGCGGGGTGACCTTGTCCGGCTCGACGCCGATGGTGATGCTGCGTCCGTCGCCCGTCGCCTGCCCGGCCACCCGCATGGTGGCGGCGGGCATACCCTCGATCGTCAGGCTGATGGTGCGCTGTTCGGGGATCATGTTGAGCAGCTTGACCATGTAGCCGTTGCGCACCGAGCCGTCGGATTCGACGACAAACTGAGGGTTGCGGTCGTGGAGGACGTTCAGTTCCAGCCGGTCGCGCGTCAGCAGGCCGAAAAGAAGACCGAGTCCGACAATCGACCAGACGGCGAAATATACGAGAACGCGGGGCCGGAAGACGATGCGCCAGTTGAGGTGCCGCACCTTGTCGCGGGAGGCGCCATTGGCGTCGCGCACGCGACTTGGATCGATCGCCGCGGTCCCGCCGCTCGTCGCGAGCGCCATATTGGCGGCATAGTCGCTGAGCGTCGCGTATGAGATCAGCCCGCGCTCACGGCCGAGCTTGTCCATCACACCGTCGCAGGCGTCGATGCAGAGCGCGCAGGTGATGCATTCGAGCTGCTGGCCGTCGCGGATGTCGATGCCCATGGGACAGACGGCGACGCAGGCGTTGCAGTCGACGCAATCCCCGACGACCTCGCCGGCCGCAGCAGCCTTCTTCGCATGCCGCGAGCGCGGCTCCCCCCGCCAGTCGTTGTAGGTGACGACGAGCGAGTTCTCGTCCAGCATGGCCGCTTGGATGCGCGGCCATGGGCACATATAGGTGCAGACCTGCTCGCGCATCAGCCCGCCGAAGACGTAGGTTGTCGCGGTCAGAATTCCGATCGTGGTATAGGCGACCGGCGGCGCATCGAGCGCGACCAGGCTCGACAAGAGCGAGGGCGCATCGGCGAAATAGAATATCCACGCGCCGCCGGTCGCAACCCCGATCGCCAGCCAGATAGCATGCTTGGCCACGCGCTTGCGTATCTTGTTGAGGCTCCACGGTCCGGCGTCGAGGCGCATGCGCGCGTTGCGGTCCCCCTCGATGAAGCGCTCGACGACGAGGAAGAGATCGACCCAGACGGTCTGCGGGCAGGCGTAGCCGCACCAGGCTCGCCCGACTGCAGAGGTCACAAGAAAAAGCCCGAAGCCCGCCATGACGAGGAGCCCCGCCACGAAGAAGAACTCCTGCGGCCAAATCTCTATGAAGAAGAAATAGAAGCGCCGGGAAGCGAGGTCGATAAGGACCGCCTGATCCGGCGCATGCGCCCCGCGATCCCAGCGGATCCACGGCGTCAGGTAGTAGATGCCAAGCGTCACTAGCATCACCAGCCACTTGAACCGGCGGAAGCGGCCCTCGGCCCGCTTCGGGAAGATCTTCCGACGCTTCTCGTAGAGCGGCCCTCGCACACGCGCGGCATTGACCGCTTCCGCATCGAGCCGTTCGACTGAACCATTAGTTATTGGCTGGTGGAGCATGCAGGCAGGTCCCGGCGATAGTTTCGCTTGTGAGGCGACCTTTGCCGATGTGCACTCAGGTCACCTTGATCTGCGTCAAGTCCGCGCCCGGATGCCGCACATTGCGGTGGGACATCCCCAAGGGCTTTGAACTGAGCGGTTGTCCCGCCTGCTCGTAGACGAACGAAATCTGGCCAACCCCGCCCGTGACCAGGAAAATCGGCCGCACGGGTTCACGGCCGAATGATCTTGGACCTCTACTCGCCGCCGCCCAACGAGTGGACGAACACCGCGAGCTGCTTGACGGCGTCGTCGCCGAGGCGCGGCAGCCATGCGGGCATCACGCCGTGCTTCGGCGTCTTCATCTGCGCGATCACCGCCTGCTCGCCCTCTCCCTTGAGCCAGATCGCATCGGCGAGGTTGGGTGCTCCCATCTCACGGTTGCCTTTCGCGTCCGCGCCATGGCAGGACGCGCAGTTGTCGGCAAAGACCTGCTTGCCCTGCTCGACGAGGTGCGGTTGCGACGGTGCCTGGGTGAGGCTCACGACGTAGGCTGCCGTCTGCTGCATTTGCGCCGGCGTCAGCATGTCGCCGAAGGGCGGCATCTCCGAAACGCGCGACTCCGCGTCGCCGGCGTGTCGAACCCCATGAGCAATAGTCTGATAGATCTCTTCGGGCTTGCCGCCCCAGAGCCAGTCGTCGTCGTTGAGATTCGGAAAACCCTGCCCGCCCGCAGCCCCCGAGCCGTGGCACTGGGCGCAGTTCACCTTGAAGGCGGAAGCCCCGGCTGAAACGGCAAATTGCTGCAGTTGCGGATTTGCTATGATCTCTTCGACCGAACTCGATGCGATCTGCTCGAGATTGCCGGCCTGGGCAGCCCTGGCTGCGGCCAGTTCGACGCTGACCTCGGCGCGGCTCGAATAGCCGAGCATGCCCTTGGTCGCCTCCGTCAGCATAGGCCACGAGGGATAGGCGATTGCATAGCCGATCGCCCAGATGATCGTGGCATAGAAGCTGTAGACCCACCAGCGCGGCATCGGATTATTGAGTTCGCGGATGCCGTCCCATTCGTGTCCGGTGGTTTCTACGCCGCTGACCTCGTCGACGTGCTTGTGCTTGTCGGTCATGGATCAGTCCTCCTTCAACGGGATGACAGACGCCTGAGCTGCAGCCTTCTTGGCGCCGGGGCGGAAGATGAAGAAAACGACGCCGAGGAAGAACAACGTCATGGCGAGCAATCCCCAGCTGTCGGCAAAATGGCGCATGGCCGTGTACGTTTCCATGTTGCCTCCCTCTCAGCGATAGCCGGTGGTGTCGTCGTAGGTGGAGAAGTCGACGAGCGTGCCCAGCATCTGGAGATAGGCGACGAGCGCATCCATCTCCGACAGCCTTTGCGGATCACCGTCGAAGTCGCCGAGCTTGGCCTTGGGATAGCGTGCCTCTACGCCCGAACCGTCGGCATTCGGATCAGCCTGGGCCTTGAGGTCCGCACCCGCGTTATCGATCATCTCGTCGGTGTAGGGGACGCCGACCGCCCTGTTCGCCTCGAGGCTTATGGCAACATTCTTCACCTCGAGCGGCGTGTCCTTGAGGAAGGCGTAGCTCGGCATCACAGATTCCGGCACGACCGAGCGGGGCTCGATCAGGTGCTGGACATGCCATTCGTTGGAATAGCGGTCGCCGACGCGAGCGAGATCCGGTCCAGTTCGCTTGGAACCCCATTGAAAGGGATGGTCGTACATCGACTCCGCCGCCAGCGAATAGTGGCCGTAGCGCTCCACCTCGTCACGGAACGGACGGATCATTTGGCTGTGACAGACGTAGCATCCCTCGCGGACGTAGATGTCCCGGCCGGCAAGCTCCAGCGGGGAGTATGGCCGCATGCCCTCGACCTTCTCGATGGTGTTTTCGAGATAGAAGAGCGGCGCGATTTCGACGATTCCGCCGATGGAGACGACCAGGAGCGAGCCAATCAGCAGCAGCGTGGCATTGCGCTCGAGTATCGCGTGTTTGTCGAGAATGGACATGGTCTGATGCCCTCCTATTCTGCAGGCGCCGGCAGCGGCGCAGCACCGAAGATCGGTTCCTCGTCACGGACGCGACCGAGGATCGTCATTGTTACGTTGAAGGCCATGAGGAGCGCGCCGGCGAGGAACAGGGCGCCGCCGACGGCGCGCATGACATAGTAGGGGAACATGGCCGCGACCGTTTCCGCGAAGGAGTAGACGAGGAAGCCCTGGTCGTCGTATTCGCGCCACATCAAGCCTTGCTGGATACCGGCGACCCACATAACAGCGGCGTAGACGACGATGCCGAGGGTGGCGAGCCAGAAGTGCCAATTGACCATTCGCACGCTGTAGAGCCGTTCCCGGTTCCACAGCTTCGGTACGAGATAGTAGATCGCGCCGAAGGTGATCAGTCCGTTCCACCCGAGCGCGCCGGAATGGACGTGGCCGATGGTCCAGTCGGTGTAGTGACTGAGCGAGTTGACCGTCTTGATCGACATCATCGGGCCCTCGAAGGTCGCCATGCCATAGAAGGCGACGGCCATGACCATCATGCGGACCACCGGGTCGGTGCGGATCTTGTCCCAGGCGCCAGAGAGCGTCATGAGGCCGTTGATCATCCCTCCCCACGAGGGCATCCAGAGCATGATCGAGAAGACCATGCCGAGCGTCTGCGCCCAGTCGGGCAGCGCCGTGTAGTGCAGGTGGTGGGGACCGGCCCAGATGTACATGAAGATGATCGCCCAGAAGTGGATGATCGACAGCCGATAGGAGTAAACGGGGCGGTTCACCTGTTTCGGGATGAAGTAGTACATAATCGCCAGGAAGCCCGCCGTGAGAAAGAAGCCCACTGCGTTGTGTCCGTACCACCACTGCGTCAGCGCGTCCTGCACCCCGGAAAATGCGGAGTAGCTCTTCGAACCCAGAAAGGAGACGGGCACCGCCAGATTGTTGACGACGTGCAGCATCGCGATGGTGACGATGAAGGCGAGGTAGAACCAGTTCGCCACGTAGATGTGCGGCTCGGTGCGCTTCAGGATCGTGCCGAGGAAGGCGACGAGGTAGGCAACCCAGACGATGGTGAGCCAGAGATCGACGTACCATTCAGGTTCCGCGTATTCGCGTGACTGCGTGATGCCGAGCAGGTAGCCGGTCGCCGCGAGGACGATGAAGAGCTGATAGCCCCAGAAAACGAACCAGCCGAGATCGCCACCGAATAGGCGCGCGCGACTCGTACGCTGAACCACATAGAACGAAGTTGCGATAAGCGCGTTGCCCCCAAAGGCGAAAATGACCGCGGACGTGTGAAGCGGCCGTACCCGGCCGAAATTGAACCAGGGCTCTACGTTGAGGTCGGGAAAGGCAAGCTGAAGGGCGACGACGACGCCGACGAGAAAGCCGACCACGCCCCAGAATACCGTCGCGATGACGCCGTACTTCACGACCTCGTCGAAGTATTCGCTCCGACGGCCCGGATGACCCGCGCGAGCCGGACGGAAGTCAACGCGGCGCATGAGCACCAGGGTGCCGGCGAGCAGCACGAAGAACAGCACCCACATGTGCGCGCCGAACTGGCGGTCCTGCGCAAGGCCGGCTCCGACCAGCGCAAGGAAGGCGCCGACGGCAAGCACGACCATCTCGACTGTGTGTTTCATGGTTGGACCCCAACTCTCTTTAACCGCTGACTGGCGCATGCGGCGCGGGCAGCAACACTATTGCGAGAATTGTCAGAGCCCGGCCCTTGGCACCTTGATCCAGATCAAGTTGCTTTGGAGCTCGCGAGACATGGCGGCCGGTAGTTCAAAAGGAGCCAGACAGCGAGCGAAAAGACATGGCTATGCAACGATGCGACCTCCTCCGCTCGCACAGCGATGCGGTCAGCGACGTGACAATGCGCGGAAGTTTGCCGGTTTGGCTCGTGGGATCGGCCCTAACGGAGCTGCACAGGAAAGCGGCGGAAGCTCGGGCGGAGAACCGTCGGAGGGGATCTCCTGCGCATGCGGGAAACTACCGCTCACCCGGGCAGGCTGCCCGGACCGTTATCTCGTGCATCTCGGCGCAGAAGAAGATATGCGCACACGGCCTGAGATCTCTTCTGGGCAGGTGAGATTTATTACGGTACAGGTTTGAGGCCTCTTGGTTCCCGCCATTCGGGTCTCCTTTCGAGCAGGCACCAGGCGTGAATACGCTTCTGATGGCAGCCTTGCGCCGCCGGTAGGTTACGCCCACGCTCTTCCACCGGCCATTGCTGGCAAACTCCGCAATCTGCAGCGAAACTTTGGGCTGCTGCGCATCCGGTCTGGCCAAGCATGGAAAAGGAATAGAGTTTATTACCCGGCGCGCGTAGGTAATCGGCACGATGTGGGGCTGGCCGTCCCTGGAGCATGCCAGCCGCGAGATCTCCGGCGGCCACTACGCCATGGCATTCCTCACGAGACATTTCGCTCACGAACATGGCTCCTCCCTCCTCCCGCTAGACCACGCTGGTTGGCGGCGGCGGAGTATCAGAGGAGCATGCTGCGCGGCCCGGGCCAGTCTCAGTCGCAGAGCGAACGCAGAGCTTCCATCCTTACGATGTCGATCGTCCTCGCGTCCCTGAGCGCGATGACACTACGCGCCTTCAGTTTTGTCACCACGCGCGACACGGTTTCGATCGTCAGGCCGAGGTAGTCCGCAATATCCTGTCGCGACATGGGCAAGCGAAGCTGCCTGCCTCCTCCCTGACGGTCGCAAAGATCAACGAGGAATGCGGCAATCCGTTCCACGGCACATTGCCTGCCGATTACCAGAAGATGCTGCTGAGCCCGTGCCATGCCGGTCAAGGCGAGCGCGAGAAGCTCCCGCGAACGCTCCTGCATATGCCGGCGCCCGAAAATGGCCAGTGTTGTTTCCGTGATGGCTTCGGCAAAGAAAGAATGGTTGGATCCGGCTTCGAAACCGAACATTTCGCCTGGGAGATGGAAGGATACGACTTGTCGGCGTCCATCTGAAAGGAGGCGGTAGACACGTACGGCTCCGGTCGAAACCTGATAGCACTTGTCGTTCAGATCGCCCTCGGCATAGATCTCGCGACCGGGCTTGTAAGTGGCGACAAGGTGGGGCCTAGAAATTGGGGCCGGCCCAAGGTGTTCGACCTCGATGGACTGTGGTTTGGCGGTTGCAGCGGCGTACATGGATTATCCCCTTTTCGATGTGGGGACAGATTGCCAATTCGCGTGACTTGGAGAAATTCGGTTAGATCACTAAGGGAAACTACTTAGCCGCCTCGATCAGGCTGTTGATCACGCTGAGCAGGTCGGGACCGGTGAATGGTTTCGTCAATGTCGCGTAGTCCACACCTTGCTGAAGGACCGACAGGCCGTCAACCAGCAGGATGGCCCGGCCCCCGTAATTGCTAAGGAATTGCGCGGCGGCTTGAGGCTCGGATCTCAGTATGTCGTCGTCGAGAATCGTGCAGAGCGCCACCCGGGAAGCATCCTCGGCTGCCCGCAAAGTGTCGTAAGACTGAGTCGCATATCCTTCGACCTCAAGTGCGAACGCCACGGACCGTCGGAGGCCCTGGTCCGCTGCAACGACGATGATGGTTTTCGCATCCAACAATTTGAGTCCCGCGCAATGTGACGTGCATCTGCCGCAATGAGCCGCCATTAAGCCGCTTGCGGCAACGCACCGCATTGCGCGAGATCAACTCGGCGGATCAGGAAGGACCGAAGCCACCGGCGAGAGCCATTCGAACGAGATGAGGGAGGCTCCTCGCCTTCATCTTGGTCATTACATTGGCGCGGTGCACCTCGACAGTGCGCGGGCTGATGTCCAGATCATAGGCGATCGACTTGTTGGGAAGGCCGGCGACGACTGCGGAGAGCACCTGGCGTTCTCTCTCGCTCAGCGTCTGGAGCCTAGCTCGGATATCGTTGACTTCGTCCGCGTCGGCTTGCGGAGCGACCAGATGTTCAGATGCCCTCTCGATTGCCTCGATGATCACGGTATCCTCGAAAGGCTTCTCTATGAAATCGACCGCCCCCGCTTTCATGGCCTCCACCGCCATGGGAACGTCGCCGTGCCCGGTAATCACGATCGACGGTACATTGATCTTGCGATCGCCGAGGTTGCGCAGAAGCTCTACGCCGGACATGTCCGGCATTCTCAAATCCGTGACAAGAACCCCGTTTCTGATGTCCGGCGCAAACGCCAGAAAGGCCTCGGCCGATTGATGCATTTTCACGGCGAATCCGTTCATTGTCAGCATGAAGGCCAGGGACTTCCTGACCGGCTCTTCGTCATCAACAATGTGCACCGTATAATCAGTCATTTGCAACGATCCGTTCATCTACATAGGCGGGAAGCGTGAACCGGAAAGTGGCTCCGCCCGCCGCATTTTTCGAGACAGTCATCTCACCGCCGTGCGCCTCGACGATCCGCTTAGAAATGGACAGCCCGATGCCCATTCCGCTTGCCTTGGTCGTGACGAACGGCTTGAAGAGATGGCCGGAGATTTCCTCCGGGATGCCCCCACCCGTGTCTTCGACAACGACGGCAACCTCCCCCGCATCGGCCGGCATGGTGCGGATCGTCAGCTCTCGGCGGTCGACGAGGCGCATCGCCTCGATCGCGTTGCGCATTAGATTGATGAGGACCTGCTGGACCTGGATACGGTCGACCATTGCCATTTCGGCACCGGGCAGATATTCGAACACCGTTCTGACCCCCTGCTCGCGGGAGCCAACCAGGGCCAGCGCGGCGGCCTCCTCCACCAGTTTGCGGATGTCTTCCGGCGCCTTCTCCGTCTCCCCCTTTGTGACGAACTCCCTGAGATGTTTGATGATCTGGCCGGCCCGCAACGACTGGCGCGCCACCTCTTCGAGCGCCTCGCGCATTCGCGTAGCTATGGCGTCGTCCATGTCTCGCAACAGCCTCGTACAGCCATGCGAGTAGTTGGCGATCGCCGAAAGGGGCTGGTTCAGTTCGTGGGCAAGCGTCGACGCCATTTCGCCCAACTCGTTGAGCCGGGCAAGGCGCGCCAGTTCAGCCTGTATCTGCTCGAGCCTTGCGGCAGACTCCTCCCGCTCCGTCAGGTCCCTGATGAAGCCCGTGAAGAACCTCTCGCCGCCGGACCGCATCTCCCCAACGGCGAGCTTCATCGGAAACGTCGATCCATCTTTCCGCTGCCCGGAGACAACGCGATCGATACCGATGATGCGCTTTTCCCCGGTTGTCATGTAGCGCTGCATATATCCGTCGTGTTCGCGGCGGTAGGGTTCCGGCATCAATATGCGTAGGTTTTGGCCGATGACCTCCTCCTCTGCGTACCCGAACTGCCGCACGGCCGCGGCGTTGAAGGACACGATTGTGCCATCGGTAGCGCTGACCACTGTGGCATCCGGAACTGTATCCAGTATGGATCTCAGATGAGCGTCGCGAGCCCTTACGACGTTCTCGGTCCGGTCGATGGCGCGTCTTGCCGCCTCAAGCAATTCGCCCAGAGCCACAATCAGAAGCACTGCCGACCCGAAGACCACCAGTTCCAGAACACTCGGCCCCTCGGCACTCGTGATCTGCTGATGAAAAACCGCCGCAAAAAGCGACAGCCCGGCCGCGAAAAGAATCGCATTCCGGCCTCCGACCAGCGCGGCGACGAGGATCGCAGGGATGAACGAGAAGAGAAGAAGGCCTTCGCCGATTGGTTCCGGCAGTGTCACTCTGAGGGCAAGAATGCCCGACGTGACTATCGCGGCGACAATATAGGCTGCGACGCCGTCGCCTCTCCACCTGACGAACAACCGTCCCAACCGAGTCCTCTCAACAACGCTCACTGAAGGCATCCCATTACCACCGAAGGACTATTTACCGCTGCAGTGTCTAGCGTCTTCGCTGTATTTGCACCATCCAGACTCTTCCATAGACCATGCTGGCGTAAACAGCCAACCCGCTGCTTGCTGCGAAGAACGTCTCCTTGAGTGGAACTCGACCATCGATCCGCAAGGGCCGCCCCCGAAGCGCTGGACATGATGCGAAACGCCGAGGAGTTACACCTGGTGCTCGTCGATCCAAAGACCAAGAACGGCGAAGAACCCGGTACTGATGTCGCCACTTATCTTGCACGACACCGCGTCAAAGTGACAGTCGACCAGCTTGCGCGTGCCGACCGCCCGGTCGAAGAGTACTCGCCCAGCACGCACGCGACACTTCGGCCGACCTGATCGTGATCGGCGCCTATGGGCACTCGCGCATCCGCGAGAGGGTTTTCGGCGGCGTAACCAAGTCGATGATCGATGCACCGGTTCGGCCCGTCTTGATGGTTAGATAGCATTTCTTCTCCCCGTGCTGGGAGACTTCAGAAGCGCCCGCTACATGCCTCGGGGCCAGCGGCCTTAATTCACGAGCGCGGCGCTGTGAGCCTCGTCCATGACCCGCTTCAGCTCGTCGATCGCGGAAGCAGAAGGCAGCGTCTCTCCTTCGAGTTCGGGTGGGAGCTTCCAGCCGGGTTCGATGCCCTGCATGTTCGGCAGCTCGTGGGCGATGCCCTTGTGGCAGTCGATGCAGGTCGCCCTGCCCGGCAGCAGGTAGCGCGTATGGATTTCTGCAGCACGCTGCGTCTGCTTGGAAAGGTCCATCGCTGCTGAAGAGTGACAGTTGCGGCACTCGAGGCTGTCGTTGGCCTTGAGCCGCGCCCATTCGTGCTTGGCGAGTTCCAGGCGGTGGTCGAGGAACTTCTCGCGCGTGTTGATGGTCCCGAAAATCTTTCCCCACACTTCCTTTGAGGCCTGCATCTTGCGGGCGATCTTGTCCGTCCATTCATGCGGCACGTGGCAGTCGGGACAGGACGCCCGGACGCCCGAGCGGTTGGAGAAATGAACCGTGCGCGTAAGCTCCTCATATACGTTGGCCCGCATCTCATGACAGGAGACGCAAAACTCCTCCGTGTTGGTGAGCTCCAAGGCGGTGTTGAACGCGCCCCAGAAGACCACACCACCCACGAAGCCGCCGAGCGTCAAAAAGGCGAGGCTGAGCGTTGCGGCCGGCGTGGTCAGAATCTTCCACACCCAGACTAGGAGGCGCTTTATCCGAGCCATGGCCTACTCGCTCCCCGCCTGCTTGACGCCCATCTCGCTCATGTCGCGGAAGGTGTTACCGACGAGCGGGCGCACATCCGCCTGCGGCACATGGCAGGCGGTGCAGAAATAGCGCCGCGGAGAAACGTCGGCGAGCATCTGCCCCTCCCGCGTCATGTAATGGGTGACGCTGATCATCGGCGCGCCGGACTCCTGCGTGAGCTCCCGCTTGTGGCAGGATAGGCACCGATTGGTGTTGACCGAAAGCTGATAGCCTTCGATCGAATGCGGGATGACCGGCGGCTGGTCGGGATATGCGCGCTCCTTGCGGGCGTCGTCGACGACCCATTTGGGGATCGGGTGCGCCTCTACCTCGCCCATCTCCTGCGGCGGTCCGGAAAGCTCCGGCACCCTTTCGCCCGCCATCTGGGCAATCGCCCCCGTTGCGACGAACAGGATCGCCAACAGGCCTCCGAGCCACGAACCGGGGCTTTTCATTATGCGACAGAGACGATTTTGACCGCGCATTTTTTGAAATCCGTCTGTTTAGAGATGGGATCGGTTGCGTCGAGTGTCACCTTGTTGATGAGTCTGCTGGCGTCGAACCAGGGTACGAAGATGACGCCCGGCGGCATGCGGTTGCGGCCTCGGGTCTCGACGCGGGCGCGCATCTCGCCGCGGCGGGAGATGATCCGCACCTCGGCGCCCTGGTTGATGCCGCGATCGCGGGCGTCTCCGGCATTCATGAAGCAGACGGCACCGGGGAAGGCTTTGTAGAGCTCCGGCACTCGCATCGTCATCGAGCCGGAGTGCCAGTGCTCGAGGACGCGGCCCGTCACCAGCCAGACATTGTATTCGTCGTCGGGAGATTCCGCCGGCGGCTCGTAGGGAACGGCGAGGATCACCGCCTTGCCGTCCGGACGTCCATAGAACTTCACGCCCTCCCCCGGCTTCACGTAGGGATCGTAGCCTTCCCGGTAGCGCCAGAGCGTCTCCTTGCCGTCGACAACCGGCCAGCGGAGCCCCCGTTCCTCGTGGTAGCGGTCATAAGGCGCCAGGTCATGGCCGTGTCCACGCCCGAAGGAGGCATATTCCTCGAAGAGGCCCTTCTGGATGTAGAAGCCGAAGGCCTCGGCCTCGCGGTTGGTGTATTCCTTGTTGATCTCGCTTGCCGGGAAACGGTCGACATTGCCGTTCTTGAAGAGCACGTCGTAGAGGGTCTTGCCACGATAGCCGGGATTGGCATCGAGGATATCGGCCGGCCAGACTTCGTCGGTGGTGAAGCGCTTTGAGAACTCCACCATCTGCCAGAGATCGGAACGCGCTTCGCCGGGGGCATTCACCAGTTGGTGCCAGACATGGGTGCGGCGCTCCGCATTGCCGTAGGCGCCTTCCTTCTCCACCCACATGGCGGCCGGCAGGATGAGGTCGGCGCTCATCGCCGTGATGGTCGGGTAGACATCGGAAACGACGATGAAGTTCTCCGGGTTGCGGTAGCCCTGATAGGTCTCGTTCTGCGTATTGGGAGCCGCCTGGACGTTATTGTTGACCTGCACCCAGTAGAAATTGAGCTTGCCGTCCTTCAGCATCCGGTCCTGCTCGACCGCATGGTAGCCGGGCTTTTCGGGAATGATCCCGTGAGGAATGCGCCAGATCTCCTCGGCATGCTTGCGGTGCTCCGGATTGGTGACGGTCATGTCGGCCGGCAGCCGATGGGCAAAGGTGCCGACCTCGCGCGCCGTCCCGCAGGCCGAGGGTTGGCCAGTGAGCGAGAACGGGCTGTTGCCGGGTTCGGAGATCTTCCCGGTCAACAGATGGAGGTTGTAGACCATATGGTTGACCCAGACGCCGCGCACATGCTGGTTGAAGCCCATGGTCCAGAGCGACATCACCTTGCGGTTGGGATCGGCGTAGAGATCTGCCAATTGTTCGAGGAACCCGGCTTCGACCCCGGTGAGTTCGACGGTCTTTTCGAGCGTGTATTCCGACACGAAAGTCTTGAAGCTCTCGAAGTCGCTCGGTGTCATCTTCGCCGCATCCTTGGCATGCGTCGCCTTGACCTCAAGCGGATTGTCGGGCCTCAGGCCGTAGCCAATGTCGGTCGCGCCTGCCATGAAGGTCGTGTGCTTGCTGACGAAGTCTTCGTTCACCCGGCCGGTCTGGATAATGTGATTTGCGATGTAGTTGAGGATCGCCAGATCGGTGCCCGGTTTGAAGACGATGGGGATGTCGGCCAGATCCATGCTGCGATGGGTGAAGGTCGAAAGAACCGCCACCTTCACATGCTCATGGCCCAGCCTTCGATCGGCGAGCCGCGTCCACAGGATCGGATGCATTTCCGCCATGTTCGAGCCCCAGAGCACGAACGCGTCTGCGTGCTCGAAGTCGTCGTAGCAGCCCATCGGCTCGTCCATGCCGAAGGTGCGCATGAAGGCGTAGGCCGCCGAGGCCATGCAGTGGCGGGCATTCGGATCGAGATTGTTGGAGCGGAAACCGGCGCGCATCAGCTTGGTTGCCGCGTACCCTTCGAAGATCGTCCATTGCCCGGAGCCGAACATTCCGACTGCGGTGGGTCCCTTCTCCTTCAGCACCCTCTTCGCCTGCTCCGCCATGACGTCGAAGGCCTCGTCCCAGCTCACCGGCTCGAACTCGCCGTCCTTGGCAAAGGCGCCGTTGCGCTTGCGCAAAAGCGGCGTCTTCAGGCGGTCGGCGCCGTACATGATCTTCGACAGGAAGTAGCCCTTGATGCAGTTGAGGCCGCGGTTAACCTCGGCCTGCATGTCGCCATGGGTGGCGACGACCTGTCCTTCCTTGACGCCGACCATGACGCCGCAGCCGGTACCGCAGAAACGGCAGGGCGCCTTCGACCACTTTATCTGAAGTGCTTCGACGCCGCCCGGCACGGGTTGCGCCGACGCCGGAAGCGCGAGCCCCGCTGTAGCTGCGGCGATGCCGGCCGCATGCGCCTTCAAGATATCACGCCGCGTCAGTTCGCCGGTCATGGCCGATCTCTCCTTGAGTTTCGACATGCTCAAACACCATGTTCGCTGCCACCACGCCCTCGAGCATCGCGATACGCGAAAGACTTTCGCCGAGCATTCCGGTGCTCGTGCCCTCGATCACGACAACGATCTTTCCCGCCTCATGGGCGTAAACTTCGACGTTCGGCATCTCGGCGAGACTGTCGACGACACGCTCTTGCATATGCGGCATTGTCACGATGACCGCGCTGGAGATGTGATAGGACGCGCTCCGATCAGACATGGGCGCGCTCCCAGTCGACCTCGCGAATGCCTATCGCTGCCACTGGACAGACGGAAAGGCAGGCGCCGCAGCCGGTGCAGGCCTCTTCGTCAAGCTCGGGCAAGAAGGGCCCGCCGGCACGCGGACGGAAGCGGATCGCCTCGGTCGGACAGGCGTCGCGACAGGCCTGACAATCGGTGCGGTTCCTGGCAAGACAGCTCTCGCCAATTATCGCGACGTGGGGAAAGTGTCTCAGCCGGCCGGTGAAGACCGGCTCAGGACAAAGTTCCGCGCATTGACCGCAGAAGGTGCACTCCGCGATGAAGAAATCGAGCGCGGGGCGATTCGCGATCAGCCCGATGATGTGAGTCGGACAGGCGTCAACGCATCGTCCGCAGCCGGTGCAGGCCTTGAGGCCTTGCGGGGTTGCTCCCGGCGGAGAGACAAGCCCACTCCCCCGCTTATGGCAGCCGCGGAGAAAATTCCGCCGTGATATGTCGAGGCCCTCGCCCATGCCGCCCTCAATGCGCTGGCGGGCCGGGTGGCCCAAAGATGATCTGAAACATCCAGACGAGAAAGCCGTAGGCACCGACGACGCCCACCGCGACGATCGGCCAGATACCGAACGCCAGCACGAGAAACGTGATGATTTCGTTTCGCCGCCGCGAGGGGGGAAGGCTCGCCGCTGGCTGGTCGGTATCGGGCATTCAAGCGTCTCCTCGCCAAAACGCATAGGCCTGGAGAAAGTCTAGTGCCTCGAGCAAAAAAATAAAGGGAGGGGCCGAGATAATTCGTAGGTTCGGCTTCGAACACTCTGAGAAATCGATCGTCGTCAATTACTTGGCAAGGGAGGTGAAGACGCAGTATATTTATTCGATGCTACTAAAGTAACAATGACAGCACTAAACGGACCCGTCGCAAACAGGATTGCACTGCGGCGGGTCCGTTATTGATTTGGCGTTCTGCCGATTTTATTGAAGGGCCGCGGCGAGCGCGGCGTCGAGGCGCTCCCGCGCCTTCTTGGGCAGCTTCACTGCCTTCACCCTTTCGACATTGGCGGGCGCATCACCAACGACGATTGCCGCGACCATGCCCATGCCGACATGCGGCGTGCATTTGACGCCGTAGACTCCTGGCGCGTCGAAAGTCACCTTGTAGGTCTCGTTCATCTTGCTCTTGAAGGCCGACGCTCCGTCGGGAATCATGTCCTTGATCGTCTCGACATTATGTCCTTTGTCGGTCGGAACAAACGTGACGCTGTCGCCCGGATTAACCTTGACGAATGCCGGCTCGAAGACCATCACTCCCTCGGAGCCCTTGTTTAGCATGCGGACCTCGAAGTCGGCGGCGAATGCTGTACCGGTGAAGGCGGCAAGAACTGCGGCGACTGCCATGCCCTTTGCGATTATGCGCACTTGAAATTCTCCTTGGTTTCAGAACCCTGTTCGGTTCTTGCGGCAAGGAGATAGAATAGAAAGAGCACCGGCTCTTTGATGCTTGTCAAACAGCTGCGAGAATCTGCCTAGTCGCGCCCGCCGTCTGCGAGCGCCGCCAGGCCTGGTAGGTCGCAGATGATGAGCTTTTGCCGCCCGCCCTCGACCAGCCCCTTCTGCTCCCAGGCGCTGAGAATGCGCGATACCGTATGCAGTGTGGTTCCCGTCATTTCAGCTATGTCCTGGCGGGAGATCGGAAAGTCTATGCGGACACCGCCTTTTTCCTGCTTGCCCGCCTGCCGCGAAAGGCGCAGCACCGCATGGGCGACGCGCCTCTCCACCTCCTGGGTCGACATCTCGCGAATCCGCGTGTGTGCCTCTTCGAGGCGCTGGCCGATCGTCTGCATGGTGCTGACGGCTAGATGCGGATTCTGCTCGACGAATTGCGGCCAGAGATCCGTAGGCCAGGAAAGAGCAAGACTTTCCGTAACGGCCGTCGCAGTACCGGGATAATCCGAACGCTGCAGCGCCTTTGCAAATCCGAAGAGGTCACCCGGATGGACGACGCGCACGATGATCTGCTGACCGTCCTCGGTGACCTGGGTCACCTTCAGCCGCCCGTGCAGGAGCAGGAAAAAGCTTGTGGCTCTCTGACCTTGCTCGAAAACAGCGTCACCTTGGGGCACGCGCCTTGCCGTCGCATGGGCGAGCATCCTGTCCAGATCCGCGTCGCTCATCCTGTCGAACAGGGCAAGCGACCGTACGACACTCCGGTCGATCTTCATTCGATTTTCCTACTGCAGAGTCCTTGGATCGGAACCAACGCGACCATGATCTCACTATCATGGCGGAAGGAGGGAACAAAGCAGAGTATCCGCGGCGCGACAGAACGCGGTTGTCGTGAGTGCTTGAGAAGCACCCTTCAATGCGATGCACCTCAGACGTCGAGGCCCTTCTCGCGAAGCGCCTGCAGCAGGCGTGCATACCAACGGGTATTCTTCACTAGACGGAAGCCGACGTTGTCCGGGGGCGCGCCGACGGCGCAGCCGCCCCCCTTGGGCTTGCGGATAAAGGAACTGAGCGCGGCGCGATGCTTGCCCGTGGCTATGTAGATGCCGCAGGATGAGGTGTCGCTGGTAATGCTTCCTGTGCGGTCGAGCGTGACACGCCTAACGCAGGTCGTCGTCCATTCCCAGACATTGCCGCCAAAGTCGGTGAGGCCCGTCTCGCTTTCGCCGAAATGTCCGAGTCGCTGCGGCTCCGGCTCGCGGGAGGCCTTGCGCGCGGTCTCGCGGTAGTAGTCGGCAATCCACCGCAAGGCTGGATTGGAGCCGTCGTCCTCGACGTCGAGCGCGTCGTCGGGAAAACGGCTGCCGGCCGCAAAGGCGAGCTGCTCGTCCGTCGGCAGCATCCAGATCGTGCCGGTTCGCCGGCTGAGCCAGGCGGCATAAGCTTGCGCGTCGTCGAAGCTGACCCCCGTTGCCGGCGTGCTTCCAGGATCTGCGGGTACGTGCTCGGGTTCGGCGGGCGGGCACGCCTGTTC
Organism: Sinorhizobium sp. GQ132; assembly: GCF_059758575.1. Lineage (NCBI taxonomy): Bacteria > Pseudomonadati > Pseudomonadota > Alphaproteobacteria > Hyphomicrobiales > Rhizobiaceae > Sinorhizobium > Sinorhizobium sp. GQ132. The sequence goes on along the minus strand of NZ_JCAXDX010000017.1, from coordinate 20,741 downwards.
CGCGACGCAGCGCGCGTAGTCTGCGGCGGTTACTTGATATTTCATGATGATGAGCGGCGCGCTCATGCGCACAGTCTCCACCGGCCCGTCGACGGCATAGCCGTTCTTGAAGAACTCCCCGGCTGCACGATACCGGAAATCCCTCGGAGCTACGGTTACGACGGGCGGTTCATCAAGGGCGCTGCCCGACGAAGCGCTGCCCAGCAGCCCTGTCTCAATTGCGAGGATTCCGGCGAGTATCAGAAAGACCGCGGAGGGTATTGCAAGCGAGATGGGAGCGACTTCTCTGCCTTTTGGAAGTGCGTCCATGGCGGCCTCCTTTCGACTGTCGTTCCTTGCCGGTCTCACCGAGAGATCTGGCGGCGAGGGTGCCGGTCGCTCCGATGCGGGCCATCGGAGCGACCTGCTTCAGTCAGGTACCCGATGGAGCAAGGAGCGAGGTCATCAGGTCGTCGTTCCAATCGCCGGTGACGGCGAAATGAGCGGCAGCGCCGAGCTCGAACGCCTCGATCAGGTTGTGGTTGACGTAGGCATAGATTCCGGGCTGCTCGAAGGTGTAGAAGGCAGCGCCCGCCGTGCCGCCGGGTATGAACCAGGTCTCCTGATCGACCTCGGGAGGATTGCGGAACTTGCCGGTCGCCCAGACATAGTCGCCATGGCCGCCGATCAGGTGCGGGCGCGTGTCGCGGTTCGCCTGCGAATGGACGATCAAGACTTTCTCGCCGACGGCGGCCTTGAGCGCGTTGTCGCCGGTGAGCGCCCCGACCGCGCCGTTGAAGACAATGTGGGACGGGGTAAGCGTGCGCATCACTTCGAGCGTATCGGCATAGGCGTCCCCGACGCTTTCATACTTCTTGAACTTGCCGCTTGCGTCGCGCGGCACGTAGAAGTCCTGCTCACCGACATAGTAGACCTTGTCATAGGTAAGCGGCTTTCCGTTGCCGTCGGTTAGTCCTTCGCGCGGCAGCACCATGATCGCACCGTTCATCCCCGAAGTGACGTGCCACGGAACCATGCCGGGAGGTGCACAATGGTAGACGAAAACGCCCGCTTTGGTCGCCTTGAAGCGCAGCACCGTGGTCTCGCCCGGATTGACGACCGTCAGTGCGCCGCCCCCCAGCGCGCCGGTTGCCGAATGGAAGTCGATATTGTGCTGCAGCGTGTTCGTGTCCGCGTTGATGAGCGTCAGCTCGACATAGTCGTCCTGGTGCACGACCATCAGCGGACCGGGAACCGAACCGTTGAAGGTCATGGCATGGAGCTCCGTACCCTGCTCGTCGATGACGATCTTCTTTTCCTCTATCGTCAGCGTGAACTCGACGACCTTCGGGCCGCCTTCGGCCTTTTGCGCATGGGCGTGGACGAAGGGCGGTTTGACGAGATCTACCTTGACGCGCGGCAGCGACGCGACGTCGAGGGAGGCCACCTTGGCTACCGCCTCTTCCGCATGGGCCGATACGGCGCCAACCAGCGGCGTCAGTGCGCCTGCGATCGCGGCGCCGGCCAGCATGCTGCGACGTGTCATCTGGAATTGCTCAGACATGGAACCTCTCCTTGAGAAGACGGAGCGAATATCGCCCGGTCATGCTCATTCTAGGGTGGTGGCGGGCAGGCTCTTTGAGGTGGAGCAAACAGGCAAATTGCCCTGGTGCGACATTTTGGCCAGCAGCGCGACAACTCCGTACGGCGTTTCCGCCGGTACCCAGCTGCCATGTCTTTGCCAATTGTCAAAGAAGACATTGCTCAACTCCGGTAGTCAGAGGCGACCCAGACATTAGGAGTTGAATCATGAATGGATCAAAGGTGGCCAAGCGGGAAGGCTACGTGCCGCGGGGCCTCGCCCGCACGGGCCCGGTGCTCTTTTCATACGGATTCAGACCCTTCTTTCTCGGCGCCGCCGTTTGGGCGGTCGTCGCCATGACCCTCTGGGTTGCGGCCCTCGCGGGTCATCTCGAAGTCGCCGGCAGCTATGGGGCTCATGCCTGGCATGCGCACGAGATGCTGTTTGGCTTCGCCCCGGCTGTCCTTGCCGGATTCTTGCTGACCGCGGTACCGAACTGGACGGGCCGCCTCCCCGTCTCCGGTTGGCCGCTCGCCGGACTGTTCGCGCTTTGGCTGGCGGGACGCGCTGCGCTGCTTTCCCCGGATATGATCGGCATCCCGCCCGCCGCGGCTATAGACGGCCTCTTCCTCCCGGCGCTGCTCTTGATCTGCGCCCGCGAGGTAATCGCCGGTCGCAAATGGAAGGATCTGAAGGTGCTGGGCGGTCTCCTCGCACTGTCGCTCGCCAACGCCTGCTTTCATTTCGCGGTGATCACGGGAGACCATGTCCATATCGCGATGCGCCTCGGCATTTCCGCCTATGTGGTACTCGTCACCATCATCGGCGGTCGGATCTTGCCGAGTTTCACCCGCAACTGGCTGAACCGTGCCGGCCGGACCGAATTTCCGGTTCCCTACAACCAATTCGACACAGTCGCCATTCTTGCGGGCATCGCGGCGCTTGGCGCATGGACGCTTGTTCCCGACCATTCGTTCACGGCGGTGGCGGCTTTTGCCGCCGCACTGCTGCACACCGTCCGACTCGCCCGCTGGCGCGGTTGGTCTACCTGGCCGGAAATGCTGCTCGTCATACTGCACGTCGCCTATGCCTTCGTTCCCCTGGGCTTCGCCACAATCGGCATCGGCGCGCTCGGCTTCGTCGAAGAACGTTCGGTCATGCATTTGCTCACGGTGGGCGCCATCGCCGCGATGATGCTAGCGGTCATGACCCGTGCGAGCCGCGGCCACACGGGATATCCGCTTACCGCATCGCGATTGACGACCGCCTCCTACGCCGCGGTCGTGACGTCGGCGCTGTTGCGCCCGCTGGCGGAAATAGTTCCCGCCGTTGCAGCGAGCCTCTATGCCGTCTCCGGAAGCGCGTGGATCCTGGCCTTTGCGCTGTTCTGCATTGAGTATGGCCCGATCCTGGCGCGCAAGCGCCGGGTAGTGCAGTAGAGCGTTGGTTTCCAACCGCCTCACAAAAGCGCCAGCTAGCCAGCGGGCGCTTTATTGGAAGCGACCTCAGACCAAGCAGCACGTCGATGAGCAAAGACCACCAAGGCCGGGGCAAGGGCCACGTTCGTGGTCCTGCAGGTCGGCCTCATGTTTGCGCGCCAGTTATGGCTGAGGAAGGCGTCGACGGCAATGCCCCCGGCAACGCCAGCGCCGGCATGATGCGCCCATAGGCCGATGGTGACGCCGGCAAAGGCCGGTAGCGCGAATATGGCAAGGATAAATAGCAGCCAGCAGCAGAAGCCGATGGCGGCTATGCCGAGAAAAATGCTGAGGATCATCATGGTGGTGCCTCCCTGACGAATGATCGAAAGGCCGCGCCTACCACCACCGCATTGAACATATGGCCGAAGCGCCGGAAAGCGGGAGTGGAAATCCGCCCCGTCTCGGCGCGACCGATAAGGCGACGGCGGCGCTCATGCGCCGCCGCTTCCGAACTTCCAGACCAGGATGCCGAGATGCATAACTTCGCGACAGGTGGGAGGTCGCAAGCAAGACATCGGCGCGTTTTCGACGGCAACCTAGTGGCCGCGCTCCATAAACTCCTGCAAAGCCACTGCGGTATCCCGGGGAAACTCCTCCGGAAAGAAGTGCCCCCCGGCGACAGGACCGCCGCTCACGTTATCGGCCCATGTCTGCCAAAGCTTTAAGGGGCCGCCTTCGTCAGCGTACCAATTCTGCAGCCCTCCCTCGGCGCTCCAAAGCGCGAGTACAGGGCATGAGATCTTGTTTCCCACCTTCTCGTCCGCAGCGTCATGATCGCGGTCGATGCTCGCGGCGGCGCGATACTCTTCGCAGATTGCATGGACGTGGCTAGGATCTCGCAGCGCGTCGACATAGGCCTCGCGGACTGCGGATGGAAAGGCTTCGTTTCGCGACCCCCACTGATCGATGGCGTTCGCAATAATCGCCTCGGCCGCACCGTCGACGAGACGTTCTGGCAAGGGTTCGGGTTGCGCCAGTAGGCTCCACGGCAAGAACCCGAGCGTCAGACGAACGTCGGCACGATCCCATACGGTGGCCGTCGGTAGGATATCGAGAACAGCGAGCCGCGAGACACTGCCGGGATGATCGAGCGCCATTCGGTAGCCAACCCGACCGCCGCGATCGTGTCCGGCGACAGCGAATCGCTCCGAAAGCGGCGCTCACGTGCCGCCGCTGCGCGGCCGTGCTTCGTCCAGTCGGGCGCAAAGCCGATCTGGGGCACGTTGCGGTGATCGGCCCAGCGGGCGGCGATCTTCTCGGCGCCTTTCGGTGACTTGCCGTGCATCAGCACCATGTCGGGGTGTTTGGTATGAACCTGGTCGAGCTTGTCCCAGATCAGCCTGTGGTCGATGAAGTCGAGCCGGCCGGTGAGGGCGACCTTCGGTCCATCGGGCAGAAGCACTTGTGCGTCGGCGCGTTTCCGGGCAGCAATATAGTCGCGGCTGTCGACCATTGCCGACGTGAGCGCGCGATGGTTGACCCGTGATCCGGTACGCGGTGACCAGGGCGTGCCGGTGGTGCGTAGATAATGCTCGGCGGCACTTTCGCGGAAGACCTCCAGGCTGTCGCGGCGTTCAATGAGGCTCTTGCCGACCTCGATCAGCCGCTCGAGCTCGACGACAGCGACTGGCGGAAGGTGAGCCAGCTCTGGCTGGAGAAGCCGCGTTCGATTACCGCGCCCCACAAGAGCAGCACGTTGATCCCGGAATAGGTCCGGCCGGTCGAGGCGTTCTTCGTAAGGCCGAGCGGTGCCTTCGCCGCCGCCGTGCCCCATGGTTGGACCCAGGGCACGCGCCCGGCCTCCAGCTCGGTGATGATCTTGTCGATGACCTCGGAATAGAGATTGGTCCGGTCACTCCTGGCGCCGGATTTGCGGTTCATTCTGGACATCGCGGTTCTCCGCGACGGGCGCCGGAGAGTTGCGGCCATGCTGGCTAACACTTTGGAGTCGCCGCCGGTCCCGAGAGCCTATAGTCCGGCCATTGCCGTGACCCTTTGACGACATGCACAGCAATGTCCTCTTTCCCTGCGCGCAGCGGTTGGACGCAGAGCAGGCTTGAATTGCACTTCAGGTTTCCGGCCGAGTTCCGGCTTCGTACCTTCGGCGTGGCGATGGGAGGTCGGGGAGGTGGATGTCCCTCGCCTGCACTGCAGGTTGGCCTTGTCCCGAGGATCCGGGGCGCCACCACGCCTGACCTGGTCGCCGTGACCATGCGGCACCGGAAAGTCCGCCATCGCCGAGGCTTCGGAGATCAGCGTAGAAGTCGAAACGACGCTGGGCGATGAGATGTACGATCTCACCGTCCTCTGCATCCTTCCGTAGATGCCCGTTATCGACGTCGTCATTAGCACTTGCCTCTGCTTTCCAAACAGCAAGCCTACCGTGTCAGCCGGCCATCATATCCGGCGTCCAAGCCGGCTCGTAGGTTAGCCGGACTTCTGCGTACTCAACACCCGGCACATACCAGACGCAGTTGCGCACTGCCTCCTTTAGATATTCGCTGGCCGGACAGCCCTTCGTGGTCGTTGTCATCGTCACATGGGCGATGCCGCCTTCCTCGACGAATACATCGTAGATAAGACCGAGATCGACTATGTTGCGGCCAAGTTCAGGATCGATGACCATGCGCAGTGCATCGCGGATTGCATCGCAGGTAGTCGCGTTCCCACGTTCGTTCATAGCTTCGGCCCCTTATCACCGATGCGGACGAAGATACGGAAAGTGGTTCGTGTTTCGTCGAAATTGCCCGCCCACTGGTGCCCCCGATTCGAAAGCTCCGGGAAGAGGAAGATGGGCTCACGGGAGAGAAGCGCGAACAGCACGTCGCCCGGCTGCAGCCGCTCTGCAGCCGCGAGGATGCGGACCATGGGCTCCGGGGGATCGAGCTCGGTCAGGTCGAGGTTTTCGACGGGATCGGGCCAGGAGGCCGGATTGTCGGCATCTGCAGAGACCTCGACGGAGGCTCCTGCTGCCTTTGGCGTGAACAAGATTTCCCAGTCGCCGTCTTGTATCTCCTGTGCCTGGTAGCTGAAGCCGCGGCCCTCCATGACTTTGAATAGCGGCTGCGGACGAAAGGGAGCAAGAAGCCGCAACGCTTGGGCTGGTCTCAACCCGTTCACCGCCTCCATGATCGCCTGGAACGGCTCGCCGCCGCTCCTCAGTATAGGTCGGACGTCGAATTCTCTTGGTGCTGGGTTCTGGGTTTCGATAGTCATTGATTACTCCTGTGGTCTAGAGATGGGGAGAAAGAGATGCGGCCTTGGCGCGCCCGCGGGAAGGCGCAGGGGCGCTGCGACGTAGGAGAGCATGCGGGCGCGGACGAGCTCCACCATCAGGCCGACCGTCGCGCAGAGTTGCGCTAGCGTGGCGACGCGGAACGCCGCCGGACTTTCGGCAAAGAGCGAAAGCGTAGCCGCAATCACCGCCAAATAGTAGACAAAAAACCAAATACTTGCACGTTTCTCCTCGACCAAGTCCTGAACACGCGGCACTGCGCTCCGCCCGAGAACGGGGCCATAGCATTCGAGCCAGGTCAGGAACGGAATGATCTTGTAGAGCTGCGCGAGGCCGAGGCCGGTCAACCAACCAAAGACGAAAAGGTAGACGAGAGCCGCGGCGCCTTCGCCGGCCGCGGCCCGTGTGATTGGCAGGGCGAACATGACGACGGAAGCGAAAAGTGCAGCAAAGGCCGCATAGCTCGCGCGGATGTTGAGTTCCACGATTTTGCGGCGGCGCTCACGGAACAGGCGCAAGACGTCGGCGGAATAGAGGACGGCGGCGGAGACGGCCAGAAATGTTGCGACGCTCCTCGCCCCTTCCATGCCGTCGCTGTCCACTGCAATCGAGACGATGCTGGCAACGACGATCGCCAGTGCCGCGGCGCCCGTCCACCAGACAGCCCTGCTTGTGGCTCGCGTGTCATCCGGCGCAAGCATGAACATCGGCAGCAGCCGATAGCTGACGCCGATCGCGGTGAAGGTCAGCCAGCCTCCAAGGCCAAGCGCCGCGTGCAGCGGCACTCCATTGAGGAGAAGCGCGATCGCCGCGTGATTCGTGACCGTGCCCGAAAGGACAAGCGTGAAGGCGGCGCCGGCGAGGACCGCGGCGATCAGCGCGCCGAGACCCACGGCCACGAAGCGCGCGGGAAGCGGCAGCGGACGCACCATAAGGAGCGTCGTCGCGAGCATGATGATAACGAGACCAAAGCCCATCGCCAGAAGTAGCGCGCCAGACGGCAACATGGCTGGCGAAACTCCTTCAGCACCGCCAAGTGCGGCAAAGCCGCCGACGAGCAAAAGAAGTCCGGGAATGAGCAGCGCCAAAGCCGGGGGTGCGAGCCGCCCGCCCCGAAGTGGCGCTGCAACCAGCACCGGCACGAACTGCAACAGCGCCCCCGCCATCAGCAGGCCGAGCCAACCGATGGCGACGACGTGCACAACCGCCAAGGTGCCGGGGGCTTCGACGGCGGCGAATGGGTAGCCGTAGCCCGCGACCATCGCGCCCTGGCCGACCACCAGAAAAATACAGGCGGCGGCGAAATAGGACATCGTCCATGGGGAAAGCGTGGTTCCTGGCATCTAAAATCACCGTGTTCGCTAGCGGGTCAGCGGCCGGATCAATGATCCGACCCGCAGCAGCATTCGCAGCCGGAACCGCTCTCCAGACGGGCGATCTCGACTCGCCAGACTTCGGGCCCCTCTTCCAGATAATCCCAGCCGAACTCGCCTCGGAAATTCGTTTCCAACTGGTAGTGGAGCGGGCGCGGATCATGGTCGCTGGTGATCAGCATAGAGCTGCCAGCCCGAAGCGTTCCGAGCATTTCGAAGATGCGCGGATGACGCTCGCGCGGCGGGACGGTGCGGACGTCGATGGATGGTTTCGGCTGTGTTTCTGTCATTGTGGTGGAGTTCTCTGTCGACCGCCCCTCGTGCATTCCGATGCGGCGGCGGCTGGAACCGGATCGGAACTTGCTGACCTTATCCCTGCGAGGGCAGTCACACTTTGACGGGGAGCAAATAATTGGAGAAACGGTCTCAGACTGTGTTCCGGGCCTCGAATTCGGCTCGACACGCAAGTCCGGCACCATTCAGCGATTCGGCTATGAAGTCCGTAACCAGCCGCGACGGACGCCCCAATCGACGAAACGCTGCTGCTTTCGATTGACGGGACCTTCCGGCGGGCGGCTAATGATCGGGGTGTTGTCCACGCTGGAGGATTCCGTGCTGCTCAAAGGCGATCGAACGTCTATTGTGCGCGACATGGGAGGTTTTGTCGTTCGCGTCAACATGCCCGGATGGCTGAAACCGAGGCCAACGGATCACGGTCACGGTCCGCTTGCCATGATCGTGGAATCGAGCCTTGATCCCGGACGACTCATCGCAATGCACGAGCACCGGAATGACGAAATCATTTCGTGGGTGCCCGACGGCGTCATGCGCCACGACGACAAGACTACCGGCCGCCTGGTAACGGACAGCAGGCATTTAATGGTGATGAACGCCGGACGCAGTTTCTGGCATTCTGAAGAGACGTTGTCATCCGATCCGCCCTTGCGCATGCTTCAGATCTTTGTCCGGCCGCGTGCAGTCGATCTTGATCCCCGAATACAGCACGGGCCGATCCCCTCGCAGAGCCCAAACACCTGGCGACACCTGGTCGGCTCTGAAGAAGGCGACGCCCCTTTCCACGTTCGTAATACAATCGACCTGTTTGACATCCGGCTCGAGCCAGGTGCGAGGTTAGTATTCCCGCATATGCGAGGTCGCAACCTCTACTTCTATGTTTTCAGCGGGTTGCTGCTTGCGGAGGACCAGACGTTTGCCGAGGGCGAGCAAGGTCTGCTGCTTTCCGATCGGGCGCTATTGCTAGAATCGAAGACCCGGAGCCTTGCTATCGCATTCTTGATCGATCCTGACGCACCGATCGCGCGGAAGGGGACGGTGGGCGACCACCGAAGAATCCCACCAGCCATCCTCATCCGAGTGCTGAAGAAATGGAGACAACTGCGGAATTGGAGGCAGTCTTCCTAAGTGGCCAGCCTCTTAGTCCCGTGAAACGGGTACAGCCCGCAGCATACATACGAGAAGGCGCAAAGAAGGGGTAAGCCGAACACTGCCCTTACCTCAGGTTTGCCTCGACCGACTGATTTCCTGCAGGGCACCGGCAATCCAGGATCGAAGGAAGCCCGGATCCTGGCGTTCCGAGCTTAATCATCTTCAAACTGCATTTTTCGAAATACTAAGCATCGACACTGAAATACTTCTCCCCCCTCGCCAAACAGAAGGCTCTAAGAGAAATATGGGGAAGGTGTGCCGTCGCCGAAAGGATGTTATCCGAATTCTGTAGCGATAAAGTAAGAGTCTATCGATAATTTGTACTTTACGTTTCCTGGTCGGCGAGAGCTGAGGGCAAGTCACACCTCAGTTTCTACGTTCCTAATGGCATTTCTCTCCCACACTGGGCCGCCTTCTGCGTGCTCCCGAATTATCTCGCCCCGGAGTTTGCCAAGTCGATGAAATGATCGGCTTTCCGCAGTAGTTTGGCAGAAAATGTTGGCGGCCGCGTCGCCATGGTCGACACCACCGAGACCTTGCAGCCCTTTCGCTGCAAGGCTGCGACAAGGCTTGTGAAGTTAATGTCGCCGGAGATGATCCGCACTCTTGGCCAGTTCCGATGGCGTCAACCGCCAACTCGACATCCATATTTTTTCAATTTTGCGTCGCCCGAGCTGTCGGTGAATTCTCTGACCGGCTTGGTGACACCTGGTATCCGTTGTAGTCCGGCCAGTTAACTTGCGGTGGTGCGAAGCCGAGCGCCTTCGAGGCTGTGTAAACGTTGCCGCCGATGAGGAGCGCGATCTTCTCCCGCTGATCGAACATGGCCGCTCTCTCCCTCGCGGACCGGGCTCCAAGGTCCACTCGGCCTGCGCGCGGGGTATAAGTCTTCGAATGGTGTAATATACGCCGGAAGTGCTTCAGTTGCGCGAAACCCTTCGGCATATCTTACCCATCGACCCGACGAGTGCCTCGACCACCCGGAGACCGGTTTGGTGCTGGATGAACCGGTGTCGGCCTGGCTCGCCTTGCTTCGGCGATGCGCTGACGGATGCCGGAAACATCGGCGTCGCCTCGGTGATCACGACACCTGCTCCGACGCTGAATGCGGCCGTTCCCACTATGCAGTCGACATCGTTGACATCGCTCAAAGAGGAGGCTCCGGTTCGCCCCTAAAATGGCCCCAATCAAGGTTCGACCCACCAGAAGGATTCTCCATGCAACCGGCTCTTGTCGCAAAATACGGCGAGGCACGCCTGCCCCGCTACACAAGCTATCCGACGGCGCCCCGCTTTTCGCCCGCCGTCGACGCCAGCACCTATGGCGACTGGCTCGCAGCCATCGCGCCGGGAAAGCCGACGTCGCTCTACCTGCACATTCCTTTCTGTCGATCGATGTGCTGGTACTGCGGCTGCCATACCACAATTACGCAGCGCGACCAGCCAATCCTCGATTATCTCGACATGCTTCGTGAGGAGGTCCGTATAGTCTCGGCAAACACGTGTGCGCCGCTCAGCATCGACCACGTGCATTTCGGCGGGGGCACGCCGACAATCATGCAGCCGGAGGAGTTCCGGGCGCTGATAGCACTGCTGCGCAAGCATTTCCAGTTCGCGAGCACTGCTGAGATCGCCGTGGAAATAGACCCGCGAACCCTCGAGCCGGAAATGGCGACGGCCCTGGGCGAAGCCGGTGTCCGTAGGGCAAGCCTCGGGGTGCAGAGCTTCGATCCGGTGGTACAGAAGGCGATCAACCGGATCCAGAGCGAAGAGCAGACGATGGAGGCCGTTTCGCGCCTGCGTCAGTCCGGTATCGACAGCATCAATTTCGATCTCATCTACGGCCTGCCGCACCAGACTGTCGAATCCTGCATCGCGACCGCCGAGGCGGCGATCCGGATGGGACCCGAGCGCTTCGCAGTCTTCGGATACGCCCACATCCCCTCGTTCAAGAAGCACCAGAAGCTGATCGACGAGCAGGCGCTTGCTGACGCGGAGGGCCGCGTCGCCCAGGCCGAGGCCATAGCGGCGACACTTGCCGCCGCCGGCTACCGCCGCATCGGACTCGATCATTTCGCCCTCGCGGACGACAGCCTGGCGATCGCGCAGGCGAGCGGTCGATTGCACCGAAATTTCCAGGGTTACACGACCGATGCCTGCGAGACTCTCATCGGCCTCGGTGCGTCGGCGATCGGGCGGATGGACGACGGCTATGTGCAGAACGAGGTGCCGCCGGGCCTGTACGCGCAACACATTGCCTCAGGTCGGCTTGCAACGGTGAAAGGCTACCGGATGACGCGAGAGGATAGGTTGCGGGCAAGCATCATCGAGCGGCTGATGTGCGACTTCGGCGTCGATGTTCCCGCTCTCGCCACCGCGCACGGCTTCGATCCGGAGATGCTGCTCCGCGGCAATACCAGGCTCGCAATGCTACAAAGTGACGGCATCCTTGATATCGCCGACGGCGTCATACGGCTGCGCGAAGGGAGACGCTTCCTTGTCCGTGCCGCCGCTGCGGCCTTCGACGCCTATATCGATCAATCGGGACGGACGCATAGCAAGGCGGCGTGAAGGCCGCCTCAAGCTGAGAACAGAGAGGCCCGGCATGTACGCGCATACCGGGCCTTCCGTCTCGCGGCCTGCCCCCGCCTATCTTACAAGGCCGCGATAGATCGCCGGCAGGGCTGCAGGCAGCCTGCCGATGTTACTGACGACGGCGTAGCCGTTCTGACCGAATATGGCCGGTAGATAGGATCTCGCCTCGCCATCCACTGTCACCCCGAAGACGCTGATGCCCGAGCGGCGCGCTTCGCCGACTGCGCGGCGGCTGTCCTCTAGCGCGAAACGCCCCTCGTAGTGGTCGACATCGTTGGGCTTGCCGTCGGTCAGGACGATTAGGAGCTTGCGGCGGTTCGGCCGTTCGATAAGCCCCGCTGCGGCGTGGCGGATGGCCGTGCCCATTCGGGTGTAGTAGCCGGGTTTCAGCGCCGCGATACGCGCCTCGATCGTCGCGCTCATCACCTCGTCGAAGGCCTTCACGGTCTCCATCCGCACCCAATCCCGCCGTCGGGACGTGAAGGTGAGGATTTCATGGGCGTCGCCACAGGCCGAAAGCCCATGCGCCAGCACCTGAAGCGCCTGCTTCTCGACATCGAGGACGCGAAGATCATCGAACCAGGCGTCGGTCGAGAGCGACACGTCCACGAGGATCGTCACCGCAAGGTCGTACGCCTGGGGGCGGCTCATCATGTGGATGCGGTCGCTGCCCTGCCCACCGGCTCTCAGGTCTGTGCGAGCCCGGACAACCGCATCGAGATCGAGATCGGCGCCGTCGATCTGCGCCCTCAGCATCTCGTGTCGCGGCCGCAACACCTCGAACTGACGACGCACACGCCGGATCAGGCTCTTCGTCGTCGGATTCGCTTCTCCCGGCAGGCCTTCCGCCGAGGCGGGCGCCGCAAGCACCCGGCAATGGTCCTTAAGGTAGCCGCCGCTGCGATAGTCCCATTCGGGATAGGTGACTTCCGCCATGAGCGGCGTGCGGTCCAGCGCTTCCGGGGGAAGGTCGAGGTCGAAGCGAAAGCGAGCGGCCGGGCGCCCGTTGCGTTCGCCGAGTGTCATGTCGTCGAGCTCGTCGGCGGCGCTGGCGTCGTGGTCATCGCTGTCGTCCGCCGGACGATCGACATTGACCATTTCGGCCATGGCGAGGATCTTTTCGAAGCGGTTGAGGATGAACGGGCTCCGCTCGGACTGGCGCTGTGCCTCGCGTGTCGCCACATGGCGCGTCGTCTCCGGCCCTCCCACTCTGTCGCCACCGCGAGCGGGCTCGTCTTCGCCGTTTCGCCGCTCCGTCTCTTCACGCAGGAGCGCGTCGGGCCAGAGCGGCACTGGAAGCATCGGCAGGTAGCCGGGTGGCGCATTCCGGGGAAAGATGACCGGCGGCACGTCGTCGTTCAGGCCGGCGCCGTCTCTCAGCATGTAGATTATCCGGTTTTCGACATGCTGCTCGACCGAAGGAAGCGAGCGCCGCTGTCGGACCTTGAGCACCGCCCTGCAGAGACGACGATAGCGTTGGCGCATGGCGGGATAGGTGGCGAGCACCGACCTTACCGTCTCACCGGCACGCGAAAGGAGTGCCAGATCGCGCGATAGCGGGTCGGCGGCGCCGACGGGCTTGAGCGGCATGACCGCCATCATCGCCGCCAGCCAGAAATACAGGTCGCGATTGAGACGCCGCAGGGGAAAGAGATCGACCTCTGCTGGCATCATCAACGTCGCATGGTCGCGCGCCGGCTGCACGAGCTTCTCCTCGCCAAGGCCCATGCGCTGGCGCAAGCGCAGCCGATGCGCGGAGGTCCGGCCGCGGGCGGGTGCGATCTGCACCGCCCGCTCGCCGCCAAGACCGCGGAAGTATACCGCGAGCACGGCCTGGACCTCATCGAGCCGGACCACCTCGTCCGGGAAGCGCGGCCAGGTGCGCGTATTGCCGATCAAGCGGTGCCAGGCGCGGCCGACCGTTTCTTCAAGTTCGAGGAAGTCCAGCATTTTCTTATCCCTGGCGGACGACCGCGTCCGCGATCTCGATGAGCGCGGCCTTGACGTCCGGCTCGTCGGTGAGCGGTTCGATCATCGTCGCCAGGACGGCGTCGCGCACCGACACTCCGTTGTCGATAAGGCTGGAGCAATAGACGAGCAGGCGCGTCGAGACGCCCTCCTCGAGATCATGCCCCTTAAGACCCCGTAGCCGATGTGCGAGATCGACAAGCTGGGCAACCCGGCTCTCGTCGAGCCCGCTCTCCTCGGAAACGACGGCAATCTCGCTCGCCCTCGGCAGGAAGTCGAACTCGATGGCAACGAAGCGCTGCCGCGTGCTCGGCTTGAGGGCCTTGAGCAGGTTCTGGTAGCCGGGATTGTAGGAGACCACCAGCATGAAGCCGGGCGGCGCCTCCAGGAGCTCGCCGGTGCGTTCGAGGGGCAGGATGCGCCGGTCGTCGGTGAGCGGATGCAGCACCACCGCGACATCCTTGCGGGCCTCGACGATCTCGTCGAGGTAGCAGATGCCGCCCTCGCGCACGGCCCTGGTCAGGGGGCCGTCGACCCAGACGGTGTCGCCTCCTTTGAGGAGATAGCGGCCAGTCAGGTCTGCGGCGGCGAGATCGTCGTGACACGACACGGTCGAAAGCGGCAGGCCGAGCTTCGCCGCCATATGGGCTACGAAGCGCGTCTTTCCACAACCGGTCGGACCCTTCAGCAGAAGCGGAAGCTGGCGCGTCCAGGCGCTTTCGAAGAGCTCGCATTCCCGTCCTGAAGGGGAATAGGCCGGGATAGCCGAGTCCGGAATGGGCGGAGCCTTGAGGGCGATGTTCATGAACAATCTCCGAGTTCGAACTTCAAACGAGGCGGCCGGCCAAGTGGGCCGGCCATTTCCTTTCATTCGGCGGGTTGGACGGCTTGGTTGAGGGCCGCGCTGGCGCTCCTGCCGGGTACAAGGACTGCCCAGAAGAACATCAACGCCGAGATGAGTACGACGACGCCGGATCCGAGGCGGATCCAGTAGAAGAGGGCCAGTTGCTCCTGCACGGCCATGAAGCTCTCGCCGAGGACGCGCTGCAGGTGGACCTGGACGACACCGGCGAAGGTGAGCGCAAAGGTCATGACGGACATGGCGCTGCACATGGCCCAGAAGCTGGCGATCGACAGCCACTGGTTATAGGGCGCCCGTCCCTTGATTTCCGGGATGGCATAGGCCATCACGGCGAGGTTGAGCATCACATATGCGCCGAAGAAGGCGAGATGCCCGTGCGCAGCGGTGACCTGGGTGCCATGGGTGTAATAGTTGACCGACGAAAGCGTGTGCAGGAAGCCCCAGACGCCGGCGCCGAAGAAGGCCATCACCGAGCAGCCGATCGACCACAGGAGCGCGGCCTTGTTCGGATGCTTGCGGCCGGCCTTCCAGGTCATGACGAAGGTGAAGGCCACCATGGTGAAGAAAGGAGCGACCTCGAGCGTGGAGAAGAGCGAGCCGATCCACTGCCAGTAGCCCGGTGCGCCGATCCAGTAATAATGGTGGCCGGTACCAAGGATGCCGGAGAAGAGCGCCAGGCCGACGATGACATAGAGCCACTTTTCGACGACCTCGCGGTCGATGCCGTTGAGCTTGATCATCAGGAAGGCCAGAACCGAGGCCATGATCAGTTCCCAGACGCCCTCGACCCACAGATGGACGACGTACCACCAGTACATCTTGTCGAGCGCGAGATTGACCGGGTTGTAGAAGGCGAAGAGGAAGAAGATCGCCACGCCCCAGAGGCCGAAGATCAGGATGTTCGTAACCGTGGTCTTGCGGCCCTTCAGCACGGTCAGGGTGATGTTGAAGAGAAACATCAGGGCTACTACGACGATGCCGACCTTGATCGCGAAGGGCTGCTCAAGAAATTCGCGGCCTTCGTGGATGTGGAGGAGATACCCAACGACCGCAATGGCCGCGGCCACCAGGAAGATCCAGAACTGTGCGACCGCAATCTTCGGGCTATAGAGCTCCGTCTCCGCCTCTTCCGGGAGCAGGTAATAGGTGGCACCCATGAATCCCATCAGCAGCCAGACGATCAGCGCGTTGGTGTGCACCATGCGGACGATGTTGAATGGCAGCAGTTCGGAGAGCGTGTTGGGAAGCACGTAGATGATGCCGGCGAGCACGCCGAAGAGGATCTGGGCGAGAAACAGGCCGAGCGCACCGTAGAAATACAGCATCGCGACCTTCTGGGTTTGATATTTCATGTCTTTTCTCCTTGTCCCGTCGTCTCAGCCGGCCTCGTTCGGGGGCCACTTCTGCGTCTTGATGCGGCTCGTCCATTCGAGGAAATCGGCAAGGTCGTTCAGTTCCTGCTCGGTGAGATCGAACTGCGGCATCTGCCGCCGCCCCTCGGCGCCGGAGGGCTGCGCCGCCATCCAGGATTTGAGCGTCTCGCGCGCGCCTTCCGGGTCGGACTCGCCGCCCCACCTCTTCCAGACATTGCCGAGCTCCGGCGCGAAATAGGCGCCTTCGCCGAGGAGAGTGTGGCAGTTGATGCAGGAGTTCTTCTCCCAGACGTGCTTGCCGCGCGCCACGGAGTCGGTCAGCGTCGACTCGTCGGTGGATACGGTTCTCATGTAGTAGTGGCTGTGGGCCGTCAGGCCGACAAAGATCGCGAAGAAGAAGATGGAGCCGCCGTAGAAGACGTTGCGTGCCCCTGTCTTGGTAAGGCGTTCTGCCATCCCGTGGTCCTTTCAATTCCCGCAGGCCGCATTGCGCGGGCCGGCCTGAGCAATTCCCGCCGGTCGGCCGCGGATCCCCCCGCCCACCGGTAAACGCGATCTCTTCTAAGGTCTGCGCGCCGGCGTTCTTTGCGTTTCGGCAAACAAGTGACGAAGAGCCCTTCAACCGCCGGGCGAGACGGTCGCGATGAGCGCTTTTGCCGCAGCCGCGAGTGCAAAGAAGAACGGCCAGGCGATAAGGCCGACCTGCAAGACCCGCGGTCCCGAACGCAAGCCTAGAAAGTCCAGCACGACGAGACGGGCTTTCAACAACGCGAGCGTCAGCAAGGCGAGCGTGACCACCAGCGGAGCTGCGGGATCCTGGGCCTTGAGGGAGAGCAGCATGCCGGCGAGAACCATCAGGACAAGGACCATCCAGGTCCTCTGCAACTGTCGGGGGTCGTGGTCGGTCATGGTGCTCAAACCAGATAGAGAATGGGGAACATGACGATCCAGACGAGATCGATCACATGCCAGAGGGTGGTAACGAGGTCGACATTGGCGCGGCGCGGCTTCCAGGCGACGACGAGCAGCACGATGGCGACGAAGCCGACATGGACGAGATGAAAGCCGGTCAGGAGGAAATAGAGTTCAAAGAATGAGTGAAACGCGACCTCGCCAGCAAAACGGATCTCCGTGCCGTACTCGTAGATCTTTATGGCAACGAAGGCGAAGCCGAGAAGCGCCGCCAGCACAAGTGCCCGGCGCCGCCTGGCGACTGACGCGCCCTTTCCTGCCGCAACCGCCGCCTGCCAGCCGCTCGTTAGCAGGACGAGCGTGTTGAAGGCGGCTATAGCCGGTTTGAGGTGCAGCCGTGCGACGGCGAAATCGTCGGCAGCAATCAGCGAGGCGACCAGGAAGGCGGCGATAAGGATCCCGAAGGCGGCGAGCTCGCTCCAGATCAGGACCCAGAGGATGAACGTATCGGCTTCCTCTTCGTCGGCCGCGCCGGCCGTCATCGCGTTTTCCATGCCCCATCTCCGCATCGGTTGCCGAAGCGGAATAGGAGAAAGGAGCGTCCGGTTCTTTGCTCTCGATCAAAGACCGGTCCAGCCGACCCGCTATGTTCCGACGAAAAGGAGATCACCATGTCTGATGCGCAGATCGGCATCTCGGTAGCCACCCCGATCATCATCATCTTCGCGCTCGTGCTCTATCGCATGGGTGTCCTGCAACGGACTGGAACGGCCGCCGCCGTGCTGGCGTCACTCGCCTGCGCCGCCGTCTTGTTCATTGAACGCTGAATGCGGGAGAAACAACGTGGCTATCTCATCTCCGCTCCATCGTCTTGAGGCGAAGTATGGCGAGTTGCTCGCGCTTTGCGATGCGGTCGAGTCCATCATCGATTCGCTTGGGGGCCCCATGGACCGGGACCTCTGCATAGCGACCGCGGCAAAGATCCGATCATTGAGCCTTGGACAAACGTCCAATGAGCCGCAGCCTTCGGCACTTGATGTACGTACGACCCGTGCGGGTCGAGCAGTCGCCCTAGACGGTAGCCACGTCGCAGACACGCTCCGATCGGCCGCATCAGATCGATGCGCAGTTTCTTGGGAGACAGTCGCTTTGATGCTACACGCTTTCCTCGAGGGGCTCCGCCACCATGTTGCAGCGGAACAGGCAATCATCGCCGCGATAAAGCGGTCGAATACAGCGCACTGAGGAAGACGACTATGGCCGAGTTCCTTCTGGCACTGTTTGTCTTTCTCATCCTTCACTCGGTTCCGGCGATCCCCGCCATCCGCGAGCGGCTGTTGATCCTGCTCGGCAGGGCGGCCTATTTCTCGATCTATTCGCTCGCTTCCATACTCGCACTCGCTTGGGTGCTCTACGCAGCGCTTGACGTCGACTATATCCCGCTCTGGCAGCCTGCCGCCTGGCAGGCCTGGGTGACCTTGATTGCCGCTCCAGTCGGCGTGTTTCTCGTGCTTGCCGGTCTCTTCAGTATCAATCCGCTATCGGTCTCGATCCGCCAAGGACAGAGAGTGGGCTCAATCGTCTCGGTTACTCGCCATCCGGTTCTCTGGGGGTTCGCCATCTGGGCGATCGGCCATCTCGTCGCCAACGGCGACGTGCGCTCGCTGATCCTCTTCGGCGGCTTTGCGCTTTTTGCTCTCGGCACCATACCTATGATCGAAAAGCGCGCCCGGCGCCGACTTGGAGATCAATGGCAGCACCAGTCTGCGAAGACCTCCATTCTTCCGTTCGCCGCCCTCTTCTCAGGGCGCACCCTTTTGTCCGGCGACACGCCAATCGCCATCGCCACCGCGGCAACGGCACTATTGACCCTGTGGCTGCTTGCCGGAGGCCATGCCGCCCTGTTCTATGCCGACCCTCTCCTCCTCGCGACGGCACAATAGTTGGCCATGCCTCAGTCCATCTCAGTGGCCTCCCGACCCGAACTTCGGACGTAGCGGATTCAACCGTCTTGCTTGGCTTCATGCCGCTCGCCACCAGCGGTAATGCGGCGCTTGTCCACCCGGAACCCTATCTCGCCGCAGTGTGCTGACGGTGGGACTGCGGATCCCATTCGGTTGTAAGTGGCTCCCACGGCAGGCCGACCAGATCGATCGCGCGCGCTGCAAGATGGTCGATGATCTCTTCGACGCTTTGCGGCCGTTGATAGAAGGCCGGCACCGGCGGCATCACGACCGCTCCCATTTCGGTAACTGCCGTCATGTTGCGCAGGTGACCGAGATGCAGCGGCGTCTCGCGCGTCATCAGCACGAGCCTTCGCCGCTCCTTGAGGTGCACGTCCGCCGCTCGCACGATGAGATTGTCCGCAAGACCGGCAGCGATCGCCGCCAGAGTCCGCATCGAACAGGGGACGACAATCATACCTGCAGTCCTAAACGAGCCGCTAGCCGTTGCCGCTCCGATGTCCCGTATTTGATAGCTACGATCGGCGGTCGTCAGCAATTGATGCAGCGCGTGCGGGCCGACCTCGTGGAGCAGCGTGCGCCTTGCGGAATCCGAGACGATCAGATGCGTCTCGACGGAAGGGATTTCCGCAAGGCGCTGGACGACCCGGAGCGCCAGCGCGGCACCGGATGCCCCCGAGACGCCGACCACGACCCGTTTCTTACTCATCGCGTTATTCCCAGGCCCAGTTCAGTCCAAACTTGATCGACCTTCCCGACAACTTCCGCCGACATCTCAAGCACGCGTCCCCATTCGCGGGTTGTCTCCGGCTCGAGCTTGCGCGTCGCGTCGAGACCGAGCTTGCCACCGAGCCCCGGCTTCGGAGACGCGAAATCGAGATAGTCGATCGGCGTGTCGTGGAGGATGGTCACGTCGCGGCTGGCGTCGAACCGGGTCGACAGCGCCCAGATGACGTCGCTCCAGTTCCTGACGTGGATATCGGGGTCGACCGCGACGATGAGCTTCGTATAGTTGAACTGCGGCAGCATCGACCAGAGCCCCATCATGATACGCTTCGCCTGACCGGGGTAGCGCTTGTCGATGGAGACGACCATCGCACGATATGAGCAGGCCTCCGGAGGCAGGTAAAGATCGACGATCTCCGGGAACTGCCGCTTCACCAGCGGCAGGAAAAGCTCCATCATAGCCTCGCCGAGCTTCGACGGCTCGTCGGGCGGGCGGCCGGTAAAGGTCGAGAGATAGAATGGCCTGCGGCGCATTGTGATCGCCGACAACGACATCACCGGAAAACGTTCGACGGAGTTGTAGTATCCCGTGTGATCGCCATAGGGACCCTCCTCGGCGGTGTCGTCTGCCGCGACGACCCCCTCGAGGACGATCTCGGCATTGGCCGGAACAGACAGCGGCACCGTGACCGCCGCCGCGACCGCTGGCCGCTCCGCCTTCAGCAGCCCGGCGAAGGCAAGCTCGCTCATGCCTTCCGGCAGCGGCATCACCGCGGCGAGGGTCGTTGCCGGGTCGGCGCCGATGGCGACCGCCACCGGCATGGCTTCGCCGCGCTGTTGCCACATGCGATGGTGTCGAGCGCCGCCGCGATGCGCGAGCCAGCGCAGGATGAGCCGGTTCGGTCCGAGCACCTGCATGCGATAGATGCCGACATTGACGTCGCTCGGATCGTCCGGCGCACGGGTGATCACCAGTGGCCAGGTGACGAGCGGCGCTGGCTCTCCCGGCCAGCACCATTGGATCGGCAGCCGCGAAAGGTCGGCCTCCGCGCCGCGCCACACCGTTGCCTGCGCCGGCGGTCGCGCGACGCTTCGCGGCCGCATCGCAAACGCGGTCTTCAGCAGGGGCAGCTTTCCCCAGGCGTCCGACAGCGATCGCGGCGATCTCGGTTCCCGCAGTTCCGCCAGCATTTCCGCAAGGCCCGGAAGACCCCCTGCGGGCAGCCCTAAACCCCACTCTATCCGC
>NZ_JCAXDX010000016.1:0-96201 GCF_059758575.1 Sinorhizobium sp. GQ132 | reverse complement strand
ACAAAAAGCGCGTTTTCCGCAATAATTCCAAATACTTGCTGTTTATGGATGGGCACTAGACTAGGGCGATGGCTTGAGACATCCAAACGCTACGGACAAGGTTAGCCGCGCAACGGGCAACGAGCTCGCCGACGACTAATCTGGTGCTGTGCTTATCTGCGAGTTGTTTGGGGTTCGTCGTAGGCATCTCAGTCGAGATTTGCCACCTGCCGGCACAAATACGCTGGCAGCGTACTGTCTGCAGCGGTCGGCCATTCCCCCCAATCTTACCACCTACTCCTGTGTACGATGCGCACCCCGGTGGTCACCAACATCTCAGTACCGCCACCTCGGCGCGCGCTTGGCATTGTGAAGCAACTCCGAAGCCTCAGCGAAATCGCCAAAAAGGCCGGTCAGGCGCTTTTCCTCCTCGTGAGGCAAGCGTTCCCGCCGGCAAAAAACGTGAATGTTCCATATCTTAGTAGAAGTTTGCTTGGAAATCTTATCGGCTTCAACGCGTTCTACCATCTTGCTCCTCCCAAAGCGAAGGAGGTCAGAATATGCTACTTAAGTCTAATTAAGCAAGAAATAACTAAGTAATACTTATTGCCTGATCGGGATGGCTGATGAGTGGCCGGCGCGGAAGATCTGCAGTGAAGTTGAGGCCAGGTGGTTGCGGCGACGTCTCTTGGCCAAGATGCTGTCTCCGAAAACGCTGCCATCGAGATTTATGGTGAACTTATCAACTCCGAAACCGACGTGATGCCGTTGTGCAGGCGGCTTGTGGTTACCGCGGCCGACATACGTTCGCCCTCGGTCGAGTATGATCAGACACAAGATAATTCGGCGTCACCACCCGCGTCTTGCCGTCGATGGCGTGACACTGGATGTACCCGCCAATCTTACTTCGTCACTTCAGGCCCCAGCCCAGCACCCCTATGACAGGCCTATAGAAACCGCTGAGCTCATGTTAGGGGATGAGCTACCATGTACGTGCTTGTTGCCGCGTTACTGTCTTGGGGCTCGATTTTTAGATAATGCCGGGGAATTCGCCTTCATGCTGATCGTCGGGCTCGGCAAACGCCGGTATGGGCTTAATAGGCCTTGCTGCTAGGGCTTTGAGGTCCTCGGCCAGGCCTGCGAGCTGCGCTGCAAAGTCCATCAAATTTGAAGCCGCGCAGTGCGCCGCGATATCTGAGAGGCCAGAAGCCGGCTCGTTTCGGCCGGCGCATTTCGGTTCGCTATCGTCCATGTCTCAGTCCCATTTCCATCAATGTGGATCGATGGCGAGGCTCGTCAAGGGCTGCGGCCGGTGACGAGCCTCCCGGCCGCCTGCGAGGGGCTAGAGCGACCGATGTCAGTTTAGGCTGGACGAGCGCCGGCCGCCATTAACCAGTGTGGCTTAGCCCGCTTGCATCTGCACGGATCTCGCCAGACGCGCTCTTCGCCTGGCGCCCGGTCGTGTGGACCTATTCCAAGGCCGAACTGGTGAAGGTGGTAGCCGGCGAGAGACCGCAGCCGAGCGTCGAAGAGCTGCCGGCAATCGAGTCGCGGTGATTTGAAATGTTCAGACGATGGCGGAGAATTTCTGATGCTCGCGCACTTAGGCTTTTGCAGCCGCTTCTAGGCTCTTGCACTTCTTTTCGGACTTGAGCAGAGCGTGATCATCTTTCGGCGCAAGGTGGAGAACGGATGGCCCAGCGGACAAATGCGGGACCTTTGACAGCACTGGCTTTCGAACATTCTTCATTGTGTTTTGGCCGGCGCGAGCATAACAGTTCAGATGATGGTTCCGCCCGACTGGAGGGAAGGCGGATGAAAAGGGAATACGGTGAGGACGACCCCTAGGGGGCCAAAACCGTGGCTGCCCCCGCAACTGTGAGCGGCGAGCAAAGTCCAGAGATGCCATTGGCCCGTGGATCGGCTGATAAGGCGGACCAAGCTACGACCCGCAAGCCAGGAGACCTGCCATCAGATTCGGGCGATGCGCCTCAACAACTGCCATGCCGCACGGTGGGTGCGGAAAGGAGAGCACATGCATATCGAACCAGGCGTCGTGGACGGCGCCAAAATTATGTTGAGTTATGCCACTGCCGCAGGGGCTTTCGGGCTCACCGCCAAGTTGGCGACTGACAGTATTCGCAACGACGGTGGTGCGGGCGCGCTCGCGTTACGCAGTATCGTCACAACGGCTTTGGTCTTCTGCTTTTTCGAAGTTCTGCCGCACCATCCTGTAGGCGTCTCGGAAGTCCACCTTATCCTCGGATCAACCCTTCTTCTACTGTTTGGTGCAGGCGCCGCCGCGATCGGCCTTGCAGCCGGGCTGCTTCTTCAAGGGCTTTTCTTTGCACCCTTTGATTTGCCGCAATATGGCATGAACGTAACAACATTGCTGGTGCCCCTTTGGGCGGTCAGTCTGTTCGCCGAGCGGATCATTCCGGCCCGGACCGCGTATGTGGACCTGAAGTACGGGCAAGCTTTGGCGCTTTCCACGGCCTATCAGAGTGGTATTGTTGCTTGGGTCGCCTTCTGGGCCCTGTATGGCCACGGCTTCAGCGTCGAAAACCTCGCGGCCGTCAGCTCCTTCGGTGTTGCCTATATGGGCGTTATCCTGCTGGAGCCTCTGATCGATCTGGGTGTTCTCGCCGGTGCAAAGGCGCTCGACCGCTACAGTCGCGGTCCTATGTTCAATATTAGATTGCATCAGGCGGTCTGAACAAGATCAACGCCATAGGCATCTTTAGGCGCAAGCGGGCTGGACCGCTTGCGCCGTACGTCACGAACTGCGGCGGACTGGGCCGGTAACCACCGCTACGCCTGGCTCGCAAAATCGGTCATTCAATTGGGCATTTCGATTTTGACCCGATCTATTTTCAGGCATGGGCACGGAAATTGCAGACCTCAGACTCAAGCCCAGCTCGGATATGAGGTTGTCGGATATGATGCAAATTCCGAGGCAATCCGCCCCCTGATTCCGAAATGATCTCGCCCCCCGATTCCGAGAAATAGTCGCCCCCTGATTCCAAGATGATGCCGCTCCCACCGGAAAGCATCTGGCGTGGGTGTTCTGCTGGTGTGAAGTCTCTCCTTCGACGTGACGAGGAAGGAACGGGATGCCTGTGGAGAGACTGGAGATGCGGCGTCTCCGCGAGATACTGAGATATCGCTTGGAGTGCGAGCAAGGACTTGGCCGCAAGTCTTCGGAATCGGCACCTTGACGGCCAGCAACCGAAAGAGGCGCTCGGCGAAGGCTGGCAAGGATAGTGGCCGGGCGACGACGATGGCGGCGGAAACGACACTACACGTCCCAGGCGTAACCGTCGGCGGCGAGGGCATGCCCCCGGTCGGGTTCATCAGTTCGCGCTGGTCATAGGCGTTGTTGCGGATGACCGGCCCAGGCTTGTCCGGAAACACCTCCATTGTCGGGCTTGCGCGCTTCGTCATGTCGCTTTGCGAGCGCGCCGCATGCCATAGCTCATCAAATTCCATTTCTATGCGGTACCGATTATACATCCGGTCAAGCCTGCCGAGCTCCCTACCATTGTTGCTCTTGTTTCCACAGCGTGAACATCTGAGCTTCGGCCGGAATTCCTCAAGGGTGCTTTGGCTGCTGAACCTGGCCGCCCGCCGTTTCCCTTCGGTTCACCCAAATGCGAAAATCACTCGCGGCGCAGCGTGCGCTGCGCCGCGGATCTGTTCTTCGCTCCGCGAGCCGCAGATACCCGATACCGTCCGAACAGGCCCAGCGGGTGTTGGGTTCCAAGTCAACGCCGGGGCTGTGCCTCATGGCGCGACTTCCATTCCGGCTGATGCTCAGAGCAGAACCAGTGCGGCTCCGCCCGATCGACGGCGAAGCCAAAGCTGCCCCATCTGGTGCAGCCCGGATGCTCGCAGTCGTGGACGTACGGCCCGAGATCGTAGTGAGGCTTCGCGCCCAGTTCGTCACTCAAAGGACGACCTCCTGTGGTCGCCTCCCCAAATTTGGGGAGTTCGAGCATCGGTTGATTGTTCTTCTTTTGTTCTTACATTATCTCATCGCCATGGTCGAGACAATTGGCGATGCATTCAGCCTCGGTTGGCAACTCAAAGCGCGATGTGCATTCGGTAACCGCGAAGGCATGAAATCCGTTCGCCAGTGCACTTGGACTTATGATCTCGACATGCTGACGCTGGTCGCGACGCGGGGCAGGGACTTTCCGCTGGCGATGCTCGCCAGTCGCCTTCGCTGCCCTCGCTGTGGATCGAGAAGTGTGGCCGTCGTGTTCATTCCGCCTTCGGAGGGCGACACGCGCCGAGGGGCGGCCTAACTGCGTTTGAAACCTAGTTCGCCCTAGGCTGCAGGTTTGAGCATTTCGCGTATGCTCGCCTTGTCCCTGACGCCACTTTGATAAACCTCTATCAGCCTGGCTGCCAGATCGGCCGCCTCAGGACAATCATAGGTCATTCTTCTGGCTTTGATCTCCTCGTCGAACAGGCTCTGCAACAATTCGATATCGCTCGGAGTGAGAATCCTGGGATCGATTGCATGGAACTGAGAGGTCATTAACCGATCTCCTCTCTAGGGGCGCAATAGCGGAAGCTCCTCCGCAGGGCGCCCGGGTAAATCCTGCGGCGCAAGAGCATTGTAAACCGAAGAACGGCGATCGCGAGTCGCGAAAATTAACGGCACGGATGAACATAAGCAGTGATCCGATCAACATCTCGTCCGTTATTGGCTGCATGGCTAAAGCAGCTTCAAAGAGGCCATCCCCGGAGCCTCCGGGGCAACAACAGCTGGGGCAACGGCCGGGATCCAGCGAACGCCGGCAGCTCTCATGCCGGTGGCGCTGGTGGCGAAGCGCGAGCTTGATGAGCGACGTTCTTCTTCGATCAGCCAGGCAGACTGGATTAACGAGCTCCCCCGGTCTTGGTGCCGCTTTGCGAATTGCCTCGCCGGGCCCCAGAGAAAAAACGGTACGCCTTCGATCAGCATCCGTGATGTTGCGGCGCGCTCGGTATCTGCACGGTGTTTCTGCCGTTCCTCGACCTTCTTCATTTCTGAGGTGAGGTCATCATGGAAGGCGTCGATCCAAGCAGAACCGTTGCGGCAACTTCGACGATCAACTTCTGGAGCACCATGAAGCTGGCTTGGACGATGGCGCGCATTTCCGAGTCTGTCATTCGGGCCTTCGGGTCTCCTGTTGTGCGATTGCACACAAGCAAGAAGACAACCTTAAGCCCAGTAAAAACGCTTCATTACCGTGTCTCTTTCGGGGAGCGGCAGATGCAACACCGGGTCACCAAGTCCAAAGAATTCCCGGACTGACCCTTCCGCGACGCCTTATGTGTTAGGGCGTCCAGTGAATTGGGCCGCCTCTTTCCTGGGGTCAATAGCGCTGCCGCACTTGTTCCTTAGGAGCGATCACATTCATCACTGCCGGCCGGCGCGCATTGCCCACAAAACGACGTTTCGAAAAAGGTAGTGCGGGGGCATGCTGCTGAGCTCATCGCTTGTTTGGCTTGTTTGGCGGTTCGGGACGGGACACGATGAAGGCACCGCATGTGAGCATGATCCCCGCAACCACGAGCAAAACGGTTGCCGGTGGTTCGAACGCAACCCACAAATAGACGAGCGCCAAGCTCATCAGCAAAATTGCAGATATCTTGGCACGACGTGAGATTGCACCTTCTTCCCGCCAGTCACGTAACGGCGGCCCTAGCAATGGGTGGTCCATCAGCCATTTCGCAAGGCGCGGCGAGGAGCGTGAAAACAACCATACCGCCAGGAGGAGGAAAGGCGTCGTTGGTAGCAGCGGGAGGAAGATTCCGGCGATGCCGAGCCCGACCATCACCCACGCGAGGCTGAGAAGTGCAAGTCGCATGGAAAGATTCATCTACCTTCTTCCGGTCAGCTGCCAAATGCCGGCAATGCGTTTTCCCGCCGAGACGAAAATAAAGCTCCGGATTGGAGGGAGAAAGCTGCTTTATTTCTCAACATACAGGAGTGACGGAGAAAAGCGCGTCGCTGCTCTAAGCACCGCCGAGCGTCTCCGTGTCGTCGAATGCGGTGTCTTTGCCGAGTTCTGATTCATCTTCGGTTAAGGCGAGATAACCGTGACTGCCTAGCCAGTCTCGAACGATGAGACGAAGGGCATCTTCCCGGTTAACCGCGTATTCAGCCATGAAGAGCTGAATTCCGCGTTCTGATTCTTCTTCGAGGTAAGTCATCGAGCTGCCCCTGTGTTGCCGGTGTCGATCAAACCGAAAATCCAATCACATGACAAGGCTCCCGTTGTGGGCCTTTTTCTTCCACGCGCTCGTGATTCCGTGATTCCATGCAATTATCTCAGGGCACTCTGACGGAACTCTTCTCGACCAGAGGGATGGCGAACGTTGAAGTCGCCAACCTTGCAGCATGTCGGAGCGATCTCCTCCGGGTCTGCCGCCCTCTCGCTCTCGTCCAGCCGAGTCAAATTCCGCGCCGACTGGGCGTGCTTTGAATTCCGTCACAGCTGCGTTTCGATTGTTTCGGTTGCCTGTATATCAATCGACATGGCTGCAGCAGGACTTCTTGAAGGACGCCCGGTAACCAGCATCTTCAATCGCAGCGATGAATACATCGGATCCGATCCCGGATTCGATCGAGGCGGTTTTCGCCTCGAGATTGACGGCCACCTTGGCCTGCGGGTCGGCGGCTTTGACGGCCTTCTCGACCGTGGCGGCGCAATGTCCGCAGGTCATGTCTTCTACGATGAGGTGATGCATCGAAAGTCTCCTTTGATCTGACTTGACTGAATGTGGAGATTCCAACGATGGCAAGGTCAGGGTGTGCTCTACAATTCTGTCTGTGTACCTCTGCTGATGGTGGCCGGAACCAGAACCGGCGAGCCAAGGAAAGGAAAATCGATGCAATGCGGCCGATTGAAGGTAACGCTGTGCCCCAAAGCGGCCGTTAAGGTCCACAGCCGGTCGCGAGCTGCTGCTCCAACGCGACAAGGCGGCTTTCCGGTGAACTCGACGGAGCTGAGATTGGATACTCCAGCGTCGATTTCCAGCCACGAACTGGACAGTATCATTTGGTGCAACGCCCGCGTTGACGGCGAGAAATCACTTGTAAACATCGAACCAGGCGCGGCAGCTGCTCGTCACTTCTGCGTGGATGTATTGGCGAATTTCGAGCTGCCAGCGCCTTGGCGAAGGCGCGGCTTGCAAGTAATAGGGTCACGATGGTCGCGCTTATTCACTCTTTGTGCCCAGTTCGGCACGCCTGCGAGCGGATTGAGGATCGACGGCTGCAGGACATGTGCAGGGAACGGAGCAAATGACTACAAGCGTTTTGGCAGCAAGTGGCGGCGTCAAGCAAGTCATCTGCATCAATTGGGGCACAAAATATGGGGCTCCCTTTATTAACAGGCTGTACGCGATGGTTGCTCGCAACATCACGCCGCCTTTTACCTTCACCTGTTTTACCGATAATCGCGCAGGTCTGAACCCGGCGATACTTTGCGAAGACTTGCCTCCACTCGATGTAGAGCGCATGCCGACCAACACGAGAGGCATATGGCCCAAGGCGCGGCTATGGGGGCCGACCCTGGGAAAACTGAGGGGGCCAGTGCTTTTTCTCGATCTGGATCTCGTGATCGTGTCATCGCTGGACGTTTTCTTCGAGACAGGGCGGGCGGATGACGTAATTCTGGCGAGAAACCAAACCACCCCCTTTGAACGTCTTGGGCAAACGTCCCTCTTCCGCTTTCCCGTTGGCAAACTCGCGCCGCTGCAGGACAAGTTCCGCTCCGACCCACAGGGCGTCGCCGACGAATACCGGTATGAGCAGCGCTTCGTGAGCCGCAACGCGCCTGGCGGGATAACGTTCTTTCCAAGAAAATGGGTTCTTCATTTTCGTCAGGACTGCCGCTGGCCATTTCCACTCAATTACTTCTTTGCGCCAAATCTGCCGCATGAGGCACGTGTCGTTATTTTTCCGCGCGGTCTGCAGCCACAGCACGCAATAGAAGGCCGATACGGAACGAAGCGCCCCCACGAGACAGCGTTCAAACACATAGCGGGCGTCTTCGATGCGAAGCGAAGGAAGGATAAGGGCGCGCTACAATACTTGCGACACTATATCCGTCCGACGCCCTGGGTGGCGGAGCACTGGCGGGAATGACCGTGCAGCCCCCGTAGGCCTTACGGGCGGGTGATCCGGGAACGGATTACCGAGGCGATGCGGCGCGTCTCATCGAGGGGTTCGTAGCTGTAGGGTTCGATCCTTCCCTTAAACGGCCGGGTCAGCTGCAGCGTTTCATGCAGGTCCCGGTGATAGCGCTCGAACTTCTCCAGCCGCGGCCCCTCGACGGGGGTCAAATCCAGTGTGTAGACCGGCTTGCCCGTGGCCAGAGCCTCGCACGGCATCGTGATCGAGTCCTTTGCGATGACGAACGCGTCGGCGGCGGCCATGTAGTCGAGATAAGGGTTCTCGCTTCGTCTGTCCCAGACCGCGATGTTGGCGCTGTTCAGTGCTGACAGAGCCTGCTGCGTGTGGTCTTCGGATCTGCGTGAAACCGACACGACGACGCGCCAGCCCTCTTTGTCCAACTGCTCGATCGCACCCTTTATGTTCCGGTGAGTTCTCTCGTCGTAGACATATGCGCCATTCGAGCCGCCGACGAAGACGGCGGCTATTGGGCGTCCGTCCGGCGACAATCGTCTGCGTGCGGCATCTCTGAGAGGCGCCAGTCGCGCCCAGGTAATCTGATGCGGTACTCCGACCATCGAATGATAGTTCGCCCGCCGGTCCAGTTCCTCGACCCAATCGTGACGAGAGACGAAAACGAGATCATATCCTTCGATGCGCGGGCGTTGGAGATGGACGGTGAGAGGCTTGCCGCCATAGGCCGCTTTGATGTCGAGGACCGCCGGTTCAGCGCGGAAACCGCAGGAGATCACGAGCTCGGGACGCGGTTCCCTTTTGCGAAACAGTCTGGGTTCGAACAGCTTTCTCAGGCCGCGAGTCCGACTGATCAGCTTTACCACCGGTTCCTGATGGAACTCCTTTCCAACGCCGAGGCACTGCGTAAGCGTTCCCGCCTTGCTTTCCGCCACAGCCCACACACAGTTCGTGCTGGGCGTTTTCACCATTCTATCGACGTTGTCTTGCAAAGCTGAGCTCCGATGTGACGCTTGTTTTCTTTCGCCCGCGCCTCGCGCGGCTTCAAATCACCGGCCGAGGTCGATCCCGTTCTCTTCGACGAATTCGAGCATGCTGCGGTCTTCGACAACGTTCGCTTCGATATACTTGATCGTGGCCGACACCTTGTTCCGGTATTTCTCTGCAGATCCGTCGAAGGACCAGCCTCTTTCCGTCTTTTCCTTCAGCTCCTCCATCGACTTCGCATAATAGTGATTGAGCTGAATGAACTCGGCGGAGTAAAAATCGGCAGCCTTCCGCCCTCGTCGCGATGCCACTTTCCCCGAATCATTCGCCGTCCTGTCGCCGTGGGACCTTGTTTCGAAGTGATGCACGCCCACTTTCGTGACTTCGACCGGATCGACGATGCATTTGAAGTTGCTTGCGTCGAGGCTCTGCCGCATGGGGTCGGAGACGCGCATTTTATAGTTGAGGCACACAGGCCCTGCCGGTCGCGAAATATGACCGCTATGGCCGAACATGTGCCAAGGCAACGAGATGTTGGGAAAGTCACCTGCTCCTCGCAAGGCGTCCTCCAGTGTTCGCCCGTTTTTCGGCAGGAGAAACTCATCGACGTCGATGAACGCCATACGCTCGAAGCGGCTGCCAAAATTCAGGATCGCATGGGCGAAAGCGATCGTCTGCCCGTTCAGGAACTCACCGCTTCTTTCGTCCCGCATACGCATCTTCCAGGGCACGACGGTCAGTTCCTCGCGGGCCAAAACCCGTTGCAGGATATCGAACGTCCCATCGGTCGAGCCGTCATCGTAGAGGCAGAAATGGCGAACGCCGACGCCTCGGTGAAAACGCACCCATTCCTCGATGTAGCTGGCTTCGTTCTTCACGCAGGCGACGATCGCGATCCCTTGCCGGCCGCGGTCGCCCGGCGGAGGAGTGATCGCAAGTTCTCTCGTAAGATGTCGCTCAGCCTTTATTTTGAACATATACATCCCTTGGTTTTAAAAACATCGAGCCGGTGGCTTCTACTTCGAATACATCGCCTTTATAGAGGGTGGGAGCCGAACTTGGAATCCAGGCTTGGCAACATCGAGAGGCCGCGGGCTCAAAGCACGCCAGGGTTGGGACGAGCAGGCATGGACTTTCCCGCTTCGGGAGCGACGGAGAATTTGGCGACGCCTGAGCAATGGCGGGCCCTGTTTTCCAGGTTTTCACACGTTGTCCTCGTTGCCAACAGTGACGAGGTAAGCGTGAAGGAACTCCAGGAGGAATACCCTGGGACGGCCCTCTTCGTGTTCTTCAACAAGGTTTACAAAATCCTCGATGAACAATTTTCCGGCAACTCCCTCCTGATATCGCGCGCTCAGCCACGAGGCGCCAACATCGTATATCGAAACGAGGTCGCCGACGTCGTCAAGCTGCTCGCGCCCCAGAAGTTCCTGGGCATCATGAACATCCGGCTGGCGGAGATCGAGAGGCTGAACACAAGCGCGGATTACCTGGGCACGCCCACCGGCCACCTGGATCTGGTCGGCTTCTGCGCAGACTTTTACCCGAAGGACAAGGTCGCCACGAGCGGCTTCGCCATGGCCCTGTGGCTCGTGAACCAGTCGCTTCCGGCTGAAATCGTTCTTGCAGGGTTCTCGGCGAAGCGAAGCGACAAGTGGCGGGTTGTGAACGTCCACGACTGGACTTTCGAGCAGGTCTTCCTGCGCCTCTTCGCGCGTGTCGGCAAGCTGACGATGCATGGCTCCAGGCCGGCCAACAGTTACATGACGCTTGCCTCCCGCTTCCCGGAGCTGCCCGCAGCCGAAATCTCCGCGACGATCGCAGAGGTCCTGTCGCTGCGTCTGAGCCAGACCGATGCGCAAGTGGACAAATTGATTTCCCTGACAAACGCGTTTCGGTCCATTGACGAATTTTTACGTCGGCTGAAGCCGAAGTTCCTAAAGAAGACCAAAGCATAGCAGCATCGAATTTCTGATATCGATTTGTGGTGAGGATAAATGGGGTCATGGATTTCCGATGCGCGTAAGCGCATATATCGAAATCTGAAGTACCGTATACTGCGCCCGGATCCGCCGGCTGCCCCGTTTCGGTTCGACAGCCCCGTCGTGGTTGTCGGATCCGCGCCCGTCTCCCACAGGCCGGCGGGATTGGACGGCAGCTTCAGGATCATTACCGTGAACGGCTCGCAATCGGTCATCGGCAAGTGGGGCGTCGATGCGCCTGACATCACGATGATGATGTTTAACCAGGTCGAAGGTACCACCCCCAACGCCATCGAGGTGAGGCGCGTCCTGAAAGGGCAGCGTACAGGGACGCTCTACGTATTTCTCTGGCGCAAGGACGATCGCGCACGCCTGGAGGAAGGTTTGCGGGCGTTCGACTATAAATACGATCGACTGGAAATCGTTGATCGATACGAGCGAATGGCGCTGCTGGATCGTGTGGCTGACTTGCGGTCCCTTGAGATCGACGCCGATTCCAAGTGCTCGAACGGAATGAATGCGGTTCTTTTTGCCCTGTACAACGGAGCACCCGCGGTCATCATTACGGGAATAAACCCGAACTCGAGCGGTCACGTCTACAACGCAACGGGTTTGACGCGTCTTCATGTTCAGATGGATAAAGTCCTTGTTTCCAAGCTGATGAGTGAGGGCCGCCCGATCTACACGGCGGATCCCCCGGTTTCGGAAGAATTAGGCATTCCGTTGTGGAGCGGCGCAAGCCGCTAGTACTTTGCATATTTGCCCCTGTGTCGTCGTTTTGCTCGCTCAACGCCTGCGTAAGAGAAATCAATGATTTCAAATCGCCCCTTTTCACGTTCCTGCATCAAGATCGCCGTTCGGCTTCTCCTGGGTCGTTCCAGGGCGCATGTCCAAGACTGGTTTCCCGGATTAAAGCTCGAACTTGCAAGCCCTGATCGAGACGGCACGATCCAGTATCGCGGCGAGTTGGTAGGACGTCTCACGAGCCCCTCGCGCGCCTTGGAAGAAAGGCCGTCCAATGTGCTTATCGTCGGCTCCGGCCCCTCGGTCGCGCAATGCGATCTGACCCGCGCAGACGGGTCTTCGTGCCTTCTCTTGAACGGCGCGTTGCACCTTTTCCCCAGCGTGATAGCAAAGCCTCTGGCGATAGCAATCGAAGACGAACGGTTCGTATGGAGACACTTCGATCTCGTGAAGCGGATTCCTGCCGGGTGCGTCTGTCTGCTGTCCGTGAGCGTCATAAGGGCGATCTGCGAGCTGGATGGCACATGGCTGCGGGACAGGCCGGTCGTATTGATCGATAACGTGCGAAAGCCGTACGGGGTAGCACGTCGGGACACCGCGGAACTGCGCAAGCTGCCGTATGTGCGGCTGAGCGAGGACGGCGACGTCGGCTTTTCCGAAGACCCCTTGGCCGGCATTTTCCAGGCAGGCTCGGTCGCGGTTTCAGCCGCACAGTTTGCCGTCGACTGGAGGCCCCGCTCGATCGGTTTTGTGGGGATAGATCTCAGTAATGCCGATGAACCGAGGTACTACGAAACAACCGACAAGGCCTATTCGGGAATCGTCGTGGCCCAAAAGCGGATCGTCGATCATTTGGTCATGGCACGCAGCATAGCCGCCGAAAGCGGCATTGAGGTCGTAAACCACTCGCCGGTCTCGGCCCTTGTCGGAATGGGGTTCGGCTACGACGCAAGTTTCGCCCAGTGATGCTCCAACGCCAGTGATACTCCATCGCCAAGTGGTTCTCTGACGAAAGTGCATCGCCGGCGCATCGGCACGTGAGGCGACGAAGGGACGGGTAACCGCCCCCCGATGAAAATGGCTTATGGGTGTCGAGCGATTAAGCCGAGCGCTGCGTTACATGAAGAACACGATCACGTGCAGCGAACCATTCCTCGGCGTAGTCATCGTTCTTATATTCGTCGAAGTAAGGTCCGCCATCGGTGAAATGGACGAGCTTTGCATCCGGCGAATATTCGTACTCGTTTACAAGCCAATTCCAGCTCGCGGGCAGTTCGCCGATCAGGTCGTCGGAATCCAGCCACTTGAACTGATGCAGCTCCAGCCCGGTAGCGGTATTGACGTAATCCAAATCGAGCTTTCGGCACTTGGCATTGTTGAACAGGATCACGCTCGACCAGTTCTTCTTTTCGTACTTCGTTTGGACCTGGCCCAGAAACTTCGTCTCGACTTTCGGAACGTAGTCGTGTTTTACGCACATCGCTGCGTAGCGATCGTCTCTCAGTTCCCACAACTGGGCGATATCAGTCCGCATCAGCATGTCGCAATCAGCGAAAAGGGACCAACCCTCATACCGGCTTAGATAAGGCACGAGGAATCTGGAAAAGGAAAACTCTGTAGATTGGAGAGGATTCCGCTCGCGCGTGAAAATCCTGTCGACGTTGTTCAGGGATATCGGCGTGAACGTGACCGGGATGGAGCTCTTTTCCAAAATACTTTGGCAAAGAACATGATAGGCGACGACTTCCTTGCTGTCGAAGCCGATGTAAATATGAGCACTTTCCGTCATTAAACCTCCGATGACAGGTAGGCTTCAAGCGCGCTTGGCAGCCGCGAAACGACTCAAACTCACTTATTTGCGTATAAGCAGCTTTCAGGTGTAGCCAAAAAAGGCGGCGCCGTGAAGCCTCGTGTAACGGATAACGTTCTCTCGCCGGCAGCGACCGCTTTCCGGCCCCATTGTCTCGTCCTGATGAAGCGAAACGATGTGTTTGGTGGTTCGCGGTCCTCGATCGGGCCTCTGGCAATTCCTGCGAACTTCGCCTAGTAGCTTGTCGCTGGTCCGCGATATTGCCACCAGCAGGGCAGGGACGATGGGGAGAGGAATGCGCAGCCTCCTGGTTCGAAGACCGGATTTCTTATACGTTCTGATTGCCGGTTATTGCCTGCTCAGCATCATCCTGAAAATCCTGCGCCCGGACTCGCTCGAGATCGACGAATCCGAGCAAGCACTGCTCTCACAATATCTGCTGCTCGGATACGGAGCCCAGCCGCCCTTCTACAATTGGCTTCAATATGGAGTGGTGGCCCTATTTGGTATCTCCGTCGCGTCGCTGACCATCGTAAAGAACGGTCTTCTGTTCCTCTTCCTTCTGTTCTACGGGCTCACTGCCGGTGTCCTCTCCAGTAGTCGGCTCGGTCCGGCAGTGGCGGTACTAGGCGTCCTGACACTGCCACCGGTTTTCCTTCTGTCACAGCGCGACTTGTCCCACACCGTCGCCGCGCTTTTTGCGGTGTCGCTGTTCCTCTACGGCTTTTTCCGCGCTCTGAAGAACCCACCGAACCTTGGCAATTACCTGCTAGTCGGCGTTGCCGTGGGGCTTGGGGCACTTTCGAAATACAATTTCGTGATCCTCCCGGCGGCGGCATTGCTCGCCATCCTGCCAGAGGCAAAGCTGCGCAAATATCTCTTTGACTGGCGCGTGCTCGCTTCAGTTGCGGTGTGCGCGGTGATCGTCGCACCCCATGCCTATTGGGTTGTCAATAATCTTGGACATGCGACTGGTGTCACTGTCGCTGAAATGAAGGAGGGGGCGGACAGCGCGCTGCTGCCGCACGCGATCCAAGGGCTTGTTTCGCTCGCAGTTGCAAGCCTCAAGGGCGTCGCCCTGACCCTTGCCGTCTTCGGGTTGGTCTTCTACGCGGATCTCGGGAAGATCCTTCGCGCCGAGAGCCTATGGACGAGGGTCGTCGGCAGGATGATTCTCGCCTGCTTCCTCATCATAGCGATTATCGTCGTTGCAATGGATGCGACCCACATCCGTGCGAAGTGGTTGGCGCTTTTTACTGCGCTTCTTCCACTTTATCTGATGCTGAAAATCGATGCCGCCGGCCTGGACCCTGCCCGTCGTGTGCCTGCACTTCTTTCGATCGCGGGCGTCCTCTCCGTCGGCGTAATCGTGATGCTTTGGGCAAGGGTTTTCGTCGGTCCGATGATCGGCGACTATTCCTTCGCACATACGCCCTTTAACGGGTTCGCCCAGGTTGTGCGCGCTGAGCCCGGCCCGCCGCCGGTCGCCATCTTGGTCGACGACAGCATCGTGGCGGGTAACCTCAGAATTCAGTTTCCCGACACGCCGATCATCCTGGCGGGAATTTCTCAGGAGGCGGAAAGACGTCTTCCGGCAGGCCGAATTTTGGCGGCCTGGTCGCCCGAACGCAGGGGACGAGAAGAGATTCCGCCTCGCATTTCGGCTCAACTGCAGCTCATGCCCGCAACGATTGCCGGCTCGAAGCCGACGATAGTCTCGGTTCCTTACAACGCCGGACGCCCGGGCGACGTATACACGTTTGCCTATGTTTGGGCGGACGTCCGCTGACGCTGATCCGGTTCGATCGGGCTGCCGATGTTGGGCGTGATGTCGCCTCTTTCGCGAACCAAGGGAAGGCCGATATTCTCAGAAAGCTCCAGCTCGGTCGTAAAGACATTTCCTCGATCTCTCAAACGCGTCAGAACGAAGGTGTCTTCGGCAATTTGCCGGCGAATTCTCCCCTTGTCGTCGTAGGAATGGCCCATCGTGGTGACTGAGAAGCCCGCAAGTGTCACGGACGGGACTCCCATGAAAAGCGCGTAGCATAGCGCGGCAACTCCGTTCGTCACCTTGCCGACTTCGCCAATATCGGCGGGAAGTCCGCCGCTCACGGCGTCGACGATTGCCTCGCGCTCAGCTTTGGTGGCGCGCATCAGGCTCTTGTAGCGAACGTGCGGCATTGCCAGAAGTTTCAGGTACATCACCCAGATAGACTTCGTATGAAGCCATAGAAGACCTGTCGTTCTTACATAGGGATGCTCTTCCCACGATTTCTTGCGCTTTCGAAACGTCAAATCGGCGGGTGGGAGACCCAGTGCATTGGCCGTCTTGCCTGCGTTATTGACGTCGACGCGTGCGCAATACCCAATCAGGTCCGGCGGAATCGTGGGGGACGGCGCGGAACCGAGAATGAGCCACGGCTTATCGATAATGCCAAGTCGCGAGAGCCAGCGGCGGTGCTTTTCTCGCAGTTTTTCAAGCGCTTCAGCTTCAACCGTCATAGCGAGTTCCATTGACCAGGTAGGCAGGCGAGATTCACTTAAGGGACTGACATCTTATGTCTCGCACAAGCCAGCCTACGTGTCCATTCGCCGCCGGTTCTTCGCCTAGAAGCGGGTGAGCCGGTATTGCAACTCTTTCAGTAATCTGTCGCCACGCTTCAGAAAGCGTGGAAATACCCGTGCATCGCACAATTTAGCCATCTTGGTTTGATTTCGAAGGATTCAACGGTAAGCGACGCCGTTAGCACCGGTCGTCGATAATTACGGGCAGACGAGAAATGAACGTGGTTGTAAGTGACCCAATACTGGCTTCGATCAGTCGTACGATCGCCACTGCCGCCGACGGGATCAATGCCCTGGCGGCCTGTCTGGAGGGTGATGCGGCCTTGCGCCGTAGTGTTGTCGACGCCGTCGAACTCGTCGCCTCCCAGCGTGGGCGGGTCGTTGTTGCGGGTGTTGGCAAGAGCGGGCACATCGGACGCAAGATCGCCGCGACGCTTGCTTCTACCGGAACATCCGCCTATTTCGTGCATCCGACGGAAGCAAGTCACGGCGATCTCGGCATGATCACCGCGCAGGATCTGCTTATTCTGCTTTCATGGTCCGGTGAGACCGTGGAACTCGGGAACGTCCTCACCTACGCCAAGCGCTTCAACGTTCCGGTCATTTCCGTCACGTCGAATTCCGGCAGCACAATCGCTCGCAACTCCACGATCCCGCTCGTCCTGCCGAAAGTGCCGGAGGCATGCCCTCATGGTCTAGCCCCGACCACGTCTGCAATGCTGCAGTTGGCGGTGGGGGATGCTCTCGCAATAGCCTTGCTCGAGCGCAGAGGGTTTTCGGCCGAGGACTTCAAGACCTTTCATCCGGGCGGGAAGCTCGGCTCGCAGTTGCTGCTCGCCCATGAGCTGGCTCATACGGGCGAGGCTGTGCCACTTTTGCCGATCGGCAGCCCGATGAGCGAAGCGGTCATCCAGATGTCCTCGAAGGGTTTCGGGGTCGTCGGCGTCGTTGGTAGCGACGGTGAGCTTGTCGGTGTCATTACCGACGGCGATTTGCGGCGCCATATGTCACAAGATCTTTTGCTCCTCACGGTCGAGACCGTGATGTCGCATATGCCTCGCGTGATTACGACTGGAATGCTGGCAAGTGCGGCAATGGAAATGATGCAATCGCAAAAGATCACGGTGCTGTTTCTGGTCGATGATTTTGGCCGGCCGTCGGGCATCTTGCACGTCCACGATCTTCTGCGTGCCGGCGTTGCCTGAAGACAAATAGTGCGGCCCGGAGATGGTTGACGAGCCAGCTTCCGAGGGGGAGCACACCGTATAATCTAACGTGGACGTCAAATGCCACATTGGCTTGGCAGTCGATCACGGAAATGGGAATTCGCTTGGCAGTAATCCACCGAGACTTCGAGTATCGCCCGGACCTGGACGGTTTGAGAGCTGTCGCGATCCTGCCTGTGCTCCTCTTTCACGCAGGCTTCAATTCGTTCTCCGGCGGATTCGTCGGGGTCGACGTCTTTTTTGTGTTGTCCGGCTATTTCATGGCCAGGATCATCCTGGCCGACCTCGAGCGTGGCAGCTTCAGTTTTTGGGCGTTCTACGTTCGGAGGATGAGACGCATCTTCCCGGCATTGTTCTCGATGATTGCCGTTTCGGCCGTTGCGGCATGGTTTTTGCTGATGCCGCAGGAGTTTCGGTATTTCGGCGATAGCGTCCAAGCTGCTGCCGTATTCACTTCGAACATCCTGTTCCGCAGCGAGAGCGGCTATTTCGATCTCTCGTCAGAAATGAAGCCATTGCTTCATACCTGGTCCCTGTCTGTGGAAGAGCAGTTTTACCTGATTTTTCCCATCGCGGTTTTCCTTGCCTTCAAATTCGCACGTAAGCACATTCCCGCAATCGTTTTGACGGCGGCGCTCTTGTCCTTCGGGGCAAGCACTTGGGGGATCGTGCACTCGCCGGAAAAAGCATTCTACTTGCTGCATTTTCGCGTTTGGGAGTTGCTGATCGGGGTCCTTGTTGCCATTGCTCCCGCGTCGAATTATGGGCCTCGCGGCTCCCAGGCTTTGGCGGCACTCGGGCTGCTGGCCGTTTCCCTGGCCGTTTTCGGCTATTCTCCCGATACGCCCTTTCCTGGTATTTATGCCGCAGTGCCCTGCCTCGGTACGGCCCTTGTGATCCACGCACATTGTCGAGGCGGAGCGATAGCGGGCTTACTGGGTAATCCCGTTTCGGTCTTCATCGGACGCATCTCATACTCCCTCTACCTCTGGCATTGGCCCGTAATCGTGTTCTTGCGCTATGGCCTTGGCCACGAACTGACAACCGGTTGGGCGCTGACCGCCGTGGCGATGTCCTTCGCGCTCGCATACATTTCATGGAGGTTCGTAGAGCAGCCCGCGCGGTATGGCGTGCTGGCATCCTCGCGCGTCGCGATCGTCGGCGTGAGTAGCGCTGCTATTTCTTCTGCGGTCGCCTTCGGTTTCATCGTCAATGATTTGGAAGGCATTCCCCAAAGATTGCCCGAAAACGCCCGAACGCTCTACCAGGCCACCTATGATGAGAGCCCATTCTCCTCCAAGCGGTGTTTCACCGATTCAAATGGGGAAGGTCTGACACCGGTTCAGATAAGGAGAGGGGAGATCTGCCGCGTCGGGCTCGAGACTGCGGGCGAGCCGCGGTTCCTCGTATGGGGAGATTCTCATGCCGCTGCGATCGCTCCTGCTATTGACATTGCCGCTCGCCAAATGGGTTTATCGGGCATGTTCGTCGGGCGTGGATCGTGCCCGCCCTTGCCAGATACGGATTTCGGTCCTCCGGGGGCGGTCAAGAGGTGCATCGATCACAATTCCGCAGTGATGTCGCTGATCGAGAAGAGAAAGTTCGCCTTCATTTTCATGGTGGGCTATTGGCCCAAGTACGTCCACCGAGACGAGCTTCCGGGTCAGGGGATTTTCTTTGACCCTCGCGTCGTACCCTCCCGGACCGATTGGTCTATTCCGGTCAGGAAGGGACTTGATGCGACTTTGACCAGGCTCGCTCGGCAGGGATCGAAGGCTGTTCTGGTGATGGATGTGCCGGAGATGGGATACGACGTTCCGGAGGCCCTCGCACGAGCGGCTGCGTCTGGACGCTCGCTCGATATAGCTCCTTCTCTTGAATACACGAACCGGCGGCAAGCCTTGTCGCGGCGAGTTTTGGCGGATGCGGCCAGATCGAGCGGAGCTTTGGTCGTCGATCCGATGCGCGCAATCTGCGACGCCTCCAGGTGTCATGTCATGCGAGAGGGCACCGTTCTCTATAAGGACGGAGATCACCTGTCGGCGAAAGGTGCGGAAAGCCTATCGGCAGTCTTTGGTCCGGTGTTGAGCAGAATGCGGGAGAGTGTCCAGGTTTCGAATCGCTGAGCCGGCAGCGGCCGGTACTCGTCCGCACGTGAGACAGTTCTCCGTCACCCAGGAAACTTTGGATACTGCGCCGCGATCATTCTTATATTTCGTATACTGTAAACCCCAATTGCCACTGACAATCCCCGCTGTTAATCTCCAGTCAAGGTGCAATCACCGGGGGGCGGAAGTTTGCCATTCGAAGATGACGGATTGCGGGTCGCGACCCTTGAGTTTCTGGTGAAAGTCCTTGCAACCAAAAGGCTCAGGGACGATCCCGATGCCGACCTCAAGCAGGACGTTCTCAGCGCACTTGAACGTATACCGCTGCAATTCGTCTCCAGTGAGGTGGAAAGGGCCGAGATCAGGGCAAAGATGCATGCCGAGGCAAATGCAATTCTGAACTGGGCGGTGGAGGGGCGGACGACCACGATCTCGCCGATTACGGGTAGGCCGCTATCTGCCTCGCATTACCGCCAATGGCGATAGTTCGGAACAAGCGCTGTCAATGGCCGCCCGCCGCGGCAGCGGCTAGTCCCGCCGGGGACCGGCTATAGCGGCTGCTCAGCCATAGCGCGTTTCAGGAAATGAACGTATTTCTCCGCGGCCGTTGATCCCGGATGTCCCTGCGATACGCCACCACTCAGCATCGCGGCTGCCGCGGCATCGAGGTCGGTGTGCGGATGCACAAGCGTTATCAGAGGAGAGTAGCGCTCCAGCCACTGGTTTTTGTGTGTTTGAACGTCGAAGAGGAGAGAAGGAACGTTACAGAGGATACTGAAGATCGCCATATGATATCGCCCGCCGATGTGCAGACGGCATTTTGAGATCGTCTCGGCAGCATATTCTATACTGGCCGTGTCAGCAAAAATGCCGCCACGGCCAATGATCTCTGCCTCATATAGAGAGAAGCGTTCAACTGCGTGCGTAAGAACGACAGGCCGAAGCTTCAGCGCCTCGCAGACCTTCAGTGCAGCCTTTAGGATTTCAACGTCTTCTTCGGCGTTGTTTCTGGCGCCGGTGGTTATCAGGCAACCGTCGCGTTCGGCCACAGGTGCTGGCGATATTCGGAGGAATGCGGCATCCACCAGAAATTCAATCCCGTAAT
The DNA here is from genome assembly GCF_059758575.1 of Sinorhizobium sp. GQ132. Classification (NCBI taxonomy): domain Bacteria; kingdom Pseudomonadati; phylum Pseudomonadota; class Alphaproteobacteria; order Hyphomicrobiales; family Rhizobiaceae; genus Sinorhizobium; species Sinorhizobium sp. GQ132. Next base: position 75,549 of record NZ_JCAXDX010000016.1, on the reverse strand, counting down.
GCTCCGCCGAGATTTCGTCGCGTGCGGCCACCACATGGCCGAGTTCGCGAAAGAGCCCTTTGAGATAGTCCGATCGTTCGCCTTCGTAGATAGGTATCGTTCCGTTCAATATAGCAAATGGCTTGCCTAACGTCCTGGCGGTAAGAATAGGCGTGAAAAATGTTGCAAGCCCTTCAGCCGTTGTCCTGTGGTCCAACGATCCCTCCGGCTGAAGGATCACAAAATCGGCGGCCGCTATATGGTCAACAGCGTCTTCGCCATATGCGGCAGAAAGCCGGGTTTCAATGTCCGAGAGTCCAAATCCTTCAGCGGATGCGGGCTTCGGGAACTCCTTTCTGAAGGCTGAGAAATTGAAACCGATGGATGTGATCTCGGCGTCCGGAAACGCATCTAGAACCTGTTGCTTGAGCCCCTGGCTTGTCAGCCGGCATCCGATATTCACCCTGAAGTCTGTGTCGTTGAACAGAGCGATCTTGATTTTCGAACCAGGCACGTCTTGCTGTCGGCAGGACCTTGCGAGCTCGTCGACGAAGCTCTCGTAATGCCGCCAAAAGCCGGATGGGTCGCCTGTCGATATCTGCTCCCGGCAAATCGTGCGAGCGTCCGAGTACCTTTTGTCTGCCACGAGGAATCCCACAGCGCGCCTGGCTCTGGAAACGTCTGCCCCGCGTCCTGTAGCTGCCAGCACCAAGTGCCTTGCAGCTCTGTCAGGATTTGAATTCCTCAGTTTTTTGGCGAACCGCCAATGTATGGCGGACTTTATCCCCTCGAACAATTTTCGTGCTTTCGATGAGTTCAGAATGATGGTTGCCGTATAAGTGCACAAAATACGGTCCGACATCAAGAAAGCCGAGCCGTTCGGCTTTGCCGAAGACTCGCCAAAGCGGCATCAAGGCACTATAGAGACCGGGCCGCGCAGTGCACAGCACGCCATGAGTGGTTGCAGGGGGCTATTTGAGCGTCAAGAATCGAAAAGAACGCGAGGTCGATTCCGAAACGATCACTGGGATCCTCAAGCGTGTCATTGCCGAAAACGGCCGCGACCATATCCGCGGCTACGCTTTTGCCATTGCCTGTCTTATGATCGTGGCTGCAACGACGGCCTTCACCGCTTGGATCAGTGAAACGGTGGTCAACGAAGCTTTCGCCAACAAGCGCGGCGACGTCGTTCTACTCGTCTGTTTCTCGATATTTGCTGCCTTTGTGCTGAGAGGCCTGGCGACTTATGGGCAAGCCGTCGCTCTATCGAAAATCGGCAACAATATTGTCGCACGCTATAAGCGCCGGCTTTATACGCATCTGATGGCGTTGAGCATTGGCTTTTTCCAGGAAAAGCGCTCGACGCACCTCACCGCCAAGATCAACCAGAACATCTCCGGCATTCGCGACGTGCTCAATATGACGGTCACCTCGGTCGCACGCGATGTCCTGACCTTGGTCGGCCTTATCGGCGTCATGATCAGCAAGGACTGGCTGCTCTCGCTCATCACCCTCGTGGGGGCCCCTCCGTTGCTCCTTGGGCTTCGCTACATTTCCAGGCGGCTGCGTCTGGCGACGCGCGAAGCGGTCGAGGCCAACAGCCGCGTACTAGGCGCGATGCAGGAAACCATTCAGGGCATTTCCATCGTCAAAGCCTTCACGATGGAGGACGAGTTGGGCCGCAAGGTCGAGGGGATCATCAAGGGCGCGGAGAACCGCGCCAACCGCATCGCGCGCTTGAGCGAACGGACGGCGCCGTTGACGGAGACCTTTGCAGGCCTGGCAATTTCGGGCGTGCTTGCCTATGCGGCTTTCCGCACCATCTACAGCAACGTGGCCCCGGGTGCCTTGTTCGCCTTTGTAACGGCGCTTCTCTTGGCTTACGACCCGGTGCGGCGCCTCGCTCGCCTGCAAGTGTCGCTGGAGCGCGCTGCCGTCAACGCCCGCATGCTCTACGAAATTTTGGACACGGTTCCGCATCAACGGGACCTACCCGGTGCGAGTCAACTGGCGTTCAGCGAAGCGAGCGTCGAGTTTCGGGACGTGCGGTTCTCCTATGGGAATGGCGAGGAGGTCCTTAAGGGAGTTAGTTTCCTGGCGGAAGGTGGCAAGACGACCGCGCTCGTTGGCCCGTCGGGTGCCGGCAAGTCGACGATCATCAGCCTGATCCCGCGCTTTTACGATCCACAGTCGGGCGAGATCCTGATCGACGGGCAGAATATCGCCGGCGTCACCAAACAGTCGCTCCGGGCCGGTCTCGCCTATGTCTCGCAGCAGCCCTATCTGTTCGAAGGTTCGATCCGCGACAACATCCGTTACGGCCGGCCCGACGCGACGGACGCGGAAGTAGAGGAAGCGGCCCGGCTTGCCTATGCGCATGATTTCATCCTGGCGCAGCCGCAGGGCTACGACACGCCCGTCGGCGAGCAAGGCATGACGCTTTCCGGCGGCCAGCGGCAGCGCCTGTCGATCGCCCGGGCGCTCGTCCGCGACGCCCCCATTCTGCTGCTGGACGAGGCAACTTCGGCCCTTGATACGGAGTCCGAAGCGGCTGTCCAGAAAGCGCTGGACCAGGCGATGAGCGGCCGCACCGTAATCGTCATCGCGCACCGGCTTTCCACTGTCGTCAATGCCCACAAGATCGTCGTGATGAGGGATGGCATGGTCGTGGAGGAGGGAGCGCATGAGGAGCTCGCGCGCCGTCCGGACGGCATATACGCTCGTCTCCACAACATCCAGGGCAGTTTCTTGGAATCCGTCGGGCAAGGCAATGATCATATCCCATCGCCATAAGTTCATTTTCATCCACGTACCGAAAACGGCCGGCAGTGCGGTCTCTGCCTACCTCGCGCGCGAATTCGGACCCTGGGACCTGCAACTTGGGTCCTGGAAGGACGCGCTTGCAAATGGAGCGAAAGCCAATCGGCTGGCGCTGATCGCCATGTTCCGCCATCTTCCTCCGCTCGAGATCGCGAAAACCCTTGTCCGCAACCACAGTGTTGATTCGCTGGCCGGGGCCGCCCTCAGTCGGCGTTTTGCGGGCAGGCTTTCGGATCATTCAAGCGCCAGCGAAATCGAGGCCTTCGATTCCGCAGCCTGGAAAAACTACTTCAAATTCTGCTTCGTGCGGAATCCGTTCGAAAGGGCCGTCTCTCTTTACAATTGGCATTACAGGAAAGCGACGACGCGGCCGAATTTCTCCGAAATGCTCCGTTTGATCGAGGAGGGAGCGGCGGAGCGTGAAAGTATTAACTGGAGATCCTGGCAACTCTACACAAGAAACGACGAGGTCGTCGTGGATTTCGTCGGCCGGCAGGAGCGGCTCTCGGATGATCTGCGTATCGTATGCGACAGGCTTGGACTGCCGTTTAACGACCGGTTTCTGACCAGGGCTAAGGCGAACCCGACGAGACCGGACATTCGCAACTATTATCAACCAGGCGATCGCGAACGCGTCGCGCGGCTGTTCGGCGCCGAGATCGAACATTTCATGTATCGTTTCCCCGATTAGACCATTAGACCATTTCCGCTTTTCGCCGAATCGCGGAAGGGGCAATAACCTATCGTTCTCGGCCATTCCGAGGGAAAATCGCTGCGCTAGTCTATTTTTCTGGCTCTAACCGCGGGCACCCTGCGGCTCGATTCGGCTGGCAAGAGCTTCAGTCGCGTCGACTACCGGAGGAGCCGCTTGAATACCCCTCCATCGAACCATCGGCCCCGTCACTTGCCTCGGGGCCTCCGCTTGCCAGTTGTTGTAGACGTTAGCGGTGTCGATGCCGCGGATGTCTCCATCCGACAATCCTACATTTGGCGGTTCTCTGTAGCGATTTGGCTAGAGTCTTGGTCGTGACGCCGGCACCGACGTCGAATGTCGAATTCGGCTTTCATGCGCCCTCGAGATGTTTAAAGCTTTAAAATTTCGGCCATCGAAAAGATCGGATTGGCATTGGTAGCGCTGATAGGTTGCCTGTGGCTGCGACACAGCAGCCGTTGGGCAAAACGATTGAAATAGAGCGAGGTAGGCCGCGTGGGAGCCGTCCAAGCGAGTGTTTCATTCAAAGAGCTCGGCGTGTGTCCCAGCGGTTACGAACACAACCAGGTTCTTTCTTTCGTCTAACGTGTAGATGAGGAGAAAATCACCGCCGATATGACACTCTCGATGATCTTTCCAATCACCCGTCAGCTCGTGGTCTTTCAGTTCCGCCGGCAGAGGGCCATCCTTGTCTACGATCAACCCCACGACTTTCTTCAGTGCGACCATATCATATCGGCCGGACCTAGAAAGGCGCTCCCAATCTTTTTGAAACTGTTTGGTATGACTTGATTGCCGCGGAAGCGAAGCCCGCTTGCTGGAAGCGGACTTCGCTCGTTTCTTATCACTTGACAACCTTGGGTCCCTCGAGTGACTCAAACATTTCATCAGCAGTATCAAAATGCTTGCCGTGACCCGCCTTGATGGCCCTTGCTTCCTCCATCGCAGCAATTGTTTTGGCGTTCGGCCGGGTCAATTCGACGGGAAGCGCTTTATCTCGGGCGATCCTGGTCAAAACGATTCGGATGATATCCGAGGTGGTCAGTCCGAGACTATCGAGTACCAAGGCGGCGCTATCCTTCACCGAAGGTTCAATGCGGGCGCGTACATATGCGTTTGCAGCCATTTTTGCCTCCTTTTCGAGCTTGACATGTATGTAGCCCAACTGAGCAACATATTCAAGCTCCGTGGTGGGTCGATCGAACTGGGGCACTATGATTGTTGCCCCACACTCGCCCGAAATAGGCGTCGTATCCCTTTGGATCGCGGAGGGATTGAGCCATGGCGAACCCCGAAGACACGCCGAGGGGGGCCAGCATTTCCTGCTGTCGCCAGAGTGCCGAAGGCTGACGGTGCTCGATCTCGCCAAGATGCGGGATATAGCTGCCTACGACTGGTCTAAGATGTCCGCGCGCCCGCTCCCTTTCAATCTGCTCCAGCCTGTCAGTCAAGGCGGCCCCGCTTCTGCCTCAACTCCCAGGCTACGCCCATTCTAGGCTCGGTTCTCACCAAACCAGGGTAGTCGGGATGCCACTTCAGGTCTGGTTGGTTTTTGCTACCTAACCTTTCGCGGGGGGTGCCCCGCCTGCGGGGATAGAAACGGTGTGCTAGTGTGAGCGCTGGAGGGGAGTGGCCGTCGGCATTTTGGTGGCATTTCACCCCGTTACCTAACGTGGTCCATGGGCTGCTGCGCACTTGAGAGTGGTGACGCCGTTGTCGGCGATCCCGGTTAGGAATTTGATCTTTTAGCACAGCCCAGCCCCTCCGTTCGACAACCGGATAGGAGAGCCTGCCATGTCTCGAACAAAGAAGTCTCGCAGCAGGCGGGATATTTCCCTACTCACTTGAATGCTGCTGCAATCGACATCGGTGCGACGATGCACGTGGCCGCAGTCGGGCCCGACCAAGCTTCCGAGCCGGTGCGCAGTTTTGGCACCTTCACCGGCGATCTGCATCGGTTGGCGGACTGGTTCACGACGTGTGGCGTGCGCACGGTCGCGATGGAGTCCACGGGGGTCTACTGGATTCCGGTCTTCGAGATACTCGATCAGCGTGGCTTTGAGGTCATAGTGGTCAACGCCCGCGATGCCAAGCACGTGCCAGGCCGCAAGACCGATATCAGCGACGCCCAATGGCTGCAGCGTTTGCATGAATATGGATTGCTCAGGGCCAGCTTCCGGCTGAAGGGCGAAGTGGCGGTCATGCGCGCCTATCTACGTCAGCGTGAACGTTTGCTCGATTACGCTGCCTCGCACATCCAGCACATGCAAAAAGCGCTGACGCAAATGAATCTGCAGCTCCACCACGTGGTGGCAGACATCACCGGTGTCACCGGCATGGCCATCATCCGTGCGATTGTCGCCGGTGAGCGCGATCCGATGGTTCTGGCGTCCTATCGCGACCCACGCTGCCATGCGTCTGCGGAGACGATCCGTCACGCGCTCGTCGGCAATGATCGCGAAGAGCACATCTTTGCCCTGACCCAGGCGCTGGAGTTGTACGACGTCTACCAAGCCAAAGTGGCGCTCTGCGACGTGCGCATCGAGGCTGTATTGAAACGGCTGCGGCAGGTCTCGTCCACCCCGGTAGGCAAACCGCCGCCCGTACGGACAACGCAGAAGCAGTCCAATGACCCAGCCTTCGATGTTCGCGCCGCCCTGTACGGCTTGCTCGGCTGCGATGTCACTCAGATTCACGGGCTCGGGCCTTATCTGACGCTCAAATTGGTCGGAGAGTGCGGGACCAACCTCTCGGCCTGGCCGAGTGCCAAGCACTTCACCTCCTGGTTATGCCTCTCACCAAGCAACAAAATCTCCGGCGGCAAAGTGTTGTCGTCACGGACCCGACGATCTGGTAGCCGGGCCGCGGCGCTACTGCGGCTTGCTGCGGTTGCGGTCGGGCGCACGCAGACCGCGTTGGGGGCATTCTATCGGCGTCTGTCGGCTCGTGTCGGCAAGGCCAAGGCGGTCACTGCCACGGCTCGCAAAATCGCCGTCTTGTTCTACAACGCCCTGCGGCACGGTATGGAATACAGCGATCCGGGAGCCTCCCACTACGAGGACAATTACCGCCGACGCATCCTGACTAATCTCGAGCGGAGGGCAAAGTCGCTTGGGTATGTCCTACAGCCCACGCCAATGCCCGCCTGATTGTTTCTTAGGAATGCCGGAGAATTTGCAGGAAGGGTCGGCTAGCGTAGGAGCTTTTTGAACAGGCTCTCCATCGAACCGTCCGCCTCATCACCGGGCATGTCAGTTCCGACTCCCGGTTGCTCGGCGGTTGCGGGCTCCTCGTTCACCGGAATTTCCCCAGCCGCGTTGTCGGGCCTGGGCGCTGTACCGCCGCCAATAATCTCTTCAATCGAGAGCTGCTGTTCTTCTTGTTCTAGAGCCTTATTCAGGGCGCCGCCAAGCAGATCCTTAACGGAGCCACCCGCACCGCCTCCGTTAACGAGGTCGCCAATCGGCAACTTATCGATCGGCAGCCCGAAATCCTTAAGCTTTGCCAATGCGGCATCGGGATTCTTCAGCAGGTCCGAAAGGTCCGGATAGATGCGGGGTGCGGCGAAGCTGCCTTCGAGCACGACGGGGACGCCGATGCCGTCGGTGGAAATCTCGGCGCCCTGGCCCTGGAGAGACGCGACGAGGCGGGGCTCGAGCCGGAAATTCAGAGTGCGTTCCGCAAGATCGGCCGCACCGTTGCCGCTCATGCGGACCAGCGGGCCAACGAGCTTGATGTCTTCGGTGCGGGCAACGCCGCCTTCGATGGCAAAGGATGCCGCAAGCTCCGTGAATGTCGTCGCTGTGCCGTCGTCCTGCTTGAAACCTGACGACATCAGCCTCACGAGATTGTTGTAGACGTCGGCAATGTCGATGCCGCGAATGGCGCCATCGGAAAAGGCGACATCCGCCGTGCCCTGCAGCGACTTCGCAAGCGCCCCGGTCGTGCCGCCCGCCCCGGTTACGTCGAACCGGGCTTTCAATGCACCTTCGAGATATCTGAAGCCCGCCATGTCCGTCAAAAGTGGTGCGGCCGATGCTCCGGAGATGGAGGCCTGTAGAGCGATCGAGGGCTCGGGTTGGGTGCCGTCGGCCTTGAGGCTCGCGACGATATGACCGCCATAGAACGGGCTTTCGGGCAGCGTCAGGCTTGCAACGCCGTCGGAGACGACGAGACTGGTGGCAACCGGTCCGGCAAAGACCTTGCCGTAGCCGAGCTTTTTGGCATTGAGCTGGACGGTTGCATCGACCGAACGGAGCGAAGAGAGATCCAGCGGAGCGTCGGCAGGTTCGGCCCCTTTCGGCGCCTTTGCCTGCGGCGCGGGGGACTGCGCCCCGGCCAGCCGCGCAAGGTCCAGCTCGTCGAAGTTCAGGGCAGTCGTGATCTTCAACGGTGTCGCAAATTCGACAGAGCCGCTGCCCGCGCCTTCGACGCCGTTGACGGAGATGGTCGCCTTTTTAAAGGAAACACTCGTCGGGCCCGCATCGACATGCCCGTTGAAGGCCAGCGGACCGACGCTCTCGGCACCGCTCTGCCCGAGGCCGGCGAGGAAAGCTGAGAGGTCGGCGGTGGAAAAACCGAGCTTTCCCGCATAGGTGCCCGGCAGAGCAGCCTTGCCGTCGAGCGACAGGTTTGCGTCGGGCATTTTCACCTGAAGCCTGAGGGGGACCCCCTCGGCGGCGAGATTGCCGGCGAGGATCGTATCGGCGGCGGGGATTTGCAGATCGACGTCGACCGGTTTCCTGCGCCACTCCAGGCGGCCGGCCACGCGCACCGGCTTCGCGAGGCTTTCGATCCGGGCCGTGATCTTCTTCGCCTTCACCTCGCGCATCGTCTCATCGGCAATGCCGGGCAGGGTATAGGCCGCATCGCGAAGGCCGATCGTTCCCGTGAGATCGGCCGTCTTTCTGATGTCTTGCGCATGAAGGCCGCGAAAGGCAAAGCCGGCGTCGATCGTCAGGGCTCCGGAAAGCGGGACGGTTTGGCCGGCGAGGGCGGAAAGCCTGGCTATGTCGAGCCCCTTGCTTGCGAGACGGCCCCGGAAGACCGGGACGTCGGCCCGGACGTCGGTCGCGACGCTCGCGGCAAGGCTGCCGGCATCGATCCCCAAATGCCCGAGCTCGGCAGCCAGTTCCCCATTCTTGAGTGCGGCCACAAAGGAAACGTCCGTCGCTGAAATTTCTCCGATGGTCAAAGCGGCCGCGTTGATGCTCATGTCGGCATCGAAGCCGGCCAAGAACTGCAAATTCGCCCGTCCGGCCGTGTCCGCGGCCGGCGCTCCCGACTGCGACGTTTGCGGCGCGGCGTCCAGGAACGGCGTCAGGTCGAGCCGGTCGGCTTCGAGATCGACGAGAAAGCGCGCACGCTCCCCGGGGACGAAGAGCGCGTTCAGGCCGAAGGCCTGTTCGCCGGCTTCCACTTCGCCGCCTTTTATCTGATAGCTGCCATTGGCGTTCAGGGTGACCTGTCCGCTTGCTTCCAGGCTCGACATGCCCGGCGCGGAAGCGGGATCCGCTTCCACGGCAAGGGTGACATCGGCGGGCTGGCGCTCGAGCAGCGACCGCAGGGTCGAGATGGTGAAGCTCGTTTCGTAGTTCCGCCCCCCCATGCGGGCGGATGCGGAAAGAGAGAACACGTCGTCGATATCGGGCGCCGTGAGCGTGAGCTCGATATCGGAAACGACCTCCTCGGGGTTGGCTGCGCTTCGCCGTACGAACGTGCCGGAGGTAATGGAGACCGATTCGATCGCGCTTCGCTCAAGGAAGGCGACGAGCGCGGGGAGCGGGTCGCCGGAACCAATCTCATCGCCGCCACGGGGAGCCGGCGTTGCGTCGCCCGGCGCCTTCTCGTTGAGGACGATGACGGGACGGTCGAGCGCGATCTGCTTGATACGCAGCCGGTCCGACCAGAGCGAGGAAAGCGCCACCGAACCGGCGACCTCCGCAAATTCGGCGGTTATCCCTTCGGCTTCGGCCGAGAGGGTCACGTTTTCCGCGACGACTGCAAGATAGGGAAATGCCGAAAGTTTCACAGGACCGTTGAACGCGATCGAACTGCCGGTCGCAGCCGACAATTGCCGGCCGAGTTCGGCCCGCATCCAGTCGCTGGAAACCAGCCTCGGCAGAATGGCGATTGCAGTGACGGCGAGCGCGGCAACGCCCAGAAGACTAAGAATGAAGCGCCGCATCGCTTTCTCCTGGTTGTAAAAGCTATTGATTCGCTATCGTTTTCCAGAAAGCGCGAATTCGCAAACGTCTTCGCGACTGCGGCGTCAGATATTTTCCGACGTATAGATGTCGAAAGGCAGGAAAGTCTGGCCGGGCACGCTCGAAGCGCCCCGGTCGATCGCGCCGATCATGAGGCCCACCGTTTCCCGGGCCAAAGCCGGAACGGGCGTCGAGACCGCCATCAGCACCGTTTCGTCCGCCAAGGCCGCGCGCGATTCCGGCGTCAGCTCGTTGACGACGGCGAGCAGCTTGCCCCCGAGCTTTTCCTCGCGGATCGCCGAGATGGCCCCTTCCATGCCGCCGCCGCAGACGTAAAAGCCCAAGAGATCCGGATGGCGCTGCAAGAGATCGAGCGTCGCCTCGTGGGTGATCTCGGGCGTGTCGAGGTTCACCATCGTGTCGAGGACCTCGAAATCGGGTGCGTTCTCGCGAAAATAGGAGCGAAAGCCGATCTCGCGGAGTTCGTGCCCATGGAAACGGTGGCTGCCGACGAAGGCCGCAACCTTTCCCGGCCGCTTGGCCGCCTTGGCGATCATCCAGGCAGCCGTCCGGCCGACTTTCTGATTGTTCAAACCGATATAGCCTTCGCGCACGCCGGCGGCGAATTCCGACAGGAGGGCGAAGACGGGGATGCCGCGCTCCTTCAGTTCCTCGATTGCCGCAGTCACGGCCGGGTAATCGGGCGACACCAGCGCGATCGCCTGATTGCGCGCGGCGATCGCCTTCAGCTTTTCGACGATGGCGCCGGGCGTGGAGCTCGCGACGAAATCCACCTGCGAAATTGCGCGGACATGCGTCACCGAGAGCGCCGCGTTTTCGATCTCCTTTGCCAGGGCCTTGTAGAACGACTGCTCCGGCTTTTGCAGGAGAAAGCCGAGCCGGTATTGCGGCAGATCCTCGAAGACCCTTTGGCGCAGCAGGCCGACCGCGTGATAGCCGATGGTCTTCGCCGCATCATAGACGCGGCGTGCCGTTTCCTCGCGCACCGGATGGCGGCCATTCAGCACCCGGTCGACCGTTGCGACGCTCACACCGGAGGCTCGGGCGAGATCCGCGATCGTCGGCCTCTTCGTCATGTCTCCTCCCTGAAACTATTCCCTCATCCCTGAGGTTGTCACGCTGATAGGATTTGAGAGAATATATCATGACTGCATTGAGAACCGCAGGAAGTCAACCTATCCTCGCTTCATCGAATGGAGGCGCCGGTCGGGAGTGGCGCCGGTTCAAAAGGCTGCAGCCGCATCTGCGCTCTCCATGGGAGGCGCGGCGCTGCAGGGGAGGCAGGGATGATGACAGTTGCGACGAAGCGCGATTACAGCCTGCTCGGCCGCGATGCCGAGACGGCGGTTGCAAGCGGCCTTGCCGCGGCCGAATGGTATCACACCGACATTCCGCGCAAGCGGATGAAGGAGCTGATGAAGCGGGAGGACGGCCCCGCCATCCGCGACACCGCGATCTGGCTCGGCAGCATGGTTCTTTTCGGCGGCCTCGGCGTCTATTTCTGGGGCAGCTGGTGGGCGGTTCCCTTTTTCCTCGCCTATGGCGTCCTTTACGGTTCCGCTTCCGATAGCCGCTGGCACGAATGCGGCCATGGCACGGCCTTCAAGACGATGTGGATGAACGACGCCGTCTACCAGATCGCCTGCTTCATGATCATGCGCAATCCGGTCACCTGGCGCTGGAGCCATACCCGCCATCATACCGATACCGTCATCGTCGGCCGCGACCCGGAAATCGCCGTCATGCGGCCGCCGGATCTCGTCCGCCTGGTCCTCAATTTCTTCGGCATCATCGACGTCTGGCATGCCATGACCGACATGGCCAGAAACGCCTTCGGCGTGATCAGCGCCGCCGAAAAGACGTTCATTCCGGAAATGGAGCAGCCGAAGGCGATCCGCGTCGCCCGCATATGGCTTGCCATCTATCTGGCGACCATCGGCCTTTCGCTCTATCTCGGCTCGATCCTGCCCTTGATGCTCATCGGCCTGCCGCGGCTCTACGGCGCCTGGCATCACGTGCTGACCGGGCTTCTGCAGCATGGCGGCCTTGCCGACAACGTGACCGACCACCGGCTGAACAGCCGCACGGTCTACATGAATCCGGTCAGCCGCTTCGTCTACTGGAACATGAACTATCATGTGGAGCACCACATGTTCCCGATGGTGCCCTATCACGCGCTGCCGAAGCTGCACGCCATGATCAGCCACGACCTGCCGGCGGCCAATCCTTCGATCCTGCACGGCTACCGTGAAATGATCCCGGCATTCCTGCGGCAGCTGCGCAACGAGGATTACTTCCTGAAGCGCGAACTGCCGCCGACGGCAAAGCCCTATCGCGAAGAGTTCCACAACGACCGGCTCGTTCCTGCCGCGGAGTGAGGCGGCGCGGGCGATCGCAGCAAACCATCGAATGGAGGAAAGAGATGAGCTCGAACTGGGTCGAGGTCTGTGCGGCCGAAGAGATCGACGAGGAAGACGTCGTCCGTTTCGATCACGAGGGACGCACATTTGCCGTCTATCGCAGCCCGGACGACGAGTATTTTGCGACCGACGGGCTCTGCACCCACGAGCAGATCCATCTCGCCGACGGCCTGGTGATGGGCGACATCATCGAATGTCCGAAGCATAACGGCCGCTTCAACTACAAGACCGGCCAGGCCAGGGGCGCGCCGGTCTGCATCAACCTCAGGACCTATCCGGTCAAGGTGGAGGCGGGGAGCGTGTTCATCGGGCTTTCTTAGGTCTGTTCAGATTTTGGAATGCCTCTGCAATTGACCTTCCTCCGGTCATCTTCCGTCGAATTGTCCCGAGGGTCCACACTCGAGGCATTCCAGCCGGACGGCGTGGCTGGGGTGGGGCGTGCAGAGGGACTGCGCGTGACCTCGGCTGGTTTTGAGTTTCGGCGGCTCGTGAATGGATCCTCGGATCAAGCCTGACGATGACGACTTTGGTGAAGCCCGAGCATGGCACCGGTAAAGACCGAGAGTGTCCCGTACTCAAAGAAATCGGTCGCAAATGGAAGGAGGAGAGCATGACGCATATTGTTATCATCGGTGCCGGCGAATGTGGCGCGCGGGCAGCTTTTGCCCTCCGGGAAAAGGGCTTCGGCGGCGAGATCACGCTCATCGGCGCCGAACCGCATCTTCCCTATGAGCGGCCGCCGCTTTCCAAGGACGGGCTTGCGGAAGCCTCGCTGCCGAAATTCATCGCGGCTGCTGCACGCTACGAGGAAGCGCGGATTGCGGTGCTGACCGGCGTCACGGCGGAGAGCATCGACCGCGTGCACAAAGCCGTCACGCTCTCGGATGGACGATCGCTCGATTATGACCGCTTGCTTCTTGCCACAGGCGCCCGGCCGCGCGCTTTACCCTGCGTGCCGGAAAATGCCGGACGCATCCGCATGCTGAGGACGCATGCCGATGCGCTGGCGATCCGCGCCGCGCTCATACCCGGCGCGAAGCTCGCCGTCATCGGCGGCGGCTTCATCGGCCTGGAGCTTGCCGCGACTGCGCGCAGGCTCGGCGCCGAAGTCGTGCTTGTCGAGGGCCTGCCGCGCGTTCTCTCGCGCGGAGTACCGGAGGAGATTGCCGCTTTTGTCGCCGAGCGGCACAGGCGGGAAGGCGTGGAGATCATCTGCGGCGCACAAATCGCGGCGATCGACGAAGCCGGAGACGGCGCACGCCTGCTGCTTGCCGACGGAGTCGACATCGAGGCCGACCTGATCGTCGTCGGCATCGGCGCGGTGCCGAACACCGAACTTGCGGAGGCGGCCGGACTTGCGATCGAAAACGGCATTGCCGTCGACGAGAGGCTCTGCACGTCGGACCCCGACATCTATGCCGCCGGCGACTGCTGCTCCTTCCCTCTGCCCCATTATGGCGGCCGGCGGGTGCGGCTCGAAGCCTGGCGCAATGCCCAGGACCAGGGCGCGCTCGCTGCCGCCAATCTGACGGGCGCGGGAAAAACCATGGCCAGTGTGCCGTGGTTCTGGTCGGATCAGTACGAGTTCACCCTGCAGATCGCGGGGCTTGCCGACGGTGCGCAAGCGACCGTCCGGCGCGACATGGAGGAGGGGGCCTTCATCCTCTTTCATCTGGATGGCGAAGGACGGCTGATCGCCGCAAGCGGCATCGGCCCCGGCAATGCCGTCGCCCGCGATATCCGCCTTGCCGAAATGCTGATCGCCGCCGGGGCAAAGCCGAACCCGCTGGCACTTGCCTCGCCCGAAACCAGGCTCAAGAAGCTGCTGGCGGCCTGACTGACCTGTTCTTTGAAACGACGCACTTGCGGACGGGAAACCGCTGCTCACTTTCCTGGAAGCGCTCTACCGGAGATATCAGATGAAAAACCGCCGCCCGACCGTTGCCGATCTCCTGTCGATGAAAGGGAAGCGCCAGCTCACCATGCTCCGGGTCATGACGGTGGAAGAGGCGGAGGCTGCGGAGAAGGCGCGCATCGATCTCGTCTCTGTCCCGCCGGCGCTGCTCGGCCCCGAATTTCGCGAGGCGGCCCCTTCCGTCTTCGCCTTTCCCGGCCTCGAATATGGCGACTATGTCACCGCGGAGGATTATATCCGCGCCGCCTTTCAGGCGCTGAAGGCGGGCGGCGACGCCGTCTACTGCGCCGCGAGCCTCTCGACGGTGAGGCGCATGCGCGAGGAGGGCATTCCCGTCTGCGGCCATGTCGGGCTGATCCCTTCCAAGGCCACCTGGACCGGCGGCTTTCGCGCCGTCGGCAAGACGGCCGCAAGCGCGCTCGAGATCTGGCGCCAGACGAAAGCGCTGGAAGAGGCGGGCGCCTTTGCCGCCGAGATCGAGGTGGTGCCCGGCGAAGTCGCCGCCGCGGTCAGCGCGCGCAGCTCGATGCTGATGCTTTCGATGGGAGCGGGGACGGGCTGCGACGCGCAATATCTCTTTGCGGAGGACGTGCTCGGCGCCAATCGCGGCCATTATCCGCGCCACGCCAAGACCTATCGCAACTTCGCCGCCGAATATGACCGCCTGCAGCAGGAGCGCATCGCCGCCTTCTCCGAATTCGCTTTTGACGTCCGCTCCGGCGCCTATCCGGAAAAAAACCATCTTGTCGGTATTGAGGAGAAGGAGCTTAGCGCTTTCCTGAGCGAACTCGAAGGCGGGCGCTGAGCAAGACGAGCTCACCTCCCAGTGGGGCCGCCTGGCCGCCTCGACCGAAAAAGATCGAGGCGGTCTTTTTTGTCTGGTGAGGGAGAGCGCCAAAGATTTGCCAGCAAGAGCGGTTTGTGGAATATGGCGGCAAGATGCGGGCGCCGCACCTCACCCCGACCTCTGCCCGCAGGCGGGGCGAGGGACTGGAAGCATGCCGCGAGTCCCTTCTCCCCGCCGCGGTGAGAAGGTGCCGGCAGGCGGATGAGGGGCAGCGAACATTCCATCAACGCAATTCACTTAGGGTCGGACGTGAATCTCATCCAACAGCATCTCCGAGTGACGGCGGCGCTCATCGTGCGCGAGATGTCGACGCGCTTCGGCTCGAAGCCGGGAGGCTATCTCTGGGCGATCTTCGACCCGGTGGCCCATGTCGCGCTGATGACGCTGATCTTTCGGGTAATCGCGAGAATGCCGGCTCTCGGCCTGAGCTTCCCGCTGTTCTTCGCCAGCGGCTATCTGCCCTTCGCCTTCTATCAGCGCATGTCGGCCTTCATGGCCGGCACGGTGAAGGCCAACAAGGCGCTCTTCTCCTACCCCATCGTCACCCCTTTCGATGCGATCGTCTCGCGCTTCATCCTGCAGCTGATGACCGATACGCTGGTGACGATCCTGATCCTCGCGATGATCCTCGAACACGGCGGCGTCACCCAGCCGATGAACCTCGCCGGCATGATCGAGGCCGCGGGCGCCGCCGCGCTGCTCGGCCTCGGCATCGGCACGATCAACATCGTGATGTTCGCCCGTTTCCCGCTCTACGAACAGATCTTCGGCATCATCAACCGCCCACTCTTCATGGTTTCCGGCGTCTTCTTCCTGCCGGAATCACTGCCGAACCCCTTCCGCGATTTCCTCCTCTACAACCCGCTGGTGCACGTCATCATGTGGTTCCGGGCAAGCATCTACCCGGAATACCGCGCTGACGCGTTGGACACGGTGTATGTTGTGGAATTTGCCTTAATCTGCTTCGTGTTGGGGCTTCTGCTGCTGACGGCGTCGATGCGAGAGATCCGGGAAGATAGGAGTTAGGGAGGCGGCGTGAAGCTTTGCTGGATGAGCTGTGAAAAAACTTTAACTAGAGCCGGATTCGGAAAAGAGCTATGCCCATTGTCACGCAAGCGCTATGCGTATTGCTCGAAAAAGCCTGTTTCTTCATACTCTGGTAGAAACCTCCTAATGTATCTTGATGTGACGCGCCTCCTCGAAAGGGTTCGTGCCCAGTCCCCCACTGGCATTGATCGCGTTGAGTTTGAGTACGCCAAGTATCTGCACGTAAACGGAGCCGATCTTGTAACGCAGATCGGCGAGCGCCTGGCAATTGTTCCGTCGGATGTTAGTCGGGAGTTGCTCGACTTTGCAGCTAAACGTTGGAATGGAACGAATGGTGCTGCGACCATGGTGCCGACGCGCTTCGCCGCATGGGGTCGAAGATTAGACGCGGAGCGGTGTGTATCGAAGTTTCTAGAAGCCCTGAGGAACGGGAGGATACGGGAAGCGTTCCTAACCGCTTTTCTTTCGACAACCGCCTCCGTTGGTTCAGCGCCTCAGTCCGCAAACCTTAGGCGAACAGTGCTGCTACTCGAGCTTCTAAAGCGCCTGTTTTTTCCCTCATCAGCAGTTGTTTGGTTGGGGCGCGCGCCGATGCAAGGGGAAACTTGGTATATCAATGTTGGTCACTCTGGGCTGAATAAGTCCCATATGCTCAACCGCTTGCGCACTGTTTGTGGCATCAAAATTGCGATCTATATCCATGACCTCTTACCGGTTTCGCATCCCGATCTTTTCCGAGAGGGGGAGCTGGATAAGCACCTCACAAGGATAGCCAACGTCGAGCGGAACGCGAACATTGTGCTGACCAACTCCCTCTTCACGGCCGGAGAACTCTCCAAGCGAACCAACATTAAGGGCGCCGCGGTTTTAGAAATCGGTACACTCGCGCATGGTGGCGGTGATGTTGCCGCTGATGGTCGCAGCGGGTTTGTTTCAATCGGGACGATCGAACCTCGGAAGAACTATTTATGGTTGGTGCGCTGCTGGCTTGAGTTCTGTGAGGCGCACCCTGAACTGGTGGGGAACGAGAAGCTGACAATCTTTGGACGAACTGGGTGGCTTTCGGGCGCCGAGCAATCGGAACTCCATAAAATGGCTGATCAAACATCGAGAGTACAAATCATTTCGGGTGCAAATGATCGGGAAATCGGCGAGAAAGTGGCGTCTGCGAGAGCCTATGTTTCGGCGGCTCATGTCGAGGGTTGGGGTATGCCTTTGGCTGAGAGTCTAAGTGCGGGTACCCCCGTTATTGCCAGCGATGTACCGGCACATAGGGAGGTCACACAACATCAGGCTCGCTTCTTTCGACCTGGAAGCGCCGATGACCTGATCCAACTCTTGACAAAGTGTTTTGATCAGCGCGAATACCAACAAATGCTTGAGGCAACGTCAAGGTTCCAGCCGTGGGGATGGGACGAACACTTCAAGAAGCTAGAAGCGATCCTAGCGCAGTCTGATGGGCAGGATCTTTCTAATGTGCGGCAGAAATTTTTTGACGTCGCGTAACCGACATTCTCCGTCTTGTAGCGGGCGGGTCGCACTATCGATGTTAAAGGAGATGGAATGATCAAGGAAAAGCCCCGACTTCTAGTGTGCTCTGTGGACTCGTTTCCCAAGATGGGGGGAGTCTCCACGCTGGCGTATGAGGTGACGCACGCATTGAAGCCGATGGTATCCGAGTGTGTTTATCTGGGACCAAAAGGGCTACATTTTGGTCGGCGTACTGTGAACTTCAACATCTATGAGGATTGGGAATCCGATCAATCACTTCGCGCCGGCGAGGGATCCGATTTGGAAGATGAGCGCATCATTGACTTGATGAAGAAAATCATCAAATCTTATGGATTGGACGGTGTGGTGGCATTCCATCCGTTCTACTACGGCCCTGCGGCGGCGTATGTCGGCAAACTGCTCGGGGTACCAACCGCCGTAATGGTTCATGGAACTGAGCTAACCAGCCAATTTTCCGGAGCGATTGACGGTGAATCGCCAGCGCCGATGCCATCAAATAGCTTGGCTGGACGGTTAGTCCGGACACTTGATGAAGCGGGTGGGGTCGTCACCAATAGTTTGTTTACTGCCAACATCGCCCGTGCAATCGCTCCGGGCATTAAGCCTACGGTGATCGGCTGCGGTATTCCTAAGGCCGCGCTGGATCATCTCGTTCGCCAAACACCAGTCTATCGCGCGAAGTCGAAAGCCCGGAGAAGAATCCGCCTAGGACTGAATGAAAGCCCGATGATCGCGTATGTTGGTCGCTTGGTTCCCCACAAGAACGTTGACCGTCTGATCGAGATGGGCGCGGCAACCGGCTTTCAAGTCGTCATAATGGGCCAAGGGCCGCTGAGACATGAACTTGAGACACTCGCTGGGCGCTTAGGTGCCGTCGTAAGGTTTTACGACGAAGCGGATGACGAGAAAAAATGGCAGGTATTGGAGGCAGCCGACTTCGGGTTCTTAATGTCTGGCTATGATCGTAAGACAGGGGGTTTTGAAGGTTTCGGCATCTCTATGCTGGAATATTGCGCGGCTGGGGCCGTGTGCCTCACTACCGGAGTACACGGTATGGCTGACTTCGCAGAAGATGGTAAGACTACCATCAACCCGCAAGCCGATGACAGCAAGCTCAACAGTGTGCGTTTAGCCGATTTGATAGCTGATGAAGACGCGATGGATAGCATCGTTCAAGAGGCTCGCCGAAAGATCAAGGAAGATTACACTTGGGACCGAGTTGCGGAGAACCTGCTGGGGGCGCTGGCATGATTTTGTTAACGCCCGAGGTAAGGAACGTAATTGCAAACAAGGAGATTGTTGTTTTATCTGATCGTTATCCTCCAAGATCATTCGGTGGCGCAGAAGTAAGTCTTCACAATGCACTCAGTGCGGCCGACGAATCATTCCGATCTTCAGTTCTTGTTGTTTTCTTTGATCCAGAATTCACGGAGCCGCATCTCTATTCCTTGGCAGGTATGACGATCCTGGGGATGCCGGACGCAGCCGCATGGCCCTTTAATTCACTTTCGCGTCACCGGCACAGCTACCGTTTGAAAAATCCAATATACAAGCAGGCTCTGAAATACGCGATACCGGCGAAGGACCTGTTGAAGCCAAAGCATTTGGCAGCGCGCGCGGGAGCTTTCTTCCTCGAGCTCGGCGCTAAGCCAAGTGGGGGAGTGCAACACGACTTTCTCGTGGACGAAAGTGATTTTCGGGCTGTCTCCCTCAAGGCGGTGTTGCAGGCAACGAAATGCCGCAAGTTGGTCGCCGACAACACAAGGAGCATAATGTTAGGAGCCATCGCAGGACGCCACATATCGGAGAAGGTGGCTATTGTCCGCGACAACAGGTTCAATTGTGCTCGACACAACCAGACTATGATGGTGGGTGAGAACTTTTGCGGGGCATGTTCCTTCAGCTGCGCCTCCGTAGACAGTAAGCGTCTTGGTTTCCGAGAAAAGATCCACCGCATGCACCTCGAGCTGGTGCAGAGGACGCGGTCGCAAGCACTGGCCTCCTATAACGATGTGATTGTCACCAGTCACTTTCTGGCTCGCAACATTCGACGAGTTCTTGGGACTAATGCAAACATTCATCGGGTGCCGAACCCTGCTGGGGATTTCGAGGAAATTATGGACTATTGTCGCGGCGTGGCTGAGGCTCCGCGCAATGATATTCTGGTCGTCGGGATGTTGAACGAGGCCAAAGGCCAACTTCAGTTTGTAAAACAAGCTGCGAAGTGGTTGGCCGCTAACCCGCATGTCAGAATCACCTTCGCCGGCCGAGGCGACCGCATCAAGCGCTCAATTGAAGAGTTCACTAAGAAGAACAACCTCCAAAAATCCATTAAGTTCGCTAACTATGTCGGTCGGCGAGACCTTTTTAAGTTAATGAAAACTAGCAAATTCGTTCTAATCCCGGTTCGCTGGAAAGAACCTTTTGGCAGAGTTCCCCTTGAAGCTGGCCTGGCAAGAAAAGCGGTGGTCAGCTTTGCCGTTGGCGGGATATGTGAAACGATTATCGACGGAAAGACAGGTGTTCTTGTGGAACCCGGTAATTACCGTAGGTTGATCGAAGTCTGTGAGGCGTTGCTCGAGGATGGTGGACTAAGACAAGAGTTAGGTGCGAACGCGTTTAAGCACATTGTCGAGAACTACTTGCATGATAACACCGGCGTCCCCTTCTTGAACGTCATTTCAGGCAAAAGTACTGGGAAGCAAGGGCTTATGATGCAGTCCGATACGGACGCCTGCAGGCCCGGTCAGGCGGCTTAATGCGGATTGAAGCTAGAGCATTGCCAAGCAACCGGCGCTCGTCCTTTCGCTCTCAACGACATCGCTCGGTAGTCATCTTCGGCGAGGCTTGTCCGAAGGCTGCTGTTTCGCTAGGGCGAAGCCGCGCGCCGCGGAGCGGGCGGGGGAGGTGTGCAGGTCCAAGCCTGGGCGTCGACGGGCCGGCTTTCTGCGTGTGCGAGGTGAACTCGGCGATGACCGCAGCAAGAGATCCACAGAGAATCAGGCGTTCCATACCAGCGACGAGCAGATAAACGGGATTTTGAGGGAGCATCAGGCCGGACCTTCAGCTGTTGACCTGTGCCGAAAATACGGTGTCCCGACGCGACCTTCTACCAATGGCATTCGAAATGTGCTTGGAAAAACAGACTCGCGAGAACCCTGACCGCTACTCTTCAGCTCCTTCTTTTCTCAGCTTCATTTTCAGTGCAGCCACGCACAGCGCCAAAGCGGGGGTGGCCGCTTCGCAATATGGACCGCCACCAACCAGGGCTGTACCTCGGCCGTTCTCATCCCAGCTAACTCCGCCAACATGTCCCGGTGAAATGGTTTTGGCCAGAAGAAAGGCATCTTCGATGGAGGTGGTAAAGTAAGGAACCCTTCCGGGATCGTCACCGGACGGTACAATCCAAAAGACCTTCCGAACGGGCTCTCCGTTGCCGTCTGTTTTTACGTATTCCACCTTGCGCTTCCACCCCAACAAGAGGCCAATCGCTGCATCGAGTGAACGCTGGCCGTCGTTAGCATTTTCAAGATCGCTAATCAGGTCGATAATCGCCACTCTTTGTCTCCCGGATCTCAATGTTAGCCATTCGTGTGTTTATTTCCAGTCCTTGAGGTATTGCGGAGTATAAATGAACTCGTGCGGTTATCGATTTCATTGAGCTGTCGCGTCCAGGTCACATTCGTATTGATCACCCCCGCTGGACATCCCGCCACTAGTGAGAACGCCTGAACATTCCTCGTTACAGTCGCCATCGCGGCTGCGATCGCACCTTTGCCGATCCTTACTCCTGCGCAGACGAAGCAGCCTTTGCCCAGCCAAACATGATCTTCTATTTCGATACCCCTTTTCGTGTTGATGATTTCCATCGAGGAAAGGTCAATGATGCCGTGCTGATCACAGGATTGGAGAACGATGTTATGAGAGAGCATGCAATCCCTTCCGATCACCACATCAGAATCCGCAGCTATGATGTTAGCTGAGTTGCAAGTAGTGTTGTCCCCAATCGAAACGCAGGAGTCACCATAGAGCGTCATATTTATCTCAAGACCGCCGCAGTTACCGATTTGAACAGACGGGTTCCCACTCATGAAGCTAATTGAAACCTTTTTGCTGAAGCTGCCCACGGAAAGCAGCGCTTTGTCTACTTCCTTTCGGCAGCTAATTTTGAGTTTGGATTGACCAGATCTCAACGAGGCTTCGGCCCGAGGGGCAAGGTACAGCTCGATTTTGGCAGGGTCGTCGCATGTGATTAAAAGCCCCGAGTACTCGCTAAACTTGTCTGGAGTAACCAACTGCCTTTCTTGTGCAACTTGCGGACGGATGCTCGCCCTGACTTGTTGTGATCTGATGAGTGGAGTGGGAGAGGGCGTTGGCTCCTGGGCGCGCTTCAGCCGCCCGCGCAGGCGGTATTCGTTTGCGCGTTGACGGTTGTTTATGTGCGCACAGAGCTCCTCAAACGTGAGATTGTCACGGTGTACGAAAAGAAGCGTGGGCGTTGAATTAAAGGTCTCCATGTAAACATAGCCCAAGCCATCTAACATAGCTGTTATTGATTTGTAGACTGTACTATCGTGGCACTCGGCGTAGATGGCTGGTCGATCCCGCGAGATCGTTTCTCGCGCACCGGTGAGCACATCGGGTTCCATGCCTTCGACATCGATTTTCATCGCCTTGATTGGCCTATCCAGATTCAGGCTATCTATGGTGATGATCTCGATATCCCCACTACCTGTCTGTAGTCCTTGGCTGCCCAGATTTTCGGGTGCTGATTTCTTGAAAAATGCGCGATTGCTGGTTGCTCCGACGCCACACTGACGAACGTCGATCATGCCTTCAAGTGAGTTTGCGATGACCGAAGATTGAAGCGCGTCGGTAAGTTCCTTGTTGGGTTCAAAAGCGATGACACGACACTTGGATACGGCCGCCAGATAAAGCGTGTGGTTACCTATATTGGCGCCGATGTCGAGAACAAGATCGCCGGCGGTAATCCGCGACGCCATATCTCGCAACATTTGCAATTCATATGGTTCGCCGGTCTCGGAGATTTTCTTTTGGATATAGTCAATAGCGCGATGAGGCGTAATCAGATCGTAGGTGGCCCCATCTATAGCGATTTTGGTGCGATTGCCGTCAGCGTCCAATCTCTTTACTCACTCCTGCACTTCGGATGGCATTTGCTTAACAGTAGAACAAGCCATCCGCAATCGTCGCTAGTCCTCCCCCAACTAGTCCTCCCCCAACAACGCGGGGGGTCAACTCTGCGCTTCGTTAGGGGCACTTTCTCATTTCGCCGGACATGACGGGGCGGCGATTGCGCCCAAATCGTCGGCAATGTAAGAGAACCACATCTTATTATAGGCAGTCGGATGCTATGAAGTTTGGAACAAGCGGCCTACGTGGCTTATCAGTCGACCTCGTCGCGGGCGGGGCATCGATCTATGCAACTGCATTCGGTCGATACTTGATCGAGAGCGGCAAGGCCAAGGTGGGTGATCCCATCTTCGTCGGGCGCGACTTCCGTGATTCCAGTCCTGCAATTGCCGCGATCTGTGTCGAGGTGCTCAAGGATGTCGGTTTCGAGATATGCGATTGCGGGACAGCACCAACGCCGGCGCTCGCGCATTACAGTATGAAAAAAGGCGCCGCGAGCTTGATGGTGACCGGTTCTCATATTCCCGCTGATCGAAACGGGATTAAGTTCTACAACCCCGATGGAGAGATCGAAAAGTCGGATGAGGATGCAATCACACAGTTAACCGCTAATGCACTTACAACAAAAGCGTGCGTTGATCAGGGTCTCGCCAACCAAGACCACGCTGGCAAATGCCTCGATCTGTTCTATCAGCGAAACATAGGCTTGTTGCCCGTTGGAGCCTTGAGCGGGCTGAAGATCGGTGTTTATCAGCACAGTACGGTGGCCGGCGATTTCATCGCCGAGGTCCTTGCCCATTACGGGGCAAGGGTCGTGCCCCTCGGTCGCTCGGCGACATTCATACCAGTGGATACTGAAGCGGTCTCCAATGAGACGCTCGTGCTCTTGGCCGATTGGGCAAAGTTGTATGGCTTGGATGCTATCGTATCTGCCGATGGCGATGGTGACCGGCCGCTCGTCGCCGATGAACGCGGCATTCCCTTGCGCGGCGACCTCCTCGGTGTAATGGCCGCACAGTTCCTGTGTGCCGATGTGGTCGTTACCCCCGTGACTTCCAACTCAGGGATCGAAGCATTGGGTGTCCCCGTCAGGCGGACTCGGGTCGGCTCTCCCTTCGTGATCGCCGGCATGAAAGAAGCTCTCGCCGCGGGTAAGGAGCGGGTGGTCGGGTTCGAGGCGAATGGCGGATTGTTGACGGCAAGCGCGTGCAGTGTGCGCGGACATGTGATCGATCCGCTACCTACGCGTGATTGCATGCTGCCGATTTTGGTCGCCGTGTCGCTCATCGCCTCTCGGAAAGAGCCGCTATCTACGATCGCGCGATCGTACAATCTGCCGATCACGGCGTCTGACCGGTTGGAGAATTTCCCGACTGAGGATTGTATTCGCCTAATTGATCACTTGCGAGCATCAGAGGCTAACCTTGCCCTCTTCCTGAGAGATGCAGGCGACGTGTCGTCGAGAAATGATGTCGATGGAGTTCGTGTGGCTCTGGTGGACAACAGTATCATTCATTTTCGGCCCTCCGGTAATGCGCCAGAGATGCGTTGTTATGTGGAGGCCGCGACGGAAACTGCGGCGATGACGTTGCTTGGCATTGGCCTCGATCGACTGAGGCATTGGGTAAGTGTCAAGGGGAGTGTTTCCGAAGGAGGCGATAATTGACCAAGAAAATCGTTCCGCTGATCATGGCGGGAGGAAAAGGCACGCGGCTTTGGCCGCTTTCCCGGGCGGCAGCACCAAAACAGTTCATTCGCTTCATTGGCAGTCGAACGCTTTTTCAGAGCACGCTGGAACGGGTCTCGGATCCTGCGATCTACGAGCCCGCGATTGTCGTTACGAACGAGGAATTTCGATTCCTTGTCGCGGAACAAGCTCGCGAGCTTGGTAGCAATCTAAGCAGCATCGTGCTCGAACCCGTCGCGCGCAACACGGCTCCGGCGATCGCGGCCGCGACTGTCGTAGCAACGAAATTATTTGGTGACGGCGCTATAGTCCAAGTCCTCGCCTCGGATCACGAGGTTGATCTGGATGAGGCCTATCACAGCGCAAATTCGACTGCACTTGCTGCGGCGGAAGATGGCAAGCTTGTGACCTTTGGAATCACTCCCACTGAGCCGGCGACAGGTTATGGCTACATAGAGGCTGGCGACATTCTCCCGAGTGGTGCTCACGCGGTTAAGCGTTTCATCGAGAAGCCCGCGAGGAAGACTGCAGTTGAGATGCTCTCTGCCGGTGGTTTCTATTGGAACTCCGGCATGTTCATGTTTGCCGCGCCGGTTCTACTAGCAGAGTTACAAGCGTTTGCCTCGGAAGTGCTGGAGGCAGCGAACTTGTCGGTTTCCGCCGCCGCGAAAGATTCCGATTTCCTGCGTCTCGACCGCATGGCTTTCGAGAAGAGCACGAATATCTCGATCGATTATGCCGTCATGGAAAAGACGTCCAATGCCGCTGTAGTTCAGTCTGCTTTCCAGTGGTCCGATCTCGGTAGCTGGGATTCCGTGTGGAAAGCCGGTACGCAGGATGAGCACGAGAACGTCGCTTCAGCCAATACCACCTTGGTGGACACGCGAAGCTCCTTGGTAATGTCACATGGACCGCATCTTGTAGTAAGCGGCCTTGAGAACGTGGTTGTCATAGCTAGCGAAGACGCGGTGTATATCGGCCGGATGGAAGATAGCCAAGACGTGGGGAAGATCGTCAAGCGTCTCGAAGCCGCGCCTTCGACCGCACGGCTCACTGAATCCCACCCGACGTGCTACCGCCCGTGGGGGGGGTATACTTCTGTCCTCGTAGGTGATCGTTTCCAAGTGAAGCGTATTTTCGTTTTGCCCGGCAGGAAACTGTCTCTTCAAAAGCACCATCATCGCTCGGAGCATTGGATCGTAGTCAAAGGGACCGCAGAGGTTACGGTGGGTGAGATGGTAGCGGTTCTCCGGGAGAACGAATCTGTCTATGTACCACTCGGTGAAATTCACCGCCTCGCCAATCCGGGGAAGATCATGCTCGAACTGATTGAGGTCCAGACCGGCTCCCATCTTGGCGAGGATGACATTATCCGGATGGCTGACGAGTTCGGTCGGACCTAGCGCGAGACTCAAAACGACCGTGTTGCGATCAGCTTTATGGTTGCGAGGAAGTTCCGAGCGTCTTTGTCATCGTGAGTAGCTATACCTCTGCATTGTTTGAGTTCGTTGAAAAAACGCTCGATCAGATTTCGCTAACTGTAGAACGAGGAGCTGAAGGGGAGCCTTGCTTTTCAGTTCTGCTTCGCCCGCATTAGTATAGCCAGTGGCGAGCCAGACCTTGTTGTTGCGCCCCTGACGGAGGGAACTGGCAAGCAGATCAAGTTCGCGCGCGTTGAAACGGTAAGCAGCGGCTGGGTAGATATTGTCATTGCAGATATAATGGTGCGCGTCGGCGGCGATTTTGACCCCGATCACCTGGTGAAGGTTCTGCAGGCGGTTCGCAAGGCATGATTGCTTCGGGTGTGGTGGTCTATGTGTCGTGCCAGCCGGTCGACTTCCGCAAAGGAGCCGCGTCCTTGATGCTCCCATGAAGAACCTGGCCAATAGCGCATCCTTTGATTCGGAAGACAAGGATGCCCAATCAAAGCCTGGGATCAAACACCTAGTCTTAGTCTTAGTCTAAGTCTAGCGGCTCAGATTGCTCCGGAACGATCCGCCAGATGTCCTGTCGCGAATCTTATTTCTCATGCTGACACCGCTATGCCGCTATGCCCGATCCCGGACATTATAGTAGCCCATTACACCGACGCCCCAGACAAAGAGCAGCGCGAGCATCACGAGAAACGCATTCAACATCCGGCTGGGATACTGCGCCATCTGCGAAAGCGTAGGTTCAATGAAAAGCGCGAGGTAGCGTTGGCGGTTGTTCGCGTCGATGCGGGCCTTCTCAAGGGAGGCCAAAGCTGCGGTATACGCACGCTCAGCGAATTCGCGCTCTGTCTCGAGTTCCTCGAACTCGGCGATTCGGCCGGCGACATCTGGAGAGCTGGGGTCGTCTGCAGCTGAAGGGTTCTTTTCGCCCGCGCCCAGCCGTTGGCGTTCCACTGCGAGTTGCTGTTCCAGGCTTTCGATGCGGGTTTTGAGCACGCGGATGCGCGGCGTGCCTTCGCTCATTTGGCTTTTTGCTGTGGCGAGATCAGCATTGAGCTGCGTGAGTTGCTGCTCCAATGAGCCGATGAGCTGAACGGCGAGTTTCGCGCCCTCTTCCGGGCTGATCTCCTGCGATTTGTCACGGTAGCCGCGCAGTCCCGCGCGCGCTTTTGAAAGGCGCGCTTCCCCGGCAAGCACCTCATCCTGCGCGGCGCGCAGCACGTCGTTGCGCGCGGAAAGGGAGAGGCTGTTTACGAGATTGTCGCTCTGGTCGACGATGAACTTTGCGATCTCCTGCGCCTGTTTCGGTTCGAAGGCCTTGACGGTCACCTGCATGATACCGGAGGCGTGGTCGAAATTAACCTTCACCATATCGCGCCAGTAGGCAAGTTTGTCCTCGATCGGCAGATCGGAGCCGATGCCGTAGAAATAGTCGAGCCCGCGGGTGGCGTAGACCTCTTCGAGCTTGAACCGCCGGTCGGCATCCGCGGCCATGCGTTCGCTCAGGATATAGTCCATGAGAATATAGCTGTCCGAAACGGTGCTGCCGCCCGAGGCCTGCGTGAACATGCCGAGGATATCGCTCGAAACGCCGCCTTCGATGCTGCGCACGGCGAAGGAGGCGGTACTATGATACTGGTCGGCGGCGATGAAGGCCATGTAGAGCGAGGCGAGCGTCGCCGGTACGGCGACGAGCCCAAGGAAAGATGCGCCGATAATGGCGTGGCGCCAGCGCAGCTTTCTTGGCCACTTCAGCTGCCAGCCGGCCTTTTTGGGTGGCTCGACCTTGCGCCCCGGCAACGGGATGACAGGTGCGCTCTCTTTGCCGAGAAGTCCCTCGAGGACCGCGATGCCCTTGCTTTTCGCCGTGGCCTTGGCGCTGTTCGGCTTGTCGGCGGCCTGCGCGGGGTCAGGCTTGTTCACTGCCGCGTCCTTGCTTGCCGCCATTTAGCTTTCCTTCATATTCTTGTCATGCGCGCGGATCGCGTCTTCCACATTCTCATAATAGGTCATCTTGCCTTTTTCTAGCACCACGCCGCAATCGCAATAGTCGCGGATCGTACCTGTGCTGTGCGAAACCATGATAATGTCAGATTCCTGCAGCTTGGTCTCGAAGACAGCCTGGCACTTTTTCCTAAAATTTGAGTCACCAACGGCGGTGATTTCGTCGACGAGATAATAGTCGAAGTTGACGCCCATGCTCAAGCCGAAGGCCAGGCGCGCCTTCATGCCGGAGGAATAGGTGCCGACCGGCGCCTTGAAGAAGGGGCCGAGCTCGGCGAAATCCTCGACATATCCGATCAGTTGCTCGGTATCGACGCCGTAGATGCGGGCGACGAAGCGCACATTCTGTTCGCCCGTCATGGATGGCTGAAAGCTGCCGGCGAAGCCAAGCGGCCAGGAAATCTTGCCCCGGCGGATGATTCGGCCCTTGTCGAGCTTGATGGCGCCGGCGATCAGGCGCAGCAATGTCGATTTTCCGGCGCCGTTGCGGCCGAGCAGGCCGACGCTCTTTCCGCGGTTCAGCGTCAGCGATGCGTCCTCGATGATCGGCTTCTTGATGCCTTTGGTGCGGGCATATTTCGTTGCCTGCTCGAACCGGATCATTCGTTTCTCAGCGTCTTTCTGGAAAGGGTGAAAACCAGCATTCCGGCAAACAATGTCAGAAATGCGATTCCGTAGAGATAGGTCATATCGAGGCCGATCGCCCGATATTCCGGATAGAAACCCTGGCGAAAGCCCATGATGACGTGGACGAGCGGATTGATGAGCACGAGATCGCGATACGGCGCGGGGATCGAGTCGGGCAGAAAGAAGACGCCTGAGATCAGGAAGAGCGGCCGGTTGACGATGCTGAAGACCTGCTCGTAGAGCGGATATCTAAGGAACAGTACGCAATTGACCATGGCCACGCCAAGGCCGAAGAGGCAGGCGAGCCCGACCGCTTCGAGGATCGAGGGCCAGTGGATGTTCGTGTCGACGCGCATTGTGGCGACGATCGTGCCGAGCACGATGAAGGCGACAAGCGATGTCGTGCCCATCTGCAACACGAAGCGGGCGACGATGGTGTCGATCGGCGCGACATTCGGGTAGCTGAGCAGCGCCTTGTTGGCCTTGACCGCTGCGTTCAGGTACCCCGTCATCGCCTGGTAGAACTGGAAGGCGATATAGCCGGTGGCGAAGAAGAGCGCGAAGCTGGTGCCGAGCGCCGGCGCGCGGGCGATCGCCTGGAAGATTACCGTCATCAGCAGGATGTGGGCCGCCGGATCGAGCAGGGCCCAGACATAGCCGCCAGGCTTGGAGCCGAAGCGCGTCGCCATTTCGCGAACCAGAAGTGCGCCGACGACGCGGAAATGGGTGGTGAGATAGCCCATGTCAGTCACCCGAACGGATAGAGTATGCGGCCGATGATCCGGTACTTCCGCTCGGAAAGGGTGCGGAAAAAGCGGATCGGGTCGGACTTGAAGTCTTCGACATCGCGGTCACTGCCGATCTTGCGGATCGCCGGCGTGACGAAGGCGGTCAGCAGATGGCGCCAGCCGAGAAGGCCGTAAGGGCCCCAGGCGCGCCATTGCGGCCGGCGCGGGCGAAGGCCTTGCGGCTCGTCGAGCTGTCTTCTGATCGCGGTCACGGTCGCTTCGAATGAGGTTTGCTCTCCAGTCTCGGGATCGAAGTAGCGAGGATAGAGCAGATAGGCGCCGGCGAAAAGCGCTTCAATGCTTAAGTGCCGCCCGCGGCGCGGGTTCGGCTGGCGGTCGTCCGTCAGGCCCCATCCGGCATAGAAGGGACAGCCGGCGGTCGTAACCCTGATGCCGCGCAGGAGCGCCTCGAAGCCTGCAAGCGAGGTGATCGTATAGACGTGGTCGACGGTGCGCAGCGCCTCGGCCAGCGGCAGGCTCTCGGTCACCACCTCGCAAAGATGCGCCACGTCGGCGGGGTCGGACCTTGCCGGGCGGGCGCGGCTCAGCACGTCCGGATGCGGCTTGTAGAGGATCTGGGCGTCCGCTTGCTCGGAGGCCGCAAGCCGCACCAGGTCGTTGTTGGTCATGCGGCTGAGACAGCCGTAGCGGATCGAAGCATCGTCCTCCACCTGGCCGACCACCAGCACCCGCTTGCGCGACTTCTCGCCGTAGACGTCCTCGGCGGTGCGCTGACGCGTGGCATTATATTTGCTAATGCCACTCTCGGTGAGAAGCACGATGCCGGCGCGCGCGCGCTCCAGCAGAGCCGCATCCGCTTCGAAATCATGGGTCGATAGCAGTACTTCGAGGTCGGAGGGACGCCGGCAATCGAAATAAAGCGCCCTGCTGTCGAGCGCCAGGGACAAGGGAGGCGTGCGGCTGGCACTTGGTCGGACCGAACGTAGGAAACCGTCCTCTATGAAGGTAACGGGAATGTTCCGCGCTTTCGCCAGAGCCTCCAGTGCGCCCGGCAGCTCCGGGCCCCAGGCGAGAATCTCGGCGTCCTTCTCGGCCAGGATTCGCGGCTTCCAGACGCGCTCAAACTCTCGCTCGCCGACATTCATCGGGAGGAAGCGGAAGTGCCTGTCGGGGAAATACCCCTTAAAAGTCTCTCTCTTCCATCCGATGATCTGGACGGCAAAGGTCGGCACCGGCCCCGGTGTCGGAACGGAGGAAATGCTGGCGAAGTCTTCTGTCTGTCGTTGCATTACCGCCATCGGCGCCTTGGATCCATCAGAGCAAGACTGCTATCTACATGGGCTGCGATAAATCCGCCAGTCTCAAGCGACCGCTGCTTGTCACAAGTTATCCGCCCCGAATGGGCGCCCGCTCGAGCTCCGCCAGTCGTTCCTTGCAAATCATCGACGAGGCGGAAGAGGTGTCCGGTTTGTTCGAGAGAGCCAGCCAAGCGCCTCCTCGGCTATACCGACGTGTCTCGAATGGGTGCTTTTACATGGCTGCATTAGGCGAGTTCTCGGAAAGATTTAGCCACAGCGGGAAATCCAGCAGTTGGAACTGGCGCTAAAGCGATTTGTTGATCGCCGCAGCGGAAAGCGACACCAGGCCATTCAAAGAGGCCGATGAGACTGCGCCTGTCCCGCCTGTGGCAAACCAAAGGCCGCACATTTGGAAGCGCGGATCAAAAATATCTGTAAACAACACTCGCAAGTGGAAGCCGTCCGCATATGGAATTGGTCAACTGTTGCCATGACCTGCGCCGAGGCCATCTTGGTGGTCCACGTGTGAATACCTGTGCCAAGCCTCTGTTATGGTGTGCCCAACGAAAACTATCAAATTATCAATGGCTCTGTCGTTGTCGTCCGCTCAGACCTTCTTAGCGGGTTTGGCCCACTCGGGTTTCACCTCGGGCTCACGCTCCTTGAGCGTCGTGAGCTAACGCAATGAGGTGCGAGGCCGCCTATTCGGCGGCCTCTTCCAAATTCCTGTAGAAATCGGGTGACCCTATCCGGTCAACCAAGAGATCGATCGTTTGACGAGCGATTTCAGATGAGGACCTTTTTGACGTGCCGGTCCCGCCGGTTTCTGCGATGCGCGCATCGATAAGCTCGATCAAAAGCTCGGCAAGGCCAGCTTTCGTCATAGCACTTTGCCGGCGGGGGAAGGCAGTGCCCTCCACTCCGACGGCTGCCCTCTCGTAGTAAAATACTGTGCTGCCGCCGACGCCGCCCCTGGCGTCGATATCGTAGGAGTTTCTAACACCAAAGACGGATGCCATGGCCGGTGTGATGTAGTGGTTCAGGCGGAAGACCGATCCGTTACGGCCGAGAGCTTCACCGATCATCTCTAGGGCGTCGTCGCGGCCGAAGATCCTTACATGGTCCTCTTGCGCGAACCGCCTCTTCCTCTCCTCTGGCGCCAGATTCGGCGACAGATCTTCGTCGTACTTGCCACCCTTTGTAGGCAAGGTGAAGACGTGTATTCCTCCGGGCGCGAGCCGGCTATTCAGGTCGTCGAGGACGTGACGGAAATCGGTCGGCAGATGCTCCAAGACGTGGTTGTGCAGAATGATGTCTGCCATCGCGAGGTCGCGGTTAGCATCCCGGTCACAAAGATCGTGCCGTTTGATGCGGCCATTGGCGAACTTATAAATTTCAGGTGAGAAATCGTAGCACCGATATTGTCCGTTTTTCCCGTGCGCTGAGAGCTCGTTGTAAAGTGATCGTTCTGGGGCAAAGTGGTGGATACTGCGATCGAAGCTAGCAGTCCCAATTTGCGGTAAGCGGCCTTTCATCATTAGGCAGAGATAGACGGTTCTTGTCCTCTCCAGGCTGGAGCAATTTGGACACTGCTCGGCCGGTCTTCCTCTAAATTCCTTGAACTCGGATGCGGCGGAACAGATTGGGCAGATGTTCATTTTCTCGGATCCCTCCCGTCTTCCACGAAACTCTCGGAGCGTTGCGTAGGCGCTGGGAATCGCTGAGGCGCTCCGGCAGGCATCAGGAAGCTAGCTATTTTTCTGACATTCGATGAATAGGTCGTGACCCTTTCCCCTGATTTTCGTGGCGGAAAGTGGAGGTTGCACCAAGGCAGCGGCTTGTTCATTGGTGTAGTATCTAATTGTGCGGAAATCGTTCCAAACGGGATCGATCATCATCGGCTCGTCTCTCTGCTGCACCTGAAATATCAGCTTCCCTCCAGGCTTTAACACCCGAGCCGCTTCAGAGATATATTGCCCGACGACGTGGCGCGGGAGGTGCTGAAACACGATGTAGCTGTAGGCGCAGTCGAAGACCTCGTCCGGGAAGATGGCCAAGGAATCCCCGTCGCCAACGCAAAAACTGGCGTTCTTGATGTGGGCATTGCTCAAAATAGCGCTTTGTATCATCGACGGAGCAACATCTACGCCGAAGACCCTTACATCACTTCTGAGTTCGGCCAAGGCGCGCGCAAGCCTTCCGCGGCCACACCCAATGTCCAGAACAAGAGAACCGGACGAGAGGGCGTCCAACTTGCCATTGAATATCTTCTGGATGTCCTTCTTGCCGGATGCGAAAAACGCTTCGTCGTCATCGATGTGGGCGATGTGCCAGTTTGCCTTAGGATCAGCGCCGATCTTGTCCCAATATTGCTGCATCAATGATTTGACTTTCATGCGGCGTCTTTCTCGTTCCTGGCTCGATCTCTCACCGGGCATACTACGCAACTTCACCACAGTGGCAAGG
The DNA here is from genome assembly GCF_059758575.1 of Sinorhizobium sp. GQ132. NCBI lineage: Bacteria > Pseudomonadati > Pseudomonadota > Alphaproteobacteria > Hyphomicrobiales > Rhizobiaceae > Sinorhizobium > Sinorhizobium sp. GQ132. The sequence continues at coordinate 42,652 of NZ_JCAXDX010000016.1, read as the reverse complement.
TGCTCGTGCCGTCATTCGCTAACCGAGCGGCGTGGATCAGTTGGCGTCGTAACTCGGATCTTCGTCGTATTCCAAACTTGGCTCACTCGCCTCGCGATCCTTTGCCAATGCAGGTTTCGGGTCCCGAATTGTAAAAAACACAAGCACACTACTCGAAATAAGAAGCGCGGCTTTGTAGCCGTCGCTCGGTAATAGAAATGAAACGCCGATTGCGGCGAGAGAAAGACTGAACGCAAATCTCATATGCCCCTCCCGATGTGGTATGTTCGTACATTAGATCTCTTTCACATATCGTGAAACAGGTCGGGCCTATAATATTTTGGGTATGCGTCCGGGCGTGACGAGATCAAGAATTCCAGCATCGGCCATGGTACGGGACGTTGCTAGCTGCGCCTACGAACCGCATTAGGGATCTGCTTCAGGCGGCTCAGTTTCGACCAAACATCAATATCTGCTCGAGCCGCATGCAACCATGGCCTCATTCGTGGCCGCAGCGCCGCGACTTACCGCTGTACAGTCCGAGAGATCCAAAGCGGTGCACGGTGCCGCAGTCCAAGAGGTCCCGACCCGGTACTGCATGGCCCTCGCCGGCGCCTTCGTGTTCGCTCATGTCAATCTCTCATCGGTGGTAGACACACGAGACGCACTTTGCCGCGGTGAAAGTGGACCAATCGGGCGGGTTCGTCGCCTTTCCGGAAGCGTGGGGAATCCGTCTTCTATAAAGGTGACAGGAATGTTCCGCGCCTTTGCCAGCGCATCCAGTGCGCCCGGCAGCTCCGGGCCCCAGGCGAGAATCTCGGCGCCTTCTCGGCCAGGATTCGCGGCTTCCAGACACGCTCGAACACGCGCTCGCCGACATCCATCGGGAGGAAGTGGAAGTGCCTGTCCGGAAAATATTGTTCGAAAGGCTCTCTCTTCCATTCTACGATCTGGACGGCAAAAATCGTCACCAGCTCCGGTGTGGGAGGAAATAGTGGCGAAGTGTTCCCTTTGTCGTCGCTTTACCGCCATCGGCGCCTTGGATCCGAAAAAGCAAGACTGCTCTCTACATGCACCGCGGTCGATCCGCCAGTCTCATGCGGTTGCTGGCTGTCACAAATTATTCGCCTCGGACGGTCGTCCGTTCAAGCTCTCCGAGTCGTTCGGTGCAAATCATCTCAACCAGGCGGATGAGGTGTTCGGTTTGCTCGTGTAGCCAGCTAAGCGCCTCCTCGGTTATTTCGAAATGCCTCGAATAGCGCGCTTTTACATAGGCTTCGTTTAGAATGTTGTACCAGGTCGTAAAGCGGTGCTGTTCACGAGGCCATGCCTCGATCAGCCGGCGCTCGTGATCCTCGGCCAGCCCGCGCAAGAATTTAAGATTGTGGGATGGCGGACTGTAGTTTGTCAGCGTTAGGAGTAAGCAGGAGTAGGCTGCCTCCACTGCCTGATGCAAGTTGAAGGCAGCGTGATTTCGCTGTTCGTCTGAGATTGCATACCCAGCCAGCCGACAAAAGTATTTCGCACTCGCGCATTGTCTTTCGAAATGCTCCCGTGCAACCCTAAGGGCATGGGCGGAAGACAGTGGTTTCGGTTCCGCCAGCGGCTCGTCGTCCAGTTCGTAGAGCACGATGCCATCGCGCCGGATGTCAACGAAGAAATATTGTCCTTCGTATAAGGCCGTGTTCACCTCCCGGCGCGAATGAACAATGAGGCTCACCGGCGTCTGAACCTCCGACAGATGCATTAGGCGATCCTGCGCCTTTGACCAGTAGGTGGCAAAATCCGTCAGCCGCCGATCATTTACCACGGCCAAGAGGTCGTAATCGGATTTGTAGCCTTTCTTCGTGTGTGGCTCGTCGACCCAAGTCCCGCGGGCGTAAGAACCAAACAGAATGATTTTGAGAATACGACCGCGCTTCTTGAAATCGCTCGTCCCGCCCTTCAGCGCGTCTTCAAACTCCTCGTGAATGACTTCCACAATACGAGCGAGCTCGCGCTGCTTCTTCTCCGGCAGGTGTTCGAGACGCGATCTCATCGACGACTGTGCGCGCTTCTCTTCGGACATTCCCTTGAAACCACTGAATGAATCACAACTACTGTAGATCGCGGTCACTCTTGTGCATACCCGTAAAATCGTGTTGGCCATGCCGGAATCGCGGCTGTCGCCGAGCGAGAGGTTGAACGCTGCCACTGGCGATCGCCGCGATACCGCGATGCTGTTCTCGGACGTCTTCGGATGCTTGGAGGGCAGAAAAGAAGTGTCAACTTAGCCTCGGGCGTTGCGCCCGAATGGGCGCGTCAGTTCGCGCACCCGAACTGAAGCTGAGCCAAGGGTGACGATCGCCGCATCGGTCACAGCGTCTTGAACAATCAGGAACGAATGGCGGGCGCTACGATCATTACAGACGTTGCAAGATTGTTAGTGCAGCCTAGACGAAGGGTGGACTTGGGCCGCCAAGCGGAGCAACTTGCCGGGCGCAGTCGGTCCCGGCTTCCGCCCTTCGGGCGGCGCTATGCTAAGCCTCCTGCGGCTGCGCTGTTAACCGGTCAAGTTGCGCGCGAACTGGCTTCGACGCTGAAGCGTCTGCGCCTGGTACGCTCATTTCACTTGCCGTGGCCCTGGCGGGCCAGCTGCTGCATCGCAGGTCATCACGGTGCTGCGGGAGAGCAGGTTCACTGCTCGCAAACAGGCTGGCGCTCGGTTTCGTCGTTCCGCGCCAGGCTGTATGAGGCAAGATAGCGGGTGACTTCTCCCAGCGGGCAACACGCAGGTTCTCGATTTTCTTGGCTCGGCCACGTCGATCAGATCGGTGCCCGGATTGGGGCCTTCGATCACGGAGGTGCAACCATCAAATTGGTTCGGAGACCATCACCTCTTATAGCTTGAAGTATGCGATCGGTGCTCCAGGGACGGAGCAGTCGATCTCTCTTCGGGGAAGGCGAGAACATTAATCGTGCCACTTCGGCCCGAAGATTGGTGCGGCCACATGCTATACCGCGATTTTCAACTTGGCCTGTTCCAGCGACCAGTACTCCATGTCGAAGAGGTCGGCTTCGCTGATCGGAGTGAAACAGCCATAGGCTTCCGCGGCGTAGATTGCCCTTGCTGCCTGTTCGCAGAGATCTCCGCCGATCTTGGCCGCCTTGGCATTCGCGCCGATTGCGAACATGCCTTTGCCAAGCACCAGAACGACGCGTGGATAGACGTCCAGTATCCGTTTCTGCTCGTTGGCGCGGGTCGCGTTTTTCTCAAAGTAGGCCCTGTAGCGGTCCGCATAAGCGGCTAATGCGCTCTCGATTGCGGGTTCATCGGCATCCGCCCCGATGATCATCGGCCAGGGCTTGATGCGGATTACGTGGTCTGGCGTGACCGTGCCGCGCAGACTGATCGCCTCAACGTTCGGGTTCGATGTGAGTTCGCGGATCGCTTCGGTCGAACGGTAATCGAGGAAGACGCCCTTTGCGAAAGGCGACGCTTCACGCATCAGTGCTTTTTCCAGCCGCGCAGCAAGCGCCTCGTCTCTCTCGCCGTCATTGGGCTGGGGGCCCGTCAACGCCACGCCGGCGCGGGCGAGTTCCTGCTCCGCCAGTGTTACGAATTCGATCATCAGCTCATAAGAAGCACGGGCATCGTTTGCGAAGGTGAAGAGGCCGTGATTTTCCAGCCAGAGACCCTCGCAACCGGAATGGTTGCGATAAATGCGGTCGGCGGCGATGGAAAGATCGAAACCGGGCATCACATAAGGCACATAGGCGAGGCGATCGCCATAGATGCGGCGAACGGTGTCGCGCATGTTCGGTTGGTCGGCGAGCGCGAGGACCGCTGTCGCATGCGTGTGGTCGACATAGGCAAAGGGTATGAAGGCGTGCAGTAGCGCTTCGACGGACGGGTTCGGCGCGTCCTTCTCGATGAGGCTGGCACGCAACAGTAAGACCATGTCCGGGTCGGAGAGTTTCGGGGTGTTGCGAGCTTCGAGCAAAGGCGCGAGGCGCACGGCGGGCAGGCCCGGTGCCTCGATCGTGTCGAGGTCCCAGCCGCTTCCCTTGATGTGCATGAGGTCCTCGCCCTCGTCAGACCTTACCTTGACCGAGGTGTTGCCGCCGCCGTGCAGCACAAGGTCCGGGTCGCTGCCGATGATACGGGAGGTATAGATACGAAGGCCGAGCGCATCGCTCTGTCCCGCGGCGCGTGCCGCCTCTACAAAACGTGCTGCGTCCTCGTCGTTCCAGCGGCTTTCCATGCGAATTGTCCTGTCCATGAATGAAGTTCGGCAGGCAGCCGGAACCGCCCGCCGTTTATGCGTGCTCAGAAGTCGAAGTTGCCAATATTTTCCTTGGTGAACACGGTGCGCTCCGGCAGCAGGATGATGCCGTTGCCATCGGCTTCGTAGTCGTAGCCTTGTACCTTGTTGGCTGAGACTTCGACGGTGCCGACGCCGGGGATCTCCAGCTTCTCGCCGACCTTCATCGGCCCGTTCTTCAGGACGTGATCGGCAACGAAGACCGAGATCTTGCCCTGCTGCGTGACGTCCCACAGGCCGAAGCGCTGGATGGTACCGCGCTCGATATAGGGCCGCATGACGTTTGGCGTGGAGAAGCCGACGATCGTGACGCCCTCGGCGCGCTTCAGGTTTTCCGCAGCCTGCGCGGCTGCCGGCAGGGCGTTTGCGTCGGGCGCGATGATCGCGTCTAGGTCAGGATAGGTCTGCAGGATGCTTTCGGCCGTCTGCAGCGACTTCTGAGCGTCGTTGTAGCCGTACTGGGTGGTAACGATTTCCCAGCCCGGATGCTCCTTGGCAATCTTCGCCTTGGCGGCTTCCGCCCAGGCGTTCTGGTCGGTCACGGTCGGGCTCGAGTAGAAGAAGGCGACCTTGGCCTTTTCCTTCGTCACACCCTCGGCCGCCATGTCGACCAGAAGGCCGCCAAGCTGCTCAGGCGTGCCTTGGTTAATATAGTAGCTGCGGCAATCCGGGTTGACGTCGCTGTCCCAGGTCATGACGAGTACGCCGCGTTCCATGGCGCGCTTCAGGGCCGGGCACAGGCCGTCCGGAGAGACGGAGGAGACGATGAGCGCGTTGTAGCCCTGGTTGACGAAATTGTTGATGAACTGGACCTGCCCGGAAACGCTCGGCTCCGTCGGGCCGTCATAGGTGACCTTCGCGCCGACTTCCTCGCCGGCCTTAACCGCGCCGGCGCCGCCGGAGGTGAAGAAGCCGACACCCACCAGCTTGGGGATGAAGGCGATCTGGTTTTGCGCATTCGCAGCGCCCGAGGCGAGCATGGTGCCGGCCAAAAGCGCCGCGGCGAGGGCGCAGGATTTCATGATGGTGTTGATCATTCTCATTCTCCTCCTGAAGTGACGGCCGCCCGGTTCTGTCTCTGTTGCCGGGCGACTGCGATGAAATCGGCCAGCATCGCGCTTGCGTGGCGCAATGCGACCGCGACAACCAGCAACCCTCCCGAAAGTGCGCTGGAAATCTGGCTGGGGACGCCGGCCGCCTGCAAACCCTGCTGCAGGTAACCGATGACGAAGGTGGCAAGCAGGGTGCCGAGGATGGAGCCCTGACCGCCATAGATGGAGGCGCCGCCAAGTACCGCCGCGGTGACGGCCGGCAGCAGGGTCGCCGAACCGAGGTCGACGCGCGCGGAGCCGAAATACGCCGACATCACGAGGCCGGCGATGGCCGCCGAAACGCCGGTAATGACATAGGTGATCGTCTGGACGCGCCCGACCGGGATACCGGCGAAACGGGCAGCGCTTTCAGACTGGCCGGAAAGGAACACTGTGCGGCCGAAGCGAGTGAAATGCAGAAGGACGATGAGCACGAGCGAGAGTGCGAGGAAGAGCGCCATAGGTGCCGGCAGCCCAAGGAATTCGGCATAGCCGAAGGCGTTGAAGGCCTCCGGAAAGTTACCGATGCCCTCGTAGCCGCCCGCGCCGACGAGACCGGAAGCAACGGTTGCCGTGCCCTGGAAGAGATAGAGGCTGCCGAGCGTCACGACGAGCGGCTGTATCTTCGACAGGTGGATGACCGCAGCGTTGAGGAGCCCGCAGGCCGCGCCGGTGACCAGAGCGAGCAAGATCGAAAGCGGAAGGGGCACGCCGTAGAACGTCGCGACGCCGAAGATGATAGCGGTAAGGCCGATTACCGAGGCGAAAGAGACGTCGATGCCGCCGGCAATGATGACAAGGGTCAGCGGTAGGGCGACGATGCCGATCTGGACGAAGTCTGACGTGCCGTAGATTAGGTTCGCGAAATTGAGGAAGCGCGGATTGACGAGACCGAAGATGACAAGTTCTGCGACGAGCATGGCGAAAAGGGCGGTCTCCCAGCGGAAGATCAGCTTTTTCATCGGCTTGCCTCCACATTGCGCGCCGTCGTCGTCTCACGGGATTGTGTTGGGCCGCGCTCGTGCAGCCGATAGCGGCGGGCACGGATGCGCCGGTCGATAACCTGGCGGATGCGGCCGTCGAGCAGCAACACCGAGAGCAGGATCGCGCCTGCAATGAAGTCGTTCCAATAGGCCGGGATCTTCAAAAAAACGAGGGCGCTGTCGATCGAGGTGATAAAGATGACGGCGGTGAAAACGCCAGCGACCGAGCCGGTGCCTCCGAGAAGGCTCACGCCTCCGAGCACATTGACGGCAATGGCCTTCAGTTCGATGCCGTTGCCGGCCTGATTTGGGATGAAGCCGATCTGTGCGGCGAAGACGAGGCCGGCGAGGGCGGCGCAGACGCCCGTTGCGACGAAAGCGGAAAACTGCACCAGCTTAACCGGTACACCGAGATGGTGGGCAGCCGCGCGGTTGTCGCCGACCGCGTAGAAATTGCGGCCGAAGCGCGTCTTGCGCAGTACGATCCAGGCGAGAGCAACAAGTGCGAGCACAACAAGCGTGAGGATGGAGAAGCCGAAGCCGAGATTGGCGGCGAGCGCCTTTAGACCCTGCGGCAGGTCCTCGATCCAGCGCCCGCCCGTCAGCACAAGCATGATGCCGCGATAAAGTCCAAGCGTGCCAAGCGTGGCGACGATGGATGGAATGCCGAGATAGGCAACCATCAGGCCGTTGAAGGCCCCGGCGACAGCACCGGTTGCAAGGCAAAAGGCAATGGCGAGCGGCAAGCTCACGCCGGCTGTGAGTGAAAGGCCGAGAACGGCGGCGCTGAGGCCGAGCACCGAACCGCTCGACACATCGATATTGCGCGTCACGATGACGATCATCGTCCCGAGTGAGATCAGCATCAGGACGAGGCTGTTGGAGACAACCACCGAGGCCGTGGCGCCGGACAGGTAGCCCGGAGCGACCGTGCCGATCGCGGCATAGGCGACGGCGAGCACCAGGATGAGCGTTGCGACGCGATTGCGGGCAAAGAGATCAAGCATGGCGACCCTCCGAGGCGCCGAAGGCGAGGCGGGCGATGGCGTCAACCGAGATCTGGTCAGTGAGTTCGCCGCCGGACTGGCCGAAGGCCATGATCTCGACCCGGTCGGCAAGCTGTTCGATTTCGTCGAAGTCGGATGAAATGAGAATGATGGCGACGCCGTCCGCGGCAAGCTGGCGGATGAGGTCGTAGATATCGTTGCGGGCCGCGACGTCCACGCCGCGCGTGGGCTCATCGAGGATGAGCACCTTGGGCCGGGCGGAAAGGCACTTGGCGAGCAGCACCTTCTGCTGGTTGCCGCCCGAAAGACCGCGCGCCTCCTGGTCGGCGCCGGTGCACTTGATGCCCATGCTCGCGCGGAACCCGTCGAAGACCTTCCTCTCGGCACCGGGCCGCAGGAAGAAGGGCAGGCGGTGCACGAGGTAGGACGAAACGTTCCAGGAGAGCGGTGCTTCAAGGAAAAGGCCGTGCTGCTGGCGATCTTCCGGCAGGTAGACTAAGCCGAGGTCGATGCATATGCGCGGCGAGCGTTTTTTCAGTTCCGCTCCATCAAAGACGACGCTGCCCGCTGTCTGCGGCCGAAGGCCGAAGAGCGTTTCGGCGAACTCCGTTCGTCCGGCGCCAACGACGCCGGCAAGGCCGAGGATTTCGCCGGCCCGCACGTCGAGACTGATATCGCGGAACCCTTCGCCGCTGAGGTCGCGCACGCTGAGACGCGGCTTGCCGATCTGCGAAACCTTGCGGCCCACACGATTCTTGCCGGCATCATCGGCGATCTGCACCCGGCTCATCGCGTCGATAATCTCGGCATCGCTGTAGCTGTCGAGCGGCCCGCAGAGCACGATCACACCGTCGCGCAGTACGCTGATCGTGCCGCAGATCTCGCGAATCTCGCGCAATTTGTGCGAGATGAAGATGATGCCGACGCCCTGGCTCTGAAGCTTGCGTACGCGCTGAAAGAGGGTGCTGGTCTCGAAGGGGGTTAGCGCCGAGGTCGGTTCGTCGAGTATCAGCACGCGGGCGTCTCGCACGAGCCCGCGCAGGATTTCGACAATCTGCCGCTCCGCGATTTCAAGGGCGGCGGCCTGCACGTCGAGGTCGAGCGAGACGGAGAGCTCGGCGACGAGCTGCTCGACGCGCGGCCGTAGTGCGCGGGGAGAGGCGGCCAGGCCGAGGCAGATGTTTTCCAGGACGCTCTGGTTGGGAAGGATATGCGCCTCTTGCGGCACCAGGTAGAGCCCGAGTTCCTGCGCGAGTGCCGGCGATGCATGGGTGAGGACCCGGCCGTTGATCTCGATCGCGCCGGCATTGGCCGGAATGACGCCCGACATGATTTTCATGAGGCTCGACTTGCCAGCGCCATTGCCGCCGAGAAGCGCATGAACCTCTCCCGCCTGCAAAACGAACGAGACGCCTTTCAGCACCGGAACGGCACCGTAGGACTTCCAGATGTCCGTCAGCTTCGCGACCCTCCCGGCCACAGTGCTCCCATTCATTCCGCACCTGTTCATATGTAACTTGTCTAAGTCATGTGATCACATGGCTCTGTGGTCGTCAATATGCCCGCAACATCATGACCGCATGTAGGTGGTCGACTCTCTGGCGAATTCCGCAGAATTCCTGTCGGAATCAATAGATTGCAGATAAGAAGAATTTTTCGCGACCCTGATGCGTTGACGTATCAAAAGTTTTATTGGTATTCAAATGATCAGAGATCGACCGAGGGAGCCGCTTACATGGCGTCGGACAACGGGGAATGGAGCTATGCCGATACGGACGAGGAGATCCTCACCCGTATCGCCTGGTATTACTACAACGACGGTCTGACGCAGAATGAGATCGGCGAAAAACTCAACATGTCGCGCATCAAGGTGTCGCGTCTTTTGGAGAGCGGCCGGCGCTCCGGCATTATCCAGGTGCGTATAAACTCGCGATATCAGGGGTGCCTGGCGCTCGAGCGGCAGATCAAGGAGCGCTACGGGCTGTTGGAAGCCTACGTGGTGCCGCAGCTTCCCGATCAGGATCCGAGTGACCGGCTTGGTCAGGCGGCCGCGCAGTTTCTCATGCAACGGCTTCAGCCGGACGACCTTCTAGCGGTCGGTTGGGGCGCGACCGTGAGCAACACCATCCAGCGGCTCGGCCATCTCGCCAACGAGCGCAATATCGGCCTCGTCAGCCTGACCGGCGGCGTCGGCACCTATGTTGACGGCATGCGAACGGCCAACTGGGGCAGTAGCGTTCATCTCGTACCGGCGCCGCTCGTCGTGCGCGACCCGGATGTCGCGCGCAACCTCTCATCCGAACCCGCCGTCGCCAACTTGCTCGAAATGGCGCTCAACGCGAGTTACCAGCTCGTTGGCATCGGCGAACTTTCGGCCATCTCCACTGTCGTGCGTTCCGGCTATGTGAGCCCCGACGAGGTGGAGCCGCTGCGCCGCAAGGGCGCCGTCGGCGATATCCTCTGCCAATTCTACAACGAATGCGGAGAGCCACTCGAGTTGCCGCTGCACGATCGAGTGATCGGCGTGAAGCTCGCGGCGCTGTCGCGCGCGGAAAAGGTTGTGGCGGCGGCGGGTGGCATCCATAAGGTACAGGCCATCCATGCAGCGCTTCGCGGAAAGCTCGTCGGTATTCTCATAACTGACGAGACGACCGCGAATGGCCTCATCGAGATCGAGGACTGAGACCATGACGACTTCCTATATGCTGGCCGTTGATGCCGGCACCGGCAGCGGCCGCGCGGTGATCTTCGACGAAAACGGCACTCAGATCGCCAGCGCCCAACACGAATGGTGGCACCAGGCCGATCCGCGCTTTCCGGGCTCGATGGACTTCGATGTGGAGGGCAACTGGTCGCTGCTGTCGCGCGCCATTCGCCAGGCGATCGCAGAAGCCCGCATTGCACCCGCCGATATCCGTGCAGTCAGTGCCACCAGTATGCGCGAGGCGATCGTCGCCTATGACCGCAGTGGCCGGGAAATCTGGGCCTGCGCCAACGTCGACAGCCGCGCCGTGAGCGAGGTGCGCGACCTGAAGCGCGATTTTGCCGATCTGGAGCGGGCGCTTTATACCGAGAGCGGGCAGACCTTCGCGCTCGGCGCCCTGCCGCGCCTGCTCTGGCTGAAGCGCAACCTACCGGACGTTTATGACCGCATCCACAGGATTAGCATGCTGTCCGACTGGATTCTGGCGCGTCTCTCCGGCGTTATCGCGAGCGATCCATCCAACGCCGGGACGACCGGTCTTTACAGCCTGACGAAACGCGATTGGATGCCTGAGGCGCTGAGCAAGGCCGGCATGCGCGACGATATCTTCCCGGAAAGCGTCGAGCCGGGCACGGCGATCGGCCGGGTCACCGAAAAGGCGGCTAGTGAGACGGGCATTGCCGCGGGCACGCCTGTGATCATGGGCGGTGGCGACTGCCAGATCGGGGCAGCGGCAATCGGTGTCGTGAATGAAGGTGACTGCGCCGTGCTTGGGGGCACTTTCTGGCAGCAGGTGGTAAATGTCAGCCCGTCCGCCTCCGATCCGTCTATGAACCTGCGCATCAATCCGCATGTCGTCAAGGGCCTCAACCAGGTCGAGGCGATCAGCTTCTTCGTCGGCATCGTTATGCGCTGGTTCCGCGACAGTTTCGGCGCGGAAGAGCTCGCGGCGGCCGGACCCGGCGGCGATGCCTACAGGCTCCTGGAGGAGAAAGCAGCCGGCGTGCCAGTCGGCGCCTACGGCATCATTCCGGTCTTCTCCGACGTCATGCATTATGGCAACTGGTATCACGCCGCGCCGTCGCTTCTGAACCTTTCCATCGACCCGGAAAAATCGGGCAAAGCGGCGATCTTTCGCGCCCTTCAGGAGAACGCGGCGATTGTCGCGGCCCGCAACCTTTCGGCTGTCTACAAGCTTTCCGGCAAAACGCCGGATAAGATCGTCTTTGCGGCCGGCGCGTCGAAATCAGCCCACTGGTCGCAGATCCTCTCGAACGCCACCGGCCTTCCGGTCGTCACGCCCGTGATCAAAGAGGCGACGGCGCTCGGCTGCGCTGCGGCGGCGGCAATCGGCATCGGCCTGCGCCGCAACTTCGTCGAGGCGGCGGAAAGCTGGGTGCGCTGGGACCAGCGTTTCGAGCCAAATCTCGAGCATAAGGCTATCTACGACGCGGCGGGCGAGCGCTGGGCACGTGCCTACGCGCTGCAGCGACAGCTCGTAGATGAGGGCGTCACCACGGCCATGTGGAAGGCACCAGGCCTCTGACTTTTATAGATCTGTCAATCAACACAGCAGGAATTACGACATGCTCATCCAGATGGTCAGCATCAACGTCAAGCAAGGCCACGTCCCAGAGTTTCTGGAGGCGTTCCGCATAAACTACGAAGGCACGCGCCAGGAGCCCGGTAACCTGCGCTTTGATGTCCTGCGCAATCCGGACGACGACCACAGCTTCGTCATCTATGAAGTCTTCAAGTCGCCCGAGGCGCTGGACGCGCACCGCAAAACCGAACACTACCAGGAATGCGTGCGCCGGATTGACCCGATCCTCGCCGGCCCACGAACCAAGACCTTTTATAATGTCGAGATGGCCGATTTTCTCGGCGCGGGCCAAGCCTAGCGGGTTGGAACACGGCAGAGCTCGTCGGACGGCTGACACTACTTCGTTCAGCGATTGAGCGTGACCAAAGGGCATGAACTTGCCTGACGTTCCACGGAAGAGACTGCCCCGAAGGTTTTGGGCGGGCTCTGCCGGTCTACGCGATTGCGCTTCTTCATTACACCAGGGAGCAGGTGGCACGAACTCCGTCAATATTATAAACGGGACCTAACGATCCCGCCGTCGCACCGGCTCGGTGGCATGCTCGCGACCGTTCTCGACGTCACCAGCAGGTACGACCCTTGTGGAAACGCTTTCAGGGCTTGTCTCGCGTCGAAGTTCCGCTTGAACAGTCGATAGCGTCGCTTAGTCCAGGCTCTTTACAATCATAGGTGATTTGCAGGGTGTTGTGATCGCGGACCTCGATTAGAGGAACACTCGCCGGGCCCTGAGGAGGAGTTCACCACCTCCCGCCGTAGCCGCATATTGCCGAATTTCAAACGCAGGCAGGGCAACTGGTAAGCCGCGTAGCTCATAACCACGAAAGACCGGGTTCATTGCGCGCCTACAAACGCTCACGCGCAACTACCCAATGACCGCCGACTATGCCGCAGGGTGGTCGCCTATTAAACGTTATTGCCCGGACGGTACCGGGCAGGAAAGATCGCCTTCCTGGCAATTGAGGTAAGCCTTCAGCGCCTTCGTTCTATCTGTCGTCAGTTCGGTTCTGCAGGCAGCAACGAGCATAGGGTAGGCGCTACCGTCCGCACTGGCTGATGTCTGAAATGCACACTCGTTGTCGCGAAAGGAAATCCACGCCTTTTGGGCGGAGACAAGCAGCTTTTTCGTGCCTGCGTCGTCGCCAATGCGTGCCTCGATTTCCTTGAACGTCGAATTCAGTTCCTTGTCAGCCGTAGCGAACGCCTCGTCGCCTTCGGCTGCGACAGCAACAGTTCCAAACGAGCCGATAAGCATCACGGCGGGGATCAATAGGATACGCATTGCAAGCTCCTCCCGTTCGACAGTTGTAACAGCCACCGATGGTGACTAGAATAGGACGTTCGCGCACGAGTTTAGTCAAATCAAGTGGCCAAATTTATCCGTCTCCCGCCGGAGTAACCGCCAAAGTGGAGTGATTCATGCATCCCTGAAAGCTAGTTCATCTCGGGGGCGTCGGAGGGGTCACCTCCGGTACATCGGTTGGCACCTCTTCTGGGACGAATCCCAGGATGCTCACCACCAGAGCGACGAGGATGCAGATGAGTACGAGGAAGGCGACGCCGGCTTTGTCCATGCATTATTAGCAGTTTCGAATGTGAGCAATTCGAGGCAATGCCTCCCGAAGATCGGGAAGGCGGACAGTTGTTCGTGAAGATCGGGGCTCGTGCCTGGTCATTCCTTCCCGAGAAAGATCAGGACGGCTCCGCATCACGACTGTGTTAACCGGGATCAATGTTCACGTCTGACACAGAACTTCTTTGCGTCGGTAAAGGCGGGCCTTGCTGCCTATCTGCCAATCAACGGCGTTGGTGCGCTCGGCAAGCCACGATTGGCCTCTCGGTCATGGCCATCCATGGGTGGGTTTGGCCATGCTCACGTCCCGTAGCTATTTCAGGCAGCGCCCAATTAAACGCAAAGCCTAGCCAATGAGCTCGGAGGAGACGGAGCAACTTGCCGGGCGCAGTCGGTCCCGGCTTCCGCCCTTCGGGGGGCGCTATGCTAAGCCTCCTGCGGCTGCGCTGTTAACCGGTCAAGTTGCGCGCGAACGGGCTTCGACGCTGAAGCGTCTGCGCCTGGTACGCTCATTTCACTTGGCCTCGGCCCTGGCGGGCCAGCTGCTGCATCCAAGGTCATCACGGTGATGCGGGGGTGAGGGGGCAGGTTCACTGCTCTCGCAAACAGGCTGGGGCTCGGTTTCTCGTTCCGCGCCAAACTCTATGAGGCAGATAGCCGCGCATTGAAGCGCACCTCCCACGTAGCTGCGTCGTAGTACTCAACCAGCGGCTTGGCATATCCAGCAGTACCTCACTGGGAACACCGGCAAACGGCAGGAAAGCTCCTTCCAACCTCTAACTTGTTCCCAGTGGCCCCGCATGTGCGGTCAGTTCAGAACCGCCATTTGCAACTCGGCCTGTCGACCCAGCGTTGTCATCCACTCGGTGAACTGCGGCCGGCTTTTGATTTGCCGGCCATAATGGCGGCCGAGCGCCGCTGTCAGGTCGCCTTTGCGTCCAAGTTGCTCGTCGGCGAAACGGATCATCTGCGAATTCGGCCATGCTTGCGGCCGGATCACGATTAAACGGGCAAACAGGTCCTCGGCAGACTCATCTGAGTTCGCCTGCGCCATCAGTGACAGCATGGCGGCCGTCGAGCGCGACACGCCCATATGGCAATGGACGAGCAGATGGCTTGAGCCATTTGCATCCTGCCTTGACTGAAAATCCGTTCCGAAGCGGAGGATCTCTGCCACATGGTCCGGATGGGGCATCACCCGCCCAGGCGCCTCCGCAATGATGTCGTGGAAGCGTAGCGTGGTACGGTGGTGTTTGCCGTAGGTCCGGGAGGCGTCCAACTCGGGATATTCGGGATCGATCAGCGAGAGGACATGGGTGACGTTGCGTGTGCTCTGGCACGGCAGTTCCTCAATCCCGCAAACTGTCAACTCCGGTGTGAAAATGACATCCATATCCGTTCAATCCCGTCTTCCGCGGTCTATCAGCGCGATCGCGCTCCTGAGCGACAAGCAACGAATTTCACATACATCGGTTTGGGCGGCGCGATAGCGGGATCCAAATCCCCACCGCGACCTGTTTTGCGCATCCAGTCCGGCCGGACCTGTCGCTCGTCAGTGTCGCGGCGACTTTAGAAATAAGGAACGGACTTGCCGAAACGCTCCGCCAGATACTCGCGCCATTTAAGGCCGGTGCAGGCTGTGGCCAGCCTTACCTCGGCATCACGCCGCGCCGCAGCGATCAGAACTGCCAGCCAAAACTCGCCGCGGCCACGCTCAAGAAACGCCAACTGGCCGCGCGGAGATATGGCAGGGGGGTTGAATGCACCGCACTCGAAATGTGGCATGAGCGAAAGCCAACAAAGGTTCGAATCACTTGTCCGCACGACAAGCTGCGCTTGCCTTCCGCTTCACGCCTGCCTCACCCGGCGGCCTCGGCCTTCTTCAACGCGTCGATGAAGTGATCGTTTTCCGCAGGCGAGCCGATGCTGACGCGAATATACGTCTCGAAGCCGGGTTGTTTCCAGGGTTTGACGATGACGCCTCGGCGGAGCAGTGCTTCGGCCATACGGGTTGCATCTGTGCGTGCGTCGAAGAACAGAAAATTGCATTTCGATGGTGCAATCCGGTAGCCCATCGTTGCGAGTTCATTCTTCATCCGTTCGCGTTCGACCAGAGCAAGCTCGACGGAACGGTGAAGGTGATCGGTGTCATTAAAGGCGGTGAGGGCGGATACCTGGGCGATCGCATTGGTGTTGAACGGAGTGCGCGCACGATTGAAAAAATCGCAAAGGCTGCCGTCGCTGACAATACCATAGCCGATGCGCAGGCCTGCCAGTCCGTAGGCTTTCGAGAAGGTACGTAGCACGACCCAGTTCAAGCCCGTCGCCTTCAGCACTTCGGCCGCACTTGGATAGTCGACGCCGGCTGCATATTCCGCATAGGCCTCGTCCACCACGATGAGCGTTTCCGGATCGAGCGCGGCGACAACCTTTTCCAGTTGGCGCGGTGTCAGCCATGAGCCGACCGGGTTCATCGGGTTCGAGAACATCAGCATACGCGGCTTGCGGGCAATCGCGGCGAGAAGCGCGTCCATGTCGACGGTGAGGTCCGGTGCCACGGTGACGCGATCGACTTTTCCGCCCATCAGGGTCGTATAGTCTTCATGCAGGGGGAAGGATGGATAGAGCGTCACCACAGTGTCGCCCGCACGCACCACCGAGCGGCAAATCACGGCGATCAGATCTTCCGAGCCGTTGCCGAGGATAACCTGATTGTTCTCGACATCGAAGCTGGCAGCCAGGCGGGCGCAGAGCGCGCGGCCCTGCGGATCGGGATAAAGCCGGGCTAGTTCGCCGATGTCGGGAAAAAGCCCGCGCAAGGCCGGCGAGGGGCCGAGAGGGTTCTCGTTGGAGCCGAGCTTGGCGACTTCGTCGACATGGTACTTCGCCCGCACCTCTTCGAGCGTCAGCCCGGCATTATAGCGGGCGATCGAGCGGATTTCTTTCCGTATGGGGGTTGAAGGGTTTGCCATTTTACCGTCTCCATGAGGTACCCTTGCTATGCGCTATTCATAAGCCGGGATTCATGATCTGTATATATGTATAGACATGTTGTCGAGATAATGATGTCATCCAGGTTGGAACCAGGACAGGACCCGTCATGACCCGCCCGATCTTCGACCTTTCCGGCCGCCGCGCCCTCGTTACGGGAGCAAGCCGCGGCATAGGGCAGTCTATCGCTTGCGCCCTGGCCGAGGCCGGTGCGCACGTGGCGGTGACAGCGCGAACGGTAGAGGGCTTGGCTGAGACCCGGGCCCTGATCGAAAAGGCCGGCAGACGCGCCGTGGCGCTTGCCCAGGACGTGCGCGACGTTGAGGCTTGCGCAAGCGTCACGAGAGCAGCGGCTGAGGGTTTGGGCGGTCTCGACATCCTGGTCAACAATGCCGGGTTCGAGAATGTCCGGCCTTCCTTCGATGTAGACGAGGCGCTCTGGGAAGCGATCGTCTCGACCAATCTGAAGGGCGCCTTCTTCTGTGCCCAGTCGGCGGGCCGGATCATGGCGGACGCAAACGGCGGAGCAATCGTCAATCTCTGCTCCCTGACATCCTATGTCGGCATTCCGACGGCGGTACCCTACGGCGCCTCGAAGTCCGGCCTACTCGGCGTAACGCGTGCCCTGGCAGCCGAGTGGGCAGCGCACAACATCCGGGTCAACGCCATTGCGCCCGGCTATTTCCGTACCGCCATGACTGCGAGCTTCTACGAGGACGAAGACTGGCAATCCCGCATGCTGGAAAAAATCCCTCAGCGGCGCTTCGGTAGGGAAAGCGATATCGGCGGTGTCGCGGTTTTCCTTTGCAGCGATGCGGCTGCCTATATCACGGGGCATTGTATCCCTGTCGACGGCGGCTATCTCGCCTCGATCTGAACCGTGCGCGAGCCAGCATGAATGCTCCAAGTGGGGTGCGAACCGTATGACGGACCCGTCTTGACTGCTTGTCATTCTGTCCGTCGCTAGCCAAACTGTCAGCGGCTTTGCGCCTTTCTTTCGCATGTGCACAAATAATCGGCATATGGAATTGCAGTGCAAAAAATGCGCAATGTCGGTTGACGATACTTGTACCAATATGTATAGACAACTAGACGTAAGGGCCGGTGGAGCGCCTTTCCCGCCGGGTCGAATAGAATAAAGCTTCGCCGCGGCCTCATCGGTTGGAGCAAGACAGGGGAATTCAATGGGCGTTGTTGCTGCTGGTCTCCGTCCGACCGGATCCGTTAATCCGGTCGCTGTTTCCGTCAAGGACGTCGGCATGGCTTTCGGCGATGTTCACGCTGTCAGGAATGCCTCATTCGACCTCCCGAAGGGGCGGTTCCTGACCATTCTCGGCCCGTCCGGATCCGGTAAGACGACACTGCTGCGCATGATCGCCGGTTTCGACCGGCCGACCCACGGTGAGATCTTCATCAATGGGCGGCCGGTCAGTGCCGTGCCGGCGCACAAGCGCGCCATCGGTATGGTGTTCCAAAAGCTCGCACTTTTTCCTCATATGACGGCGGCCGAAAACGTCGCCTTTCCGCTCAAGATGCGACGCCATGACGCCCGCACGATCCCGGAAAAGGTCGCGCGCTATCTCGATCTCGTGCGCCTCGGCGGCTATGGCGGCCGTCGGATCAATGAGTTGTCCGGCGGTCAGCAGCAGCGTGTCGCTATCGCCCGTGCGTTGGTGTTCGAGCCGGACCTGCTTCTGCTTGACGAACCGCTTGCTGCGCTCGATCGCAAGCTGCGCGAGGAGATGCAGCTCGAGTTTCGCCGCATCCAAAAAGAGCTCGGCGTCACCACGATCAATGTCACTCACGACCAGCGAGAGGCGCTGGTGGTTTCCGACGAGGTCATCGTCATGGATGGCGGCTCCATTCAGCAAAAGGCCCGGCCGGTCGATGCGTATCGCACGCCGTCGAATGCTTTCGTCGCAAACTTCATCGGCGTGACCAATTTCATTGAAGGCAACGTTGTCGAACTTACGTCGGCGCGAGCCGTGTTCGAAGCCAACGGTGTGCGTCTCGTCGGGATCCCTGCCGATGCTGCCCTTGCGACCGGCATATCCTGCAGCGGCGCTGTTCGTGCGGAACAGATCCGCATCGCGCCGAAGGACAGGCTGCTCGAGGGACTCGAAACGGTGGTCGACGGCCAGGTCGTCGATTGCATTTTCGAAGGCGAACGCGTCGTTTACGAAATTCAGGTTCCGAGGCTGGCCGGCGTGCTGATGCGGGTCTTCGACCACGATCCAGAATCTCACTTGCAGTTCGGTCCGGGCGACGAGGTTCGTCTCGGCTGGAATGCCAGGGATATGCATGTCTTTCAAAAATGACCCCGAGAAGGTCCAGCCAGAGGAGAATGTCTAATGCCGCATGAAAAATTTCTGTCCGCGCAGATCCGCCGCCGGACGCTGCTTGCGTCGATCGCCGCGGCCGGCGCCTCGGCGGGCCTCTCGACGCTCGGCGCCAGTCGCGCCTTTGCCCAAGAGCCGGAAAAGCCGGCCGAGATCATCGTTCGCGCCTGGGGCGGCAGCTGGGTCGATGCGCTCAAGGCTGGCGTGTCCGACAGCTTTACCAAGATGACCGGGATTGCCGTCCGTCACGATCTGACTGAGGACAACGAGATCCAGCCGAAGGTCTGGGCCGCTGTTGCCCAGAAGCGTGTCCCGCCGATCCACATCAACTGGGATACGACCACGAACGCGACAAAGTCGGCGCTGCGCGGGGTCACCGAGGACCTGTCGGACCTGCCGAATCTCAAGAACGCCACGGATCTTGCGAAGCCGGTCGGTCTCGACGGCTATCCGATCGTCAATACCTACGGCTATGTTTACGTGCTCGCCTATCGCCCGTCGGCCTTCCCGAACGGCGCACCAAAGTCCTGGAAGGATCTTCTCGACCCCAAGCTCAAGGGTCGTATCGCGCTGTATAACGACGGCATCGGCTTCCACTTCCCGGCCCAGGTCGCCGGCGGCGGTAAGCTCGAGGACATTCCGGCCAACATGCAGCCGGCCTGGGATTTCATCTCGAAGATCAAGGAGCAGCAGCCCCTGCTCGGCGAGGACCCGGATTTTACCACCTGGTTCCAGAAGGGCGAGATCGACGCCGCCTGCACCATCTCGACCAATGCGCGCGAAGCCAAGAAGAACGGCATCGAGATCGCCTGGGTCGTGCCGGAGGAAGGCGCAAAGTTCGACACCGACGGCCTTTGGATCCCGAAGGGTCTGCCCGAAAATGAGCTTTACTGGGCCAAGAAGTACATCGATCACGCCCTGACCAAGGAAGCACAGCAGATCTGGCTCGACGGTCTCGGCCTTCCCGGCGTCATCCCCGGCATCACTCCGCCGGCCGATCTCGTGGGCGATCCGTCCTACCCGACCACGGAAGAGGACTTCAAACACTTGATCCGTATCTCGTCCAAGGTACAGGTCGAGAACGAAAGCCAGTGGTTCGCCAAGTTCAAGGAAATCATGCAGGGCTGATGCCTCGTGTGCCCGCCGCGTCCCTTCTCACGGCGGGCAACGTTCTCTCGTGAAACAGGATCGATGCCATGCGCGCTTCCCGTGCCGCATATCCCCTGACGTGGCGCGTCATGGATATGCTCGAACGCCTTGCGGCTTTCGTCTGGCCCTCGAGCTTCCAGCGAGGCTTACCTTATCTCATGCTGATGCCCGCGATTGTGCTCGTGGGGCTGCTTGTGCTCGGCCTCGTCCAGATTGGCGACACGAGCCTGAGAACGCTCGATACCAATACCTTCCTGATGTCGGAAAGCTATACGCTCACCAATTATCAGCGTGTTCTGACCGAGAGCTTCTTTGCGACCGTGGCAGGCCGTAGCCTGATTGGTTCGATGATCGTGACCGTGATCACGCTGGTCTTCGCGTTTCCATATGCTTATCTCATGGTGCGCACGCCCTCGTCCACGCTTCGCAAGTTTCTGCTGGTTGCGTTGTTTTTGCCCTTCTTCATCGGACAGGTTGTGCGCGCCTATGGCTGGCTCATCATTCTCGGCAATCAGGGCATGGTCAACGAGGCGCTCGGTCTCGTAGGCGTCCAGCCGATACGGCTGCTCTACAACTACCCTGCGGTACTGTTCGGCCTCATTCAGTACATGCTGCCTTTCGCGGTGCTGATGCTCGCACCGGCTCTGACCGCGATCCCCAGCGACCTCGAGGCGGCAGCGGCCTCGCTCGGCGCGGGCTGGACCCGCACCTTTCGCCACATCGTTCTGCCGCTTTCCCGACCGGGGCTCGTGGGGGCCGGCCTGGTCGTGATGACACTGTCGCTCACCGACTTCGCTATCCCCGCCATCCTCGGCGGCGGCACGCAGGACTTTATCGCCAACGCGATCTACGACCAGTTCTTCCGCACCTCCGATCAGGGCATGGGTGCTACGCTGTCAATGATGCTCGTTGCGGTCGGGTCCATGCTCGTCGGCGTCGTTTTCATGGTATTCGGCGCAGGCACGCTCGCCATGACAGGAGAACGTAAATGACGGGCAGCAAAAGTAAATCCTTCGTGCTATGGGCTTTCGTTGCTACTGCGCTTGTGATGTTGTCTGCGCCCACCGTCGTGGTGCTCGGAGCCTCGTTTACGGCCGGAAACATCATCACCTTTCCGCCGGACGGCCTATCGCTGAAATGGTACGGGGCGATCGCTCAGGCAAGTGACCTCAGGCAGGCGTTCCTGCGTTCGCTGATCGTCGCCACGATATGCACCGTGGTCTCGATCCCGGTCGGCACGCTCGCCGGCATCGCGTTGGCCAAATATCGGGTGCGGTTTGCGCGATCGATCCAGATCTATCTGCTGTTGCCGTTCACCATCCCGCTGATCGGTTCCGGCATCGGCATGATGCTGGTTCTCGGCAACATAGGCGTTCTCGGGCGATTGTGGCCGGTGGGTATCGCCTGCTCCGTCATTAACCTGCCCTTCATGGTCTGGGCTGTGACGGCCAGTGCCAGCAATCTATCGCCCGACCTGGAACTGGCTGCAGCCAATTGCGGAGCGCCGCCGCTGCAACGCTTCCTCTACATCACGCTGCCTGCGGTCTTACCGGGCGTGATCACGGGATCGCTGCTGATGTTCATCCTCGCGCTCAACGAGTTTCTGGTCAGCCTCCTGCTGGTCGACGCTCGAAGCGTGACGCTGCCGGTGCAGATCTACAATTCCATCCGCTCGATCATCACGCCCGACCTGGCCGCCATCTCCGTGGTGTTCATCGCCTGCGCGGGTGTTGCGATCGCGCTGCTCGACCGGCTCGTCGGTCTCGACATCTTCCTGAAATCGAAATGACCCTTCGGCCCTGCGAGGGCTAGATACAAGGACAAGACGATGACCAACGTGTCTTTCTACGAATATTCCAAGCTGAACCTCGAAGAAAAGGCCGCCCTGCTGCGCCGTTCGGAAGCCGACATATCGGCCTTCATCGAGAAGGTCGCGCCGATCCTGGAAGCCGTCCGCACCGAGGGTGACAGGGCGCTTGCACGATTTGGACGCGAACTCGACAAGGCCGACGTCACGGAAGCCAATCTGAAGGTTACCGCGGCCGAGTTCGATGCGGCCTTCAAGCTGGTCGATGCAAGCGTGATCGAATCCGTTCAATTCGGCATAGACAACATCCGCAAATTCCATGAGGAGCAGAAGCCTGAAGCCATGTGGCTGAAGGAGATCCGTCCCGGCGCATTTGCCGGAGACCGCTTTACACCCATTCAGTCGGTCGCGCTCTACGTACCGCGCGGCAAAGGTTCCTTCCCGTCGGTGACTATGATGACATCGGTCCCGGCCGTTGTTGCGGGCGTCTCCAATCTGGCCATCGTCACGCCGCCGGCACCGGACGGTTCCGTCGATGCTGCGACGCTGGTTGCCGCACGCCTCGCCGGTGTCGAAACCGTCTACAAGGTGGGCGGCGCGCAGGCCGTTGCTGCCGTCGCCTATGGCACCGAAACCATCAAGCCGGCGCTGAAGATCGTCGGTCCCGGCAGCCCTTGGGTGGTCGCCGCCAAGCGCTTGCTCTCCGGCGTCATCGATACCGGTCTTCCCGCCGGTCCGTCCGAAGTGATGATCCTCGCCGATGATACGGTCCATGGCGGTCTTGCCGCGCTCGACCTGCTGATCGAGGCGGAACATGGCCCGGATTCCTCTGCCTATCTCGTTACCCACAGCCGCCGCGTCGCCGAGGAGGCGCTCGCAGCCCTTCCAGAACACTGGGCGAAGATGACCGAACAGCGCGTCGCCTTCTCAACGGCCGTGCTGAGCGGAAAGACCGGCGGCATCGTTCTCACCACTTCCATCGAGGAAAGCTACGAGTTCGTAAACGCCTATGCGCCGGAGCATCTGGAGCTTCTCTCAGAAGAGCCCTTCATTCATCTCGGCCACATCACTGAAGCGTCCGAAATCCTGATGGGTCCCCATACTCCGGTCAGCATCGCCAACTTTTCGCTTGGGCCGAACGCCGTATTGCCGACCAGCCGCTGGGCCCGAACGTTCGGCCCGCTGTCGGTCAGTGATTTCGTCAAGCGCAGCTCAATCGGCTATGTCACGGCACCGGCCTATCCGGAATTCGCCAAGCATTCGCACAATCTGGCGATCTACGAGGGTTTCTCCTCGCATGCGCTTGCCGTGTCGCCGGTGCGCGATCGTTATCTGAAGCAGGGCGCCTGAACTATGAAGGCTGTGCGGCTCTACGACACTAAGGACTTGCGGGTGGAGGAGGTCGCCGAACTGTCGGCCCCGCCGCCAGGCTTCGTCAACCTTGAAGTAAGGGCTGCCGGCATCTGCGGTTCCGACCTTCACAACTACCGTACCGGCCAATGGATCTCGCGCCGACCCTCGACGGCAGGCCATGAATTTTGCGGTCGCGTGACTGCGATCGGAGAGGGCGTCAGCCACGTGGTGCGGGGAGACGTCGTCTCTGCGGACTCGCGCATGTGGTGCGGCACCTGCCCGGCTTGCACGAGCGGCCGCAAAAATGTCTGCGAGACCTTGGGTTTCGTCGGCGAGATCTGTGACGGTGGTTTTGCCGAGGCGGTGCAATTGCCAGCCCGACTGGTCGTGCGCCATGATCCTGAGCTTTCGCCCCATGTTGCCGCTATGGCCGAACCGATGGCGGTCGCCTTGCATGCCGTGCGTCGCCTCGCCATTCCGGCCGGCGAACCGGTTCTCGTCATCGGTTGCGGCACGATCGGCGGGTTGAGCGCCCTTCTTCTCTCCCGGTTGCACGCTGGTCCGCTGCTGCTGGCCGATCTGAACGCCGACAAAGCCGCTCTTGTCGCCGAGGTGACTGGCGGCGCGGTCGTTGCTCTCGACAGGGCGGTGATCGAAAAAGCACTTTCCGGCGGAAGGGTGCGCTATGCGCTGGATGCCACCGGCAGCATTCAGGCGATCGCACGGGCTCTCGACATCCTGTCGGCCGGCGGAGCGCTGGCGCTCGTCGGCATTGGCCACGGCAGGCTCGATTTCGACCCGAACATCCTAGTGGAGCGGGAGATGTCACTCGTCGGCTGCCATGCCTTTGCAGACGAGTTGCCCGAGAGCGTCGGGTTACTCGTCGATCTCGCACCCGCGCTGCAACGTTTGATCGAGGTGCTGCCGGCGCTCGACGATGTGCCCGAGGCTTACGAAAGGCTGCTGCGGGGCGACAGCAAGGCGCTCAAGACGATCATCGAGGTGGCGGGCTAAGTCCGGTCCGTCATGTCATTCCGGATGCCGGCTCATTCCAGGCGGTGGTGGAGGCAGTGAACCATGAATACGCTTTCAGATTCTGCATCGCCGCTCTACGCGAAAGTGAAGGACTTCGTCCTTGGCAACATCGGCAGCGGCAAGTGGGCGCGCAACAGTCGGCTTCCGTCCGAGAACGAGCTCGTCTTGGCACTCGGCGTGTCCCGCATGACCGTTCACCGGGCGCTGCGGGAACTCACTTCCGAGGGGCATCTGCGCCGCATTCAGGGCGTCGGCACCTTTGTCGCTCCGCCGCGGCCCCAGTCGACGTTGATCGAGATCAGCAACATCATCGCCGAGATCAGAGCACGCGGTAGCCGGCACCGGGCCGAGGTGTTCGTGCTCGAGCGCATCGCACGACCGGAACCATCGCTTCTGCTCGCCTTCGAGTTTGAGGCGGTGAAGCCCGTCGACCATTCCGTCGTCATTCATTTCGAAAACGACCTGCCGGTCCAGCTCGAGGAGCGCTACGTCAATCCCAACCTCGTTTCTGGCTATGTCGACCAGGACTTTGCCGCAGTCGCCACTTATGACTACCTGCAGAACGCAACGCCGTTGACCGAGGTGGAGCACCTCATCAGCGCTCTGCCGGCCAGTGCTGACCAGGCTCGCCTGCTGAACATTCGCCCGGGTGACTGCTGCCTGGTCCTGCACCGCAAGACCTGGACAGGACCGGTCGTCGCAACTGTCAATACCTTCACCTATGTCGGCAGCCGTTATTCGCTCGGCAGCCGCTATCTGCACGGCGGCAAGTGACCGCCGTTCCTATCCAAAAGACCCATTCGGAAAGAACGCTATGAGCCAGGCCACGAGCCGCACCGCGCAAATCAGGAAAATCGCCAAAGCCGGAGACGGCATGGCGGAACAGTTGCTTGCCGAGCTGCTGCGCGACCTTTTCAGGATCGAGGCAAAGAACGTCGCGATCAATCACGACCAGTATAGTCTCAATTCCCTCAATGGATTCTTCGATACCGAAGATGGCGCGTTCTTTTTCAAGTTCCATCAGGAAGAAGGCGAGGAGGCCATGAGCGGCGAATATTACCGCGCCGACATCTTGGCCCGCGCCGGACTTCCCGTAGATCAGCCATTGCTGATGTCGACTCTTCCAGGCGAACAGATCCTCGTCTATCGCCGACGCACTGACCCGCGTTTTTCCGATGTGCTGCGAGCGCTGGATCTGAATGACGATGCTGCCGCGAGAGAAAGGGCTGTTGAGGCCGAACGCAGGCTGAGCGAAGCCGTGCTTCAGGTCTATCTCGATACGCTGCATCCGGTGAATGCCGGAGAGGTTGCGGCCGAGCCGATCCACCGGCTTTTTTACGAACGGCTCATCGACCCGTCGGCAGGTACCTATCCGGGCGGGCGAATGGCGAGCTTCTATGTCGGCAAGGACTTTACCTTTCCGAACCTAACGATCGATTGGGAGACGCTTTCGCGCTGCCGGTTTGTGGTGAACGGCATCGAATACCGCGACAGCCTTGGTGCTCTCTTCGATGCCGCTCATGAGCGGCTGAACCCCTCGCGGCTGACCGATGCTGGGGGAGTGGTTGCGCATGGCGATGCCCACAACGCGAATGTCTGGTACGAGGAGCGCGATGACAGGGCACGCTTGTCTTTTTTCGATCCCGCCTTTGCCGGCGAGAACATCCCGACATTGCTCGCCGAAGTGAAGACGACCTTCCATAACACCCTCGCCCATCCGCTGTGGCTCTACGATCCTGCCATGGCGGCTGAGCACTACAAGGCAAGCGTAATGCTCGATGGTAGTCTGCTCCGCGTAACGACCGACTTCGTGCCAAGTCCCGCCAGGCGGGCGCTTCTCGACGTGAAGGCAGAGGCACTATGGCGTCCACTGCTCCACGAACTCAAGGCGCGGGGCATGCTTCCAGCCGACTGGCGCCGGGTCATCCGGCTTGGCCTTTTCCTCTGCCCGACGCTGGTGATGAACCTACGGGCCGGCGCAACGACTCATAACGCGATTTCCTCCCTGATAGGCTTCTCCGTCGCGGTGATGGCCGGAAGCGAGCCGGCTGCGGGAGACGATTTGATTTCAAGATTCATCGACACAATCGATCCGGACAACGGCTGACATGGCGCCGGTCAACATACACGACTTTCGCGATCTCGCCCGACGGCGGCTGCCGAAGATCTTCTTCGACTATATAGACGGCGGCTCCTTCGAGGAGGAGACGATGCGGGCAAATCGCTCGGACTTCTCACGCATAACCCTGCGCCAGAAGGTACTAGTCGAGCCGCAGCCGCAGGACCTTTCCACGGCTTATCTTGGGCAACGTCATCCCCTGCCGTTCATGCTTGGGCCGGTCGGCTTCCTCGGCCTTTATGCCGGCAAGGGCGAGGTCAAGGCCGCGCAGGCGGCGCATGCCGCGGGCATCCCCTTCTGCCTATCAACCTTTTCCATCGCTTCACTAGCCGACCTTCGCACCGTCACGGACGGACCGCTGCATTTCCAGCTCTATGTGCTGGAGGATCGCTCGCTCTGCGAGGAATTGCTACAAGCGGCAGAACACGCCGGCGTCGATACCCTGTTCGTAACGGTGGACACAGCCATCACGGGCATTCGCGAACGGGACGTGCGAAACGGCTTCCGGTCGCTGACGCGGGTGACGCCGGACCTCTTCGCCCGCCTCGCGCTGAAGCCGCGCTGGCTCGCACAGGTGGCCCTTGCCGGCATGCCGTCGGTCAGGGCAATCGAGCACCGGCCGGAATTCGGTCGCGGCGCGCTGGAGCAGGCGGCCAATCTCTCGCGCCGAATTGACAAGACGCTGTCGTGGAAGGACATCGCCTCGCTACGCGAACGCTGGACGGGCAAGCTCGTAATTAAAGGCGTTCTCACGCCCGCTGATGCCGTACGCGCTCGCGATCTCGGTTGCGATGGGGTGGTGATTTCCAACCACGGCGGACGTCAACTCGACGGTGCCCCGAGCACGATCCGCGCCCTGCCCAGCATTCGCGCCGCCGTCGGAATCGACTTCTGCCTTATGCTTGACGGCGGTATCCTCCGGGGCGCGGACGTCATCAAGGCGATCGCACTCGGCGCAGACGGCGTGATGCTTGGCCGAGCTTATACTTATGGCCTCTCGGCCGCGGGGCAGGCGGGTGTGGCCGAGGTGATTGCCATCCTCGAGCGGGAGATTTCGATCAACCTTGCACTGATGGGGATTGCCTCGATCGAGCAGCTCAAGGCTCTCGGCGCGGAAGCCGTCTCGAAATTATGACGGGAGAGCTGCGCAGCTTGCCGGCGACGAACGGCAGAAAGCGCCGGATGCCGTCGTCGGGCCGCCGAGACGAACCCCCACCGTAGGCAAGATGCGTTCAGCCAGTAAAGACGCCCCGGATATGGTCGAAAGCGCGGGCGACGGCCAGCCGCGACGGGGCTAGTGCAGGGTCCTGCTCGGCTTCGACCACCAGCCACCCGCGGTAGCCATTTTCCCGGACAAACCGGGCAATCGGGTCGAAATGGACAACGCCGTCGCCGGGCACAGTGAACATGCCGCTTCGCACGCCGTCATTGAAGCTCAGGTCACACGCCTGAACGTTTTGGAGCACCGGGCCACGGACGTCCTTCAGATGGATGTGGACGATGCGATCCCCGAAGCGCTCGATCAAGCGGGTATAATCAAAGCCGCCGGCGACAGCATGTCCAGTGTCGAGAAGCAGGCCGGCTTGCTCCCCCGTGCTGCCAAAAATGTCCGAAATCTCATCGAATGTCTCTGCCACCATCATCAGGTGATGGTGATAGGCAAGTTTGAGATCGTACTCGCCCGCCAGACGCTTGGCGAACTCGGTGAGCCGGGCGGCATAGGCGACTACCTCCGTCTTCGGCATAGTCAAGCGCTCAGACATCGGTGCATCGAGCGGCGATCCCGGTGTCATCATCGCGACCTCGCCATAGACCATGACCTTGCACTCCATCTCGCGCAGAAGTTCGGCATGGCGGGCAACGGCTTTCATTTCTTCGCCGACGCCGCGTTCAGCCAGTTCTCCCGAATGCCAGCCGGACGCCAAGGCGAGGCCATGGCTTGCAAGAAGCGGTCGCAATGTTGCGGCATCTCGTGGGAATTTCCGTCCGAGTTCGACGCCTTGGTAACCGGTCTCGGCTGCGTCGCTCAGGCATCTCTCGAGCGAGATGTCGGCGCCAAGGTCCTCAAGCACGTCATTGGTCCAGGACAGCGGACTGACGGCAAGACGCACGCCGGCGGGCAAGGCAATGGCTTTTCGAGGGATCATATTGTTCTCCGCATGGGCTGGATTCTTTGAGCGGTGGGGCGCTCCCCGTATTCGAGAAATAACGGTCTCGCGGATGACTCCCGCTTATGTGGAATTGCGCACGACAAGGGTGCCCGGCAGTGTCACGGTCTCGGGCTCCAGCCGTCCCGTGATAATCCCGACGATCACCTCAACCATTTCGTCGCGGGGCTGCTCGTAGGTAGTGAGGCTGTAGGCGGACGACCCACAGAGCTCGTAGTTGTCAAAGCCGACGACGGCCATGTCTTCCGGGACGCGCAAGCCAAAACGGTCGCGGATCTCATCCATCGCTCCGAGCGCCAAGATGTCGTTTTCGCACATCAGGACGTCGACTCGGTCCGCGGGGTCGGTCTCCTTGAGGTAGCCGCGGACGGCTTCGGCTCCGGCTTCGGCGCTGTATTTCTCAGCCGAGAACACCGCGACGTCGTCCACGCCCTTCTCCCCCCAGAAATCGACGAAATGCTGCCGGCGTCTCAGCGCCGTCGACAGGACGGTCGCTCCCGTCATAAAGCCGGGACGCCGGTATCCTCTTTCGAAGAGATGATCGACGATCTCCCGCAGCGCCAGTTCGGCATCGCATGTGACCGCCGGCACGCCTTCGATCTGACTGTCTCTCGCCAGCACGAACATGGGTGGCGTCCCCCGGCCGAATTGCAGATCGTTCAGTGTCTCGCTGCGAAATGCCGTTCCGAACAGGATGACGGCATCGACCTGGCGCTGGTCTGCGTGGAGCAGTGCGTGCACATGGTCGAAGTGCGTGTTGATATTGATGAGCACGGCGACCAGCCCCTCGGCCTGCAGTCGTTCGGTCAATGTCTCCAGGAACGGCAATTTCTGAGGATTGGCGAAATCATCGACGAACACAGCCACCTGATGGGTGGAGTTGGTCGCGAGGCTGCGGGCAAGCAGGTTCGGAGTGTAGTTGAGCGCCGCAGCCGCTTCGAGGACTTTGCGTTTGCTTTCCTCCGCGATAGATGCGCCCGGAGTGAAAGCCCGTATGACCGTCCACTTCGAGACACCGGCGGCATCCGCCACTTCCCTCGCCGTCGCCCGCTTGCGCATAGAGCCTCCCTGTGAAATGGAACGGATATTCCATTTTTTGATTCGGATGAAATGAATGCTTGCTTTTACGGCATCCGAGGATAACATGCACCTGTTTGCACCCGGTAGCAAACAGAAATGCACCCGGTAGCATTCGTTTTTCTCGCCATCCTGTGGAGTGGACGGCGAATGAGGAGGAACAAATGAAATCCCTTTTGAAGAAGCTCGCATTCGGCGCGGTCGTACTCGGCGTCGCCACCTCGGCGGCCGTGAGCGCGAAAGCTCAGGAGCCCACCATAATCGCCGTGACGCACGGGCAGGCATCCGACCCTTTCTGGTCGATCGTGAAGAACGGCATCATGCAAGCCGGTAAGGACAGCAACGTCCAGGTCGATTACCGCGCGCCGGAGACCTTCGACATGGTGGCGATGGCTCAGCTCATCGAAGCTGCCGTAAACCAGAGCCCTGCCGGCATCGTCATTTCGAACCCGGACCCGGATGCGCTTGGCCCGGCGATCGAGAAGGCCGTCGCCGCCGGCATTCCGGTCATATCGATGAACTCCGGCATCTCCGCAGCCGAAAAACTCGGCATCAAGCTGCATGTCGGCCAGGATGAGACGCCGGCTGGTGTCAAGGTCGGCGAGAAGTTGAAGTCGCTCGGCCTCAAGCACGTCCTCTGCGTCAACCAGGAAGTCGGCAACGCCGCTCTCGACCAGCGTTGTGCCGGTACGGAGCAGGGCTTCGAGGGTGGCAAGGTCACGGTGCTGCCGACGACCTCCGATCCCGCCGAGATCGAATCGAAGATCCAGGCGGCGCTGACGTCCGACCCGTCGATCGATGTCGTGCTCGGCCTTTCGGCTCCGCTCGTCGGCGAGCGGGCCGTGGCGGTGGTGGAGAAGATGGGTGCCGGCGACAAGGTGAAGGTCGCCTCCTATGACCTCTCAGCGAGCTTCCTTCAGTCCGTGGTCGACGGTAAGGCGCTGTTTGCGGTCGATCAGCAGCCTTTTCTGCAGGGCTATCTGCCGGTGACTTTCCTGGCGCTCAATGCGCGCTACGGAACGATCCCGGCCGGCAACGTGGCGTCTGGTCCGAGCTTCGTGACCGCCGAGACGGCTGCGCAAGTAATCGAGAAATCCTCCCAGGGTATCCGCTAAGGCGGAGCCTGGCAGCCCCCGTCCTGAACGGGGGCTGCCCCTGTCGCCGCGCATTTGGCCAACGCGACACTTCGAGTCGCAGGCGGTCGTCGCGCGAACGGACAACGACCCAGATTTTAGGAACGAACCATGACGCTAGCCAACGAACAGAACGGGTCTGTAGCCAGATCCGATGAGCGGCTGAAAAAGGTTTCGACATTGACCGCAATTCTACGGCGTCCCGAACTCGGCGCTGTAGCCGGTCTGGTGCTCGTGACGATCTTCTTCCTTCTCACCGCCAATCCCGCCATGTTCACGTTGGCGGGTGTGATGAACTTCATGGCCCCGGCCGCCCAGCTCGGCATTCTCGCCATCGGCGCAGCCCTCTTGATGATCGGCGGCGAATTCGACCTTTCGATCGGCTCGATGGTCGCCTTTGCCGGGCTGGTCTTCGGCACGGCGCTGGTCGTCTGGCAGGTGCCGCTCAGCGTCGCCATTCTCGTCGCCATCGCCTTTGCCGCATTCATCGGCATCACCAACGCTCAGCTCACCATGCGCACCGGCCTTCCGTCCTTCATCGTGACGCTGGCCTTCCTCTTCATCCTGCGCGGCCTGACGCTGGTCGGCCTGAAGTGGGCGAGCGGCGGCGCGACCCAGCTTCGCGGCATGAAGGAAGCAGTGGCCGGCAGCCCGCTTGCCCGCCTGTTCTCAGGAGATGCCTTCCCCGGATTGTTCACCTGGCTTGCTGAGGTCGGCATTATCGACACCTTCCCGAACGGCGCACCGAGGGTGCCCGGCATCCCGGTCGAGATCCTGTGGTTCATTGCCATCGCGCTCCTTGCCACCTGGGTTCTGTTGAGAACGCGCTTCGGCAACTGGATCTTCGCATCCGGTGGCGATCCGCGCGCTGCGCGCAAGTCGGGTGTGCCGGTGGCGAGAGTCAAAACAACGCTCTTCGTCGTCACCGCCCTTTGCGCCACGCTGGTCGCCATCCTCACCGTGCTCGATGCCGGCTCGACGGACGCCCGCCGCGGCTTTCAGAAAGAATTTGAGGCGATTATCGCGGCTGTCATCGGCGGCTGCTTGCTGACCGGCGGCTACGGCTCCGCCATCGGCGCGTTCTTTGGATCCATCGTCTTCGGCATGGTGCTAATCGGCCTGACCTACACGTCGATCGACCAGGATTGGTACCTCGTTTTCCTCGGCGGCATGCTGCTGACCGCCGTCGTCTTCAACAACGTCATCCGCAAACGCGTCACGGGGGAACGCTGATGAGCACATCTCAGACGCCCCTCGTCGAGGTCAGGAACCTCGTCAAGCATTTCGGTTCCGTCATCGCCCTCAACGGCGTGTCCATGAACGTGTACCGCAACGAGGTTCTATGCCTGCTCGGCGACAATGGTGCGGGCAAATCGACCCTGATCAACGCACTTGCCGGCGTGCACAAGCCGACCTCGGGCGATTTCCTGGTCGAGGGTCAGCCTCGAGTGTTTTCCGGCCCTCGCGACGCACTCGATGCCGGCATTGCCACGGTCTACCAGGATCTTGCGATGATCCCGCTGATGTCGGTGACCCGCAACTTCTTCATGGGGCGGGAACCGTTGACCGGCTTTGGCCCCTTCAAGCGCATGGACATGGATGAGGCCGACAACGTGACCCGCGACGAGATGCACAAGATCGGCATCGATGTCCGCGACCCGCAGCAGGCGGTTGGCACGTTGTCAGGCGGCGAGCGGCAATGTGTGGCGATCGCCCGCGCGGTCTATTTCGGCGCCAAGGTGCTGATCCTCGACGAGCCGACGTCGGCGCTCGGCGTCGCCCAGACGTCGATGGTGCTGAAGTATATCAACCAGGTCCGAGCCAAGGGCCTCGGGGTGATCTTCATCACGCACAACGTTCGCCACGCCTATGCCGTCGGCAACCGCTTCACCGTGCTCAATCGCGGCAAGACGCTTGGAACCTATGCAAAGAACGAGATTGGCATCGACGAACTGCAAAACCTGATGGCCGGCGGGAAGGAGCTGCAGTCTCTGTCGGAAGAGCTCGGCGGAACGATCTGATCGAAACCGGCTCGCATGCCTTTCGGTGCGGCGCTTTTGCGCCGCTCCACCCATCGTCATACCCAAAATTCGGAAAACGCCAATGAGTGCTCCCAAGACTTCTCCCTTCCCCCTCGCAGCCTGCGCGGAAATGCTCTGGCGCGACAAGCCGATCGAGTGGCGCGCCGCGCGCCTGAAAGAAATGGGTTTCGGGGTCGGTCTCTGGAACTGGCCGGAGCACGATCTCAAGAAGTTGGAAGCGACCGGCGCGACCTTCACGATCATGAACGGCTATTTGACCGGCCGTCTGACGGACGACGACGGTGCAGCAGAACTCCTCAGGACAGCGCGCGAGACCGCGCAGGTGGGAAAACGGCTCGGCATACAGCGACTCAACCTGCACGGCACGGGCCTCGGAGACCGCGGACTGCCGGTCCAGCCCATCGAAGTGGTCACCGGCGCGATGTGGCTGAAGGCGCGCGATACTCTGTGCCGTATCGTGGATATGGCCGAATACGAAGGCGTCACCTTCACGCTCGAAAACCTCAACCTGCCGGTCGACCACCCCGGTGTGCCCTTCGGCCGCGCCGAGGACACGCTGGCGCTTGTCTCGAGCGTCAATCATCCGCGGCTCCGCCTCAATCTCGATCTCTACCATGCCCAGATTGGCGAGGGCAACCTGATCGAACTCTGCCGCAAGTGCCTGTCTTGGATCGGCGAGGTCCAGGTGGCCGACGTACCCGGCCGCTGTGAGCCCGGTACCGGCGAGGTCAACTGGAACGGCATC
The DNA here is from genome assembly GCF_059758575.1 of Sinorhizobium sp. GQ132. NCBI lineage: Bacteria > Pseudomonadati > Pseudomonadota > Alphaproteobacteria > Hyphomicrobiales > Rhizobiaceae > Sinorhizobium > Sinorhizobium sp. GQ132. The sequence goes on along the minus strand of NZ_JCAXDX010000016.1, from coordinate 9,453 downwards.
GCCAAGGCGCTGAATGCGATGGGCTATTCCGGCCCGATCGGGATGGAAGCCTGGGCCGCCGGCGACCCGGAAGCGGCGCTCGAAGCGTTCCGCGCCGCATTCACCATCTGACATTTTCAACGTGACAGGATCAATTCCATGCCCAAGAACAAACCCGTCAATGTCGGTCTCATCGGTGCCGGCCGCATCGGTTCTTTCCACGGTGAGACCGTCGCACGTCGCCTCGTCGACGCCGAGCTCGTCGCCATCGCCGATCCCGCCTCAGGGGCTGCGGACGCTCTTTCCGGGAAGCTCGAAGTCGAAAGCTCTTATACCGATGTCGCCGATCTGCTCGCCCATCCGGAACTCGATGCCGTGATCATCGCCACGCCGGCGCGGTTTCATACGAACATCCTCGTGCAGGCCGCCGAAGCCGGCAAGGCGATCTTTTGCGAGAAGCCGATGGCGTTGACCCTGGAGGACGCCGACCGGGCAATCGCGGCGGCACGCTCAGCCGGCGTTCCCCTCCAGGTCGGTTTCAACCGCCGCTGGGATCAGGCCTTCTCGGAAGGACGTGCCGCGATCGATGGCGGAAAGATCGGTACCCCTCAGTTGCTCCGATCGCTGACCCGCGACCCCGGTCCGTTCGGTGCCGACCCCGCCAGGATTCCGCAGTGGACGATCTTCTACGAAACGCTGATCCACGATTTCGACACGCTGCTTTGGCTGAACCCGAATGCCAAGCCGGTCGAGGTTACGGCAGTTGCCGACGCGCTGGTTCGTCCGGATTTCGCCGACAAGGGCTTCCACGACACGGCGGTCGTCACGATCCGATTTGACAATGGCTCGATCGCTGTCGCGGAGGCGAACTTCTGCGCGATGTACGGCTACGACATCCGCGGCGAGGTCTTCGGCTCCGGCGGCATGGTGACCATGGGCGACGTCCGTCGTTCCAGCATGACGCTGTTCGATAAGAACGGCGTGTCGAGCGACACCTGGCGTCGCGACACCGACCATTTCGTCCACGGTTACACAGCGCAGCTCGCGTCCTTCGTAGCAGCCGTTCGTCGCCGCGAGATCACCGTAGGACCGACCGGGATCGATGCGCGCAATGCGCTGAGCATCGCGCTGGCCTGCATTGAGTCTTTCTCACGAAAGGCAGCCATCGCGCTGTAATAAAGGGCAGATGGAGGCGGTCATGAAAACGAGCGAGGTGACAAAACCTCCGACCGACGTCATGGAGCTCAAGGGCATGTTCGCTTCCAGGTCCCTTAGGCTTCCCAAACAACTCGAGCAGGTCGCTCGTCTGGCGCTTGCAAGGCCGGATGTCATCGCCTTCGGCAGCGCTCGTTCGATCGCTGCCGTTTGCTCCGTCTCCCCCACCTCGGTCACGCGCCTTGCTACCGCCCTTGGCTTCGACAGTTTTCGGGATTTCAAGTTGTTCTTTCAACAGCATCTAAGGAGAACTGCGAACTCCTATACCAGGGGGTGTGTTTGATGGGCTTTGGGTATCCGCGGCCCCTGTGGCGGCCACGTTGTCTCGTCGACGCGAGTAACGGTCAGCGGCCGCTGTGGGGTCAGCACCGGAAATTGCGGGCGCTATAGGCGAATGACAGCGTTGGGTCGAACTTTGGCCTTCAGCGTGGCCAGATGGCGGCGCCTCTGTTCGAAGCGCCGCCACTGAGCAATACAATTCAACTTGCTCAGAGATAGCCAGGGCGTGGTCCACCCCGATTCCGAGGTATTGTACGGTGCTCTCCAGCTTCTTATGGCCTAGCAAGAGCTGGACGGCGCGTAGGTTGCCTGTCTTCTTGTAGATTTGTGCCGCCTTCGTCCGCCTCATCGAATGCGTGCCGTAGCGTTTCGGATCAAGCCCGATGCTCGACACCCACTGCTCGACACCCACTGCTCGACAACCCTGCTATATTGCCGCGTCGACAGATGCGGCTTTGTGTGCACGCGGCTCGGAAACAGGTAATCCCGTTCCCCGAGTCTGCGACTTTCAATCCATGCGCCGACAGCCTCCCGCGTTTGATCGGTCAATTTGAATTGCACGGGTCGGCCGGTCTTCTTCTGAATGCTGATCGCCCGGTCACGAACCCTTCCGAAAATCGAAACATCACCAACTGAGATCGCAACGAGATCACTCGCCCGCAATTTGCTGTCGATCGCGAGGTTGAACAGCGCCAGGTCGCGTACTTCGCTCAACATCTGAGGGCGGGTACGGATGGCCCAGACCTCCTTCGGCTTCAATGGTGGCTTCTGACCGATGATGCGGCCCGAGTTCCAGCTAGATATAGCCTTCCGCCCAGAAGCCACCCCCCACACCTCAGCGCTCAACTTTCAAGCAGACGGATGGTACTTCGGGAAGCGATTTATCGGGTGGACAGCCGAAGTCCGATGCGAAGCTGCGGGACGGCGGCTTCGCATCCAGCAGCAGACGATTTCTGGAATGTCGCGGACATACATGCCACTGAACTTTGATCCAGCGGCGATTAGAGGCTCGGCGGTGGCAGGTCAGACGGTATATATCTCTGCTTGTCATCCTTACGAGGGTTCCATGGCTGAAAACCACCCGCACTGGCTCCGGAAAGAAAATACGGATCAGACGAAGGCGAGCTTTCCTGAACTCTTTTTCGATCTCGTTTTTGTTTTTGCCCTGATTCAGCTCTCCGAGAGCCTTTCGGATGATTTCAGTCTTGGCATCGCCGCCGAAGCAGTGCTCTTCATCTTCGCGCTTTGGTGGGTATGGATCCATACGACGTGGGTCATGGATCTTCTGGATACCGAGATCGAACCGGTCCGCCTGCTGCTCTTCACTCTCATGTTCTGCGGCATCGTGATGGCGATTGCGCTGCCCGAGGCCTTCAAAGGCATGGGCCTTCTCTTTGCCGTCGCCTATTCAGCCATGCAGGTCAGTCGGTCGCTTTTCGCACTCTATGCATTCCGAAGAGGCGACCCGGCCTCGTTCATGACCTTTTTCCGGATCACCGCATGGCTTACGATTTCGAGCACCTTCTGGATTACGGGAGGCCTGTTGGACCCGCATCTGCGCGTCGTCCTGTGGATCGTGGCGCTCGTTGTGGAATATACAGGTCCGACGGTCCGCTACTGGGTGCCACTTATCGGAGCTTCGCCGCGGGAAACCCTTGATATCGACGGGGAACACCTAGCTGAACGCAGCGCTCTTTTTGTCATCATCGCACTTGGCGAGACCATCCTGACAATTGGAAAACACACGTTCAGCAACCTCGAGACTGAGGGCACGCCCTGGGTCCTTTGTTTTTCCTTTCTCACCACGGTTCTCATGTGGTGGATCTATTTTCACGACGGCCAGCAACGGGCCGCTGACAAGGCAGAAGTCACGTCCAAACCGCAAACCACCGCGCAGTATCTCTTCACCTATGGCCACCTTCCGATCGTGGGCGGCATCGTCTTCACGGCGGTCGGAGAAGATTTCAGCCTGGCGCACCCTTACCAACTGGGAACATACGATTTCGCGCTGGCTCAGCTCGGCGGGCCGATCTTATTCTTGGCCGGGACGATGTGGATGAAAGGCGTGTCTTCGCGTGTCCTGCCCTATTCGCATGCCATTGGCGTTGGCCTGCTCGCCGCCAGTTTCCCGCTTGTGCCTGTCGTCGCCAACGTCGTCATCCAGGCGGTATCAGGTGCTATTTTGCTCGTGGTCGCCGTCTGGGAGTATGTCGCGCTGAAGCACCTGGGGCGCGGCGCCGCTTGATTGCCATGGCTTTCATTTCTGCTGCGCCCTAAAATTTGCCACACTTTCCTCTTCGTGTAGAAGGTGTAGACGGACGCTTGGGCATCCTCCACAGCTCCTTCGTTTTACCGCTACTGCTTGGTAAATTGGTGCCGGCCCCAGGCACCGTCTTCAAGGCGCCGGTCTTCAATGAGCTTCCCGACCGACAGGAGTCGAGCGCAGCGCTCAGTGCCTGCGCCATCGCGATGCGCGTCGGCGTAACGCGGGTAAGCCCCCGCGAGTTCTGGGATCGCGGAAATCCCAGACGGCCTCGCCCCGAGGTTCAGGGCGCCGCTGCACCAAGGGCAGCTTTTTTGACTCCGTCTTCCGCTCGGCCGAAAGCAGACGTCCGCTTCCAGAAGGAGATCATCTGATGGCTGAAGTCGAGCGATTTGAACTTTCGTGAACTCGGCGGCACTCCTATAAGCGCGCCTGCGTTCTTCGTTTGGCGGGAAGCCCTCGCCGCCATTCAATTGAATGGGTGCGAAGCCTGTTGAGCAGGCACCCAAATAGGACCAGTGCGTATTCGCCGACGCGTGCTGCGCCTCAAGACAGCCCAGCGCTTTGCGGTGAGCGCTTCAGCTTCTTCTGACTTGCCTGGCAAAGCTCGCCTTTGGAGTTCGTCCAGGAAGGCCCTTCCGATTATCTCCAACTCGCCCGGCTAAAATTACGTCGAAAATCAAGGGTGTGAGCTGAATTCATCATTCCCCTCCTTCCGCCGCCGCTGCGACGGAAGATCCTTCGTGCCTCTGCCTTTCAGCCTGAACTGAACGGGTGCAGCTTCGCTTGAGATCTATCGAAATTGAGCCGTCGTTACGGCCTGACGGTCCGTATCAATCCACTGGAGTGCCCCAATGGCGGAGCCAAATAGCAGAGCAGGTACAGGCAGAGCTCCCATGAACCGGAGCATTTGGAGCCGACGTGTTCGCTTTCCATCCCAGTCGTAAGCCATTTGCACGCCCTGTCGTCTAAAGTGCGCGGAGATAGAACCAGAGAACGACTTTGCGTCTAGTCTATTTTCAAGTATTACTTTTAGAGGAATTTCGTCTGTGGGATTTATATTGCGCATCCAACGGGCGTTGATACAAAATGAGAAGTAGAGGTGGCCAAGCAAGCATGTTGGTCGCCTTGGCCGTAACCAAAGCTTTCTATAGGTTTAGTCCCGGCATCTGGTGGAGCGGATTGAGGGTGAAGCGTCGGGCTGCGACGCCCATGCCAGGATTAAACATCTAGGTGTGGAGCCTCAAAAGGTTGTCGTCGGTCAGGCCGAGTCTGCTGATTGGTGTATTGGACTTTAGGCTGCCATGCGAGCGATGCCAATTGTAGCGGCCAATGAGCTCGCTGGTAAGGCCAAACAGGCCGCAGGCGATGCAACCAACAACAACTCGCTCCGCACCAAGGGCGCGGCGCAAGAGGCAAAGGGCGGTGCCCAGCAAGCCAAGGGAAAGCTAAAGGACGCTGTTAAACGCGCTGTCGACAAGACTTAGCATTAAAGCGCGGTTGATGAGGACCTGTTCCTGCTCTTGCCGGAACAGGTTTCGGGCCGATCGGCTGATGAGCGCGACCTTCGTAGACATCCATCGATTTCGACGATCGCTCATGTAATTGGCCGACCGACAAGGTAGAAACGCTCGTCCACCGCGTTTTGAAGACCCGGCGCTTGAACGATCTCGAAGTCGTCGGAGCACCATCCGATGTTCGAACGTTCGACAGCGACCTGACCGTCGTGGAGGCGATCATCGGCCGCTCCGGTGTGGCGCACCAGCAGCAGATTGTGCAGCTTCATGACCCGGTAAACGCGCTTGGCATTGGGCGACGAACGCCCGTCTTTCCGGGCATTGCGGCGCAGGATGGCATGGACACGCCGATAGCCGTAGGTGGGCATGTCGGCGATGATGGCCTTGATATCCTCCACCAGTTCCCGATCCGGGAGTGGTGGACGTCCTCTGGCTCTGGAAGGGGAATTTGCGGCACGCGCAGCGATATTCGACCGGGCGACACCTAGAGTTTCGCAGACGGCCTTCATTCCAAAATTCTCCTCGGAAGAGAGATCGAGCGCAACATTCGTTTTTTTGGGCCTCCGGCGATTTCGAGGGCTTCATTGAGGATTTCGCTCTCCATCGTCTTCTTGCCCAGCAGGCGCTGCAACTCCTTCACCTGGGCCTGAAGCGCCCGGTATTCGGAAGCCGGAACGACCTCCTCCTCGGCGGCCGTCGCCGTCAACGCGCCTTGAGACGCCAGCCTGCGCCACGCGAACAACTGGTTCGGCTGAATCCCATGACGGCGGGCCACGATGCTCACCGTCGCGTCCGCCTCGTAGGTCTCGTGGATGATCGCCAGCTTCTCTGCCGTGCTCCAGCGCCGCCGACGTTCCGGCCCGGAGAGAACTTCCATCTTAAAATTGCTGCTAGTCATAATACCGACATTACTCCTACCCACTTAGTTACGTGGGGGAGCATGTCCGGGCCTTTCGGGGGCTAATTCAGGTCTGCGCGGCGATCAGCGCTTTCTTGATGGTCGATTGTGACCATGGTGCCGGGGCCTGCATCGCTCAACGTAATCTCGCCTTCCAGGTTCTTGACGAGTGCCTCCACAATGCCGGTTCCCAAGCCCGCCTTGGGTGCATCGCGTCCTGCAGCCATGCCGATGCCGTTGTCGGCGACTACGAGGGTCCAGTCTCTGCCGGAGGATCGATAGTCAATCTGGATTTTGCCGGGCCGCTCGTCGGGAAAGGCGTGTTTCAAGGCATTGATGACCAACTCGGTGACGATAAGACCCAAGCTGACGGAAACATCTGCATCCACTGCGCTGTCGTCGGCCGAAACGTGAATGGACAGCCGGCCAGGGTCAGCTATCATTGATGCACCGAGGCTTTGGCAAAGCTGCTTCAAATATGTGCGGAGTTCGACGCTGCCGCCGGGAGACGTGGAAAGCTGTCGCTGCAGGGCAGCTATCGACATGACCCGGTGATGGGCGTTGTGGAGATGGCCGCGCGCTTCCTCCGATTGAACACGCCGTGCGCTCTGCATCAGAACGCTTGCAATGATCTGAAGACTGTTTGCGACCCTGTGCTGGACTTCCTGCAGCAGGATCGCCTTGTCGCGGGCCAGGTCGTCTTTCAGTCGCGCTTCTGCGCGCGCATCGGTCACGTCCGTCACGGCCACAAGAAGGCGAATATGTTCGACGTCACCATCATCAAGCGTCTGTGCATTGACGACCAACTGCCGTATGCCGTGGTTCGGCCGCTTGAGGTCTATTTCATAGGCTTGAATGTCCGCACTTCGCGAGGCGGTAGCTTTTAGGAGCGACTCAAGCTTGGGCATCGCCCATTCCCCGTGTCCGAGTTCGCCGAGCTTTTTGCCAGGAACTGCCGTGGGGTCGACGTCGAAGGCCCGGCAGAACGAGGCGCTCGCAGCGATAATTTTCAGGTCGTCGGACAGGAAAAGCAGAGGTTCGTGGGACGAGACCACCACGGCAAGAGTACTTGCCGCTTCGAAATGCACAGTCGGGGTTGTTGACATGAAATGGCCCTCAGGGGCCGAAGACTCACGGAGCGAGTCATTGCTCGGCAGCACTGCCGAGAAGCCCAGCAGGGCAGGCTCGACTAGAGGACTATAGCACGCCTGATGATAACCGGCCGCGTTATTTCTCGGTTGACGAATTTTCAGTGCGCGACGAACCCTGGGATGACTGCTCCTCACAGCCGACTTGCACTAATGGGGTCGGGCGTCTTTGCCATTCATACTCGAGCGGCTGATGAAGCGACCGCTGACCCTCGCGATCAACGGCTGCAACGTCGGACAGACTGCACTTCTTCAGAATGCCCTGCAGAAAGGCCCTCACAACCACCTGCAAAGCGTCCCCAAACAAGAGACGAGACGGGGTCACGCACTGCTCCGCACACCAGCATACCGGCAGGGGTTCATCGTCCGGCGGTCGGGTGCCTTCATTCCTGTACATCGAGGAAGAAGCGCACCATTTGACAAGACGCATCCGGACCGTGCGGGTCCGTATAGGTTCCCGAGGGATGGCCGCCGGACCAGGCATGGCCGGCACCCTCCACCAGCCAGTATTCGACCGCCGGGTTCCCCCCGGGGTCTGCTACGATGGTTCTTGTATAGATCCGCCCGCCGGCGGAGCGGCCGGATTCCCTACGGACCGCGCATCCCGCGCCAGTTGGCGCGGCCGCGGCGACGATCCGATCGGCGTTCGAGGGATGGACCGTCCGATCCGCACTTCCCTGGAAGACGATCGTCCGGAGCCGGTGACCATTGGCAAGCCGCTTCGGGCCGGATGCAAGACCGCCATCGCCGCGCATCGAGGAAAAAGCCGACATGACGTCGTTGGCCGATCCATAGGCCAGGCCGGAATGAATCCCCGCGGCTGAATAGAGATCGGGATAGGTCTGGCCCATGACGGCCGCCATTGCTCCCCCTGCCGATAGGCCTGCCACGAAGACTCGGCTGCGATCGAGGCCGAAGTCCCACATGATGTCCTTGGTAATCCCCGCGATTATCGAGGGCTCTCCTCGGTCGCGCATCTGGTCGGCGGGCCTGAACCAATTCCAGCAGGACGACGCATTGTCAGCGCCGCTTTGACGGGGATAGGCAATCACCAGACCGTACGCCTCGGCGACCGCGTTCATACCGGTTCCTGCAGCAAAATCTTCGGGATCCTGCTTACAGCCATGGAGCATGACGACAAGGCCGCGCGGCCGGTCGGGTGCGGACGCGGGAACGTAGAGCCGGTAGCTTCGCGAGCCCGCGGTGCAGGTGAAGGATCGTGCCAGGAACTGTGCCCCATCGGGAATGACGGGCTGGCGGACCTGTCTTGCCGTGCCCGGCAGGCCGACGTCGTGTAGCGATCCGAAGAGGCCGTGCGCCAACCGACCCTCGCGCAAGGTCCGTACCGTTTCTCGCAAGGGCTTCCGCAACCTTAGCGACGACGTACCACCGGCGACCTTTTGGGCGGGCTCGTCGGGCTCAGGCCTTGTAGGTGGCTCAATGATCTCCGCATCCGGATCGACCGGGAAGGGGGTGGAACGCTGAATTGGACGCGGTGGCGCGATGTCCGGTGACGAGGTGCGAGTATCGGAGACCGATCGACCGGCCAGCGCATCCCGGATCACGCGTGTCGCCTCGGCGACGTTCAAGGCGCGCGTGAACCGTACGGCGCGGCGCATGGCCGTTTCAAAATCGTTATTCATGGAGTTGTCCTTTTTCGTCCGGTCGCAGTTTCTATCGGATGCGTTTGGCCAGCGCTGACTTCAGCTCTGTGCTGGCCTGGAGGGCGCCGAGCACGGTAATGGACTCAATTGTTGCCAGAGCAAGTTCCGGTGTGACGTCGGAAGCGATGCGGGCAAGCCCGACCACCTTGATGTGAAGTCTTTCGCCGGCCGCCTTCAGCGCTTCCAGTTCGGCTCTGCTGTAGTCGCGCAAACCCAGTTCCAGCGAGTGCCGGTCGATCGACTGCTTGACGGCCTCGGCCTCGGCCGTGAGCTGGTTGCGGATCGCCGTGCGGATGAAGTCGGTGCGATTGGAATAGAATCCTTCCTGCACGAGAACGTCGATGCGACCGAGATCGACATAACCGAGATTGATGGTGATCTTCTCCGATTCACCGCCCTTGTCGCGTAGGAGATTGTCCTTCATGCCATCCAACTGCCATCTGCGTGGATGGTATATGGATGTTCTTGCGCCCTGTTGCAAGAGCTGGTG
>NZ_JCAXDX010000015.1:0-105173 GCF_059758575.1 Sinorhizobium sp. GQ132 | reverse complement strand
ACTAAGGCCTGTTGAGATGACGGCTGCTGCGAGATGGATAATGGCGTCGAAGCTCTGGTCGGTTTTGTCGGCACGCAGGGCGATGCGCTTGAATTCATTGACTACCGAGCGTGCGCGTCTCATGAGACGCGCGGCGCTGCAGGAGGCGTATCGGAGGACTGCAATCTCTCCTTTTACCTCGTCCCTGTGCTCGTTACAGGGATGAGAGCAGCGCCGCGTCTGCGGCGCGGGAGGCGTTCTTCAGCCCAAGGACTTGGGCTGGCTGGATTCCTGTGACAAGCACAGGAATGAGGGAAATCAAACAAGCGGCGGCGGGTGGCCCGAAATCTCAACAGGCCTCAGAAAGGTATCGGAGGACTGCAATCTCTCCTCCCTGTGCTCGTCACAGGGATGAGAGCAGCGCCGCGTCTGCGGCGCGGGAGGCGTTCTTTCAGCCCAAGGACTTGGTCTGGCTGGATTCCTGTGACGAGCACAGGAATGAGGAAATCGAACAGGCGGCGGCGGGTGGCACACTTCGAGAATTTCTGTGGCGTCGCAGTAATTCTCGCCTCCCTTTCGGTCGTGACCTCGGGCTCCTTCGTCAATCCCCGGGCGCGGTCGCCATCCTCGTGCCTGGCCCGGGCTTGATCCGAAGATCCACATGCGAGCCTGACAAATACGGAGCGCTCACATCAGCCGTCAAACGTGTTGTCCTCGATCGATTGCTGCTTCATTTCGATCGAGAAGCCGGGCCGCTCGGGCGGCATGTAAGCGGCGTTGCGGATCACGCACGGATCCAGGAAATGTTCGTGCAGGTGGTCGACATACTCGATCACCCGACCGTCCTTCGTGCCGGAAACGGCAACGTAATCGATCATGGAAAGGTGCTGCACATATTCGCAGAGGCCGACGCCGCCGGCGTGCGGCCAGACGGGGAGCCCGTATTTGGCGGCGATCAGCAGCACCGCCAACACCTCGTTCAGGCCACCCATGCGGCAGGAATCGATCTGCACGATGTCGATCGCGCCCTCGGCGATGAACTGCTTGAACATGATGCGGTTCTGGCACATCTCGCCGGTCGCGACCTTGACCGGGCCGATCGCCTCGCGGATCTTGCGGTGTCCGGCGACATCGTCCGGGCTCGTCGGCTCCTCTATGAAGAAGGGCTTGGCAAAGGCGAGCTTTTGCACCCATTCGATTGCCTCGCCCACTTCCCAGACCTGGTTCGCATCGATCATCAGGTACCGGTCGGGGCCGATCACTTCGCGGGCAATCCTCAGCCGGCGGATGTCGTCGTCGAGGTCACGCCCGACCTTCATCTTGATGTGGTCGAAACCTGCGTCGACCGCCTCCTGCGCAAGCCGCCGGAGCTTTTCGTCGTCATAGCCGAGCCAGCCTGCAGAAGTGGTGTAGCAGGGGTAGCCCTCCTTTTCGAGCCTGGCGATCCGCTCGGCTTTGCCGGGCTCGGCCCGCCGCAGGATCTCGACCGCCTCGTCGCGGGTGAGAACATCCGTCAAGTAGCGGTAATCGACGATATCGGCGATCTCTTCCGCCGACATGTCGGCGACGAGACGCCACACCGGTTTGCCGGCATCCTTTGCGAGGAGATCCCAGACGGCGTTGACGATGGCCCCGGTCGCAAGATGGATCGCGCCCTTTTCCGGGCCGATCCAGCGCAGCTGGCTGTCGCTCGTCAGGTGACGCCAGAAGTGGCCGGGATGTTTCAAAATGCCGCCGATGTCCTGGCCCACCACGAGATGCCGCATGGCCTGGATCGCCATGCAGCATATGTCGTTGCCGCGCCCTATGGTGAAGGTGAGGCCGTGACCCGCCAGCCCCGGCCGATCCGTGTCGAGGATGACGTAAGCCGCCGAATAGTCCGGATCCGGGTTCATGGCGTCCGAACCGTCGAGGCTCGCCGAGGTCGGGAAGCGAAGGTCGAAGACGCGAAGGTCGGTAATGCGGGTCATGTTTGCTCCAATACCTACAGCGCCGCGCGCCTTTTCGGACGCGCGGAGAACACTGCGGCACTTTGATGCTGCCTGTTCGTGTCCTTCAGTCGAATTGACCGAAGGAAACATGCGAGTAGCTCAGGTGTCGGCGCGAACGCGCTGCTTCTGACTGCCGAGGCCCTCTATGCCGAGTTCGACGATGTCGCCGGCCTTCAGATAGCGCGGCGGCTTCATGCCCATGCCGACGCCCGGCGGCGTGCCCGTCGAGATGATATCACCGGGGCGCAGCGACATGAACTGCGAGAGATAAGAGACGAGATAGGCGGCGCCGTAGACCATCGTCTTGGTCGAGCCGTCCTGCATCGTCTCGCCGTTGACCTTCAGCCACATTGCGAGATCCTGCGGATCCGCCACCTCGTCCTTGGTGACGAGCCACGGTCCGGTCGGCCCGAAAGTGTCGCAGGACTTGCCCTTCGTCCACTGACCGTGCCGTTCCGTCTGGAAAGCGCGTTCGGAGACATCGTGGACCGTGCAGTAGCCGGCGACGTAGTCGAGCGCCTCGGCTTCGCTCACATATTTCGCCGTCTTTCCGATGACGATGCCGAGTTCCACTTCCCAGTCGGTCTTCTCCGAACCCCGCGGCAGGATCAGATCGTCGTTCGGCCCGACGATGGCGGAAGTCGCCTTCATGAAGATGATCGGCTCCGGCGGCACGGTCGCGCCCGTCTCGGCAGCATGATCGGAATAGTTGAGGCCGATGCAGATGAACTTGCCCGTACCTGCGACGCAGGGACCAAGCCTCGGATTGCCGGACACGGCAGGCAGCGCCGCGACATCGAGCTTCGCGAGTTCGTCAAGCTTGCCGGGGTCGAGCGCGCCTGCGGCGAGATCGGGAACGTGGCCGGAAATATCGCGGATGATGCCGTCGGAACCGAGAAGACCCGGCTTTTCCTGGCCCGGTTCGCCATAACGAAGAAATTTCATGTGCTTTTTCCCTGATGAAGCGTTCAAATGGTCCAGCCGCCGTCGATGGCGTAGGCCTGGCCGGAGGTGTAGGTGGCGCCGGCGAGATAGACGGCGAGGTCGGCGATCTCTTCGGGCGTGCCGAGGCGGCCCATCGGCTGGCGGGAGATAAAGGCCGCGCGCGCCGTTTCGTAGTCTCCCTGTGCCCGCATGCGGCTTTCGAGCGACGGGCTTTCGACCGTTCCCGGGCAGATCGCATTGCAGCGAATGCCGTCGCCCACATAGTCCGCCGCAACGGCTTTCGTCAGTCCGATGACGGCTGCCTTGGTCACCCCATAGGCGAAGCGGTTCGGCACGCCTTTGATGCTGGAGGCCACCGAGGCCATATTGACGATCGACCCGTCCTTGCGGGCGATCATGCCGGGCAGCACCGCGCGGATGGTGCGGATCATCGACTTGACGTTGAGGTCGAAGGCGAAATCGAGGTCCTCGTCCTTCATCGTCAGCACCGAGCCTGCATGCACGAAACCGGCGCAATTGAAGAGCACGTCCACCGCCCCGATTTCTGCGACCAGCGCTTCGACCGCAGCGGTGTCGAGGACGTCCAGCCGGTGGGTGCTGATGCCCGCCTCGCCTTCGAGGCTGCCGACGGCGTCCGCATTGATATCGGTCGCATGGACCTTGGCGCCGGCCTTGGCGAAGGCAAGTGCGGTTGCGCGTCCTATGCCCTGCGCCGCAGCTGTGACGAGGACGACCTTTCCGGCAAGGTTCGCTGTCATTGGATGGTTCCCTCAAGTTTGCGTTCGACGATCAGAATGTGATCCGCGGCAAGAACGACCTCGCCGCGCTGGTTGATGACCTCGCACCGCTCGATGACCCGGCCGGCCCTCGGTCGCTTCGGATCGTCTTCCTTGGCGGCGATGGTGACGCGGGTGCGGATCGTATCGCCGATATGGACAGGGCGGACGAATCGCAGACGGTCGTAACCGTAAGAGAAGGCGACCGGGTTGATCAAGGAGGCGGTGAGCCCGACTCCGATTGAGAAGATCATCGTGCCGTGGGCAATGCGCTGACCGCCGGGCAGCGTTTTGGCGAACTCCGCATCCATGTGGTGCGGGAAGAAATCACCCGTATGCCCGGCATGGACGACGAAGTCCGTTTCCGTGATCGTGCGTCCGCTCGTCAGCCGCACATGGCCCTGTTCGTAGTCCTCGTAGTAGATCGTCTGCTCGCTCATTTCACTTTTCCGATGGAAGCGCTGCGATCGGCGTTGCCGGGCGCGCGCTCGATTGATAGGCGGCCTCCACCAGGGCCATCGTCCGCCATGCGTCCTCGACCGACCCGATGAGTTCATCGTCCTCGCCGCAGGCATGGCGTTGCAGATTGGCCATCCGGTTGGCGAAGGCGTCGGGGAACCACGAACCTTCAAGCGGCACCGAAATCCATTCGCTCTCCCCCGAGGGACGAATCCACAGCTCGTCCGGCTCACCGCGCGGATAGTCGAGATTGACGCCGAGCTTGACATAGGCGGCACCCCTCGTCCCGCAGATGCGGAATTCGCAGGCCTGGAACCTCCGCCCGAAATCGTGGTCGTGATTGACGGAAAGCACGCAGCGCACGGCATCGCCATAATCGAGGATCGCGGCGGTGCGGGTTTGAGCCACCTCGTGGTTCGGATGGCCGATGGTCTTGGCGTGAACACCCTGGGGATCGCCTAGGAGACTGCGCACGAGGTCCAGGTAGTGGATGGAATGCATCGCGATCTCGATGCGCGGCAGTCCCTTCAGGAACGGCCAGAGCCCCCAGGGCGTCGCAAGCGCCAGCCAGGCGTCGAAATCGACGACCTCGCCGAGATAGCCCCTGGCGATCGCGTCCTTGAGCGCGAGCATCATCGGCGCGAAGCGGAGCTGAAAGTTCACCGCCGCCCTGATGTTCCGCTCACGGCAGATTTCGAGAATTCCGGTCGCCGCCGCAAGATCGCTGCCCATCGGCTTCTGTATCAGCGCAAAGGAGCCCTTCGGCAGTTTCGAGAGAATCGAGGCATGCGCGGCCGGCGGCGTCGCGAGATCGAAGATCGCGTTCTCCGCCGAAAGAGCCTCCCCTTCGCTCGTAAACGCCCTGACATCCCATTGCCGCGCGAGCGCCGCCGCCTTCTCCGCATCCGGATCGAAGATGCCGGCCACCGGGAAGCCTGCGTTCCTGTAGGCCGGAAGATGGGCGTCGCCGACGATGCTGCCCGCACCGAAGATGACGATGGGGCGTGGCGTAGCCGGCTTCGGCCACCATTGCCGCAGCGACGAGGGATCGAACGTCTCAGTCATGGTGGAAGACTTCCTCCATCATAGCCCACCACTCGCCTTGCCGGCGGCCTTCGAGAGGCTTCTGACAGGGCATGCACACCGACCACCATTCCTGGTTTTTCGGATGTGCCGCCATCTTCGCCATGTCGGCTTCGAAGTCCTCCCCGACATATTCCCAGTAGCCGAAGAGAAGGTTTTCCGGCTCCTTCAGGAAGATCGAGTAATTGGTGATGTTGCACTCGCTGATCAGCGCGAGAATTTCCGGCCAGACGGCCGCATGCAGCCGTTTGTATTCCGCCACTTTCGGCGGTTCGAGCCCGATCACCATTCCCATTCTCTGCATGACCGTTCCCTTCTACCGGCGGAACTCGCGGGTGAACTCGGCGACCGAGCGCGCCTGGACAGCCTCCCAATCCCAGGCGATGCCGATGCCCGGATCGGAAGGCGCGATCGCCCTGCCCTCCCGGATCTCCATTCCCTTTTGCGTCAGATCGTCGAGCTGCGGAATGTATTCCACATATTTCCCGTTGGGCACCGCGCAAACGAGGCTCACATGCAGTTCCATCAGGAAATGCGGGCAGACGGGAATGTCGAAGGCCTCCGCCGCGTGAGCCACTTTCAGCCAAGGGGTGATGCCGCCGATCCGCGCCACGTCCACCTGGACGATCGAGCAGGCGCCCTTTTGCATATATTCGCGAAAATGGCGGATGGAATAGACGGACTCGCCGACGGCGATCGGCGTCGGCGTCGACCGCGTCAGGCGGATGTGGCCGTCGAGATCGTCGGCCGGCAGCGGTTCCTCGATCCAGGCGAGATCGAGTTCGCGGAGCCGGGCGGCGCGGCGGATCGCCTCGTCGACGGTGAAGCCCTGATTGCAATCCGTCATGATTTCGAAGCCGTCGCCAAGTGCTGCGCGCATGGCCGAGAGCCTGTCGTAATCCTCCGCCCCGCTCGGCTTGCCGATCTTGACCTTCGATCCGGAGAAGCCCTTGGCCTTCGCCTGCAACGCGTCGTCTACGAGGGCCTGCTTTTCGATGTGCAGCCAGCCGCCCTCGGTGGTGTAAAGCGGGCAGCTTTCCTTCGCCCCGCCCGCCAGTTTCCAGAGCGGCAGCTTCTGCTTCTTCGCCCGCAGGTCCCATAGCGCCGTATCGACGGCGGCGAGCGCCAAAGCCGTTATGGCGCCGATGGTCGTCGCATGCGTCGCAAACTCCATCTTGTGCCAAAGCGCCTCGATGCAGTCCGCGTCTTCCCCGAGCAGGATCGGAACCAGATGATCGGAGAGCAGCCGCATGACGGACGATCCGCCTGTTCCGATCGTGTAGCTGTAGCCGGTGCCGGTCGCACCGTCCGCATCCGTGATCGTGACGATCGGCGTTTCCTGGCTCACGAAGCTCTGGATGGCGTCGGTCCGCTTGACCTTCGGCGGAAGATCCACCATCCGCAGTTCTATTTTCTCGATCCTTGCCATGTCAGCCTGCCAAAGCCTTTCCGGTCTCGCCGTCGAAGAGATGCGCCCGGGACAGATCGAGGCTCATGCGCACCGCCTCGCCCGGGCGCAGCGGCCGCGGGTTGAGCATGCGCGAGACCCAATCCCGCCCGTTGAACTGAGTGAAAACCAGGGTTTCGTTGCCCAGCGGTTCTGTGATCGTGACCGGAAGCTCGATCTCGTGGACGGCGTCCGCATCGCCCGCATGGAGGCCGTGCCCCGAAGGATAGACATCGTCCGGCCTAAGCCCGAAGGTCACTTTCTGGCCCTCGCGAACCGAGGAACGGAAGCGTGGCGGAAGCGGCAGGGTCGCTCCGCTTGCAAAGGCGAGCTTTCCGTCCGTCAGGACCGCCTCCTCCATGTTCATCGGCGGCGAGCCGATGAAGCCGGCGACGAACTTGGTCGCCGGGCGGCGGAAGACATCCTCCGGCGTGCCCACCTGCTCGATATGCCCGTCGCGCATGATGACGATGCGGTCGGAGAGCGTCATCGCCTCCACCTGATCATGGGTGACGTAGATCATCGTCGCCTGCATGCGGGCGTGCAGTTTCTTGATCTCGGTGCGCACCTGGGTCCTGAGCTTCGCGTCGAGGTTCGACAAAGGCTCATCGAAAAGAAAGACGTCCGGCTGCCGCACGATCGCGCGTCCCATGGCGACGCGCTGGCGCTGGCCGCCCGACAGTTGCGAAGGGCGACGTTCGAGAAGATGGCCGAGATCGAGGATCGCCGCCGCCTCGGCAACGCGCGTCTTGATCTCTTCCGCCGGACGCCCGGCGATTTTCAGCGAGAAACCCATATTCTCGGCAACCGTCATATGCGGGTAGAGTGCATAGGACTGAAAGACCATCGAGATGTTGCGCGCCCGAGGCGGCAGATCGTTGACCGTTCGCCCGCCGATCTCAATCGCGCCGCCGCTGACCTCCTCGAGCCCCGCGATCATGCGCAGCGTCGTCGACTTGCCGCAGCCCGAAGGTCCGACGAGCGCAATGAATTCGCGATCCTTCACTTCGAGATCGATGCCGTGCACGACTTCCAGAGCGCCGTAGCGCTTGACGAGTTTCTTGAGCGTAACGGGCGCCATGAACGATTATCCTTTCACCGCGCCGAAGGTCAGGCCCGAGACGAGGTGCTTCTGAATGATGAAGGTGAGGGTCAACGCCGGAACGATCATGACGACCGCAAGCGCGCACATGCCGCGCCAGTCGATGGTGAATTCGGCGGTGTAGTCGAGGAGCCCCACGGGCAAGGTCTTGGAATTGACGGAGCGGGTAATCTGCGAAGCGAGTGCATATTCGTTCCAGGACGTCAGGAAAGCGAAGATACCGGCCGACGCAATGCCCGGGCCGGCAAGCGGAAACTCCACCTGCCAGAAGGCCTGCCAAGGGGTGCAGCCGTCGATCTGCGCGGCTTCCGCGAGATCTTTCGGCACCTGGCGGAAGAATCCGTCGATCAGCCAGATCGTGAAGGGAACGTTGAGCGCGACATAGGTGAGGATCAGCGAGAAATGCGTATCGATAATGCCGGTGCGCGCATAAAGCATGAAGAGCGGCAGCGACAGCGCGATGCCCGGCACTGCGCGCGTCAGCATGAAGCCGAGGAAGATGGCCGACTTCGCCTTGAACCGGTAGCGCGCGAAGGCATAGCCGCCGGAAAGGCCGATCGCCAGCGCGATGACCGTGGAGGTGACCGATACGATGAGCGAATTGCGGAAATAATCCCAGACCGGGACGCCCCCCTGCCCGGCGCCCGAGAACATCGCCCGGTAAGCGTCGAACGAGAGCGTCTCCGGGATCCAGACCGGCGGCTTGGCCATGATCTCGACCGTCGGCCGCAGCGATGACAGCACGATCCAGAGGCCCGGCAGGCAGATGACCAGCATGGCGAGAAAGAGCCCCACGAGGTGCGCCACCTTCAGCAACCGCCGCCGCAGGCGATGAGACGCGTTCGTATCCATTACCACTCGGCTCCGATCTGCTGGCGCGCCGCGGCGAGCTTGCGGAAGAAATAGACGGTGAAGACGATCGACAACAGGATGGCGACGTAGGCCATTGCGTTGGCCATGCCCATGCGGGCGTCGCCATAGGCGGTGCGTCCGATAAGCGTCCAGAGCAGTTCGGTGCGCTTTGCCGGGCCACCATCCGTCATGATCTTGACGATGTCGTAGGCGCGCGCGACATCGAGCGAACGGATCGTCATCGCGATGAAGGCGAAGGGCATCAGATAGGGCCAGGTGACGTAGCGGAAGGTCTGCCAGGGCGTGCAGCCGTCGACATGGGCCGCTTCGACCGGATCCTTGGGCATGGCAAGCAGCCCGGCGAGAATGAGGATCGCGAAAACCGCGGTCGACGACCAGACCTCTGCGACGATGATCGAGAAGAGCGCGAGATTGCCGTCGATCAGCCAGGGGATGGCACGGTCGGTGAGGCCCAGCGACTGCAGCGTGTTGTTGACGAAGCCGATATTGTCGTTGAACAGGAACTTGAACTGGAAGCCCACCAGCACCGGCGAGAACATCATCGGAAACATCATCGCGGTCCGCAACGCCCGCTGGCCGTAAGTCGCCTTGTTGACCAGCAGCGCCAAGCCAAGACCGAGGAACATCTCGGCGTTGAGCGCGACGGTGAGAAGGAGCACCGTCCGGCCGAACGCGACCCAGAACTCGGCATTGGTGAGGACGTTCACATAGTTGCGAAACCCGATGAAGACCCAAAGCGAGTCCGGCTTGGTCAGACGGAACGGGGTGAAACTCGAATAAAGCGAGAAGACGAGCGGCAGCACGATGAACACTGCCAGGACGATGAAGGCCGGAAGCAGCAGAAGCGTGGGTGCCGACAGTTTCGAGAGCTTCATCGGAGATCCTGGGAAGAGTTCACATGCGTGGCGGCGCCGAAACGGTCCGGCGCCGCCTTTCGATGGGGATCAGAGCTTGCCGGCGTCTTCGAGGATGCCGGTCGCCTTTTCGGCGGCGGCGTCGAGCGCTTCCTTCGACGTCTTGTCGCCGAGGATCGCTGCCTGCAGCTCCGGATAGACTGCGTTGGAGATCTCGATCCACTCAGCCGTCTGCGGCACCGGGAAAGCATGCTTTGCCGCTTCCTGGAACGCCTGCAGGACCTCGGTCTTGTAGGCGTCGCCTTCCGCGGCCTTGATATTGTAGTCCCAGACGGCGCTTCGCGTCGGCAGCGGGCCGGCGGCGGATTCGAGCTTCTGGCTGTCCTCGTTCGTCAGCCACCAGACGAGCGAGGCGGCTGCTTCCTTGTCGGCGCAGGATTCGGTCACCGAGAAGCCGTGATGCCCGGACCAGCCGGTGCGCTTGCCGGAGGAGCCGGCCGGCTGAACCTTGACGCCGACATTGCCGGCGACCTTCGAGGACTTCGGATCGTTGAAGAAGGATGCCCAGCCGGGCCAGTCGAGATTGACCGCGATCGAGCCCGAGGCGAAGCCCTGTCCGAGATCGTCCCAGAGATAGTTGGTGGTGCCCGGCGGTACCGCCTTGTCCTTGTAGAGCTTGACGAACCATTCGAGCGCGCGCACGCCCGCTTCCGAATTGAAGGCGGGGCGCCCGTCCTTGTCGAGATATTCCCCACCCTCGGCGACCAGCATTTCGTAGAAGCGACCGTTGATCGCTTCCTCCTTGCCGGCAAACTGGGTGCCGTAGAAATTCGGCGGAGCGGCGAAGAATTCCGCCTGGTCGCTCACCTGAGCCCAGGTGTCCGGCGGCGCGAGGTCATAGCCGTATTTGGCCTTGAATTCGGTCTTCTTCGCCTCGTCCTCGTAAAGGCTCTTCTGGAAATAGAGAGCGGAGACGTCGAACTGCGCCCGCGGCAGCATGACGAGCTTGCCGTCGAGCGTCGAGGCGTCGATTACGGCCGGCACGAATTTGGCCACTTCCTCGGAAGGGATGAGACCGAAAAGGTCCGCATAGATGTCCGGATATTGCGGCGCGAAGGAGGAGTGGTTCGAACCGACGCACCAGGTGAGGCCGCCGGTGGCGATATCGGACTTGATCTCCTTGTCGAGTTCGAAGTGGTTCTTCTTCGACAGGATGTTGACCTTGGCGCCGGTCGCCTTCTCCCATTCGCCGATGCGCTCATAGAGTTTCTCGTACTGCTGTCCACCGATCAGCTTGGCGTCGATGGTCACGCCTTCGAACTTGCCGGGCAGGTCCGCGGCATTTGCCGCCCCCATTGCGCAAGCAAGCATGATCACTCCGGCCGATACGCCGGAAAGCAGCCTGTTCATTGTATTTCCTCCGCTGAACACGCCCTTCTCCGAGAGCATGAGTCCTCATCCGTGAGAAACTAATTTATATACAAACGATAAATTTATTGATGGTCAAGGGCTATTCCCTTCCGTCTTCCGCTTTTCATGCGTATATGGAGAGGAATATTCATCTGGGAGAGACGCGGATGGACAATGAAGAGTCCGACAAGTATCGCGCGCCGGCACTCGACAAGGGCCTGGACATACTGGAGCTGCTTGCCAGCGTCGACGGCGGCCTCACGCAGGCGGAGATTTCGAAGAGGCTGAACCGCAGTCCGAACGAGTTCTACCGCATGCTCGACCGTCTGGTGCGCCGCGGCTACGTGACCCGTATCGACGGCGATCTCTATTCGCTGACCCTGAAACTCTTCGGATTGGCACAGTTGCATGCGCCCGTGCGCCGGCTCGCTTCCTTCGCCACGCCGCTGATGCGTGACCTCGCCCAGCGGTCCAAGCAGGCCAACCAACTCGCCGTCTTCGACCGCGGCTCCGCCGTCGTGATCGCGCAGCAGGAGGCGCCGGACTATTGGGGCATTTCGATCCGGGTGGGCTCGCATATCAGCCTGTTCGACACCGGATCGGGTCACGTGCTGCTTGCATTCCGTTCGCCGGAGGAACGGGAAATGATGATCTCCGAACATGTGCGCAGCAGGGACGAGATAAACCTCACCCCGGAATTCTACGCCCGTCTCGACCAGATCCGCGAGCGCGGCTACGAGATGATGGCAAGTGCCCAGACCGCCGGTGTCTACAACCTCTCCGCCCCGATCCTTGGGCCCGACGGACGCAGCATCGCAGCGCTCACCTGCCCTTATATCTCCCTGGTCAACAATCCTTCGGCCCCTGATATCACCGAGACCATATCGCTCCTGCTCAAGACCGCATCGCAGCTCTCGGCGCTCGCCGGTGCCGATGTCGCGCAGGGTTGATCCGCGCCGGAAAAACAGACTTCCTATTTGAATGAAGAGGAGGAGCAGCCTTGATCATCGACACGCATCTGCATCTGATCGACAAATCGGCGCTAAACTATCCGTGGCTCGCCGGCGTTCCCGCGCTCGATCGCGATTTTCTCTATTCGACCTATGCGGCGGAGGCAAAGCGCGTGGGCATTGCCGCCTCGCTGCATATGGAAGTGGACGTCGACCCGGCTGAGATCGAACTCGAAACGCGCGAGGTCGCGCGTCTTGCGGGTGAGCCCGGAAGCCTCCTCAAAGGCGCAATCGCCGCCTGCCGCCCGGAAGAGGAAGGCTTCGCCGCCTATCTCGCGCGGCAGGAGGAAAACGCCTTCGTCAAGGGTTTCAGACGGGTGCTGCACGTCGTTGCCGACGATCTCTCCGAGCAATCTCTCTTTCGCCAAAACATCAAGCGGCTCTCCGGCACCCGTTTCACCTTCGATCTCTGCGTCCTGCCGCATCAGATTCCGAAAGCCATGGCACTCGCCGACCTCGCGCCCGACGTTCAGTTCATTCTCGACCATTGCGGCGTTCCCGACATAAAGGGTCACGCGGAGCATCCCTGGCGCGATCATATGACCGAGATCGCCCGCCGCCCGAATGTCGTCGCCAAGATCTCCGGAGTGGTCGCCTATGCGGAGGAAGGCTGGGCGCTCGATTCCATCCGTCCCTATGTCGAGCACACCATCGGAGTCTTCGGATGGGACCGCGTCGTCTGGGGCAGCGACTGGCCGGTCTGCACCCTCGGCGGCAACCTCTCGACCTGGCTCGCGGCCACCCAGGCTCTCATCGAAGGCTGCAGTCCCGAGGAACGGAGGAAGCTGCTCTCCGGCAATGCGCGGCAGATCTGGAACCTGCCCTGACGATTCTCTCCCTTGCTCCCTCACCCCTGTGCTTGTCACACGGCATGAGGGCGTGCGGGAGGCGCCGTCATGATGCGGCGCGTTGCCGTTCCAGGGTCTCGAAATGGTCGGCGATCTCCTTGCCGGTTGCGATCCAAACGTCGCCTTTTGCCTGAACGTGACGCAGGAAGTCGCGAAGGAGGTGCCAGCGCATCGGACGGCCGGACACTTGCGGGTGCAGGACGAGCGTCGTGACGCCGCCCCAGGCATGAATGGCCTCGAATTCGTCGATCCAGAGCGAAAGGACGGCTTCGCGGCCGAAGAGCGGTCGCGCGCTCGAGCGGCTGGACATCCCGAAATTCCAGTCGTCGAATGCGAAGTTGACCGGAATCTCCACCGGGCCCGGCACGCCGTTCGCCGACGCGTGCCGGTAGGGCAGGATGTCGTCGCGAAACGAGCTGGAATAGCGGATGCCCGATTTGGCAAGATAGGCGATGAGCTCGGGAAAGTTCTCTCCCGAGGGCGCGCGGTAACCGACGGGACGGATGCCGAATGCCCGCTGCAGCGCCTCGAAGCCGCGGTCGATCTCCTCGAACGTCTCGTCCAGCCGATCGCGATCCGGCATCTTGTGAAGATAGCCGTGGTGACCGATCTCGTGTCCGGCCGCGACAATCTTCTCGCAGGCCGCGGGATGGGCAAGCGCCGTCCAGCCGGGCGTGAAGAACGTCGCCTTCATCGCCAGCTCGTCCATCAGTTCGACGATCCTGGCAATGCCGACGCGCGCATCGTAGCCGCCATGGGAGGTGGTCACCATCCGATCGACATTCGAAGGATTGTTGCCGATCCACGCGGTTTCGGCATCCACGTCGAAGCCGATGAAGACGGCGCTCTTCGCGCCGTTCGGCCAGGTCATCGCCGGCGTTTGCGGCGCCGGATTGAGCGGACGGGGCGTCAGGTCGTAGGTCATCACGAAATCCTCAGCAAAAGACGGGACGCTTGTCGCCGTCGCCCGCAAGCAGGGGCTCCAGAGCGCGGCAATCCTCGACGTGTTCGAGCTCGGCGAGCATCCTCCAGAGCCCGTCCGCCTGCTCCGTTTCGGTGCTCATCGCGGCGAGCTCTCCGAACTTGGCGCGGATGGCGGCGGGGCGCATCGGCCTTTCGGCGGAGCCGGTCGCGCGGGGCACCATTCGTGCCAGACGGGCGCCGTCCTTGAAGAGAAGCGTGACGACCGGCTCGTCAAGCGGCTGCATCCCATCGTCCACCGTGAGCAGCATGCGGTCCATGACGGCCCGCAGGCGGGGATCGGCGCGCCGGTCGGCGGCATAGGCCTGGAGCCCGGCCGTCAGGAACACGCAGCGTGCCGCAAGCGCATAGGGCAGGCTCATCTGCGTGGGCGCCATGGCACCGTTCTCCCGGGCGCCGCACATGCCCATCAGCATGGCGCTCAACCGCAACTCGATCCGCTCGATCTCAGCTGCATCACGGCCCGTTCCCGAAAGCAGGTCGTCCAGCGCATCGATCGCCGAATGGGCGCCCCGGCAGGAGGCGTAAGGTTTGAGAACCGCACGCCGCACCTTCCAGTCGTGGCCCAGTCTTTCGCATAGCTTCTGCGGCTCGCAGACATCCTGGTTGAACGACCGGAAAAAACCGCCCCAGACGTCGTCGCAGACCCTGGAGGGGCCGGCAAGGCCCTCCCCTGCCAACCGCGCCGCGAGCAGCCCGCCCTCGGCCGCGCGGCCGGCATGGACCTTCTTCGCCTGCGATCCGTCATGGATGAAGGCCCAGAGGCCGGAGGAGAAGCTGGTGGCGAGCGTGATCGCATCGCGCGTGGCAAGATCGTCGAAACCGGAAAGCCTGGCCACGGCCGCCGCAGCCGCAAGCGTCCCGCAGGTGCCCGTGGAATGCCAGCCGAGCCCGTTGTGGCTGTCGTATCCGCCCGCCGCTTCGAGGACGCGTCGGCCGGTCTCGTAGCCCGCGACCACGCTGGCGATGAGTTCCCTGCCCGTCACCGGCCGCTTCGCCTCGGCAATCGCGGCCAGAACGGCGGGAATGAGGACGGCGCCCGAATGGTCGCACCCGCCGGAATCGTCGAGTTCGAAAGCGTGGGCCGCGACCCCGTTTATGAGCGCGGCCTCACGCGCTGCCGCGCGATCGCCGGTGCCCCAGATCAGCGCGCTACCGGGCACACCGGCGGCCCTGCGAGCTATCCCGGCTTCCGCCGAGCGCGCGCCAGCCAGTGCCGCGCCGATCGTGTCCGCGATGTGGACTTTGGTCTTTTCGACGACATCGGCTGGAAGCGCTTCGAACTTAAGGGCTGCAAGAAAGGATGCCAGCCTGTCGACCGGCGTGTCGGCAGCAACGCGGGGCATGGAACTGCTCATGGTTTGTCGAGAATCGGTCGGCGACGGCGCATTTTGCGGCCCGGCCTGTTCGGCGGGGCCGCAACGCGGCGAAATTACTTCACCGCTTCGCCGTTGACGTAAATGCCGTCGAGCAAGGTGCCCTCGAGGCCGTATTTGGCGAAAATCGCCTTGTACTCGCCTGATTCCATCAGGGCCTTCAGCGCTGCAGCATAGGCGTCGCGCAGTTCCGTGTCCTTCTTGGCGAAACCGATGCCCTGATAGACCACGGTGAAGGGCTCGCCCACGACGGCGTAGGTGTCCTTCTCGAGATCCATCAGATAGGGCAGCGTTTCGGAACCCTGGACGGCGGCGTCGAGCCGGCCTTGCTTGAGCTGGGCGCGGGCATCGGCAGAGCCTTCCGTGCCGACGACCTTGATGGCCGGCAGCCCCTTGGCTTCGCAATTGGCAGCACTCCATTTCGCCGTCTCGTCCGGGAAAGAGGTGCGACGGCTCATGCCGACGGTCTTGCCGCAGAAATCGGCGAGCGTCTTGAACTCGTCCTTGCGGGCGAAGGACGTGTAGAACTGCGCGCCGGATTTCATGTAATCGATGAAATCGAGCGTATCCCGGCGCTTCGGAAGATCGCTCATGCCGCTATGGATAAGGTCGACGCGGCCGGTCTGAAGCGACGAGATCATCTGCTCGAAGCCGATATTCGACCACTCGACCGTGGTGCCGAGCTCTTTGGCGAGCGCGACGCCGAGATCGATGTCGACACCCTTAAGCTCGTTGGTCGCCGGGTCGACATATTCCATCGGCGGATAGTTCGGCTGGTTGGCGACGACGACCTTGCCGGCCGACTTCACCCGCTCGGGCAGGCCGGCGGCATTGGCGGAGGTTGCGGCAAGGCATGCGACCGTGAGCGCTGCGATATGCTTGTTCATGTGGTTCCCCATCTTGTCCTGGTTCGAGCCGGCGGCTTCGTCTGCCGCCGTTTTTCTGTTCCTCAGCTGTGAACGGCTTTGATGAACTCCGCCGTTCGGGCGCTTTTCGGGGTGCTGAGAACCTCCGATGCCAAGCCGGTTTCGACCACCTTGCCGGTTTCCATGAAGGTGACGGTATTCGCCACGTTGCGGGCGAAGCCGAGCTCATGGGTGACGACGATCATCGTCATGCCGGAGGCGGCAAGGTCCCGCATCACATCGAGCACTTCCGACACCAGTTCAGGGTCGAGCGCCGATGTGGGTTCGTCGAAGAGAATGAGGTCCGGCCGCATCCCCATGGCGCGAGCGATCGCGACGCGCTGCTGCTGGCCCCCGGAAAGCTCGGAAGGGTAATGGTTCGCCTTGTCCGCGAGGCCCACCCGCTCCAGCAATGCCGAGGCCCTGTCGCGCGCTTCCTTCACCGGCTCGCCGAGCACCTGCACGGGGCCCTCGGTGATGTTTTCCAGGGCGGTCTTGTGCGGGAACAGGTTGAAGCGCTGGAAGACCATGCCGATCCGGCGCCGCTGGCGCGAAATCTCCGCATCGCTGATTTCGTGGAGATTGTTGCCGTCGCGGCGGTAGCCGATCAGTTCGTCCTCGACCCAGATCGCTCCGCCGTCCATCCGCTCCAAAAGATTGATGCAGCGCAGAAGCGTGCTCTTGCCCGAGCCCGAAGGACCGATGATGCAGCTCACCTCTCCGCGGGCGACGTCCAGGCTGACCTTGTCGAGAGCGCGGAACGTGCCGTAATTCTTCGTGACGTCGATAGCCTTGACGAGAATATCCTGGTTCATGACCGACCTCACATGGACGAGCGGATCGATTTCGAACCGCGGCCGAAATAGCGCTCGATATAGTGCTGCCCTATCGAGAGCACGGAGACGACGAGCAGGTACCAGAAGCTCGCGACCAGCAGCAGTTCGAGGACGCGGGTATTGGCGAAATAGATGATCTGCGCGTTGTGGAGGATCTCGGAATACTGGATGACGCTGGCGAGCGACGTCAGCTTCACCATGCCGATCACCTCGTTGCCGACCGGCGGCACCATGACGCGCATCGCCTGCGGCAGGACGATACGGCGCAGCATCATCATCTGCGTCATGCCGATCGTGCGCGCAGCCTCGTACTGGCCGCTGTCGACGGACAGGAGCCCGCTTCGCACGACCTCCGAAGTATAGGCGCCCTGGGATATGCCGAGCCCGAGTACGGCGGCGACGAAGGGCGTCATGACGTCGACCGTCCTGAACTCGAACAGTCCCGGAATGCCGAGCGTCGGGAAGATGAGCGCCAGGTTGAACCACAGCATCAACTGCAGCAGCGCCGGGGCGCCGCGAAAGACCCAGATATAGCCGATGGCGATCGACGACAGCACCGGATTGCCTGATATCCGCATGATGGCGATGACGACGCCGAGGACGATGCCGAGCCCCATGGCGGCAACGGTCATCAGCAGAGTGTTGTAGAGGCCGGCGAGGATTGCGGGTGCGAAGAGAAAATCGCGGACATAGCTCCATTCGATCTGCCCGACGCTGAAGGCCCGCACGAGACCTGCAAACAGCAGGAGCACGATGCACGCCGCAATCATCCGCCCGATATGGCGCTTCGGCACCAGTTTCAGATGGGCGATCTCGTATTTGGAATCCGCAGGCGGAGTTGCGAGGCTTGCCACATTCATCGGCGTCGCGCCTCCTCTGCGCCGTTCTTCGCGCCCGCAATGGCCCAGCCGCCGGTCGGGCCGCCGGCAAAGGCGCGGCAGCCGGCAAGCGCCGTTTCGAAGCGGGCGATCTGCTCGCGAACCCGCTCCGGCGCTGTTGCACCGTAGCCGTTTCTGCTCGCAAGCGCCTTTTCGAGCGCCAGTGCCGCAAGCATCTCCGGCTGAAGCCGCGGATCGATCCCCGGCAGATCCTCAGCCGTCAGGCCGGCAAGGTCGTGGCCGCGCTCTTCGCAATAGCGCACCACTGCGCCGGTGATCTCGTGCGCTTCGGCGAAAGGCACGTCCCGGCCCACCAGCCAGTCGGCCACTTCGGTCGCGAGCGTGAAGCCCTTCGGCGCCTCCTCGCGCAGCTTCTCCACGTCGAATTCCAGCGTTCCCACCATGCCGGCAAAGGCGGGCAGGACCAGTTCGAGAACGTCGATCGTCTCGAACAGGCTGCGCTTGTCCTCGGCGAGATCGCGATTATAGGCGAGCGGCATCGCCTTCATGGTGGCGAGGAAGCCGGCGATGTTGCCGATCAGCGTGCCCGACATGCCGCGCGTCAGCTCGGCGACGTCGGGATTCTTCTTCTGCGGCATGATCGAGGAGCCGGTGGAATAGGAATCATGCAGCCGTACCCAGCTGAACTGCTTGGAGCTCCAGAGGCAGATTTCCTCCGCAAGCCGCGAGAGATCCACCGCCACCAGCGAGCAGATGAAGAGGAATTCGGCGACGTGATCGCGCGCGGCGACGGCATCGATGGAGTTCTCGCAAGCGGCCGAATAGCCGAGATCGATGGCGGAGAGATCGGGGCGGCGCGCAATGCCGGAGCCGGCCAGTGCGGCCGCACCCAGAGGCGAGCGATCGAAGCGGCGGTCCCAATCGGCAAAACGCTGCAGGTCGCGCAGCAGCGACTGCGCGTGCGCCATGAGGTGGTGGCCGAGCACGACCGGCTGGGCCGGCTGAAGATGGGTAAAGCCGGGCATCACGGTCTCCGTATGCCGGGATGCCTGCTCCATCAGTGCTTCTTCGATGGCGATCACGCCCCGGGAAAGCTCCCGCGCCATGCGCCGCAGATAGAGGCGCGTATTGTTGGCCGTCTGGTCGTTGCGCGACCGCCCGGCGCGAAGCTTGCCGCCAAGCGTGCCGAGGCGCGCCATCAACAGACGCTCGAGAAAGGTATGCAGATCCTCATCAGCCGCAATAGGTTCTTCGCGGCCGGCACCGATATCGGCTTCGATGCCTTCCAGGGCCGCGCGTATCGCGGAGAATTCACCCTCGTCCAGGACGCCGGCGCGCTTCAACTCGGAAGCATGGGCGCGTGAACCTGCAATATCTTCCCTGTACAGTCGAAAGTAAGATCGGGGCGCGCGGGACAGATTGGCAAGCGCTTCGGACGGTCCGGACTTGAATCGTCCACCCCAAAGCTGAGTGGGCTCGGTCATCTTCGTTCCCTTTATTTGTCATTCTTTCGAAGAAGCTCCCACGGGTGGCATATCCCGGCAAGCGAAGTTATTTCACCAAGCTATGACAAAAACGACTAGCCTTGCTCCGGGCACTTATTTAGGGTCTGCGCAAAGAACGGGGCGGAGCGGACGCGCATCGGCTGAATTTGGCGGAGGAATTTTCATGGCTTCGGGACGGCGGCGCTTGCCTTCGACGACCGCGCTTCAGGTGCTGCTTGCGGTGGCCGAAAGGGGATCGACGAGCGCTGCCGCCGAAAGCACGTCGCTGTCGCAGAGCGCCGTCAGCAAGCAATTGCTGTCGCTCGAAGAGCTGATCGGCAGCCCCTTCTTCGTCCGGACACCGCGCGGAATGATCCCGACGGAAGTGGGCACGATCTATATCGAACAGGCGCGCACCGCATTGAAGGCGATGGAGGACGCCGCCCTTCGGGTCGCCCGCCTGAAACCGGGCCCGCGCGTGCTGAGATTGCAGGTGCCGCCCATTTTCGGGGACCGGTGGCTGCTGCCGCGCTTCCTTCGCTTTACCGAGCAGCACCCGGAGATCGAGGTGCAGTTCACGACGTTCGTTTCTCCGACACAGTCCCAGACGCCCGATGCGATATTCCGTTTCCTGAGCGAACCGCTGCCGGACGAGGAGACCAGCTATCTCTTCGGGCGCGAGGTTCTCGTCGTCAGCGCCCCTTCCTACTGGGAGAAGAACGGCGCTCCGGAGACGATCGAAGATCTCGCCGACGGCATCATGCTGGAGCACCCGCAGACGCCGCTGCACTGGAATTATTTCGCCAAAGGCCATGGCAAGGACGACCTCGCGGTCCGGCACACCACGCGCTTCGGCTATTATACGATGGTGATCCGGGCAGCACTTGCCGGACAGGGAATGGCCTTGATCCCGCGCGGCCTCATCCTCGATGACCTTGCGGCGGGAAAGCTCGTCAATCCGAACGGCTTCGGATATCGAAGCGACCATGGCTACTGGTTCGCGAAACCGCGGGACATCGCGCCGAGTGCTTCCATGCGGACGTTCGAGGCATGGCTGATGGCGGAAGCCGAAGGCATGGGCGACTGAGGGCGGCCGGCCCGGGCCGTGGCGCGCTATCTCAGTCCGCCAGCCGCGCGAGCGCCTCTCCGTCGAGCCGGAAGAAGACCTTGTCCGGTTTGCGTGCGCCGCCCAGGTCTTCATAGAAGGAAAAGAGACGAGTGTTTTCCGCCTCCGCGGTCCAATCGATGCGCGTGAGCCCGCGCTCCTTCGCCAGGCTGGCCAGCTTCTGCATCAAGGCCCGGCCGAGGCCGCGGCCCCGCTGTGATCCGCTGACGTAGAGTTCCTTCAGAAAGATGCCCGGCTTCAGGCCCGGCCCGGGGTAAATCGCGGAGAAGGCGGCGAGACCGAGCACCGAACCATGCTCCTCGGCGACGAGGATCTCCGCGCCCGGCGGCATGGCTTCAAGCCCCGCGATTATCTCGGCGCGCGGCGGACAGGCCACGCGGTAGTGCGCCTGCATTTCCTCCATGAGGGCCGCAATTGCGGGGAAGGCTGCGTCATGGGCCTGCAACAGGCGGATCGGCGTCACTTCTGTTCCCTCAGCTCGAGCGCGCCGCCACCCAGTTGTGCCAGTCTTCCTCGCTGCCGTTGAAGACGTTGAGGTCGATCCGCCCGTCGACGCCGTGGGACAGGCCCGAGCCCGAATATTGCCAGAAGATCCATTTGCGCCCGGGATAAACCTTGGACGGGTGCGCCGCGACCGAGCGCAGCCAGAAGGGATGATTGGGGAACGCGCCCTGCAGATTGTCGCGGTAGAAGTCCGGCGCGGTATAGATAATCGGGCGCTGGCCGTAGTGGCGCTCCAGCTTGTCCATGAAGACCTGCATCTTTTCCCGCACCCGTTCCGGCGACGGACGCCGCTTGCAGCTCGACTCGCCGTTCCACTCGACATCGATGACGGGCGGAAGCGCGGTCGGATCCCGGGGCACGTTGCGGATGAACCAGTCCGCCTGCTCGCCGGCCGTGCGGCACCAATAGAAGAAGTGGTAGGCGCCGCGTTTGAGCCCGGCCTCGTCGGCCCGGCGCCAGTTCTTCTTGAACATGGGATCGAGGTGATCGCCGCCGTCGGTCGCCTTGATATAGGCGAAGTTGGCGCCTTGCGTGCGCAGCTTCGCCCAGTTGATTTCGCCCTGCCAGCGCGAAACGTCGACGCCGTGAACGGCGAGTTTGCGCGGCGACCGGGTACCGAAATTGATCGGATGGGCATCGCGGAAGCTGTGGCTGTAGACGCGCGAGCGGCCGCGCGGCTCGCGCGCGGGATTTTCGGGAGCGAGCATTGCAATGGGTCGCTCGGCCGGAACCGGCATGCCCACCGTCCTTTCCGCCGGCATGAAGGCCTGCGGCTCGGGAACGGTTCCCGCCCAGGCAAGCGCCTCCGGCTGAGGCGCCGCTTGCGCAGGAGCGGCACTGACCTCCGCCGAAGGAACCGGACTTGCCGGACGGACGACGGAGCTCGTCGTCTCGCGCGAGGGCCTGCTCCCCCCGAAGCCGCAGCTCGTTAGAGCCAGGCAGGTTATGACGATCGCTGAGACAGCCGAAAAAGGACGCATGAGGACCCGCACGCAATACAAAAACCGACGGCAACCGCGCCGTCAGGACCCACTGACGAGACTTGCTAACGGGAAATTACCAAGAAAGATTGAATCCAATCTTTACGCGGGCAGAGTTGCGAGCGATTTCGCCGTCAGCGAAAACTCGCAAGAAACAGCCGGTTGAGCTCTTCGACCACGAGCCTCGGCCTTTCCCTGCTCCGCAGCCCCTCGTTCAGGCGGTCCGAGCCCGCCTGCTGGAAGGTCATGTAGCCGTCGTGGCGTGGCCGGAGCCAGGCGCCTTCGAGCGTCGCCCGCGTCGCGCGGTAGAAATCATGGGTCGCCTCATTGACCGTATCGTCCTGCCAGGCGTCCCCGTGGCCGGGCTGGCCGCCGGATGCCGCATAGAGGCCGCGCTGCACGCCGCCGCCCGCAAGCCAATAGGCGAAATCGATCGCCTGTTCCGGCGCCTGCGAAAAGGCCGAGACGGCTATGCCCGTCCCGCCGAGCGCCGAGCCGACCGGCCCGGCGGCGCCGACGGTCGGGAAATCGCCGAAGCGGACGAGCGCCGGGCGAAAGCCGGTAAGGGAATAGCTGACATAGCCGTAGATAAGCGGCGCGCAGACGGCGGGCGAGGCCTCGGCCGCCATGACCTCGAGCACCGCGATCGGGTCCATTCCGAAGCATGCGGGGTCGATGAGTGCCGAGATTTCCTGCAGCAGCTCGACCGCCATGGCGCCGGTTTCGGCGTCGACGAGATCGCCCTTACCGGCGCTGCGGCAGGGACGGCCGAGATTGCCGCAGAGCGTGTAAAAACTCATCAGCGAATGCGGCGGCCTGAGCGGCAGGAGGACGCCGCCGCTGCGCGCGAGCGCGAGCATATCCCGCCAGGTCTGAAGGCGATCCGTGCGATCCGGCCGCCAGGCCTGCACCTGGGTCGCCGCGTCGATCGGAAAGGCCCATTGCCGTTCGTTCCACGCGTAGCTCCGATAGGACGGGCCGACGCTTGCCGCCGAGAGCGCCTGCCGCTCCGCCTCGCGGCCCGGCACGTCCAGGGGCAGCAGGCAATTCTCGCCGGTGATCTGCCCCACATGCGGATGGTCGATGACGATCAGGTCATAGTTCCTTGCCAGGGTCTCCACCGGAAAGGTTTCGAAATCCTGCAGCGACCGCTTCTCCCACCGGATCTCGACGCCCGTCTTTTCCTGCCAGGATTGCGAGCAGGCCACCATCGGATCATAGCCGCGCGGGTGATTCCAGGTCATTCCCTTGAGGACGACGCTCATAGGCCGAACTCCTCCCTGATCGAGCGGCCATGCTCACCGATCCGCGGGGCGGCGCGCTCGACGCGCGGGCGGCGGCCGTTGATCCTCAGCGGCGAGCGCGTGGTGGTGATCGATACGTCGTCTTCGCGCATCACCGTCTGCAGCATGTCGAGCACCAGGAAACCTTCGCTTTCCAGAAGCTCGTTCCAGTCGAGCACGCGCGCGCACCAGATGTCGGCCGGCTCCAGCACGGCCAGCCATTCGTCGACGGTGCTGAGCGCGATGCGGTCAGCAATCAGCGCCTTGATGCGGTCGCGCTCGGTGAACCACGAGGACGGGTCGTCGCGATAGGGGGCGAGTTCGTCGATCTGAAGCAAATCCGCAAGCTTCGGGATCGGCGTCATGGCGATCGCAAGATAGCCGTCGCTCGCCGCATAAACGCCGTAGGGTGCGGCGAGATAAGCATGGGCGCTCCGGAATGCCGACCGCTTCGGCAGACGGCCGCCGTCATTGAGATGCGTGGTCAATACCTCGAACTGGAAATCGACAAGCGCCTCCAGGAGGCTCGTTTCGACGAGGCTTCCCTTGCCGGAAATACCGCGCCGCACCAGCGCCGCGAGAATTCCTTGAGCGGCGGCGGCGCCGGCCAGCATGTCGCCGATGGCGAGCCCGAAGGGAACCGGCCCCTGCCCTTCGTCGCCGTTCAGCCACATGACGCCCGAGCGCGCCTGCGCCAGCAGATCCTGGCCGGGACGCTTCACCCAGGGGCCCTCCTCGCCATAACCGCTGATCGAGGCATAGACGATGCGCGGATTGATAGCCCTGACCGCCTCATAGTCCAGCCCCAGCCTTTCGATGACGCCCGGCCGGAAGTTCTGGATCACGACGTCGGCCCGCGCGAGAAGCCGCTTCAGTGCGGCAAGATCGGCCTCGTTCTTGAGGTCTATCGCAAGGCTTTCCTTGGCGCGGTTGATCGCGTGGAAAATGGTCGAGTCGCCGCCGATTTCCGTGTCGCTCAGATAAAGCCGGCGGGAAAGATCGCCGCCATCTGGCCGCTCGATCTTGATCACCCGCGCCCCGAGATCCATCAGCCGCAGCGAACAATAGGGGCCGGAAAGAAACTGGCTCATGTCGACGACCACCAGGCCGGAAAGCGGCAGTTCGGATTCTGTTGTCATGCGTGGTTACTCTTCCCTCATGCAGCGGCAACGCGATGCGGATGACTGTCGGACAAAAATAGTGTCTTCTTATTTGAAGACTTAATTCAAATATAGGTGTCCTGACAAGCTGCAAAAGGGACGACGTCCGCTGCATGGCGCAGCTGACTGCCGGAATGAAGCAACGAAAGCACTGGCGATACCTGCACGGATTGGAGACGCGCTGGCGCCATCGAGAGGCGCTCGGAATGCCGCGCATGCGCATCACGCTACAGGCCCCACCGGCTCCGCGGCATTTCCTGCAACAAGTTTCTGTCCAAGATGGCATCTGGCCAGAACAAGCCCAACGGGACGCAGACCCGTCCAGCATCGACTGAACCGGAGAGGTTGGGTGTCGCAAGACCTGGAAAGTCCCTGCCGGCTGCGGCCGCAGGATTTCGTCTTCGCGGAAAAGTCCGTCGAGCCAGGCCACGCGTTGATCGAGGGTGAGTACCGCCATCTGGCGGGCGTGGTACGGCGCGAGATCGGCATTCGGCTCCATCGTCAGGATGGCATATGTCTCCGGCCAGGCCGGGTCGCCGGCGGCCAAATCCCCGCGAAATAGAAACAGTCACCATTGGTGAGCGAGAAAAGTTTCAATGGCGAAAATCGGACGCGGGCACCAGGCAGCGGCGGGCGGGGAACGTCCGGCCTTCCGATCGGACGACCTTCACGGCGCCCGCTAACGTCGCGCGGACGCAGGCCACACGGCCGCTCCACCATCTCCACTTCGCCGTCATGGCGCCTTATAACGCGGCGCTCGTCGAGCGGGCGTCGGACTGGAGACAATCGGACCTGAGACGGAGGATGCATGTGCAATGATTATCGGCTGATGACGGATGTCGCCTCGATCGTCGAGGACTTTGCCGAGCTCAAGATCAAGATCCGTTTCGGCGAAAGCACCCCGAATCTCGAAGCCCGTGAGGACATCAAGATCACCGATGATGGGCCGATCGTCAGGGCGGTCGACGGAGTGCCCGATGAGGCCGAGCTCGTACAGCGACGCTGGAGTTGGCCGGGGCCGAACAAGCGGCCGGTGTATAACTTCCGATCAGAGGGACGGGAGTTCATTTCCAACCGCTGCCTGATTCTTGCCGACGGCTTTTACGAGTTCACCTATCCGAAGGATCCGAGCAAGAAGCGCAAGGACAAGTGGCTGTTCACCAAGAATGACGAGCCGATCTTCTGCATCGCCGGCATCTGGCGCAACACGCCGGAGGTCGGGCAAGCCTTCACCATGCTGACGATGGCGCCGGGGCCCGACATCGCTCCGTACCACGATCGACAGATCGTGATCCTTGAGCGCGATCTATGGACTGACTGGCTGAACCCGAGTGTTTCTGCGAAGTCGTTGATCAAACCCCTTCCGGTAGGCACGCTATCGGTAGAGCACGTTGGCTAGAGTCTGCTCGATTCGTGATGTATTCACGGGCTCCAAATCAGCTTGACCTTTGTCGCCTGCGCCTGCGTGCCGGCATTCAGCGACCTGCGAGCATTATTCATGTGGAAGTTCGCGTAGGTCATGTTCTCAATGCTGGTGATTGCTGTGCGTGTCCAACGTTCCTGCGGTTAGTCGTTTGTGGTGAACCTCAGCCGTGGCGAGTTTCTCGCGTTCATGCACTTCATCTTGGCTCGGATGTACACGTCCGACCGCTGCAAATGGTGATTCACCGGCCGGGTACCAAGCGAATTCCTCGGGCTCCAATGCCGTCAACTTCAGAATGCTGCCCTCCAATGCCGTTCGTATTCCATAGTAAGAGATGACGTCTGTCGCGACGACCCGCATCAAAATCCCTCTACCGACAGCTCTCACAACGGCCTCGCCATCGATGAACTTGAAGGTCTTTTCCATTCCGTCGTCCACGATTGAGACGCAAAATTCGGCAAACCGTTGGGAGACAGTCTCGATGAGGTTCCTTGAACTGGGGACGGAGACACAGCACTCCGAGAGGTGCTCAGACATGTTCGCTCCTTTTAAGATTCAATGTTGGGCGTGGTCTTGGTGCAGCACAGGCTCTTATCTGTTCGTCAGCACGTCTTGGATCGCGGTGCCCACCGCGCGGATATCGTCTTCAGAGTGTCCGGCCGTGGGGCAAAGCCGCAACCCTGCCCTCCCCCGTGCAACGGTGGGAAAGAAGATCGCCGACGTATAGAAACCGCGGTCGAGCAAAGCTCTTGCGGCTTCGATGGCCGTCATCTCGTCGCCTATCTCGACCGTTCGTATCGGCAACGGTGAGCCTTGCTGGTCTGTGGGAACGAGGCTGTCGAACAAGGCGATTCTGCTTCGAAGTCCCTGTTGTAGCTCCGTGAGTTCTTGCGTTAGGTGCAGTTGCTGCGACGCGCGCGCCGCGCCGATTGCCGCGACATTCAGCGACGCTGAAAACGCATGAGCGACCGCGAATCTTCGAAACAGTTCCTCCTGCCGCGCCGTTCCAAGCATGATCAAGCCTCCTGAGGCGCCGAAGCCCTTGCCGAGCGAAGCCGCAATTATCGTCCGCTCCCCCAGGTGCCCGCTCATTTGCGATCTGGCAAAGCCTTCCCCGTGCTTGCCGAAGATCGATATGCCATGTGCGTCATCTATATAGAGGAAGAGGCCATAGCGGTCCTGCAGGCGCCTTAGGTCCTCGATGTCGGCGCTTCCTCCCATCGAATAAACGCCGTCGCAAACGAAGGCGACGGATTCGTTCGCGCGGCAGAGCATCTCGAGCGCGTTGAGATCGTTGTGAGGAATGGTCTCGACGCGAGTTTCAGCGGCAATGGTTCCCTTGTGAAAGGCAAGCGTCGCGTGGGCAAAGCGATCGAACACCATCAGCGGCTTAACGCCACCCGTGAGATGCCCGGAGGCAATCAGCGGCAACGCGCTCATGTTGGCTGCGAGCACTGTGGTATAAGTAATCACCCGCGCATCGAACAACTCCGACAGCGCCGCCTCCAAGTCACCGAGAATCGAGAAATTGAGACGCGTCCTTGCGCATGACCAATGAAGCGCGCCGTAATCTTTCAGTGCGTCGACGGCACCTGCAACGACCTGCGGATGGTTGTCCAAGCCGAGATAGGAGCAACGCACGAAGTCGACGACCCGACGTCCGCGGTCATGGGTTAGTGCCACGGCACGATGCTCCAGAGGTCGCCCGTAAATCGCCATCAAGCCCTGAAAATGCGCGGCATCGAAATGGCTTTGGGCGTACTGGATTAAGCTGGCGGTGTTCCTTTGGGCGCCCTTGCCAGAAATACTTCCCTGCCCTGGCGTTTTTTCTTCCATCCCGAAATCTCCCGATACTTGAGCGGCGAATGTACGGTAGATTTATTTGTTTAGTCGCTGAACTCAACGAAGTATTTGCGAAATATTTTCACGCTGAATTTTGCATTCGGCGTAAAATTACGGTTGAATTTTCCTTTCCCTGCACTTTTGAAAAAAATATGAGAAGTGTGAAACCTATCCGAGCTCAATCGGAGCCATAATCAATGTCGATCGCATAGCCGGTGGCCCGTATTGTGCGAATAAGAGGATGGCCGGTCAGGCGCTCGAGCTCCCGACGCAAGCGACCGACATGCACATCCACGGTGCGCGGCTGCACGTAGCGATTTGATGGCCACGCCGCTTCGATCAGTTCCAGACGGCTCCGCACCCGGCCCGGTGCCTCAAGCAGGCATCGGAGCAGGTTGAATTCGATGGCACCGAATTGAACGTCTTCATCACCATATCTGACGAGACGGCGCCCAGGCTCGAGTCTTAACTTGCCAAAGGTCTCAGCGGCCTCTTCGCTAGCGGGATGTGTCGGCTGCTTATCATTCGCACGATTGTTCGGCAGAGAACCAAGGTAAGCAAGCAGCCTCGCCGGCGAGACCGGGCGCACGAAGTTTTCGTCAACCCCCGCTTTCAACAGTGCCAGATAGTACCGCTCATTGCCGGACGAAACGAGGGCGATAGTCGGGATACGCGAGGTTACGTCGTTAGCCTTTATGGCGGCACATGTTCTCACCGTGAGCTCTGAATCCTCTGCTGAATCCAGGATGATTGCTGTGGCCGGCCTTAGCACAGCCTGATCCACTACCTCTTCTTCGCTCACCAACATCGTCTGAAAGCCCTCCGACGCGAGGATGTGTGCAAGCAACACGTAGAAGTTCGCATTACCAGAGCAGATCAGGACCAAGTGTTTTGTGTGCTGAGCCTTCGTGCTTTCAAGCTTTCTCATCGCCGTTCTCTTCCCGATGTTTGATGTCACAAAAATCGGAAATAGTATGGTCGCAGCTCCTACGTAATCCCTAGAATTTTAGAGATATTGCGCGAAATAGCCATAAATGTGTAAACTCCACGCGCTATTCGTCCTATTTTGTTGCAACATTTTTGTTGATTTTCGATGTGAGATGGGCACTCTGTGGATGCAGCGAACCGGGTTCGCTATTCATGCACATGACATCAGAGAAAGCGCCAGAACCGATGAAGACCAGCCTCGACCATGTTCCGCTTCGAAAACAGCGCGAACTCGCGCGCATCGTCGAGGTCCTGCACGAGGAATTCGAGGACGCCCTCTATGAGGGGATGGCCGACTTCGAAAAGTTTGACCGCATTCTGAAGATCATCCTCTTCGGTTCTAATGCCCGAGGAAGATGGCTCGACGAGCCGCACACGAGGAAGGGATACAAATTGGATTACGATCTGCTGATCGTCGTCAACCACAGGAAGCTCACAGATTTCTCGACCTACTGGCACAAGGCGCAGGAGCACCTCATGCACTTGCCGGAGATCGGACGCCAGTAAGCCTCATCGTTCATTCAAGACGGGAATTGAACACGGCACTACGATGGACAGTATTTTTTCTCCGAAATCCGCCGCGATGGCATCCTCCTCTATGAGCGGGACGACGAGCCGCTGGCCGAAACGAGACCGCGTACGTCGGCCCGCCCTGCGAATGGCGGCCGAGTATTTCGACGACCGTATGCCGCATGCTCGGAAATTCGCGAAGGGCGCCTCGTTCTATCTGAAGGAGCGCGATCCGAAAGAGGCTGTGTTTTTGCTTCATCAATCGATCGAGCAGGCGTATTCAGCACTCTTGCTTGTCCTGACGAGCTACAGCCCTGCATCCCACAATCTGAGGCATCTGCGCAGCCTCGCCGAGGAACGAGATCAACGACTTGCTGAGGTTTGGCCGCGCCATCAGCATCAATATCTAGCGTGGTTCAACATCTTGAATGAGGCTTATGTCAAATCTCGGTACTCGAAGCGCTATGAAATCAGCGAAGAAGCCCTTGCCTGGCTCGTTGAAAGAGCCTGTCGGCTGATTGCCGACGTGGAAGCGATCTGCATCGAACATCTAGATCGCCTTCGAAAACAGGCAGAAGATGATCTCGACTGAGTCCGGAAAGGGCACAGTCTTCGCTTGTGATAGACACATTTGCCAGGGACGGCACGATGAGAACCAAATGGTTCTGTGGCTCGCGAAAGCTGAGTTCCAACGTCCGGCAACCCATTTTGATCCCCTGCGCCGGACAGCAGGAGGTTCAGCGTGTCCAAGATTTTTTGCAATCCCGCCATCGGGGAGCAAAGCCCCCGGAAAGACGGCTTCTGGCAGAAGCATCAACAGGAGGAAGTGGTGGAGGCGGCGATCGGCCTCTATGGCAACGAAGCCGCAATTGCGGCCGCCTATTGCGCGCTCGAGGCCTGGACCGAACGCCGACACGGCGATTACGGCTTCTGGTTTGAGGTATTCCTACGACTTAGAAACCGCTTGATTTAGCAGTTCATCTATTCAGAGGGTGCGCCGTGCGGCTGTCAGTGGTCGAGCAAGGCGCTCCCGGCTTAAATTGGGAAACGCTCAATTTCGCCCTGGCGGCCGAGCCCGTCAAGCGCGTAGCCAATGGACCGTACGGTGCGGATAACATCAGGCCCATAGTGGTTCAGCGCGCGCCTGATGTGACCGATATGGATATCGACAGTGCGGAGCTCGACTTCGGCTTCAGGCGGCCAGCCGGCGGCGATGAGATCGTCACGACTGTGCACCACAGTTGGCATCTTCATAAGATGCAGAAGCAGTCTGAACTGTAGCGCGGAAAGGCTTACAGTGTGGCCGTTTCGCGTAACACGAACCGTGGCGACATTCATCTCGATATCCGCGTGCCGGAATATCTCGCGTGAGACGCCAGGGCGGGAGTCGTCGGGCAAGTTCGTTTGAATGCCCTTGAGGAACGCGAGCAGGTGTCGCGGATCGTAGGGACTGCATATGACCACGTCGATCCCGAGACTGCTGAGATCCTTCCTCGGTGCATTCGCAAAGACGGCGACTGGCGGGCGGTCGCTGGTTGCCTTTATGCGGCGGCAAAGGCCAGGCGCCTCCAGGCGCCGATCGGAACAATCGACCAGGACAGCGAGCGGCCTTTCGGTCTCGATTGTACTAATCAGTTCGCTCGCATCGGAGCAAAGCTGGACAGTAAATCCCTCGGTCTCGAGAATGTACTCGAGCAGAAGAAAGAGCTCCGCGTTGCCCGTATAAATCAGCACACCCGCATGCATTCCGCACCCGGTCTCCAACTTCAAAGTGGCGCGTATTCTCCGCCATTGATGTCTATTATCGCGCCATTGATGAAGGCTGCTCCGTCGGAGGTCAGGAAACCGATGGCCGCCGCGACTTCTTCAGGCTCCCCCAGGCGGCCCGCGGGAATGCGGGCAACTGCTGTGCGATTGACCTCGCCGTCACGCGGACCGGCCATCTCCGTGGCAATCCTTCCTGGCGCAACGACATTCACCGTAATTGAGTGCGCCGCGTACCGTGAGACCAGCGAGCGGGCAAAGCCCGCAAGTGCGGCTTTCGAGGCGACATAGGCGGTGCCCGCGATTTTCGGGAGCGCACGACCGGCAATGGACCCGACAAGAACAACGCGGCCAAAACCCTGCGCGCACATGCCGGGCAAGACCGCCTGGCAGCAAAGCATTGTCCCGGTCAGGTTGACGGAAAGAACCTTGTTCCATTCTTGGAGTGTGATCTCTTGGAATGGGGTCGGCCCGTAGGGCCCCTTGGGTGATATGCCGGCATTGCAAACGAGAATGTCTGCTCTGCCCCAGCAATCGTCCAATTCCCGAAAGAATGCCGTTATCTGCGCCGGCTCACCGAGATCAACAGCGCGCGCGAACACCCGCTCGGAGCCGAAATCCTGACAAAGAGCTTGGGCGGCGCTTTCAACATTGACGAGCGTTTGCCCGAAGAGGGCGACCCGGCATCCACGCTCCAACAGGAGACGGGACGTTGCCAACCCGATACCGGAAGTGCCGCCGGTGACGACGGCAATTCTTGCTTTAGAATCACGTCTCATGCCGCTTCGTCCATCTTTGCGAAGAGTGAGAGGGGGGGATGCGCCGCCGGGTCGGTCATCACTTCGATCAATAGCGGCCCCTGGTCCATGCCACGCTGCAAGTGATCGGCAAGCTCACTCGGGTCTTCCACACGAACCGCTGGGCAGCCGCAGGCTTCCGCCAATTTCGCGTGATCCACCTCGGCAAAGTGGCATGCCGATGTGAAGTTGCCGAACTTCACTGTTTCCGCATCGCGCTGGAAACCGAGGATGCCGTTGTTGAGGACGACGATCGCCACAGGAAGCTTCATCCGCATCATGGTCTCAAGCTCGGCCCAGCTGTGAGCAAAGCCGCCGTCACCGACAATCGCAATGACCGGCTTATCCGGTCGGGCAACCTTGGCCCCGATCGCGAGCGGCACCCCCCAACCGAGCCCCGCCAGCCCGCGCGGCGTGATAAAGCGCATTCCGCTCGCTCGCGCTCGGAGTTGGCCCAGGACCCACATAGACGAGTAGCTCGCGTCGGCGACGACCGTTACGTCGTCGGTTAGCAGGTCCTGGAGTTCAGCCATAATCCGCTCTGGGCGTATCGGTCGGGAACGCGATGTCACCACGTCGTGGCGATCAAGCTCGAACTGCTTCCAATTCTGATGGATACATTCCTCCAGTCGCGCGCGATCCCGATGCCGCCGCGTGAGGTCGACGCGGGTGAGCGCCGCTCTCAGGGCGGCAAGCGTTTCCCTGGCATCGCCCACCAGCCGAATGGCTTCGTAGTTGCGTCCGATCTCCACCGGATCGATGTCAATGTGCACGACCGTCGCGCTGGAGGGAATTTGCCGCCAATTGTCGGTGCCGTTCTGGTTGGTACGCGTTCCGATGAGAATGACCAAGTCCGCACTTCCGACCAAAGCGGACGAGTATCGACCGAGCGAGCGCGGCCCGACCAGCGAGCCTAACACTCCGGCCGAAAGCGGATGAAATTCGTCCACCGCCCCCTTCCCCATGTTCGTGGTGAGAATCGGCAGGCACGCTTCCTGCTGGAGCGCAGCAAGTTCTGCCGCGGCGCCGCTGCAATGAACGCCTCCGCCGGCGATAATGATCGGGGCTCGCGCCGCTGCGATCAGAGACGCGACCTCTGCTAGTGCTTCATCCGAAGGGCGGACGCGATCCAAGGGCCAGTGGCCTAAGTTCTTTGAACGTACGACCGCCGGAGATTTCGCCTCGGCACGCAGGAGATCGGATGGAAGCAGCAGAGCGGCTGGGCCGGCACGGCCTGACGACGCGGCCGTAAATGCCGCGTCCACATAGTCGTCGATCCGCTCCGGAACCGTGACACGCCGCACCCATTTAGTGCAGGACTGGAAGAGAGCAATCTGATCAAGGTCCTGAAAGGCGTTGCGGTCCATTTGGTCTCGCTCGACATCCTGCACAAGCGCCACGATCGGCACACTAGCCTTCAACGCCTCGGCCAGCGGCGGCACAAGCAAAGTTGCCGCGGGGCCGTTTTGGGCGGCAACCACAGCGACTTTGCCGGAAAGACGGGCGTAGCCGTCGGCCATCGCACCGCCCATGTTCTCCTGCCGGTACGCGATCTGGCGAATGCCGATCGCTTCCGCTGCAAGGATGACCGCCGATGGCAGGCTTTGGCCAAATATGAACTCCACATCGTGCCGGCGAAGAATCGTCGCGATACGCTGCGCAACGGTTTCGTTTGGGTTCTGTTGCGTCATTGCGCGCACTCCTTTTGGATTTCGGCCTGAAGAAATTCGTCAAATGCACTGAGGACAAGGTCGATGTCGCTGTCGACCATTGCCGTCGAAAGGCAGGCGGCGGCCCCATAGGGGAGAAGAACGCCCGCTTCCAGCAAGTAGCGGCTCATTCTTCGCATGAGCGAGGCCTCTTCGGCGTTCAGATAGGCATCGCGATATTCGAGCGGCGCGATGCGCTTCGGATGGATGCGGAAGAGCGAGGCGGCGCCGGTCACGGAGAAGCGCGCGTCGCGCTTTGCAATGCTTGCCCTCAAGCCCGCGCGCAACCTCTCGCCCATCGCTTCGAGGTGATCGAACACATCGGGGGTCATCGCCTCCATCGCTGCCCGACCAGCGGCCATTGAGACCGGATTTGCGGAAAACGTGCCACCCTGCGGCAACAACGGTTTTCCATCTTCGGTGCCGAAAACGCGCATCACTTCCTCGCGGCCGCCAATGGCACCGATCGGGAAGCCGCCTCCGATGATTTTGCCGGCCGTGGTCAGATCGGGTTTCAGACCGTAGCGTGCTGAGGCCCCGGCATAGCCCTGCCGAAGATTGAGCACCTCGTCCGCGACAATCAGGATTCCGTACTTGCGCGCCGTTTCCGACAAAGCCTCGAAGAAGGCGGGCTCCGGATGCAGCAACCCCGCCCGGCTGGGCATGGGATCGATCAGTACACAGGCAACGCGGTCGCTCGCCGCACTCAAGCGCGCTTCAAGGCCCTCGACGTCGTTGAAGCGCAAAAGATGGACTCCGCCGGCGACGCTTGAGGGAGTGCCGCGATAGGCCGGAGTTGCGACGGACATTGGCGCCCAGCCGCCTTTGCCGGGCGAAACCTCCTGCCCAGCCTCTGCCCAGTCATAGGCGCCGTGATAGGCGCCTTCGATGCGTGCGATCGCGGGCCTGCCGGTGAAAGCGCGCGCGGCCTTGATCGCGAACATGACCGCTTCCGTTCCGCTGTTGACGAAGCGGACCCGTTCCATTGCGGGAATGCGGGTCGTCAGAAGTTCCGCGAGCGCGATTTCATGCTCCGTCGGGTTGGCGAAACAGGTTCCCGAGCGCAGCAGGTCGACGACAGCCTCCGTGGCCGGAGCGAAGCCGTGCCCGTGAATGAGCGTGGTAAAATTGTTGTTCAGATCGAGGAGCCGGTTCCCGTCGACATCGACGAGATAAGCCCCCTCGCCGCGCTGGACATAGATCGGAAACGGGTTCCTCTCCACCGTGGCGCGGGTGGTTCCATCCGGGAACACCGCCTTGGCGCGGTTGAATAAATGTTTCGACCGACTACGCGCAGACGTCTGCCGCAGCCTGTTTGTTGCTTGAACGAGCATAGTTCCGGCTTCCTGAGGTGAGAAATCGACCGCTCGCTTTGCACGAGCTTCACAATTTTGTTGCAACAAAAATGCAGCCCGTCAAGTCCATGCAACAAAATCTTAAGCCAAGGAGCCCGCACCCCTCTCCAGAGAGGCGCGCTTCAGCCGTCGATATCCATCGCGAATATCATTTTCCATCGCCGCCCTGAGGCTTGCCGCGTCACGCTCCGCGAGAGCCTCCATGGCGATCTCGTGGTTGCGAACACCGTATTTCTCCTCGGCAAACTCTGGGTAGAGATTGTGCAAGGACGGCCCGATCCTCAGCCATAAGCTTTCGATCATCGAAACGAGCTGGGGAAGACCCGAGAGACGGTAGATCGTAAAGTGGAATTCCTTGTTGTGCCACAGCGCTTCCGCATAGCGGTTTTCGTCGAGGGCGGAATTGATAAGCTCTTGTAAGGCCACCAGTTCTTCCACGTCTGCCGGCGTTCCGTGCTGGGCGGCCTGTTCGGAAGCCAGCCCCTCAAGCGCCAGGCGAGTGAGCGTTATCTCTCGAAGGTCGGCCGCGTCGAGAATTGGGACGACAACCGTCTTCGGCCCGGTATAAACAAGCGCGCCTTCGCTCGTCAGACGATTGATCGCATCGCGCGCGGGCGTTGTGCTGACATCGAGGTCTTGGGCGACTGCGCGCACCGTCAACTTGTGGCCTGGCAGATAGACGCCACGGATGATGCGCTCCTTCATTTCCCGATAGGCGGCATCCCCCAGCCGTTTCGAG
Organism: Sinorhizobium sp. GQ132; assembly: GCF_059758575.1. Classification (NCBI taxonomy): domain Bacteria; kingdom Pseudomonadati; phylum Pseudomonadota; class Alphaproteobacteria; order Hyphomicrobiales; family Rhizobiaceae; genus Sinorhizobium; species Sinorhizobium sp. GQ132. Next base: position 69,796 of record NZ_JCAXDX010000015.1, on the reverse strand, counting down.
GCTCTCTCAAGATCTGGCGATTCGGTTGCATTGTCCGCCATTTTGCTCTCTCGATCGGTTGACACTGTGAATTTTTGATGCAACAAAAATGAAGTGTGAAGGTTTTGCAAAGCTTTTGTCGCGCCAGCGGCTATTAGCAGCTTTCACATGCTCCGTCACGCGGGCCGGCGACAAGCGGCCCGCGGGGCACCAGAAACCTCGGCAATAAGCGCATCGTCCTGACTCGTCCCGGGTCGGAGGAAGGCTTTTCATTGCGGCCGGAAGCGGCCGTATCCAGGGGAAGACGCCGAAGAGCGTCCAACAGCTGAAAGGAAAGGCGGATTTGATCGGTCAATCTCTGTCCCTTGCGGGACTTCAAAAACGATACGGCGAAGCCCTTGCGATTCGCGAGCTGTCGCTCGACGTCGCAGCCGGGGAGTTTGTCTCGCTGTTGGGGCCGTCCGGCTCCGGCAAGACAACAGCCTTGACGATGATAGCCGGCTTTGAGGCTCCGAGCGCCGGCAGGATCGCCATCGGTGGCCAGGACGTGACTTTCCTTGCGCCAAATCACCGGAACATCGGAATGGTGTTCCAGAAATACGCGCTTTTTCCGCACCTGACGATCCACCAGAACATCGCATTTCCGCTCAGGATGCGTGGGCGGATGCAGAAGACCGCGATCGTGCAGCGCGTCGAGGAGATGCTGGAACTCGTCCAGCTCTCCGGCTACGCGGAGCGCTATCCCAACCAGCTTTCCGGTGGCCAACAGCAACGGGTCGCCGTGGCGCGGGCTTTGGCCTTTGAGCCACCCGTCCTTCTGATGGATGAACCACTTGGCGCCCTCGACAAGAAATTGCGAGAGGCGATGCAATTCGAGATCAAACGTCTACAGGAGCGACTTGGTGCCACGGTCGTCTACGTAACCCATGATCAGGACGAAGCGCTGACGATGTCGGATCGCGTCGCCATAATGTCCGACGGTCGCTTGATGCAGATGGGTACGCCGACGGAGCTCTACCGGCAGCCGAAGACGGAGTTCGTCGCGGACTTCATCGGCCGGATGAATTTTATTGATGGCGATTGCCTCGACTGCACGGCTGAGCAAACGGTTGTTCGTTTATCGGAGAGAACGGTGCTCAACCTCCGTTCTGCGGCAAGCGAGCGTACGCGCAAATATGATGCCGGAACGGCTCTGCGTGTGGCAATCCGTCCAGAACGGATGCGTCTTGCGAAGCGCGGCGATGGTGGCGCCGACGCGCTGCCGGGCGTCATCGATGCCGCTGTGTTCATCGGTTCGACATACATCTTTCTCGTCCGCCTAGCCGATCGCCCGGAAGCAAGCCTGCAGGTACAGGTCGCTGCTGACTGCGTCATGCCATTCCAAAGAGACGACGCCGTGGACATCGTCCTTGACGGCGCAGCCGCGCACGTCTTTTCCATAGCGGAGAGGTGTGCCGCATGACGCGTTCACTGGCATCACTCTCATCTTCATTGACATCCCGCCGGTCGAGCTCCGCGCGCTTTTATTCGCCCACCGCGTCCATGGCATTGGTCACGCCCCTCCTCGCGGTCCTGCTGACTGGGTTCCTGTATCCGGTCGCGCGGCTGATCGCGCTGAGCTTTTCCGGGGGAACACTCAGCCACTATCGGCGTATTTTTACCGAGTCGCTTCATCTCGACGTTCTCTTCAGCACGATCGAGGTCGCCCTTGTCGTGACGCTTGCGAGCCTGCTGTTGGGTTTTCCCGTCGCCTACATGATGGCGCGGCTGAGCAGGGGCTTGGCAATGGCGATCGCCGCCTGCGTCTTCATCCCCTTGTGGACTTCCGTCCTCATCCGCTCCTATGCGTGGGTCGTCCTTCTCCAACGCAACGGCATCATCAACAAGCTGCTCGTCGATACGGGGGTTACGGAAGGGCCGTTAAAGCTGATCTATACCCAGGGCGCGGTCATCCTCGCGATGACGCATGTGCTGATGCCCTTCATGATCCTGCCGATTTATTCGGCACTGCGCGCATTGCCCCCAGACTACGTGCGTGCCGCCCGCAATCTCGGCGCCGGGCCCATCCGTACCTTCGTCGCCGTAACGCTTCCGCTCAGTCTGCCGGGTGTTTTTGCCGGCAGCGTCATGTGTTTCGTACTGGCGCTCGGCTTCTACATCACCCCGGCGCTGGTTGGTGGGCCCGGCTCGATGCTGATGGCGACGCTCATCGGCCAGCAGACAACAGTCCTGCTCGATTGGCCGTTCGCGGCAGCACTTTCGACCGTACTCCTCGCCGTTACGCTCCTTTTTGTTCTCCTGTTCCGCAGGACGCTATCGCTCAGCAAGGGATTGAACAGTGTCTATTGATCACGCACACATGCCGGGCCGGATTCCTGCGGCCATGGATATCTTCGCTTCTCCGACGATCCGCGGCTATTCGAGGGCGGCGGGGATCATTGCCATCGGCGCGGGGATCGGATGTATTCTCTTCTTCCTGCTGTTGCCGACGCTGATCGTGCTACCGATGTCGCTCAGCGAAACTGACCATATTGAGTTCCCGCCCCAGGGCCTGACACTCAAATGGTACAGCGCCTATTTCAATGATCCGGACTGGATGGCAGCGACGTGGTTCAGTCTTAAGATCGCCCTGGCGACAACCGCGACAGCGACTGTCGTGGGAATCATGGCGGCGCTCGCGATTGTGCGAGGATGCCTTCCGTTCAGATCCACATTGCAGGCGCTTGCGCTCGGGCCGATGATTGTTCCCCACATCATTCTGGGCGTGGCGCTCTACCTCGCCTTCTCGCCCCTGCAGCTCACCGGCAGCTTTTTCGGATTCCTCATCGCGCACACCGTGTTGGCAATCCCCTATGTGATCATCACCGTCACGGCGTCGCTGCAGCGCGTCGATCCGACGCTCGAGCTGGCGGCGTTGAACTGCGGGGCCAACAGGCTGCAGGCATTCTTCCTCGTCGTTCTGCCGAACATCGTCCCAGGTGTCGCAGCGGCGGCCGTGTTCGCCTTTCTCGCCTCATTCGATGAAGCGACCGTCGCGTTCTTCATATCGGACATTGGTGGCAAATCGATCGGGCGCAAGATGTTCGAGGATATCGATTTCAACCTGACGCCGGTCATTGCCGCGGTCTCGACCGTGCTCGTCGCCACTTCCCTCCTGCTCATGGGCACGGTTCACCTGCTGAACGCCCGTAAGCCTCGCTCGTGAAACCGAGGACTCCCACTTCTCAGCATCTGAATTAACAAAGGATTCTTTCATGACGTCTCTCCTCTCCCGTTCCACAGCAGTGATGAAGCCGACTGTCGCCGGATTTCTATCCTTGATAGCCTTGTCGCTTCCGACATTCGCCGGCGAGCAAGTCATCATCGCGTCGACCGGCGGCGCTTATGACAAGGCTCTAAGGGAGGCCTGGTTCGATCCGTTCACGAAGGCTACTGGCATCGAGGTGGTCACCGTCGCGGCGACGAACGCCGAAATGCGCGCCAAGGCTGCGGCCATGGTGAAAACGGGAAACGTCAATTGGGACCTCTATCTCGACGGCGAGATCCAGGCCGCCTCAAAGGCGCATCGCGAAGTGACAGAGGATCTGACGGAGTTCTGCCGCCAATTTGCCGATCGCGAGGACCTCAGCGCCAATGCATGCTCCGCTGGCGGGGCCCTGCTGCAATCCACGGCTACGCTGTTGGCCTACAGAACCGGAAAACCCGGAGAACCAGTTCCCGCAACATGGGCCGATATGTGGGACACAGGGAAATTTCCGGGTGAACGCGCATTTCCGAACTTCGATGATCCCTGGCGCGTCATGGCGGCCGCACTGCTCGCCGATGGTGTAAAGCGCGACGAATTATTTCCGCTCGACATCGATCGCGCGTTGGCTAAGCTCGACAAGATCAGGCCTTCCGTCACGCTGTGGTGGAAGACGGGCGATCAGAGCGTGCAAGGGTTTCGCAATGGCGAGTACTCGCTCGGGCAGATCTGGTTGACGCGCGCAAAGGCGATGCAGAATGAGGGGCTGCCGATCGACTGGTCCTACAAGGCCGCCTTCCTCGTCGGCGACCGGATAGCGCTGCTGAAGGGCGCGCCGCACCGTGACAACGCGCTGAAGTTAATGGCCTTCTGGCTGGACTCTCCCGCGGCGCAGGCCAAAGCGTGCGAAGCTCTCTCCTGCACGCCCCCGAGTAGCGATGCGATCTCGATGATGTCGGATGAGGCGCGCAAGACGATGCCGCAAGGTGACGACGTTCGGGATCACGTCATTCTTCCCGACGCGGAGTGGATCAACGCCAATGCTGCGATGATGTTGCAGCGCTGGAACGAGTGGATTCGCTGACTGCACCAGCGCCCCGCGTGCATGGAGGCGAGGCGCAGCGGTCTCGGAGCGCCTCCGCCTTGGGAATCGTCTGAAGGTGAAGCGGATGCTCACCCCGAGCTAAGCGTCCTCTTTGGGGGGAGCCGAGGTTCATGCAAGCACCGTGTACGTCCTCGTTTGTCCAGAAGCAGTCGCACGACAGTTTCTGATCAGCGGCCGGGAGCGACCCTTCCCTCTCTTCCGCAGCAGACGCTGTGAACGGCTCGCTTGAGCCCATTGCGGACGCCCGACGATGGCGCTGAGCATTTCACCCGCAGACGGTCGAGGCGGTTGCCGGCATGATCCTCGTCGCGGTTGCCGTTCACGAGCTATTCGTGCGGTGACAAGTGCGGGCGCACCGCTTGACAGCCGTGGGCAAAGAGCGGAAAACACAGTCCATGGGGTTGCGATCACCCCACGAGGCGACAGCCGAAGAATCGCGTCCTTTTCAACCGGTCAGACGGAGGACGCGCCATGCCGTCACTTCTTGAAATTTCCCCCGACAAGCTCGCCCGCCTCATCGGTACCCCGAAATCCCCAGCTCTCATCGACGTGCGGATTGACGAGGATTTCAACGCCGACCCACGGCTGGTCCCCGGCTCGGTCCGGCGCGATTACCGTGAGGTGCAGCTCTGGAGTGATGAGCTTTACGGCCGGTCCGCCGTCGTCATCTGCCACCGCGGCAAAAAACTGAGCTACGGCGTAGCCGCCTGGCTCCGCCAGGCCGGCGTTTCGGCCGACGTGCTCGAGGGCGGCTTCGAGAGTTGGGCAAAGGCCGGACACCCGGCAGTTCCCGCCTCCAGCTTGCCCGAGAGGGATGGGCAAGGGCGCACCGTCTGGGTGACGCGCTCGCGTCCGAAGATCGACCGCATCGCCTGCCCATGGTTGATCCGCCGCTTTGTTGATCCAAATGCCGTGTTCCTGTTCGTCTCGCCGTCCGAGGTCGAAACGGTCGCCGAGCGTTTCAATGCCACGCCTTTCGACATCGACGCGCCGGTCCGCTGGAGCCACCGTGGCGAGCATTGCACCTTTGACGTCATGGTTCAGGAATTCGGGCTGGCAACGGAACCGCTGTTGCGGCTCGCAACAATCGTTCGGGCTGCCGACACGGCGCGGCTTGATCTTGCGCCGCAGGCGCCCGGCCTGTTAGCCGCCTCGCTTGGGCTGTCGCGCATGTATGCCGACGACAACGAACAGCTCGAGGCGGGTCTGCCGCTCTATGACGCGTTTTACCGCTGGTGCCGGGACGCGACCGACGAAACGCACAACTGGCCTTCTCCGAAAAAGGGAGCATGACCTTGTCCGACATCGCACGGAACGCCACGACTATGTCAGAGCCCCAAGCATTGAGGCATGGCATACCGTTCGGCGACGCACTTCGCGTCTGGGCGCGGATCGCGACCTTGAGCTTCGGCGGCCCCGCCGGGCAGATCGCGGTGATGCACCGTATCCTCGTCGACGAGAAGCGTTGGATCGGCGAGCACCGCTTCCTGCACGCGCTCAACTACTGCATGCTGCTGCCCGGCCCGGAAGCGCAGCAGCTTGCGGTCTATATTGGCTGGCTCCTGCACAGAACTGTCGGAGGACTCGTCGCCGGCATTCTGTTCGTTCTTCCGGGCTTCCTTTCAATTCTTGCTCTGAGCTACATCTACGCGGCCTTCGGCAATGTCACTGTCGTCGAGGGGCTGTTCTTCGGCCTGAAGGCGGCCGTGCTTGCGGTCGTTATTCATGCCGTCTTCCGGATTGGCAGCAGGGCGCTGAAAAACCGGCTGATGATCGGCATTGCGGCGGCCGCCTTCGTCACCATCTTCTTCTTCGGGGTGCCGTTCCCGCTGATCATTCTGGGCGCCGGCATCATCGGCTATATCGGTGGGCGCTCGGGGTCGCCGCTCTTCCGGATCGGCGGCGGCCACAAGGCGGGAACTGGACCAGTTCTCAAGGATGAAGACTCGCTTCTCGGAGAAGACATCCCTGCTCACGCGCGCCCCGACCTGGCCTGGTCACTACGAGTCTCGGCGGTTTTCCTCGCGCTGTGGCTGGTGCCGCTTGCCTTGCTTTTGATCTTTCTCGGGCCGGACAACGTCTTCACCAAGATCGGACTGTTCTTCAGCCAGATGGCGGTTGTGACCTTCGGAGGTGCCTATGCGGTGCTTGCCTATGTCGCCCAGGAAGCGGTTCAGCAATATGGTTGGCTGAAACCGGGCGAGATGCTCGACGGTCTCGGCATGGCCGAGACGACACCGGGGCCGTTGATCATGGTCACCCAGTTCGTCGGCTTCATGGGCGCCTATCGCGATCCTGGCTCGCTCAACCCGATGACTGCGGCGACGCTTGCGGCAGTGCTGACGACTTGGGTCACCTTTGTCCCCTGCTTCCTCTGGATCTTCCTCGGAGCACCCTTCATCGAGAGGCTGCGGAGCAATGTGGCGCTAACCGGCGCGATGTCGGCGATCACCGCCGCGGTCGTCGGTGTAATCCTTAATCTCGCGGTCTGGTTTGGTTTGCACACGCTGTTTGCCGAGGTGATCACGCGGAACATTGGAGGTCTCACGCTGGACGTTCCCGTACTGAGCTCCCTTGTTCTCCCTTCACTCGTTCTGACCATCACAGCCGCAACCGCAATATTCCGGTACAAGGCATCGATCATCGTCACGCTGCTCGCCTGCGCCTTGGCCGGTATGGTGTGGACGTTGGGCACGTAGGCCGCTTTGCGAAACAGAGAAATGCAACGGGGCTCCTCTATAAGGCAGCGACGTCTCAGTAGCGAGCTCTGGCTAGATGCCTGGCTTCTCGTTGGTCCCTCGCTGTCCGTGCCCGACAGGTTGAAGCCGAGACGCAGCTCGAAAGAAGGGACGTAAGTGTCAGGCATCCACCCGGGCACCTATCTGTTTGCTGCGCGTGCCTTGCGCGATTTCGGCGACGGCTTTGTCGTCATCCTCCTTCCGGTCTATCTGCTCCTCCTCGGCTTTTCCCCGCCGCAAGTCGGCATCATCGCGACCGCGTCCCTCTTTGGCTCGGCGCTCTTGACGATTGCCGTCGGGTTTCTCGGCGCGCGCCACGATGTCCGTTGGTTGCTGCTCGCCGCCGCGAGCCTGATGACGGCTGCAGGTGTCGCCATATCCCTGGCGCACGATTACTGGCCGCTGCTGGTGATCGCGTTCGCCGGGACTGTCAATCCGTCGGCCGGTAGCGTGAGTGTGTTCGTGCCACTGGAGCACGCGGCGCTCACCCGCGAAGTAAGCGATGCGGAGCGGACGAGGATGTTCGCGCGCTACAGCCTAGTGCCGCCGGTGCGCTTTCGGCCGCACTTCCGATTTCATCGCTGTCGTGGGGCTCGAACGATTGGCAGCCGTCAAGCTGATGTTCGTGCTCTACGCGCTAGTCGGGTTCGCCGCCGGCTTTCTTTATGCACGCATACCAAGGCGCATTGTCAGCCACGAAACCGTGGAGACCGCGGCGCTCGGCCCGTCACGCGCCATCGTCTTGAGGCTCGCGGCCCTGTTCAGCCTCGACGCCTTCGCCGAGGCTTCGTGGTCCAGTCGCTGCTCGCCCTCTGGCTGTTCGAGCGTTTCGATCTATCGCTCGCACAAGCTGGGGTATTTTTCTTCTGGTCGGGCGTGTTGTCGGCGTTGTCGTTTCCTGTCGCTGCATGGCTGTCGCGACGTATCGGTCTCATCAACACCATGGTACCCCCATACCGTCAAGCGTTGCCCTGATGCTGGCGACGTTCGCACCGACATTGCCGCTGGCGCTGGCCCTGCTACTGCTTCGGGCGGCGCTCTCGCAGATGGACGTGCCGACTCGCTCGTCCTATGTCATGGCCGTCGTCACGGAGTCGGAGCGGGCGGCGGCCGCGAGCTTCACATTCGTGCCATGCAGTCTCGCCGCCGCGGCGAGCCCAGCCCTTGCGGGCGCGCTGTTTGCAACATCCTACCGGTCTTGGCCGCTCGTCATCTGTGCTACGCTGAAAATAGTCTATGACCTGCTATTGCTGATGCAGTTCCGACACCTTAGGCCGCCGGAGGAAAGCTGAGAGTAGCGCTGTTGGCGCGCTGTTGCCGTTCAGCGCGTGTTCAAGCCATACATGAAACTGTGCCATTAAGAGATCACCGGTGGCTGGAACAACCATCGGCGTTATTCTTATCGCATTCGTGGGCATTTGCCTCCGCCGGGACTCTGCCGCGTCTGGTTCTATGACCGACCTGCTGGACACCAGCCGCCATCGACATGGTGCCGCCGGGCTGAGCGACTTGCTTATGGCGGACGGATCATCTGGGGCGGTTCGCGGGAGTAGCCCTACCGGCTACGATCCAGGTGTTCAGAGGCCTTCGGCTCAATCGTGGTCAGAAAGCCGGAATGATCCGTGTCGAGGTCAACATCGGTTTTGCCGGTCAACCTGCAATTCGGGCCTCATTCGGCAACTGCCGCTTTCCACCCATCACGGCCCGCCCTTAGCATTTGGTCGCCGAATGGCGGAAAGTCTGGGCAACCACCTCATTCGCCACCATCTCGTTTACGATATGAGCAGTCGTATACTTGCTGAGTGGGGGCGATCCAGCGATAGCTCGGCCTTCCAGGAATGATAGGAGCGAAGATCGTCGGCGACGATGCGGGTGGTCGCTCCGTATCCGGTTGACCGCCGATCAGGATGAAACGCGGTTGTACCACCTGCCATGCTCGATCAAATTTGATAGGGTGGTTCGCCGCGCGCGCGATCGATGATGCGCTGCTGACGCTCCGATATGATTTGCTGGCTCGCCTGCATGCGGACGGTCTCCTGCAAGATCTTCAGCCTGTCCTGCATTGCCTCGAAGGCACGGCGGTGCGGCGGCGGGACGCGATTGATGACGTCCGTCTCGCCGCGCAGGATGGCGTTGCGGCCAAAGCGTTCATCGAGCGCCCGGCTGACCGCGGCGAACTCTCGGGCGACGGCGGGAGCAAGCGCGCCGGCGGCCACGTCGAGCTTGCCGTCCTTCTTCTTCATCTCCGCTGCCAACCGCAGCAGCGCGTCTTCGGCTGCCTGTGACAATCCTGGAATGGCGACCGCCATGCGGCGTCGTTCTTCCGTGATGGCCTGGCGCTCCGAGTCGACGGCACTGACGTGAGCCGCGCCGAGCGAGCGCAAAAAGACGGACGCCTCGGATACGGCCCGCAAAGCCTCTTTCCGTTCGCGGCCGGAGGCGAGCATGCGGTCGATCAGGCGTTCCGAACCGCGCAGCGCACCATAGGCGGCTGGGTCATTAGCCACGGCCGCGACGATCCGCTCGGCCGCAAAACCCTTGACGATCAGCGCCTCTATTCTGTCGACGGCGCCGGCCGGATCGCGCCAGATGCGCTTGGCGATCTCGGCGAGCGCAGCGCGATTGTGACGATAGTGCGGGGCGGAAAGCGCGCGTTGGCCGGCCTCCTCGTCCACCGGCGTCCTGAATTCCGTCACGGCGGCGAGCATCGGCAGCACCGCTTTATCCTCTTTCCCGAACTCGACACTTGCACCGGCAACGATCTTCGAACGGTCCTTCCTCTCGGCAAGATGCTGTTCTTCAGCGAAGCGACGGACAACCTCGAAGAGCCGCGTCAGCTTCCCGCGCCGTTCATCGGTGAAATCGTCCGGCATGCGTTCGGCGATGTTGCGTTCGACAATCGCGTCGGCCTTCGGCGTGAAGGCGCTCCAGCCGAAGCGGGCGGTCAGCGCGTCGCTCACTGCCTTCACCTCCTGCACGAGCGAGCGATCCTCGGCGGCGAAGGCAAAGGCGCTCTTCCAGGCGTCGTAACCCCCTTGCTTGCGCACCGCCTCGATTTCGGCGAGGCGCGCCGTGGCCTGTTTCGACAGCGCCGGGACCGACAGGGACATATGGACGCGCCGCGTTTGCTCGCGCTCGCGGAACCGTGCGGCATTCCTGCGGAACTCGGTCGCATGGGCGCGGGCTAAGGGCAGCAATTCGTGGAGGGACACCATGGCGACGCCGCGCTCGTCGCGAGCCGCCCGGCCGTCAACCATGTGGTCCGACCCGCGAAGTCGGCCAAGCCGGTCCGGTGCTTTGCCGAGATCGTCGGCAAGCTTGCGGGGTTCGATGGCGGCGTCCGACGCCAGTGCATTAAGCGTCGATACCGCGCCATCAGGGTCGCGATAGATTTTCGCCAGCACCGGGCGCAGGATGGCCTCGCGCTCCTTCCAGCGTTCGGAGGAGGGCTGAGCAAGTCGTGCGTCCTCCTCGACACTGCGGAAGAATTTCGTGGTGGGCGGGATCAGATATTTCCCAACCAACGGGATTGGGGCCGAGAGAGATTCCGTCCGTTCCTCGCTGTAGGAAACGCGCCGTTGGCGCTCGATCGCAAATCCGAGCGCAACGCTCGCCCTCTCCCAGAGCTTGGACACCTGCGCCCTCTTTTCGATAAGCCAAGCCAGCCGCCGCGAAACGCCCTCCTCTATTTCCGCCGCGACCTCGGCGACCGTGTCGATGCCGCGCCGCCGCGCGAAGTCTTTTGCATGCGGCCAGTACCCGGCCTCGCTCTCGAAATCGAGCGTCGTCGTCTTGGCGCCGGATCGTCCGAGACGCTCGACAAGCTCACTGAACAGCTCCGGCCGGCGGCTCTCGCGCTCGATCCGCTCCCGGCGGGCGTCTGCGGTTTCGATCTGCCTGACGGTCCAGACATTGCGATCGACTTCCCGTTCCTCGAAACGCTTTCGGCCCGTCTCCTTATCGACGACGGGCACCCTGACCTTGACCTTCTCGACGCCGTCCTTTCGCAGCGTCACCGTATCGCCTTCAGCGACGCCCGCCGCCTCGAGCGCCTTCGGCAGGCTGACGCCCCAGAGCCGATGGACGGTTCCGTCGTCCGTCCGGATGTCGGCATAGGGACTTTCGTCCGCATCCTCGTCTGTGGGTCGCAACTTCGCCATCCCTTCTTCGACCAGTTCGCCGGTGACGCCGGCGGCATGATCGACGCGCGGCTTACGACTCCATTCCGGCCTCGCCTCGAAGTCCTCTGTCGCCGCATAGAGATCGGCGCGGTCGCGATGCCTGGTCATCGCCACATAGGTCAGATGCTGGTCCATCATGCCGGTGGCGAGCACAAAGGTTCGGTCGACGGTGGCGCCCTGCGATTTATGAATGGTCGTGGCATATCCATGATCGACGTTGCGATAGCTGTCCTTGCTGATGACGATGTCACCGCCGTTGTCGAGTCGGACCGACAGCAACGCATCGCCGCGTCTGTCGCCGGTGGAAACGACCGTGCCGAGCATGCCGTTCTTGACGTATTGCGGACCAAGACGCCGCGCGCGTGGCTCCACGAAACGGGCGTTCTCTAGGAAGATGATGCGGTCGCCGGCGGCAAATTCGCGCAAGCCTCGCGCCGTCTGGAACGCGCGCGCCCCTGTCAGCGCGCCCTTCTCCACCATCACGCTCCGCAGGGCCTCGTTCAGCTTCCGGACGTCGTCTTTGGTGTGGGCGAGTACCAGAAGCTCGTCGCCGCGAAGCCGAACTTCATTTCCGCAGGAGACAGAGTTCTCGAGCGCCTGTTCGCGCGCATCGGCCCAGTCGGCAACGATGCGGTCGACGATTTCGTCACGCGTTTCCGCCGCGACAATACGGCCATGCCGCGCATAGGCATCGAGGCCCTCTTCGATCTTACCGCGGGCGAACAGTCGGGAGGCATCGCGCGCCCACGCATCGCGCTGCCGCCGCACGCCGGCCAGTTCGGCAAAGCCGACGCGCTCTGAAATCGCCCGGAACGCGGCACCCGCCTGGATCGGCTGCAGCTGCATGGCGTCGCCGACCAGCACCGCTTTCGCGCCGGCGTCTTCCACCGCTTTCAGGACGCGCGCCATCTGCTGCGACGACACCATGCCGGCCTCGTCGATGACCAGCACGTCATCACGCTGGAGCAGATCGCGCCCGCTCGCCCAGGCCAGTTCCCAGGATGCCAGCGTGCGCGACCTGATGCCGGAACTGTCCTCCAGCCCCTCGGCCGCCTTGCCGGCAAGTGCTGCGCCGATCACCCGCCGGCCTTCACCTTCCCATGCGACGCGGGCCGCCGAAAGCAACGTCGACTTGCCGGCGCCGGCAAGACCAACGACGGCTGCGATGGCATTGTCGCGCGTGACGTAACGGACGGCATCGACCTGCTCCGCATCGAGTCGGAAGGACTTTTGCGGATTCTGCGTCTCGACCTTTTCGACCGCGGCCGCGACGGCATCATCTGAAATAGCAAAGCCCCGGCGCCTTGACAGCACCTCAGCCGACCGCGCCATGGCATATTCGAGGCGCAGCATCTCCCGCGTGGTGAACACCGCCGGCTGCTTCGCCTTGCCGGTCTCGGCATCGACCTGCTGCGGCTTCAGCAGCACCAGATCGTCGGACGCCATCAGCCGCGCCCGGATGTTGGCAAAGTCGACGGGATCGTCGACGTAGCGATGCAGCGCCTTGGCGATATCCTTTTCGTTGAAGGTGGAGCGTTCGTTGCCAAGCTGCTTTAACAGAAGCGCCGGATCGGCAAGCAGCCGGTCGGCCATCTCCTGCCGGCGTGCAAGATCGGCCGGCGCGAAATACATCTCGACGCCTTTGCGCGCGAGCGCCGCCTTCTCCGGCCCGAGATGTTTCTGTGCGATGCCGTCGAGGCCCTGCTCGGCATAAGAGCGGCCGTCGAGGCGGATCTCGTGGCCGGCAAGCACCAGATGCCGATTGGCGGTCTCCGCCCAGGCGATCTTCCAGGCCTTCATCGTTTCCTTGTCGCCGGCCCAGAGCTTGTAGACGATCTTGCCGTTCGGCCGCTCCGGCGTGGCGACGCGCAGCGGCTCGCCGTCCTCGCCAACCACCGGCACCTTCTTCGGCCCGAACCCTTCTTCGGTCAGTGGACGCAGCGGGATCATAAGATGGATGTGCGGATTGCCGTCTTTTTCATGATAAACCCAATCAGCCACCATTCCCTTCGACGTCAGATTGTCGCGGACAAATTCACGGACAAGTGAGATGTTCTCCGCCCGCGTCAGCTCCTCCGGCAGGGCGATAATCAGCTCACGCGCAAGCTGGGCGTCGACCCTCGTCTCGAAGGCATCCACCGCATTCCAGAGCGCCTCAATTGCCTTGCTGACCAATTGCCCGTTGATCGCAGTCTTCAGCCAGGCCGGGACATCGTCCGGCAACGCTAGTTCCTCATGCACCAGTTCCCGCGATCCGCCGCGATAACTAAAGGACGTCCCAGCCTGCTCGTCCATCATCCGGGTGCGATGGCGATAGGCGGCGGCCGAGACGATGCTGCGTCCCGCTCCCCTGCCGATCACCTGCGCTCTGACGAACATGATCGCCACGGCTGTCTCCGATCGTCCAAGCACGTCGCGCCAGCGACGTATATTGCGCCCTCAAACCGATCGGCCCGCCAGGGCCGATGCCGCCTTCTCGGTTGCAGGCTAGCCTATTTAACTATCGTATTCTAGATAGTATAATTCGCCCCGTGAAGATTGCTCGAACCCGGAAAGGACATCGGAATGGCCGCAAAATCATCGATCGCTGACATCGACGCCCAGATCGAGAAGCTACGCGAGCGCAGACGCGCGATGATCGCAAAGTCCGCCGAACGCTTTGCGCGCGCGGCAACGAAATCGGGGCTGGCGGAAATGGAGATCGCTGACGAGGAGGTCGATCGGATTTTCGAAGAGATCGCCGCGCGATTTCGTAAGGAGGAAAAGAAGGGGACTGCCAGCGTATCTACTTCGCCGCGTCGACCAGCAGCTGGCGGGACTGGAACGTCGGCGGAGGTTTCTCATGACAGCTGATCGCAAACGCGAGGCGCGTGAGAAGTTTTTACTCGGCGGCATCGTCGTCAGGGCGGGTCTCGCGAAGGCCGACCGGGCGTTTCTGCTCGGCGGTCTACTCGAACTGGCGAGGCTTGATCCGGGCTCATCGGAGCATCGGCGGTTGCGCGATATCGGCGAGGAAGCGTTCAAGGCACCGGCGCTTGACGGTCATTCGACGCGGATCCCGGAGGCGACCGAATGACCGTGCGAGCAAAACCGCATCCGAGCCTGTTGCTCGTCCTGGTGCCTATCGCAGTAACGGCTGTCGCCGTCTATGTGGTCGGCTGGCGCTGGCCAACACTTGCCGGCGGCCTATCCGGGAAAGCGGAATATTGGTTCCTACGCGCTTCTCCTGTGCCGGCGCTTCTGTTCGGACCACTGGCAGGACTGTTGAGCGTCTGGGCGCTGCCATTGCACCGGCGAAGGCCGGTCGCGATGGCGAGCCTCGTCTGCTTTCTGGCGGTCGCCGGTTTTTACGCGCTGCGGGAGTTCGGCCGGCTCGCACCGTCGGTGGAGAGCAGAGTGGTGACATGGGACCGTGCCCTTTCCTATCTCGATATGGTCGCCGTTTTCAGTGCAATCGCTGGCTTCGTGGCGGCGGCGGTGGCCGCGCGCATTTCCACCGTCGTGCCCGAGCCGCTGAAGCGCGCCAAGCGCGGCACCTTCGGCGACGCGGACTGGCTGCCAATGTCGGCCGCCGGAAAGTTGTTTTCGCCGGGGGGCGAGATCGTTGTCGGTGAGCGCTACCGAGTCGACAAGGATATCGTTCATGGACTGCCCTTCGATCCAAATGATCGCAGTACTTGGGGACAGGGGGGCAAAGCCCCTTTGCTCACTTACAAGCAGGACTTCGACTCCACCCATATGCTCTTTTTCGCCGGGTCAGGTGGCTACAAAACGACGAGCAACGTTGTTCCGACGGCGCTGCGCTATACCGGACCACTGATCTGCCTCGACCCGTCGACCGAGGTCGCGCCGATGGTAGTCGAGCACCGAAGCCGCGTCCTTGGACGCGAGGTGATGGTGCTCGATCCAACGAACCCGACTATGGGATTTAATGTGCTCGACGGGATCGAGGCGTCGAAGAGACAAGAAGAGGATATTGTCGGCCTTGCGCATATGCTGCTGTCGGAAAGCGCTCGCTTCGAAAGCTCGAGCGGCGCCTACTTCCAGAACCAGGCGCACAATCTACTGACAGGCTTGCTTGCCCACGTCATACTCTCGCCGGACTTTGAAGGGCGGCGCAACTTACGCAGCCTCCGGCAAATCGTCTCGGAGCCTGAGCCCTCGGTGCTCGCTATGCTGCGCGACGTTCAGGAGCACTCGCACTCTGCCTTCATCCGCGAAACGCTCGGCGTCTTCACCAACATGACCGAGCAGACGTTCAGCGGCGTCTATTCGACCGCCTCGAAAGACACGCAGTGGCTGTCGCTCGACAGTTATGCCGCGCTCGTCTGCGGCAGCGCCTTCAAGTCGAGCGACATCGTTACAGCCAAGAAGGACGTGTTTCTGAATATTCCGGCAACGATCCTGCGCTCCTATCCAGGAATCGGCCGCGTCATCATCGGCTCGCTGATCAATGCCATGGTCCAGGCCGATGGTGCCTTCCAGCGCCGGGCACTCTTCATGCTCGATGAGGTCGATCTCCTCGGATACATGCGCGTCCTCGAGGAGGCACGCGACCGCGGCCGCAAGTACGGCATCAGCATGATGCTGATGTACCAATCCCTGGGGCAGTTGGAGCGGCATTTCGGGAGGGATGGCGCGACGTCATGGATTGATGGCTGCGCCTTGGCCTCCTATGCCGCGATCAAGGCGTTCGACACGGCGCGCAATGTCTCGGCGCAATGCGGTGAGATGACGGTGGAGGTGAAGGGAAGCTCCCGCAATATCGGCTGGGATACGAAGAACGCCGCCTCGCGCAAATCAGAGAGCGTCAATTACCAGCGGCGACCGCTGATCATGCCGCACGAAATCACCCACTCGATGCGAAAGGACGAACAGATCATCATCGTCCAGGGGCACAGCCCGATCCGCTGCGGGCGCGCGATCTACTTCCGGCGAAAGGACATGAAGGAGGCGGCGAAGGCAAACCGCTTCGTCAAGCCGATCCCGTGATGGGCCGCCAACATGACGCCGGGAAAAAATCTCTATCGCTCGGTGCGGCAATACAGGGCGAACGGGTCCTCCGCGCCTGGCGACGTGAACCAGTCTAGAAAGAGTGTATGGCCGAAGGAGTGAGCCCGGGCACTGTTAGACCAAACGCCCAAAAGGGCATGCCGTTGGCCGCGTCGGGATGGGCATGGACGACAATCGACATTGGCACACGACGATCGCCGTAAGCATCATGAAACCTGTGCCGGGGGGAACATGCAAAGGGTATAGAAGGCGAAATACCACGCGCTGTAAACCGCCGCCCTGAGGACGCCGAAGGCAATCGCGTACGGAGGGCTGACGATGAATCGAAGCGCGCGAAAAGCTCCGCTTCGGCTCATCGCGCCGGTTTCGCGTTAAGCGTTTTGAGGCTCTGTTGACATGACGGGCTCCTCGGTATTCGCTAGCCCAGATCGAAGCAACAAAATGGTCATACTGTTCGCACACCCAAGGGCAAGCGAGGAAGTCCTCTTGCGATAATGCGGCCGATCCGGGTCGCAACATCGAGCGAGAGGCGGGCGTGACCGCAGGCGGAGACCGCTTGCGGGACCGGTGAGCGAAGAGAATAGCAACCCGTCGGCCGTCGGCTGGCTCGCCCGAACAACGATCTCCAGTCTCGACGATCGATCACGAAAATGAATCGGTGTGGGCCGATCGATTCCTATGTGTCGTTGGACTCAAAAGCCGGAACGGGCGTTTCTTCCGTCATGCTCACTCAGCCCTATCCGCTCTACATCGAACGCACGGATGCGACGAAAACCGTGGCGCGCTTCTACACGCTCCCGATCGAACCGACGCTGACCGGCACGCCCTGCCTGACACGGCGTTGGAGCGCATCGGGCCATGGTGCATCACTTCGACAAGGAAGAGGGTGCTGTGCACATGATCATCGATCTGCTGCGGACCAGACAGGCGCGCGGCTAAAGACCGAAAACACGCGTTCGACGTGAACACATTGCCTGGGGTTTCCCGCAGCGAGCGCGCCCTGATCGTCGCCGGTGATCATTGGTAAAGCGGAGCTTCGGCCGACGCGTCGGTCGTTTCGCGTGTCGGCCCAGGCGGGAAGGCAAACGCCGCCCTCAGAAGGGCGGCGCGGGGTCGAAGGTGCCCTCCTGTTCGGCGGTCGCCGCCAGTTCGGCCTGAGCCAATTCCAGCTCGGCTTCGATCTGGCGGCGCTCGGCGGCGTCCGCGTTCCTGAGCTCGGCGCGCAGTTCTTCAACCTGAATTTCTGTTGCAATCGTCATCGTCGTCTTCTCCTTGGATAATGTGAAGATGACGCCACGGGGTCGAGAGGATCGGGCCGGGTCAAGGATCGCGTCAGCGACCGCCGGAGGCGGCGAGCGGAGGAACCGATTTTCTGGCGGTGCCCTCAAGGCAGCGGCTGAAAATTGGAGGGGCCGCGAAGGCCTTGAGGCGGCGCGCGCCCTCATGGCAGACTTGGCTATTTGATCAGACAAGCTTTCGCCTCGTGTGGCAGGGGAGAGGAGCAAAAGCGGGTTCGATGCCCGCTTTTGTTCCCGGTGCTGCGTTTAACGATCAAACCGAGTAACGGCGAAGTCGGCCCCGATTTCTCGGGGCCGCTCGCTTGGCTCGTCAGTCCGGATTGTTCCAGAGGATCACCTTCTTGCTCGGATCGCCGCCGGGTGCCTGTGCGAGGTTGCCGAAGATCACGCCGATCTCGGGAGCCTCCAGCTTCACTGAGAGGTATTCCTCGCCGGTCTGGCGGGCGACGCGGTTCCAGCCCGCGCCGATTTCGAAGCCGGTCTTGCGGTTGATGACGCGGTAATCGGGGGCTTCTTCGCTCGACTTGCTTGCGTTCGGGATGATGGCGATCGGGGCGTTGACCCGGATGGTGGCGAAGACGCCTTCGAGGATGCCGTCGGTCTTCTGCGTCAGGGTTGCGATCGTGGTGGCCATGGTTCTGTCTCCTTCGGTTGCTCGGGACCATTCCCGATGGCGCACGAAGAGACGGCCGACCTGCTGCGGTCAGCTCGGCCGAAATTTTTGCAAAATTCTATTTTCCGCCGAGAGAAAAAGAACCGAAATCGAATTTTTCAAAAATTTCGGACGAGTCTTACCCCTTTAGGGGTTGGCCGCAAAAGCAGGCGGTCGTCTATACGAGCGACACAAAACGGGAATGGTTCGGGGCAACTGAAGGACGCGACAAACCATTATGGCTGTCCGGTCCACGCCGCGGGAGATCGGCCGCGCATCCGTTGATACGTTGGTCCGCGTGCCGGTCAACGCCATGCCCTCGCCCTCTCTCAGCTACTGCAGGCGGGTGAGCACGTCGCTAACGATATTACCCCTTAAGTTGATCCGAGAGTTAGACGCGGCGAATGTATCGCCGCCTGCAGCCGGCGCGGCAACACCTGATGAAGCCGTTCGCGTGAGCGATATGTGATCGTCCCCCACTCCCCCCCGCGCCCGGCAATCTGCGCTGTTGGTGTTCTCCAGGCACATCGCGGCACGCGCCCCATCCGAGCGATCGGACCCGGCTTAGTAGCGGAACCAGGCCCGGCGGTGATCACGAGACAAAAGGAACCCAGCAAGTCGCGAACGGAATGCCATAAAGCGCGACATTCTGATCCTGGGAAACGAAATGCGCTCCCTCCGCCAAGGCCTGCCCCGACGATGCGGTTCGTGTCGGCCAAGGCCGTCAATGAGCAAGCCGCCGCCGTGTTGGCCAGCGTCCGGGAGCGTTTGATCCGCAACCGCACCCAACTCGCCAGTGCGATCCGCGGGTACACCGCTGATTCGGCATTTCCGTCGTCAAGGAGCTGGCGCACATTCCCCTGCTGCTTGAACGGATACAGTCCGACGAGACCGTGCCTGAGCTGGCGCGGGAAGTGTTCGCGAGCCAGGCGGCGGGATACGCCCAGGTGGAAGAAAAGATTGGAGACGTGGATGCCAGACTCATGGCATGGCAGCGAGCCGACGAACACAGCAAACGTCTCAATACTGTTGCGGACCGGCGCTGCTGCACTGAGTCGTCCGGGCGAGCTAGCCCGGATAGACTAAGCGCCAACCCCTCCCAACTCACGTAAAATCGGCGTGCTGGAATTTGAGGGGGATCATTCTAGTTAGACAGCGCTCCTTGAACGCTAAGTGCTTCGAGTACGGCGAGACGGAGTGGGCCCGTCGGCGAGCCCGGTTGCGCTAATGTCTTGCCGAGGTAGGCCATCGCCTTTTGTCGGTGCGGCCCAGATTTCTCAGATCGCCTCGACCGCTTTCTGCCGCGTCACTTTGGGCGTTTTCATGCGGTATGCGACCTCATGCGCCCGTTCTGAGACGAGCTCGCGGTCACGGCCTTTCTCCTTCGGATTATCTGCATGAGCCGCACGAGCTCATCGATGTCGTGTGCGTGCCAATGAAGATGGCACGAGCATAAGGGCGCTTGTCGTAGAGGCGGTGCGCTGACCGGCAGCAAGACCCTTATTGCTGGTCGGACCCGAGCACATCGAGGAGCCAGACGAGACCTACGTCCATGAGCGCCGACTTCGGCACGACCGCCTGGATGTTTGACGCGCCAAGATCCAGCGGCAGCTTTGCGGTGCCGACGGCAAAGCGCGCCGCATGCATCTCGACAAACCTCTTGGGCAGGACGCAGACGAGCTCAGTCTTGGTGAGGAGGTCGAGTGCCAGCAGGAAGTTCGGGACGGCCAGGGCCACGCGGCGGGAAAGGCCGCGGCTTGCGAGCAGTTCGTCAACGACGCCCGAGGGATCGCCTCGCGGTGCTACGAGCAGGTGCTGCATGCGGCAATAGTTTTCGAGCGTAGGTTTCTTCGAAAAGGGATGGCCGCTGCGCGCCGCGACCACGAACTCCTCCTCGTAAAGCCTTTGCGCGGCGAAGCGGGCGGGCAGTTCGTAGAAAGGCGCGATCGCTATATCGATCAGCCGCCCGTCGAGATCGGAAAACGCCGTCTCCATCTGCATGTGCCGCACGACGAGATCAATGCTTGGCGCCTTGCGGGCGATTTCGTCAAGCAGCGGCGGCAGGAACACCGAGAAGCCATCGGACGTGCCAATTGTGAATCGCCGGCGTGAGCGCGCCGGCTCGAAAGGTTCAGCGGTGGAGATGACGCTTCGCACCCGCGCGAGAATATCGCCGATCGGCGCCGCCAGTTCCCTGGCGCGCTCGGTCGGTACCACGCCCTTCGGGGTCTTCAGGAACAGCGGATCGTTGAGCAGCCGCCGCAAGCGGCCGAGACCGTGGCTGACGGCGGAAGCGGAAAGGTTCAGCCTTTCAGCGGCGCGGCCGACATTCCGCTCCTCAAGCACCGTCTCGAAGAGCACCAGCAGGTTAAGGTCCGCGCGCGAGAGATCAATCTCATTCAGCATAATGATGAAATCATATCACTTCATTCAGCATGAGCAAATGCCTAGTTTTTTCGAGGTCATGGAGGCCACACGGTCTTCCGACACCCAAACGGAGGAACAGATGAGCGATTTCATCGGGTACATAGAAGCCCTGGCGCTGCGCAGCTTGCAGCGCGCAGAGGCGCAATTCCGCGCGCCGGCGGCTGCCGATCCGGCCTTCAACACACGGCTGCGCCAGGCGCTTGCCGGGGAGGATGAGGCGGCGGCCGTCATCTCCTTCTGGCGGGAGGCGGGACCTGCGCGATGGTTTGCCAAGGAGCCCGAATTCGACCGCGCCTTTTGCGAGCGCTTCATCGCTGCCCATGAGGCTGCGGCGCGCGGCGCGCTTCTGAACTGGACAACTTCGCCGGAGAAGACGCTGGCGCTCCTTCTTCTCCTCGACCAGTTCCCGCGCAACGGCTTTCGCGGCACGGCTCGCATGTATCAGACCGACTCTCTGGCGCTCGGCATCGCACGCGCCGCGGTGAACGCAGGTTATGATCTCAGAGGGCCGGCCGACCTGCAGCTCTTCTTCTATCTTCCCTTTGGCCATTCGGAGGACCTCGTTGACCAGGAGCGATCGGTCGAGCTTGCCGGACGCCTCGGCGAACCGAGTCTTTCCCACGCCAAGGGTCACCGCGACATCATCCACCGCTTCGGCCGCTTTCCGCACCGGAACGGGATCCTAGCGCGGACGATGAAGGAGGAGGAGCAGCGATTTCTAAATGAGGGTGGCTTTGCGGGGTGAGGGACGCTCTGCGAGGAACGTCCCTGCGGTGGCAGATGGAGGTCACTTCCGGGGTAAAGGATCATGCCACCGTGATACAGGACGCCGTCGATGAATTCCCCGTCGGCCGTGAAGCCCGTGTCGTCCCAGAGTCGACGTAATTGCCGCGATTTCATGGCGCCCTCGATAGGCGCTTTCGCGCTTTCCGCCGCTTCGTTGTAGCGACCACCCGGCAGCAGCTCATACCGCACGTGGCCATCGGCCGCGACCCATGTGCCTACATAGGTTGGTCGTGTTGCCCCTGCGTAGATGCCTTCGAATTGTTGTCCACGTCGGCAAATGCCTTCGAGGCGATGACGAGCGGGACGATAGCGGCAACGAGTGCGAGGGTCCGGCAATAATTCATCGCGAGGGCTCGACAACCCGGCGCGCGCTGCGGCCTTGCTTAGATGCCCAGAATGCCAGTAACTACGCTGGAACCCTGGTCGCGCCGCCGATCACGCATTCATCCTCACGGAATGGATTTGTTGTGCATTTGTGGGTGATCAGCCGCCGCAACCGCTTTCGAGACAAGTTCTTGGACCAGCCATCGGTCTTCGCCTTTTGATACATAACTGCATTGTTTCGTGACGTACACATGCGAATCCACCTCCTGCTGTGTGCTGCCGCGCGCGACAATTCAGCCATCCGCAGGCTCCAAGGCCCCTGCCCTTTACAAAGGGGCAAAGAGCGTCCATCGGCGCTCACGGACCTTTAGATTGTACGGATATTCGTTTACCCTGAACTTCAACTGGGTGGCAGTGTCGATGCGCATCGCACGTCCTTCAGATCTGCATTTTGGTGGCAAGTTCAGCTTGACCCTCTGGCGAAATGTTGACGACGTATCGCGTATTTCGAACCTCAGCTGCTGGCCGTCTCCGCGACGTGGTTGATCACCTTGCCGCTGAGGGGAAAGCAGCAATTCCGCAGTGGCATTCAGGCAAGCGAATGGTGATGAATGAGGTGGGTTAGGGTACTTGCCGGCGTTGCAGTCGCGGCGGTGCTCGGTGCCGGGGCCGTGACCCTTCTTGGCATGCCTGCCGGCGTTTCGAGCGAGACGATTCAGCGATCGGTGACGAGAACACCCGACCTTTTGCAACGGGCCTGGTCGCTACCGGTCGCGTGGACCTTTCAACATCAAGTCGTCTGGCAGTCCAATGCCTCGCGATGTGGCCCGGCGAGTATCGCCAATACATTTCGTTCGATCGGCGAAGAAGAAACGACGGAAGCGGCTGTGCTCGATGATACCGGATATTGCTGGACAGGCTTCTGTGTCATCGGACTGACGTTGGACGAACTCGCGGAGCTTACACGTTTAAAGACCAGACGCAGCGTGACGGTGCTCCGCGACCTGACCGCAGACGAGTTTCGGGAACACATGAAGCGGTCAAACGATCCAAGTCGTCGCTACATCATCAACTTCAATCGAGAAGGCATTTTCGCCGCCGGCAGTGGCCATCACTCACCGATTGGAGGGTATCTCGAAGAAGAAGACATGGTTTTCGTTCTGGACGTCAATGAACGATACAAGCCTTGGCTTGTCGAACGCGAACGCCTATTCAAAGCCATGGACACGTTTGATGGCGACCGCAAGCGCGGTCTGCTTTTGATCCAGTAGTGTCAGCCAGAAGCCCGGCGAACGTCTGTGCACAGAGCGGAACATCGCAGAAATCGCGGCTACGCCCGCGCAGGAACGGCCTCCATGACGCTTTGCGCTGTCTTTCGAACGCAAAAGATCGACCCTAAGACGAGGCCGAAGAGATCAGGCGGCTGAAGAAGGAGTTGGCTCGCGTCACCATCCAAGTGCGAAGCTTGACGCACACTCCGTGTCGAGATTTGCCCCCGGTGCATTGGTCAGCGCGAAACCTGCGCTACGGTCAGATGCTTAGGCAGAGGTATTTAATCTCCAAATAGTCATCAATGCCATACTTGGAGCCCTCGCGGCCCTGGCCGGACTGCTTGATGCCGCCGAAGGGGGCCGCCTCGGTGGAGATCAGGCCGGTGTTGATGCCGACCATGCCGTATTCCAGCGCCTCCGCTACGCGGAAGATCTTGCTCATATCCTTCGAGTAGAAGTAGGACGCCAGGCCAAACTCGGTATTGCTGGCCGCTTCAATGACCTCCTCCTCTGTCTCGAATTTGAAGAGCGGCGCAACAGGTCCAAAAGTTTCCTCGCGAGCGATCTTCATGTCGATGGTGACACCCGTCAGCACGGTTGGCTCGAAAAACAGACCGCCTCGGGCATTGCCGCCGAGAACCACTTCCGCGCCCTTTGCCACCGCGTCGCCTATATGTTCCTCGACCTTGGCGAGCGCCTTTTCCGAGATCAGTGGACCGGCGTCGATTCCCGGCTCAAACCCGTCGCCGATCTTCATCTCCCGCACCTTGGCCGCGAGCTTCGTGGCAAAGGCGTCATAGACCCCGGCCTGCACGAACAGCCGATTGGCGCAGACGCAGGTCTGGCCGTTATTGCGGTACTTGGAGATCATGGCCCCTTCGACCGCCGCGTCGAGATCGGCGTCATCGAAGACGATAAAGGGGGCATTGCCGCCGAGTTCCAGACCCAGCTTCATGATCTGGTCGGCGCCCTGGCGCATCAGGATCTTGCCGACATTGGTGGAACCGGTGAAGGTCAGCTTGCGCACCTTGTCGTTCGCACACATTTCCTGGCCAACACTGGCCGAGTCGGTCGACAGGACGACGTTGAAGAGTCCCGCCGGCAGGCCGGCGCGCTCCGACAAGACCGCGATCGCCAGCGCCGAAAGCGGCGTTTCCGCCGCCGGCTTTGAGACCATGGCGCAACCGGCTGCGAGCGCCGGCGACATCTTGCGGGCGAGCATCGCGTTCGGAAAATTCCATGGAGTGATCGCGGCAACGACCCCGACCGGTTGCTTGATCACGATGATGCGCTTGTCTGGCTGGTGTCCCGGAATGGTGTCGCCATAGACGCGCTTTGCTTCCTCGCCGAACCATTCGACGTAGGACGCCCCGTAAAGGATTTCGCCCCTCGCCTCCGCGAGCGGCTTGCCCATTTCCATGGTCAAGATGGTAGCAAGGTCGTCGGCATTGGCAACCATCAGGTCGTAGAGGTTGCGCAGCACCGCGGCGCGTTCCTTGCCGGTCTTTTTCGCCCATGCCTTTTGCGCTGCGTGCGCCGCATCGATGGCATGCGCGGTTTCGGCCCGGCCCATGTCGGGCAATGTCGCGATAGCCTCGCCTGTCGCTGGATTGGTGACGTCGAATGTCTTGCCGCTGTCGCTTCTCGCGAGCCACTCGGCGCCCACCAGCCCCTTGTCAACGGCAAGGCTGGTATCCTTCAGTTTGACGAGCAGGGTTTCCGAAATCGTCATTCGCAGGCCTCCTGGCGCAAACGTGCGCGTCTTGCTCCCGAAGAGCCAGATTTGTGTCGTCCCGATGCCGCGTCGGCTACCGTCATTGACCGAAGACGTGCGCCGATCCGGCATCGAACCTCAACCAAACGGCATCGCCGCGAGCGAGGCCCGAGATCGCCTCGTGACCGAACGGAAGGCGGACAGACAGATCGTTGCCCTTGTTGGTCTTTGTTGCGACGTGCACGTTGTTGCCGAGGAAGGTGATATCGCTAACCGTGGCGGGCAACCCGGTGTCCGATCGCGTTTTAGACAGGAGCAGGCGTTCCGGCCTCAGCATGAGGGAGGCTTTGCCTCCGGAGGAGGCAGTTCCATGCAGGGGAACGTTGGCGACTCTCATTGTGTCACAGATAGCGACCTCTGCCCGGCCGTTCGCCGTGGAGACCACATTGCAGGGCAGGAAATCGCTGTCTCCGATGAACTCGGCGACGAACCGCGTGGCGGGATTGGCGTAGAGCTCCGGCCCGGTACCGATCTGGTCGATCACGCCCTTCGAAAAAACGGCGATCCGATCGGAAAGGCGAAGCGCTTCCTCCTGGTCGTGCGTAACGTAGAGGATGGTCACTTCCGTCTGCTGGTGAATCCGGCGGATCTCGTGCTGGATCTCCTCGCGTAGCTTCTTGTCGAGTGCCGAGAGCGGCTCGTCCATCAACAACACAGGTGGGTCATATGCGAGTGCGCGCGCCAATGCGACCCGCTGCTGCTGCCCACCGGACATCTGCGCGGGCTTGCGGTCCTCGAAGCCTTCGAGCCGCACGAGCTTCAGCATCTCGCGCACCTTGGCGTCGATCTCCGCCTTCGGCAGGCGGCGGACCTTCAGCGGAAAGGCGATGTTCTCGCCGACGGACAAGTGGGGGAACAGCGTATAACGCTGGAATACCATTCCGATGTTGCGCTTGTGAGAGGGCGTCGATAGCAGAGTCTGCCCGTTGAGAAGGATGTCGCCGCGCGTCGGGTTCTCAAAGCCGGCGAGAATATAGAGCGTGGTGCTCTTGCCCGATCCCGAGGGGCCGAGAAATGTCAGGAACTCGCCCTGCGCGACATCGAGATTGACGTCTTGCACGGCGGTCACCGGCCCGTACTCTTTGCGAATACCCCGGATTTGCAGAAAAGGTTTGCTCATGATTTCAGTCCTTTGCGAACGAGAGCGACGAGCACCATCAAAAGCACGGTCAAGAGAATGAGAAGTGTGGAAGCCGCGGCAACGACCGGTGTCAGATCCTGCCGCAGCGTCGCCCAAATTTTCACGGGGAGCGTCTGGAGCGTCGGGCTCGACATGAAGATTGCAACGACCACTTCGTCCCAGGAGGTGAGGAAGGAGAAGATCGCTGCAGAGAAGATGCCGTGGCTGATGGCCGGCAGCGTCACCCGGAGCTTGGCTTCGAGCGGAGACGCGCCGCACAACACGGCGGCATCCTCGATCGATTTGTCGAAGCCTTCGAGCGCATTGGTGATCGACAGGATCGAGAAGGGAAGCGCCAGCACCAGATGGGAGATGACGAAGCCAGTTAGGGTCCCGTTGAGTCCGATCTGCAGGAAAAATGCGTAGAGCGCGACCGCAAGTACCACGACCGGCAAGATCATCGGCGTCAGGAACAGCGCCTTCAAGGCTTCTCGGAGCGGGAAACGCCCGCGGGTTAGGCCGAACGAGGTCACGAGCCCTAGCAGAACCGAGAGGACAGTGACAATGATTGCGATCTGGAAGCTCGTCCAGGCGGACTCGAGCCAACGCGGATCGGCGAGAAGCTCCTGATACCATTTGAGCGTCCAGCCGGGCGGCGGAAAGATCAGCCATTGCGACGATCCGAAGGACAGCGCCGCGATGAACAGGATCGGCAGAAGCAGAAATGCCGTAGTCAGCAGCGTGATGCCGAGGAGAACGAGCTTCCACCAGCCGAGGCGATCGAAGTTCAAAAGCATCTCAGCGCCCTCCCATCCGATCGGTGCCGAAGAAGCGGAGCTGGACGGCATAAAGTGCGAGCGTGACGACCAGCAGCACAAGGGCTGCGGCACCACCCATGCCCCAATTGACGAGAGACTGGACGAACTGCGCAATGAGTTCGGCGAGCATCATGTTCGCGGTACCGCCGAGCAGCGCCGGCGTGACGAAGTAGCCGAGCGACATGACGAAGACCATGAGCGCGCCCGCCGCCATGCCCGGCATCGCCAGCGGCAAGAGCACGCGGACGAGTGATTGCCAGCGGTTGGCGCCACAAAGTGCGGCCGCCTGCAGGATGGCCGGGTCGATCTTCCGAATAACGCCATAGAGCGGCAGGATGATGAAGGGCAGCATGATGTAGGTCATGCCGATCGTCACACCGGTCAGATTGTTGACGAGCGGCAGCGGCTTGTCGATGAGCCCCATCCCGATCAGCAGCTTGTTGATGACACCGGTGCGCTGCAGTAGCACCATCCAGGCATAGGTGCGTGCCAGCAGATTGGTCCACATGGACAGGAGCAGAATGGCGAAGACGATCGAAGCGACGCGGCTGGGCATGATGGCGAGCGCCCAAGCGACCGGAAAACCGATCAGCAGTGAGACAAACGTCACCAGGCCGGATACGATGAAGGTGTTTACAAATATGCGCAAATAGGTCGAAGAGCCCAGCAGTTCGGCGTAGTTGCCGAGGCCCGGCATTGGTTCCGTGACGCTGCGCATCAGCAGGATGGCGACCGGCAGCACGAAGAACAGGATCAGCAGGCCGAGCGCCGGCAAAGTCAGATGAAAGTCGCTCGGCCGCCGGGCGCGTACGGGCGCAAACGCTCTCCCGCTCTCGGTTTCGGTCTGCGTAACCATCGTCGTCTTTCCTCCCATTAAGAGGGCAATGCGCCGTCACGGGACAGCACGCAGCCCTCTGACCGCCGGAGCACCGGAAGAACGCCACAGCCGTCCTCCCAGTGGTTCCCGGTGGTTATTTCGCCTGCCAGGCGTACCAGCGCTCACCAATCGCGTCGCGGTTTTCTGCCCAGTAGTTCATGTCTGCGTTAACCTGGCTCGCCGTCTGCGCGTCCGGCAGCGTTTTGGCCACTTCCGGGTCCATCATTTTTGGGGAATCCAGATTGATGGGCGCGTAGCCGGTTAAACTGGCGAGTTCAGCTTGAGCTTCGGCCGATGTGGCAAGCGCGATGAACTGCATTGCCGCTTCCTTATTCTTCGCACCCTTGGGTACGACGAGTGAATCGGCGGCGGTGATGTTCTGCTCCCAGGAGGTTTCGGCATTGATGCCACTCTGGGCAAGCGCTGTCATGCGACCGTTCCAGAGGCTGCCGAAGGGTGCCTCAGCAGACGCAAGGAGTTGTTGCGACTGCGCGCCGCCGGACCACCAGATGATGTCGCCCTTGATAGTGTCGAGCTTCTTGAAGGCGCGGTCGAGATCAAGCGGATAGAGCTTGTCGGCCGGCACGCCGTCCGCGAGAAGCGCCGCTTCGATGACGCCAGGCGCCGACCACTTGTAGAAGGTGCGCTTGCCGGGGAACTTTTCCGTATCAAAAAGGTCCGCCCACGTCTTTGGGCAGGCATCGACCACGTCCTTGTTGCAACCAATGACGAAGGAATAATAGAAGCTGCCGACCGAGTAGTCGGTGACGAAACGCGGGTCGAGTTTCGATTTGTCGATAACTGAGAAGTCGAGCTTTTCGAGCAGACCTTTCTTGCCGGCCTGCGCGGCGTAGTCGCCTTCGACGTCGACTACGTCCCAGGTGACGGCATTCGCCTCGACCATGGCCTTGAGCTTGCCGTAGTCGGTCGGCCCGTCCTGCAGCACGTTGATGCCGGTCTTCTCCGCGAACTTGTCAGCCCAGGCAGCCTTCTGCGCGTCCTGTGTCGTGCCGCCCCAGCTTGAAAAAACGAGATCGGCGGCGGATGCCGGCGCGGATGTTGCCATGGCGGCGGCGACGATCGTTAAAGCGAATATCCTCTTCATGTTCCCTTGCTCCGTTGTTCCCGGTTTTACTTGATTGGTTATTCTGGTGATGCGCCGCCGGTGGGCGAAAAGCGCGTAGCCTTCATGATCTTGTTCTCCGCGACTTCGATGAGGTCGCGTATCTTCGGAAGGAACGTCCGCCAGTCCGGGTCGTCCATCAGCGCCGCGCGACGCTTCTCCCGGTCGTCGAGGCTCGAATAGGCCCAGATATGGACGATCTCGTTGATCGGCCCGATCTCGGAGAAGAAGTAGGCGACGAGTTCGCCGAGATGCTTCTTCTGGATGGCGATCCCTTCCTCCTCCACCACCTGCAGGTAGGCGGGGATCGCGCCATTCTTCAGCCGATAGGTGCGGATCTCGTAGAACATCGCCGTCACCGCATCACGAAGGGATCCGGGATCGGATCATCCGAGGTCCTCAGCCACACGGTCTTGGTCCGAGTGTAGTCGAGCACCGCCGCCATGCCACCCTCGCGGCCGTGGCCGGAAAGCCCGAAACCGCCGAAAGGCGCGATCGGCGAGACCGCCCGATAGGTGTTGACCCAGACGACCCCGGCGCGGATGCTTTTCATCAGCCGGTGCGCACGCGTGAGATCCCGTGTGAACAGCCCGGCCGCAAGGCCGTAACGGGTGTCGTTGGCGATCGCCAGTGCCTCTTCTTCGGTCTCGAAGGAGGCGACTGAAAGGACCGGCCCGAAGAATTCCTCCTCCAGCGCGGGCGAGCGGCCGCCGTCGCAGTCGAGAATGGTCGGCCGGTAGTAGAAACCGTCGCCTTCGGGAGCGCTGGCTCCAGTCACCACTTTGGCGCCGGTGGCGAGCGAGCGGGCGATCAGGGCCTCAATGTGCGCGCGCTGGCGCCGGGTTGCCAACGGCCCGACTTCCGTCGCCATGTCGAGCGGGCTGCCGAGGCGCACCGCCTCGGCCTTCGCCTTGAGAATCTCCAGGAAGCGGTCCTTGAGGGTTCGCTCGACGACGAGGCGGGAGCCGGCGACGCAGCTCTGGCCGGTCGCCGCGAAGATGCCGGCGACCTGCGCGTTTGCCGCACTTTCGAGATCGGCGTCGGCAAAGACGACGAAGGGAGACTTGCCGCCGAGCTCCAGCGAGGTCGAGGCGAGGTTCTCCGCCGAACTGCGCACCACATGACGCGCGGTCTCGGGCCCGCCGGTAAAGGCGATATGGTCGACCTTGGGATGACTGCTGAGGGCCGCCCCACAGGGCGGGCCGAAGCCGGTGATGATATTGACGACGCCGGCCGGAAAGCCGGCCTCATGAACCAGCCGGGCGAATTCGAGCAGCGGCGCCGGCCCGTCTTCCGACGCCTTCACCACCATGGTGCAGCCGGCCGCAAGCGCCGGGCCGATCTTCACCGCCGAAAGGAAAAGCTGGCTGTTCCACGGCACGACCATGGCGACGACGCCGATCGGTTCGCGGCGAAGCCACACATCCATGTCCGGCTTGTCGATCGGCAGATAGGATCCTTCGATCTTGTCGGCGATCCCGGCGTAATAGCGGTAATAGTCGGCGACATAGGCGATCTGTGCCGAGGTTTCGCGGATGATCTTGCCCGTGTCGCGCGTCTCGAGTTCCGCCAGTTTCTGGGCATTCGCGGCCACCAGATCGGCGAGCTTGTACAGCAGCTTGCCTCGCTGCGTCGCGGTCAGCCTCGGCCATGCTCCGCCATAGAGGGCATTGTGCGCCGCTCCAACGGCGCGATCGACATCGGCTTCGCGCGCCTCCGGCATCTCCGCCCAGGCACGGCCCGTCGCCGGGTCGATGCTTTCGAACCGGACTTCGCCGTCCGCGAATTCACCGTTGATGTAACACTGGAAGCGCTGCATGTGCCCTACTCCGCAAATGCCGGCATGACCTCGGCGATGAAGCGTTCAAGCGACGCCTTCTTGCGCTCGAAGGTCATGCCCGTGTCGATCCAGAAGGAATATTCGTCATAACCCATCGCCTCGTAGCTCTTGATGCGAGCGATGACCTCGTCGGCTGCACCAACGACGTTGTTGCGTCGCATCGCCTCGGCCGAGAGCATGGCGTTGGCGGCAATCTCCTCATCCGGAATCCGCTCGATGAGGCCTTGTGTGATCGGCCTCTCGTTCTTGAACCAGGCGAAGAAGTAGTTGTAGTAGACGCTCATCTCATGCGCGGCCTGTGCGATGTCCACCTCGTCGGAGCCGACATAGGTGTGGCGCAGCAGCATGATCTTCGGCCGCTCGACCTCAGGGCTTTTCGCGCAGGCGTCGTTGAACCGTCCTATCAGGCTCCGCACCTCGTCGTCGTCTTGCCAGAGCGGCGTCACCTGCACATTGCAGCCGTTCGCGACGGCAAATTCGTGCGAGTTCGGATCGCGCGCAGCAACCCATATCGGCGGATGGGGTTTCTGCAACGGCTTCGGCGACGAGGTCGTGGCAGGAAACTTGAAGAACTCGCCATTGTGGCTGTAGTCACCCGCCCAAATCCCCTTCACCGCCGGAATGAGCTCGCGCATGCGCTGCCCGGCGCTCCAGGCATCGAGGCCCGGCAACAGCCGCTCGTATTCAAAGGAATAGGCGCCGCGGGCAATCCCGATGTCGAGCCGGCCATCGCAGATCAGGTCCGTCATCGCGGCTTCGCCCGCGAGCTTGATCGGATGCCAGAACGGGGCGATCACCGTGCCGGTTCCAAGCCGCGCGGTTCTGGTGCGGCGGGCAAGGTCGGCAATCGTGACGAAGGGATTGGGCGCAATGGTAAACTCCATTCCGTGATGTTCACCGGTCCAGATCGCGTGCATGCCGCCTTGGTCGGCGATCTCGCAAAGCGCGACGAATTCTTCGTACAGCGTCTTGTGGTCCTGGGAGGCATCCAGGCGCTCCATGTGAACGAAAAGCGAGAATTTCATGAGCGCGCGTCCTTCTTCGCGATCGGGTGAACCGTGCCGCCGGTCTCGTCGCCGAAATACATACCGAAATTGCCGATGGAGCTTTCGAGCACGAAACGATTGATGATGTCGGCGGTCGCGGTGCTGCTGAATTTCGCCTGGGCGGCGTCCTCCGGCCTCAGGAACCGGCCTCTTTGGGGGGCACCGTCGCTGGCCAGTGCGTGATAGACGATGTGCTGCCGTCCATCGCTCTTGTCTTCATAGACCGAATAGAGAAAGCCGATGGTGACGTTCAGTCCGGTCAATTGCTCGAGATGCGCCGCCAGGGTCCGGGCGGGGTCATCGCCTTCGACGGTGCAACTCGGGATCGACAGCGTTTCATCGCCCACGAGATATACTGAGCCCTGCTGCTCGAGCACTGCGCCGAGACGAATTTCGCCCCCGACGGCCGCGGAAACGGCCTTGCCCGCCAGCCTAGGCGTGAAATAGCCGCCGCGGGCATAGCCGAGGCCATTTAGCCCGCTGTTCTCGAAGGCCGTTACGCGCCCAACCATTATCACATGATCGCCAGCCTCGATGAGGTCCTGCTTCGAACACTCGAACCAGGCCGCGACCTGGGAAAGGATCGGGCAACCATTCGGCCGTTTCCTCCAGTCGACGGACGCGAACCGATCCTCCACCGGCCGGGCGAAGGTGTTGGAGATGTCTTTTTGTGTTTCGGACAGGACGTTGACGGCGAAACGCTCCGCTCCGGTCATCGTCTCATAATTGCGCGAGGTCTTGGCAATACACACGAGCAGCAGGGGCGGATCCAACGAGACGGACGTAAAGGAATTGGCGGTAAAACCGATTGGCTGGCCCGCCGGATTGTTCGCCGTCACCACGGTCACTCCGGTCGCAAAGGCGCCAAAGGCGTCGCGCAAGGCTCTTGGATCTTCCACACTCATGCCGGCTCCTCCCGGTAATTCAGCCACTCCGCCATCAGCGCATTGACACTTTCCGGCGCGGTCAGATTGACCATATGTCTGTGACCATCGACGACGCGAGCCCATCCGTTCGGCGTCAGCGACGCCATCTGCTCAGCCATTTCCGGCGTCGAATTCGGGTCTCCCGAACCCGTGAGGAAAAGGGCGGGGCAAGTGACGGAAGGCCAGCAATCGGCATAGGCCTCGTCGCCGTTTGCAAAGGCGGTATAGGCGATCGCGTAGCCTTCCGGATCGACCGCCTCTAACCACACGCGGGTCAATTCCCGTGCTCGCTGGCTCTGCGGATCATCGCCGAACCATCGCAGCAACGGTCCCGCCGTGTCCACGCCGCTTGTTCGGATCGCCGCTGCGCGGGCCAGAACGGCCGCCTTTGCCGCGGGATCGCGGCGGTAAACGCCGTTGAGATAAGCGACACGCGTGACGCGGTTGGCGAAGGTTGCCGCCGCGCCGCCGGAAATCAGCGCACCCATCGAGTGCCCCGCGAGATTCGCACGGTCAATACCGATATCGTCCAGAAAGCGGCCGAACCAGTCGACGAAGTCGCGCACCGTGCTGCCCGCCGCGATTTTCTCGCTCCCGCCATGCCCGGGCATGTCCACCGCGATGACGCGATGGGTCTTGGCGAAGGCTTCGATCTGCGGCGCCCAGGCCTCGAGGCGCATGCCGACGCCGTGAATGAGGATCAACGGCTCGCCCTCACCGGCTTCGAGGTAGGCGGCTCCGCGCACAGTCATCTTGCGCGGCAGCGCAGTGCCGCCCTCCCCGGACGTATTTGATGTGACCGTCTGCATCGAAGTGCCTGCCGTTTACACGCCGGCCGGATTGGCGGCGTCCTGGTCGAGGTCCTTCAGATCCTGATAGCGGTCGCCTATCCGATGGTGCGGGCGTCCGCCAACCGATGCGCCAAGAGCCACGACGATTTCATCGGCGGCCGGCGCATCAGGCATCGCCGTCTGAATCGTCAGGTAGTGAGAACGGCGACCCTCATCGTTCTTGTCCATCAGTGGGATCATGACGGTGGCGTTGGCGGGGCCGCGCGTATTGCAGAAGGCGAGGTACGACTTGGCGCCGACCGCTTGGCGATAGTGATTGCCGAAGCGCAGCGTATGGATGAGTGCCGAGGCATGCTCGATCTCACCGTCAAGCCCCACAACGGCGGCCTTGCCGTAGCCTTCGACCGCTTCGCCTGAGCCGACGGCGTCGATAATCATTCTGGTCAGGAGCTCCCCAAGCACAGGTGCTGCCGCATGGATCTCCGGCTTGAGGTCCTCCACGAAGCCCCGCCCCGCCCACGGATTTTTCACCACCGCCAGCGCCGAAAACAGCTTCAACGGCTGCGGGGTGGCCTTGCCTCCTTCGATCAAGGTCGTTTCGATCTGGAGCAGCGTTTTGCGGATCTGAACGGGCATTGGAAATCCTTCCCAACCATATCTATTACGTCTTATGGTATACCATAATATTGCAGTGTCAAGCGTCCCTTGAAGCCGAGCCAGAAACGTCGGGAGCAACGGATGGGCATTGAAGAAAATCGCCTTGCGTCGGCGACTGGCGGGAGAGAAGCCAACCTCCTGTCGCGGTGCGGGTGCGCGAGGCCTGTCAGACGTACCCAGGGCCGAACGCCACACTGGTCGCGCCGGCCGCTGCCTAGGCGTCCGATGTGTGTGGGGCGCTATTGCAGGAAAAGGAGGTGCGCGGGCTCAATTACAATGCCGTCGCCTTGGCAGAAGCGATCGGTGACCAGCTCCCGGATAACCGGAGTGGGCCAGGTCGACAGCATCGTCTCGGGAAGGCAGGGCCATTCTGCCTTCCACCGTGACTATTCACTCGCCCGTCTGCTGAGCGGCGATGAGCGTTTCGGCGATGGCAGCGGCGCGGGCGACATGGTCAAGGGCGGCTCTGCAGGCCGCTTCGCCGTCGCCCCTTCTGATCGCATCGACGATTTTTTCCATTTGCGCAGGTCCTTCGACGTCGCGATTGTTGGTCTTGATCGTCATGGAGCGCAGATGGTTGATCCGGACGGTCAGAAGATTCACGACGCCCCAGGCGACGTGCCGATCAACCCGGGTGAACAATGTTTGATAGAAAGCGGAAGTCTGGTTGAGAACGCCATGCATGTCCTTGGCGGCATAGCTCTCGCGGATGCCCTTCAACGACGCTTGGAGAGCCTCCGCGATGGCCGGGTCGCGTCGTTCCGCGCACAGCCGCGCAGCCATTCCTTCGAGGGCACCACGGATTTCATAAATCTGCTTTGCCTCATCCAAGTCGAGGAGCGCGACGATCGGTCCCTTGTTCGGTAAGCTCGCTACGAGCCCCTCGGATTCGAGATGGCGTAGCACCTCACGGACGACCGTGCGGCTCACGCCCAGTTGACCGCAGAGATCACGCTCGACGAGGCGTTCGCCAGGTTTGAAATAGCCGTCTACAATTGCATCCCGAACCTTTTCGAGTGCTAGTTCCCTCAATGTCTTGGCCGGACGCTCTACTCGGATGTCGGTCTCCCGCAAATCAGCGTTCATCATTCTACCTCAATATCGGTTCGTCTGCCGACGCTAATGATATTACGGTGTACCATATTACTCGTATGCCTAAATTCTTCAATGGCGATCAACCGAGCGATATCTCCAGCCGCCTGCGCGTAAGATCTGGAGCGGCCACCCGGCTCCGAGATCACTTCAACGACGGGACTAAGCGCGTGAGGAGAACACGGGCAGCAAACATTCGCATTAGTTTGCGCCCCGGTGATCTGGCCAGTGCGCAACATCAGGGAAGGCCAAGAAACGCCAAGGCACTAAGCGACCATTTAGAGCTCTGATCGCGCCGCTTCTGTTGGGGTTGACGGCCCCGAACGGCATCGAATGTGCCAACGCCTGCCCTGCCCTATCGATTGAGAGGATGAGGGTTCCTGCCACTCGCCACGGACATTAGCGGCGGTCGAACTGACTTGTGGGACAATAACCGGCGACTGTCGCGGACAGCAATTCAGAGATTAAATATCGAGGTTGTGAAATGGGCGACTTGGCGTCACAAGATGAACTACTCACCTGTAGAATTTGCGGCCGAGACTTCAATGCTCGTAGCTATCAGAGGTCAGCCAAAGGCGAGACGGCGGGCCCATTCAGGGCCGTGCCGTCGACCGCGAAATGCGAGCCGTGGCAAGGACAGTCCCAGCAACGTTCAAGGGAATTCCAATGCACGTGGCAGCCAATATGCGTGCAGGACGCGGATCGTTTGTATAACGTCCCGTCCTCGGCGCGGAAGGCGGCAACCTTGGTCAAGCCCTCGCGGACGATGGCACCCTGTCCTGGCTGGAGCTTATCGACGGAGTCGACCTCGCCAGGCGCAACATACTCTGCGAAATTCTTAACCGCCGTTGCGTTCTCCACGAGATAGTCCACAATCGCTCCTGTGGTTTTGCGAGACGGCTCGTAAAGGTCCCGCCACGGACTGCTGCCTTTAAGGATCAGGTCCCGGATCAATAGCGAAGCGACAACTCCATGCGTCATGCCTTCGCCGGAGTCGCCGGTGATCACAAACACACGCTCGCTCCCCGGATTGCGGCCAAGGAAACCAGTGTAGTCGATGGCTTCCATTACTTGGCCGGACCAGCGATGGGTTTCAGCGCCGAGATTGGGCACCAGGCGCTTGATCCAGGCCGTCAAAGCGGCGAACCGCCGTTCAGCATCGTCAGCCGCACCCGTTTTGTGGTCCTCGCCGCCTACCAGGAGAAAGTCGCTCGCGCCCTCACCGGGTTGCAGGCGGACATAGTGATACGGATCTTCCATGTCCCAGTAGAGCCCATCCGGAACGGCTCCGCGGTCGATTTCGAACGACATCGCGTAGGTCCGATATGGCGCTTGTTTGGTGTGGATGGCGACACGGTCATTGATCGGCGAATTAGTTGCGACAACGGCCCATCTTCCGGTGACGCTGAGCCCAGAGCTCGTTGACACGCGGACGCCGTCTTCGGCTTCCTCGACCTTTTCGACAACTGTATCACAGTATAACCTGCCGCCACGCGCGCAAATGCTGGTAGCCAGCCCACGTAGATACTTGAGCGGATGGAACGTCGCCTGACGGCCATAGCGGAGGGCTGGCGCCGCTGAAAACTCAACAAACGGCAAACCAACGATTTTTTCTACCGCGACCCCGATTTGGAGCGCTGCGTCGAGCTCGCGCTCGAGACTGGCATCCTCCGCTCCGGATGACGGAAATAAAAAGCCGTCGACACGTCTGAAGTCGCAGGCTATGCCCTCGCTCTCCTGGATCGCTTCGATACGGTCAATTGCGGCTGACTGGCTTTGATAAAACTGCCTGGCCACCTCGCGCCCCCGCAGCTCGATCAGCTGGGAGAAATAGTCATCGCATATCGATGAAAGGTGAGCGGTTGTCCGCGCGGTCATCCCGCTGCCGATTTCGCCGCGATCGATAACAGCGACTTTCTGCCCACACATGGCGAACTCGTAGGCTACCGACAAACCGGCAATTCCGGCGCCGATGACGATGACGTCGGCCTGATCGTTTTCCATGAGTGGAACCGCGTCAGGCGCAGCCTTGACCGTCGCCCACAGCGAGACGGTTCTTTCGTCGCTTACGTTCATGACGGGCCTTTCGGAAACGAGCATTGGCTAAATTTAAAACGAGCGCAAAAGTTCCGCGGAGACGCTGCCCAGCCGGCTTCCTCTCTGGTTCCGCAATTATCGGCGAGGCGGGATCAAGGTGCCGCTTGGCCTTTAATTGGGGTCTTCCTCACTTTGTCTGGTGGCGATTTTGGTCGAGTGGCAGAGCTGGCCCTGAGCAGCTCCGGGCCAGCTCTGCCATACATCGCACGCTTGATTGTCTTCAGGCGGTTGATTTGGCCCTCCGCTTGGCCGTTGCTCCACGGCAGTTCGATGGCGTTGTAGACGGCGTCAAGCTCGCGGTGCAGGAAAGGTCTCGCAGACCACGTTTTATCATCAGCTCGAAGCGCAGCACCTCTCTTCACCCACCACAGATGCAGCGCAAGCTGAATACCCCATTTAAGACTAGTCCTATGACGAAGCATCAGATTGAGGTGATCACGTCGGTCGAGCGGCGTCGGCGCTGGTCTCGCGAGGAGAAGGAACGGCTCGTCGCCGCGACAGTCATGCCAGAGGCGCGAGTTTCCGAGATCGCGCGAACGGCCGGTATCCATGTGAGCCAGCTTTTTCGCTGGCGCAAGGAACTCTGTCAGATATCCGGGCCGTCCGTCCCGCAGCTCATTCCGGTAGAGATCGTCGAGCCGCCTTCGTCGCCAGCGGAGCCGCCGGTCTCCCGACCGCGCAAAAGGGCAAGTATCGTCACGATCGAGCTTGGCCGAGGCCGTCGCCTGCGGGTCGAGAGTGACGTCGACCCCGAAGCGCTCGGTCGGATTTCTGATGTGCTGGAGCGGCGATGATCCCGGTCCCGAGCGGTGTGAAGGTCTGGTTGGCGAGCGGCTATACGGACATCCGGAGAGGCTTTCCCAGCCTGTCCTAATGGTACAGGAGACCTTGAAGCGCGATCCGATATTATGTGCCGGGCGAGATTATGTGGCGGATCCGTCCCTGCGCCAGCCGAGGGCCGTCTAATCTGGAATTCTCCGCCACATAATATTTCGTGCCTCTTGGGATGGGTGCGGGATCCCCCCGCGCCGCTATTCGGAGGGACAATATGCTCGAGTTCTATTTCTCGTATCGTGGGGTGCTCAAGCGCCTGCGTAGTGGTGCGCTTGGTGGCGAGATGGATCGCCTCGCGGAGCATTTTTTCGCGCTCGGTTATAAGCGGGCGTCCGCCAAGATTTACCTGAGCCGGATTGCGCGTTTTAGCCAGTTTGCCTTGACGCGCTGTGGTCCGATGCCAATCCATCAAGATGTCATCGACAGCTATTTGGGCGCGTTTACTACTGATACTCCGCGCATTGGGGCAGTATCGGCTCTGGCACATGCACGGCGAGTGGCTCCGGAGCGGTTCATTATTTCCGTTTCAAGTGAAGAGGATGATCCGGATGCTCCGCTTCTGGCCTCCTTTTCGGACTATCTGCGCAGGGTACGGGGCCTGGAGTCGAAGACCCGCGAAGGCGTTCTTCTGGGCGGCCGCCGCTTTCTGGATTGGTTCCGCCATCGCCACCCCGGCCAAAGTCTTGAGGCGTTGACAGCTGAGCACGTGCTTGCTGCTGTCGAGCATCGGCTGTCGCTATCGGCGACCTCCGGCACCCGCACGGCAGCGACTTCTCACATTCGAACATTTCTTCGGTTCTTATGTTGGGCTGGCCACCATCACCAAGATCTCGCCCGCATCGTCCCGAGAACGCCGTATTGGCGTTTGGCGCATCTGCCGCCGCGCCTTGCATGGGGTGACGTTCGGCGCGCAATCGATGCGATCGGCCCAACGACGCCGGTCGCTATCCGCGATCGAGCCGTCCTGCTGCTGCTCGCCACCACGGGCATTCGCAACGGCGAGTTACGTGCCATTCGGCTGCAGGATATCGACTGGCGTACTGGCGAGGTTTTTATCCGGCGTACCAAGGGCAAGCGTGATCGGGTGGTGCCACTCCTCGAGGAGACCGGCGCGGCGCTCGTCGACTACATCCTGCGCGCTCGACCGAAGGTGGACAGTCCGTATCTGTTCCTGTCGTTCACGCCGCCGGTGGGAGCGTTCAAGTCTGCGGCGCCTGTTTCAAGGATCGTGAGGAAGCGGTTGCGGCATGGCGGGGTCGAACTCGGGCGGGTCGCCGGTGCACATCTCCTGCGCCACAGCCTCGCCACCCAGCTTGTCGGGCAGCGAAGGCCAATCAACGAGGTCGCCGATCTTCTTGGTCACCGGAGCATCAACACAACGGCGCTGTACGTGAAGGTTGCGGCCTCGCAGCTCGCCGAGGTCGCACTCCCCTTTCCGGGAGGCGCTGCATGACCGCCTTTGCCCGTTTCCTCGGCGAGAAGGTCGAGCGTTACATCGAACTGCGCCACTCACTCGGCTACTCTTTCAGCAAACAAGCCGGTACGTTGCGCGCTTTCGTCCGCTACGTTGAACGCACTCAATTCGATGCGCCCGCCACCCGGACGATGGCGCTGGACTTCGTCCTGTCGTTCGGCGGCGCCGCCAACAGCCGCGCTACTCGTCACGGCGTGCTCCGCCGCTTCTACGAGTATCTCGCCGTCTATGACGCCCAAACCGAAGCCTTGGAGCGCAGAGCCTTTCCTAGATCCAGGGCGATTCCACCTCCACGTATCCTCAGCGAGGCAGAGTTGGCGTCGCTCATCGACGCATGCACCCGCATTTCGCCAGGCATCCCCCTCAGGGGGCGGACGATGGCGACGCTGATCGGATTGTTGGCAAGT
The DNA here is from genome assembly GCF_059758575.1 of Sinorhizobium sp. GQ132. Lineage (NCBI taxonomy): Bacteria > Pseudomonadati > Pseudomonadota > Alphaproteobacteria > Hyphomicrobiales > Rhizobiaceae > Sinorhizobium > Sinorhizobium sp. GQ132. The sequence continues at coordinate 29,902 of NZ_JCAXDX010000015.1, read as the reverse complement.
TCGGGACTGCGATCGGGCGAAGTGGTCAGGCTTGATCGTTCCGACGTCGATCTGACCAACGGGGTTCTTCTCATTCGGAAGACGAAGTTCCGCAAGGACCGTCTCGTTCCAGTTCACACGACGACCCAAACAGCGCTTCGCCGCTATGCCCGTGAGCGCGATGCCGCTTTTCCCAGTCTCAAGGACCAGGCCTTCTTCCTCAGCTCTCGTGGCAACCGCCTCTCGGCGACTGGCTTGCAAAGCGGATTTGCTCAGGTCCGCAAGTTCGCCGGCCTTGATGACGGCAAGCCGTTGCGGCCGCACGATCTTAGGCACCGGTTTGCCGTGACCCGCATGAGCCTTTGGCATCAACAACGCGCCAACGTCCAGGCGCTACTCCCGGTGCTCGCCACCTATCTCGGCCACGCCAACTACAGTGACACCGCCTACTACCTCACTGGCTCGGTGGAGCTTCTCGCCATGGCGGCGGAGCGCGCCTTCCTCGATGGAGGCGCAGCATGAGTGAACACTTACTCCTGGCGCCGCTCTTGGAGTCCTACTTTCGCCGGCGCCTGACCAAGCAACGCAACGCGACTCCCGCGACCATGGCCAGCTATCGCGACGCCTTGCGCATGCTCATCCTCTTTGCCGCCACCCGGCTGCGGAAGAAGCCGGCGGCGTTGGTGCTCGAGGAGCTCGATCGAGACCTCATTCTCGCCTTTCTCGACGAACTCGAGGAGAAGCGGAACAACACCATCGCCACGCGCAACGCCCGCCTAGCGGCGATCCGATCGTTCTTCCACCATGTCGCAGCCGCCGATCCGGCGTCCTTCGGTGTCGCCCAACGCGTGCTGTCGATTCCCATAAAACGGGCGCACATCGAGGTGACGCATCACCTCATCAAGGCCGAAGTGGACGCCCTCATTGAGGCGCCTAATCCAAGGACGCCCCGCGGTCGGCGTGACCGTACGTTTCTACTGTTCCTGGCACGGACCGGCGCGCGGGTCTCCGAAGCTACCGGCGTCAACGCAAACGACCTTCAGTTGGAACGGTCGCACCCGCAAGTGCTGCTGCGCGGCAAAGGGCGCAGAGACCGCGTCATCCCCATCCCTCAGGATCTGGCGCGAGCACTGACAGCCTTGTTGGCCGAACACGGAATCGCGAACCACGAGCCGCGACCGATATTCGTCGGCGCCCGCAACGAGCGCCTGACGCGCTTCGGAGCAACCCACATCGTGCGGCGAGCGGTGGCCCAGGCCGTGACCATCAGGCCCGCCTTGGCCCAAAAGCCTATATCGCCGCACATCTTCCGACACTCACTGGCCATGAAGCTCCTCCAGTCGGGCGTTGACCTTCTGACGATCCAAGCCTGGCTCGGGCACGCACAGGTCGCTACAACCCATCGCTATGCCGCCGCCGATGTCGAGATGATGCGTAAAGGTCTCGAGAAGGCTGGAGTCGCCGGCGATCTTGGCGTCCGCTTCCGACCAAATGACGCCGTGCTGCAACTACTGAACAGCATCTGAGTATTATGTGGCGGAGAATTCCAGATTAGACGGGCCTCGGCTGGCGCAGGGACGGATCCGCCACATAATCTCGCCCGGCACATAAGAACGGTTATGTGGCGCGCCACATAACCGATAAGCGGCCCTCTTTTCGTCTTCCGGGGCTGGAGCGGCGGCTTGATCAAGGTGATTTGGCACGATGGCCAGGGTGCGAAGGCTCACCTTAAGCGAAGGCGTCAGCAACGCGTCGCGAATGGCGATCGTCAAATGGTTCCTCCGATAGGCCGCTCCACCCATTACGGGCTGTCTGTGACTGGCGTTCGCTTGGCAGCTACTCACCGGAACTATTGCTGGCGAGCTCGGGTTTTCTAGAGATCCCAACTTCAAGGCTCTATCGCCGCGGAAGGGCTGCAACTCCGCGGCGCCTAAACTGAAGGACGAGTCCTATGAGGTACAAACTGACCAGAGATTTCGTCGCCGCCCCATTGCTTGCAATCGGCGCCCTGTTCACAACGTCAGCACTCTCCAACGACCCCGGAACTGGCGCGCAGAATGAGCGTTGCCGCGTCGCTCCGGGTGCCGGCGCCAATCGGGGGACACTCACAGAAAAACTTGATGATTGCGACGGAGTTCTGAAGCCGCCAACCGTCGGCGACACCGAAATGGTCGAGCCCGCTCCTGACGTCGGAAGAACGCCCGTGATCCGTCCAGACGAGTTGCCAGAACAACAGTAACGGTCCGAAGCCCAGTAGCTACGGCCAACATCATCTGCCGACTTGCTAATGGTTTCGCTCGCCTCCATGCGCTGAGCAGCTCCAGCTTTGGTCCGCATCGATCTGCATAGAACAAATAAAAAGGCTTTTTCTGCGTGGAGAAGCGCCACGCCTCCTACAAGGCCTGCGCGAAGTTCAGGACAATGCCGCGGTGTTCTATGACCGTTCCGGCCGGCGGCCGTTTTTCATCGCGATCGATCAGGGTCAGCGTGATCGAGTCCGAAGTGGTCGAGCACCAGTTGGAGATTGCGGCGGTTGGACTTGAAATAGACGTCGAAGACGTCGCCGACCACCGGGACGCTCCCCGCGACCGTGTCGAATCCTACATTGACCAGCATCTTGAGAAGCTTGTCGTTCGGCACGCCGAGACGGCGCGCCTCGTTGACGATGAAGAGGCTGACCGCCGCAGCGCCGAAATCGCCGATGCCGGGGATCAAACCGAGCACGGAGTCCGCGCCGAGCGAGACGCGGGTGCCGGGAATTCGGAGCGCCGTGTCCATAAGCCGGGCCAGGCCCCGTATACGCCGGAGGCGTGCGAGTTGCTCGATCGGTATCGTCTGCTTTTTCATACTTCTTATGTGGTCCCAACACGCCGCCGTTCAAATGTCATGCGGCCGACTTCTGCTTGCCGAGCCGCTTGATCGCCCGCTCAAGCGGACGCCGCCCATCGCAGTAATCCTCCCAAGCGGTCGTCTTTGCCAAAAGCGCCGGGACCGTTCGGATGGTGCGCGTCAGATCGAGGTCGGATTTGACCTGCGTCCAGGTGCGCCCCATCGATACGGTAGCACCCGCCGCTTTGGTGGGAAGGTCGATTTCTATCCCTCGCCTGGAAGGGAATCGACCCGGAGGAGCTCCACGACTGTGGAGCGGAGTTGAGTGGCGCTCCCTCTCTTGGATATGCTCCAGCTCCAGCTCCTCGAGACGAGGAATATGCCGGATCGTGAAGATCGACGTTTCCGGTGGGAGGAGAAGCTGTTCGCCCTTTCAATCGCGCCGACGTAATCGAGTGGATCGCGGCCATTGCTTGTGCTCACCCTTCTGACAACAGCGATAATTGCGGAATTAGGTGAATTAGGTAGCAAATGCCACAAAGTAGCCCCGGCCCCTGCGGAACCCGCGTAGGTTGCATTCTCCCGGCATTAGGTAGCAAAAACCACCAGACCTGAAATGGTATCCCGACTAACCCTGGTTTCCGGTAAAAACGGAGCCTCGAATGAGTGTAGTGTACGAGTTGAAGCAGAAGCGAGCCGCCTTGATTGACAGGCTGCAGCAGCTTGAAAGGGAGCGGGTAGACATTCAGGAACTGATGAGAGCGCTGGAGCGCGTGATCCTGAGCTATGAGCCAGACTTCCCGGCATCGTCACAGCCGGGGTCAGGTGCGGTGATCGACCTCGTAAGGCAAAGCCGTCGTCGTCCGAGGTAAAAGCGGCCATGAATGGCATAAACAAGCGCCAAGCCGTCTTGGAGGTCCTGCGCGAAGCAGGAGAACCGATCTCGGTACCGACTGCGCTACGAAACTCTTTCTGCCCACGAGAGATCAACTGCCGGGTTTCAAAGGGAATAGGCTTGCCCTCCTGCCTGAGGAAAAATCGACAATCTGGAGAAGGTTTGAAGAGTCCGCAGCGCGCAGAACTTGACAAAGGAATCGCCACTAAGAAATTCAGGATTAAGGTAATCACGATTAAGGTAATTACATTTACCAAAAGGCAGGCATATGCAGTTTCTCGGGCGCGAACGTGAACTCAAGCTGGTGCGGACCGAATTGGATTCGCAACGACCTTCCCTCATCATCGTATTTGGCCGACGGCGGATCGGCAAATCGCGGTTCCTTCGGGAGGCCGCCAAGAATCGCCCGGAATCTACTTTCAAGCGACCCGCGTCTCATCACTTTTGAACCTAGAGCAGTTCAAATCCGATGTCGGAAAGGCAATCGGATCAAAGCCACAGCTCGAAGCCCTGTCAAGCTGGGAGGGGGTACTGCACTATGTTGCCGAGCGTGCCGGCGAGCATCCGGGATTGATCGTCACGATCGACGAATTTCTCTATCTGCTTGATAACGAGCCAGCACTGCCATCGATCGTGCGAAATTCTGGGATTCCGGCGCGCTTGCAGATGGGGCGATGAAACTGATCCTTTGCGGCTCTGCCATTTCTCAAATGGAAGACCTGTTGGCGGAACGGAACCCGCTTTACGGGCGAAAAACCCTGTCGCTCGACATGAAGGCCTTGCCACTTGTCGATGTCGCCAAGTCTTTCCCGGAGTACACGGCCGACGACATTATCAGAACCTATGCGATTTTCGGCGGCATTCCCTACTATCTTCAGCTTTGCGACGCTCAGGAACCGCTCCGCAACAACGTCATCAAACTCTTGCTCACAGAGACAGGCACGCTGATCGACGAACCGAACACGCTGCTGCAGACCGAACTCAGAGAGCCGTCCTTTTACTCAAGCGTGGTTGCGGCTGTATCTGACGGTTGCAACACTAAGTCGGAGATCGCAAACAGACTGGGTGTCAAAGCAGACGGTATTGGACCGTACCTGGCAAAACTGCTCGCGCTCGATTTGATCGATAATTCGAAATCGCTGGATGCCGACGAGAAGGGCCGAAACCGCCGCTATCGCGTTACAGACAGCCTGATGTCGTTGTGGCATCGTTTCGTGCGACCAAACCTGAGCGCGATCAGCAGCGGGTTTGGCGAGGAGGTTTACGACCGCGTCGTGGAGCCTCCGTTCTCCGACTATATGGGTATTGCGTTCGAACCGATCGCCCTTCAATTTGCAAGGCTTCATCTGCAGGAGGTCCTTGCGGTTCCGACGCAGGAGGTTGGCCAGATTTGGGGTCGCGCCGATTTCGACATCGATGTCGCGGGGCGATTGTTGGATGGTGCATTTTTCTATGGCGAATGCAAATGGCGATCGCGCGTGATCGACCTTGGCCACGTCCGATTGTTGCGTGAGCGATCCGAGAAAACGACTTACGGGGAAGGAGCGACGGGCAAGCACTACCTGTTTTTCAGTAGAAGTGGTTTTTCAAGCGATGTCGAGAGTTTGGCGAAAGAAGACGAGCGGCTGCATCTGATAACCCCGGAAACACTGGTAAAACCGCGTCGGTAGAGGCGACAACCTCCTAACGCGCCGGCTGACGCATGTGGCACTTGCTCCATAACGCCGCATTCTCCTCTAAGATGTGCCATCCAACAATGGGATCGGACGATGGCCTTTTCCGTCCTAATTCCGGATAATTGCACTGTTCCCAACGTCAGATGATCCGGGGAAACTTTTCTGCTTGGATGCTTGTTCGCATCGACCGAGTAAGATCGCGGCAGGAGGACGGGCTCACTCCAGTGCGCAGCGAGAGCCGAGCGGGCTAGGCGCAGGCAAGCCCAAGGGCGCCGCGGACGGTTGCGCACGGCACGGCTCATCGAGCGTGCCCTTCCCTCTGTGGTCACCGGCTTGCGAACGGCGCGCCGCAGACCTCGCGATCCATTTCACGAGCCAGCCGAATCCTTCCCATTCGGCGCCGTCGAGTGGATCGGCGAACGCGTCGCAGCGTTTTTTGCGCTGTTGGCTTACCAGCTCCCTATATAGGATCGTCCATTCAAGTAGCATCTCGTTTCTCCGGGCATCTGGCGTTACCCGGAAGATGGTTCGAGAGGCCATGCAACTGTAGAGGCGCGAACGAAAGCCATCTTTCATGGATGAAAGTCGAACCGGATGAAGTCGAAAACTGGGAAGATCTTCGTCTCTTTTTGCACGTCGCCGAGCAAGGCGGGCTTGCGGGTGCCGCTGAGAAGACGGGGATCAGCGCGCCGACCATTGGGCGGCGGATGCTGGCGCTGGAACGTGCCACGGGACGAGCGCTGTTCGTCAGGGCGCGGACGGGATACGAGCTCGCACCGGACGGGCAGATATTGCTGGACCGCGTGAGGGCGATGCAGGAGGCAGCGCAGGACATCGTCGATTGGCAAGAGACGGTGCATTCGATGCCGATCGTACGGCTTCTTTCGGACAACACGGTGTCGTGCTTCACGGCAACAAGCCTTCGGCACCTTTGGACACCACACGATGCTTTTCGCGTTTGTTTCAAGACAACTGAGGCCGCGATCGACCTGACACACCGCGACGTGGACATTGGGCTCGCCCCGGAGCGGCCGCAGTTGGGCAATGTCGCGGTCCGGCGTTCCGTCGCCGTCGCCTATGCGCCCTACTGCGCCCAAGGTTTTGACCACCGGCGCCATTGCAACTGGGTTTCGCTGGGTACGGACGTCGCCAACCAGCCGTGGAAAAGGTGGGCATTCGAACAGCCGGGCCGGCACATCACGAACTGGGTGAACTCACCGCGGATGATGTTCGATCTAGTGAAGGCGGGAGCGGGCATCAGCGTGATGCCATGTTTCATCGGCGATAGCGATCCAGGCTTCGTCCGGGCGGGGCGGGTGATCGATGAGCTCGGGCATGATCTCTGGATGGTCCTGCATGGCGACGAACGCGGCCGGGAAGCCGTGCGCACGGTCGCAGACCGACTTTCGGCGCTGCTCGCAGCAAATGCCTCACTCTTTTTGGGTTCGAATGGGCGCGATCCCCTTTGAACCGAACCGGGATGGCAGCACGCAAGGGGGGTGAGCTCGTCTATGTCGGCGAAGTCGGTACGGCCTTTTCGCGACCGATGTCGAGGGCGTTACGCAAGCTGCTCGAGGGGATCGTCGCGAAGAAGCGATTCAGAGACGCTATGGGTGTGGCGTGCCGAGTCGCCATGGTCGACACTACCGAGACCTTACGCCCATTACGTTGCAATGCCACGACAAGACTCGTGAAGTTGCCATCGCCTGAGAAAATCACGAGATGATCGGCCGTCTTCGACATCTCGAGGGCGTCGATCGCTAGCTCCACATCCATGTTGCCCTTGACCTTGCGACGTCCGAGCGAGTCGGTGAATTCTCTGACAGGTTTGGTCACCACCTGATATCCATTGTAGTCGAGCCAGTCGATCAGCGGCCGGATTGTAGCCGCTTCCTGATCCTCCATCAGCGCGCAATAGTAATTGGCACGGAGCAGATAAGCGCGCTTGCGAAAAGCCTCGAGCAGCTTGCGGTAATCAATGTCGAAGCCGAGCGCCTTCGCGGCGGCAAACAGATTGGCGCCGTCGATGAGGAGCACGATCTTCTCCCGCTGGTCGAACATGGCCGCTCTCTCCCGCCCCAGGGCTGGGCTCCGGAACGAAGCAATCAACTTGCTCGGCATCCCGAGGAGCACTATACGCGAATAGGGCACGGTCGTCGGTGCCAGCTGCAGCGGGCGTCCGCTCTCCAAACAATCAGAACCGCACCCGCTTATCTCAATGCCCCGGCATGGCCCGGGTCGAAATAAATCTCCGTCACGCGGAAGCGCCCATCGATGCGCTTGCATTGGACAATTATGTCGACCGCGACCTTCAGAAGCTTCTGAATATCATCCCTATCGAGGTCCCGGCCGCCCTCTGATTCCTTCACGAGCAGCGTTAGCTGCTCGAACGCCAGCGCTGCGCAATCGGAGTGGACCGTCGTGATCGATCCTGGATGCCCGGAATTGACGTTGCGAACGTAATAGAATGCGGTCTCATCGCGCAGTTCCTGAAGCAGGATACGATCCGGCCGCATGCGCAGACAGGACTCGAGGAGCTCCTTCGCACCGATGTCGGCGAGCCCCTGTCCTCCCTTAGAATAGAACAACCGCACATGGTTCGGCTGCGGGATAATGAGTTCCGGGGTATCTTCGATAGAGATGATCCGCTCATGGATCGGGATATGGCGCATGAGCGCCTTGGAGAGTGTCGTCTTACCTGACCCCGTCGCTCCCGAAATTATGATGTTCTTGCGCGCCAACACCGCCTCGCGCAGGAACTCAGCATAAGCACCATTTCGATGAAGATCGACAATTCTACGGTCCACTGAACCCTCATTGCCAGCGTGCGTCACGTTCGCGAACAGCCCATCCTTCTCGAGGTCCTCGAGGCTCAGTGTCACCGAAGAGGGTTTCCGGATGGTGATGCTGACTATGCCCTTGCTTGTCGCCGGCGGAATGACGATCTGTATCCTTTCGTCTCCCGGCAGGGTCGCTGACAGGATCGGCCGCCTCTCGTCGACGGATTGATTGGAAAACGACGCCACCGCCCGGGCAAGGCGCATCAGCTTCTCGAAGGTCAGCTCCGGGGTGTCATGGGTCCGCCAGCCTTCGGCGCCTTCCGTCAAAACCTGCCCGGGCCGATTTACGATCACCTCATAAAGGGACCTGTCTTTCAAGAACCGCGAAAACGGAGCAAGCAGCTCGCGGACAACTGCTGCGTCAGGTCCCTCAGTCATGTGCCGACCTACTTTGTCACCAACGCCGATTGCGGTCTGAAGTCACCCAGCACCGCCCGATCAAGAATTCTGTACTGCGGTTCCATTACTCGAAGCCTGTAGACGCCAGAAAAATCGAGGTCGCGTGCGACGAAGATCGATACAAGCTCACCTTGGTGCTTCAGGAGCGTCGGCGGGATGTTGATCGACTGCTCCACCGCGATCGCTGCGGCCTGCTGGCCGGCGCTCGTGGTGTTCTGCGCGTCGACGTCACTGTCCTGCAGGCGGCTGTTAGCATAACTCGTGGCGTCTCCGACTATGGAAAGGAGAAGGGCACTGCCGAAGCGCTCCCACCAATGGGTGTCGACATCGCCGTCAACGCCGGCACGGCCGAGCGCATCGGTCGCCGGTGACGCCAGCGTGACGATGACGCCGTTCGGCGTCTTCGCACGGCTCCAAAGCACGAACACGCGCTTTTGCCCACGCTGTAAGCCGCCACGGTATTCGCCGACGATCTGCGTGCCTTTTTCCATCAGCACGACGCGGCCATTGTCGGAAAGAACGTCGCGATTGATCACGCAGCTTGTGAAGCCAGGCTGATCCGACGCCATCGCCGTTTCCAACACGCAGGGTATCGAGGTACCCATGGCGACAATGTAATTCCGATTGCCAAGCGTGCCGGCACGCGAGCCTTCGAGCTTTGTCGGTCGTAACAGGCCGTCGAACCGCTGCTCGTCGCTGTTCTGCTGGTTCTGCCCTATCATATTGCTATCGAACGGCAGGAAATTGCTTTTCGCAGCCGTCTCCGAACTATCCGCCTCGCGGCGCTGCGTCGCATTTTTCTGCCCACCACTGAAGGCCATGACCGGCGCGCGACGAGCAGAGTCGAGCAGTTCATCCTTCTCCTGGGTGACTGGTTCTACGACCGGGGTTGGCAGCTTCACTTCCGGGACCGCCTGCGTCGGCTCGACCTTCTCCTTGGCAGCCTCAAAGTCGCTTGTCTGCCGAATAACGATGCGCTCGGGTTGCGCGTTCTCATCTTTCGCTTCTTTCCCGGTTGTCGACCAAAGGGCAAAACCAACGAACGCCAGGGCGGCGAGCGCCACCGCGCCGCGCTTGAGCACGGGGATATTGTCGATGCGCCGGCCGGTCACCGTTTCGGCACGCTCTCCGGGAATCCGGGTTTCGTCTTCCTGAGCCATGATTCCCCTTCCCTATTGAACAGCGTCGTCGGCTTTTACGACGCGCTCGACCGACGGTGATGTTGTGTTGGTGTCCGGGTTGATGCCGACACGATCGTAGGCCTCATTGAAAACGCACAGCACATCCTTGCCGCGGCGCAGGATGAACTTGCGGCTGATCGCGTGAACCATCACCAGATTGCCATCGACCGACTTCGGCACCAGGCTCTCGGAGCCGTCGGAGTTCTCCATGTAAATGGCGGGCATCTCCTGGTTGCCGACGAATGCGAAGGTCGTGATCTTGCCGTTGTCGTAGACGCTCTGCGGTTCCAGCGCCTGCGTCCCTTGTGCCGAATAGCGCCAGTTGCGCGGCCCAAATGCTTCATGAAGAGCCAGCACATTGTCGGCTTCCTTCGCCTGGTTGGCGAGTGCGCGAGCGGCGGCCTGCCGGCGGCGGAGCTCCGCCTCATCACCGGGATAGCGAAATTTCACGTAGAAGTATGTGTTCTGGCCGACCGCGACGGAGCCGTCGCGTACGGTGAGTTCCATCTGATAGCTGCGCGTCGATCCATCCCGGCGCGTCGTCACCACGGAAATGTTCGTGACCGGCTGGTTCTCGCGCGGTTTCAGGAACAGGATGTTTCCCGCCGGCGCCACCTCCCAGGCAACGCTGTTGCCGAGCGCCACATGGGCGATCTCCTCGTCGGCCGCGAACTCGACCTGTACGGAGGAGCGCAGCGTGCCGACGATTCTGGTAATGTTGTACGGCTGGTAGTTCACGAACCGGACACGGCTGTCCTGTGAAGCGCCGCGTGGGATGTCGAGTGCAAAGGCTGTAGAGGCGGCTCCCACAAGGAAAGCCGTAACGAAGATTGTCTTTCTTATCAATTGATAGCCTCCGGATCTGCGCGGTATTCGCTGACCGCAAAGCCGAGGGGGTTCACCAGCCGGTCTGTCGAGGACATAGGGGCGTTGGCATAGGAATAGGTGAGGGTCGCGACCCAGTGGGTTGTACGGACTTCCTCGCCACGGGTAATCGTCCGCATGTAGCGGACGGAGACGACGTGCGGGTTGATCAGCGAGATCGAGGCGATGCTGATGCGCGCCGTGGCACCGCGCCCATAGACGTTCTGTGGCGATTCCGGATTGCCGCCGCGATATAAGGCCGCGAACCGGGCTTGCTCTGCTTGAGTGGACAGCAGGGCGACCGTGCGCAAAATCTCTTCCGCTTCGCTCCAGACGTAGCCTTCGCGAGCGCGCACATATTTCGCCGCGAAGTATTTGGTGACAGCCTCATCGTAGGTTCCCGCCGTCGACGTCAGCGCCGATACGACATCGACGATTCCGGTCGAATTGTCGACCCGCACGACAAAGGGCTCCACCGTCTTCAGCGGCGTAAGACCGGCGACTGCAAAGATCGAGGCGCCGGCGATGATGCTGGCGACGATGGCAATCGTCCAGGCGATGCGGTTCGATCGTTCCACCTGAGCCATACGGTCCTGATCGAAACGCCGCGCCTTGTCGAAGTATGTCTTGAGTTCATCCCCTGAAACCATGGCGTCACCCCTCGCAACGTCGGTAAAAAGCAGCAATGGTGAGATGGGCGAAAGCCGGCGGCTCCCTGCTTTCCTCGACATAGGGTGTGGCCGCGTGCTGGGAGGTCGTTGACCACGTATTCGAATGCTTCTGGTTGAGATTGCTATTGTCCTCCCATTGCCACATCGAGCGATTGAGCGGCCTGCGCGAATAGCCGTCGCATTTCGGTAGCGGATAGGTCAGCGATGTGCAGCCGCTTAAGGCGGCCGCCATGCAGAACAGCGAAAATATTTTGATCATTCCTGGAGAGCCTTTTTCTTGTTCGTGCGAAAGGCGTCATGATCCCGAGCCTTTCGAGGTGAAGGTTCGACCAACGGCTCGGACACCGCGCCCGGCCGCACGGACGCTGTGTGATGCTGCCCAAGCCAGCGTGCTTTCGTGGGCGTCGCGTGCGGCGCCGTAGCCGTAGGTCAACGACGCCCCGCCGGCGGCCAGCGCCGAAGCGATGTTGGGGAGTTGGTAAAAGACATAGAGGGCGGCAAGGCAGATGGCGCAAAGCGCGATCGGGCGCATCAGCACGTCGCTATATCCCTGAATTGCCGTGAAGGTCGTGTCGATGCAGGTGATCAGCAGCGAGCCGACGGCCACGACGAGGACCTGAAGGATCACGAAATTGGCAAGCTGCCCGATCCAAGCCTCGGTGAAGCGTCGCGTTGACTGGAACATGGCGAGCGCCACGAAAATCGGCCCGATCGCCAGCACGATGGCGAGCGCCAGCCGGGCGTAGAGCGAAACGATGTAGCCGATCGCAGCGACGATGAAGCTTGCGCCGATCACCATCATGCCACCGACGCCCGTGACAATGTCGACCGGCCAGGAACCACGCGACCAGATATCGGTAGCAGAGGCCTGCCCCTTGTCGAGCAGGCTATCAAAGGTCGAGGCGCTCGGCGCCGTACCGGTGTTCAGCGCCTGGGAGACCTCGCGCGGCAGGACGTCGAAGAAGATGTTGGTGACATAGGTCTGATATTCGCTGGCGTTCTTCACCAACATCACGATGATGGCGAGCTTGATCGCCCGGTAGGCGAAATCGAGGATCGGTTCCTGGATCGAACCGCGAAGGACGAGATAGCCGTAGAGTACAATGTAGAGGGTGACCGCCGCCGTCAACGGGCCTGAGACCCACTCTGAGATGTTCGACGTTCCGTCGGAGATGAAGGTCTCCAGGGGGGTCTTGAACTGCTCGTCGACAAAGCTGAACACCTCATACATGCGCATCAGCCTCCCAAGGAGTCACGCATGCGCTGCAGCCGCAGCTTGCCGTCGGCGGCTTCGGCGTTCCTGCAGTTCGTGGTGTCGCGAAGCTCGCCTGGATTGTTACGGCACTTCGTGATGATGTCGGTAAGCAGCGCCTCGTCGGCCACCAACTCATCGACGGTGTAGCTCCGGTCCGACGGCTCCGAGCAGGCCGCCAGGCCAAGCATTGCCAGAAGAAGGAGCAGTCTCCTCATTGCAGGGCCGCCTTCATCGTGTCCATGCGCTGGCGCCAGTCCTCGGCCTTACGCTGTTCGTCCACCTGCGCCTGAGCCTGCTGCACCATCCGCAGCCCCTCCATCCGCAGCACATCGGTCTGGAGGAAAGCCGTTTCGGCCTGAAGCCGCGCCTGAAGGTCGGCGATATCCTTGGCGTCGCCAGCCGTGGAGATCTTTTGCCGCAACTGGTCGATACCATCGATGCGCTTGGTCGCGGCGTCATAGATCTGCTCGCCAAGGCTCATCTGCCCGGCATTCCTGTTCTGGATGCGGGAAAGCTCCTGCGCATAGAAGTCGTCGGCGCTGGTCCGGTAGGTCGTATTGCCTTCGAGGAATTTCGACGCGGAATCGCCGAAGAGGCCGGTGGCGTTGCCCTTGAACAATCCTTCAATGGCATTGAAATCTGCCGGCAGCGCCTTGCGGATCGCCGGATCATTCAGGACGCTGGCGACATCGGCCATGTCGGTCAGCTTATTCAACGAACCATAAAGCTGCTGCGCCTGCTCGATCTGCTGATGCAGGGCATCGAGCTGGGACTTCAACTGCGCAATGCTCTCGATGTGCTTGGCGATCGCTGTCTGGTCGATCACCGGGATTCCCTGCCCCGCCGCACTGCCGGCGCAAAGGATCAGCGCCGCGGCGATTGCCGCACCGTGAAGTCGATGGAAAGCCATCAGCTCGCACTCCTTCTTTGTTGGAAAACGGGAAGCCAGTCCTTGGCACCGTCGCCCACCTCCGCGCGAATGGCATCGGCGAGTTCGATATTGGCGGTCCGGCCGGAGAGGATAGCGAGCTCGTCGTCGAAGCCATTGAGATCCAGCTCGGCAACGACACTGTTGTGCCCCTGCTTCAGCACGAACCGGCGACTCTCGACGGAGAGCTCGCGCGCGATCAGCTCGTATTCGCGCTCCGTCAGCTTGAAGCCGTCGATATAGTCGGCGTGGTTGCCGCGGGCGTTCGGCAGGAAAATCTGGGTCGGGCATTGCTCGATGATGGTGTGGGCGATCGGCGAGACGATCGCATCGCGCGGGCTCTGCGTGGCGAACAGCATGAGGCCGTTCTGCTTGCGGATCGTCTTGAGCTTGTTCTGGGCGAGATCACGAAAGCTCTCGTCCTGAAGCGCCTTCCAGAACTCGTCGATGACGATGATGATCCTGCGGCCGTCGATCAGTTGCTCGACGCGATGAAAAAGATAGGCCATTAGCGGCGTGCGAATCTCCTCGTTGTCGAGGAAGTCGGTCATGTCATAGCCGACGAACTTGCCGCCGACACCAAACTCGCCGAAGCCGATGTCCTCGATGACATTGTCGAAAACCCAGCCGAGCGGCCCTCCCCTCTCCCACCGCCGCAGCCTTGCCGCGATACCTTCTGGATCGGTGTTGTCGAGAAAAGTCCTGAGCGCGCCAATCGTCCGCCGCTCGACCGGCAGGTCGGCGAGCGCGTCGATGGCGGACGCAATGTCGCGGAGTTCAGTCACGGTCAGTTCCCGCGTTGCCGAACCGACAAGCTTGCCGACCCAGCGCGTCAGGAACACCTTGTTCTCTGGCGTCAGTTCGAGTGCCTTCAGAGGGGCGCAGCCGGTCGGGACACCGTTCTTGAGGGGAAGGTAGGTGCCGCCGGCGGCGCGCACGTAGAGATCGGCTCCCCTGTCCTTGTCGAAGAACACCACATGCGGATCGTGCTTTTCGAGCTGCGACAGCATGAAGTTGAGAAGCACGGTCTTACCGGTGCCGGAGGGTCCGCAGACGAAGGTGTTGCCGAGATCGCCATAGTGGAAATTGAAATAATACGGAGACCCCGAGGCCGTTTTGAGCAGGGTGACGGCGGGACCCCATTCGTTGCCGTCCTTCCGGCCGAGTGGATAGGCGTGGAAGGGCGACAAGGCTGCGAAATTCCGCGACGTGATCGCTCCGGACCGGGCGCGGTAACGGAAGTTTCCCGGCAGCTGCGCCCACCAGGCCGCCTCAAGGCCAAGATCTTCGCGCGCGACGACTGCGCCGCCACTGATTAGGCTGGCACGCGCCTTGGCGAAGTTGTCGGTCAGTTCCTTCACCGACGGGGCGAAGACGGAAAGCGTCAGGTGGTGCTCTCCCAGCACGAACCGGTTGGACTCCAGATCGTCCATGGCCTCGTCGAGCTCCTCGATCTGCGAGGCGGCTTTGTCGCCGCTGCTCACCATCTGGTTCTGCTTGCGGCCCATGATGGCGCGCGCGTCGGCCTTTGAGACGAAGGAGAAGGATTGGGCCAGGATCAGTTCGAAAGGGCTGGTGAGCACACCATCAAGCATGCCGGTCCTGGTGCGGGCCGGATATTCCTTGAAACTCAGCATGCCGGCAAAGCGGCTCGTCGCCTCGTGCCGGATCTCGATCGTCTCGCGGCCCACGATGACGCGGTCGGAGTAGATCGCCGAGGCGATGCGCCCGTCGGTCAGCGGGATCGGCTCCCGTCGGCCACCGACGATCTGGTGCAGGACCTCGCTCGGTTCCGAGAGCAGCAAGCCATCGTGCTCGTAAAGCGACAGTACGCGCGGTTCGAAGCGCTTCAACGCCGCCGTGACATCGACCACCTTATCGCGAAGCTGCTTGAAGGCCTCCTGATCCAGCTCGATGCCAGCGCGACGAGCGTGACGCAGGCGGGACAACAGTTTCGCCGCCTTGTCGGCCGGATCGCGCGCCGGAGACCACAGGATCGACAGGTAGAGATCGTTGCGAAACAGATCCTCGCCCACCATGCGCGCGCGGTACTTGTCATTGAGCGCGGCGGAGAACGGCGTGGTGAACGTGCCTTCCGGATAGCTGTTGTCGCGACGGCGGATGAGATGGGTCCAAAGGGCAAGCCGTTCGTCGGCTATGTTCCGATAAAGCGTGTTGAGATCGCGGTGAAGCGCGTTCAAGTCGAGAACGTCCGCGGTCTCGAAGGAGACGCCCTCAAGCGCGATCATCACCATGAGCGCGCGGGAATCGAGCGCGATCGTGGATTCGTCGACGTGGCGGACATAGGGAATGAAGGTCTCCGGGCCAAGCTCGCGAGACCTGAGTGTGGCGAGACTAGGCAAATCCGAGGTCCTTTTCGTCGTAACGCCGGGCCTGCCTCAGTGGCGAAAGCGTCGCCCCACCCCAATAGGAGCCGTTGCGTGACCGGCCGCGCGTCTCCACCCAGGCAAGCAGGATGCGAAACATGTTGTGGTCGTGCTTGACGAGCGCGCGGAACACCAGATGGAAGACGACGCCGACAGCCAAGTAGGCGACCGAGCCGGCAACGATGAAGAGAATGGTCGCCAGCATGATGTTCACGCCCATCGCTTCCATCGTCACGCCGGCGATCATCGCCGGCCGGGTGCAGGCGATGAACAGCGTGTCGTCCTCGAGCGTTGGCCGCGCGGTCGCCATGACATCAGCTTCCGACGATGGTGTTCACAAGTTCGGTGGCGCCGAAGATGCCGCCGATGCCGATGATCCAGAACCCTGCCCGTCTCAGATCCATGTAGCCGAACATCCAGGCGATGCAGATCACGATCACCGCGATGACGGCCAGCAGCTTGGCGATGTTTCCGGTCAGCATGTCGACGATGTTCTGCAGTACGGTCTCGATGCCGGCGGCTTGCGCGAAGGCCGGTTCGACCAGAGTGGCCACAATGGCGACGGCCATTAAACCGCTGGCGGCTATTGGGCGGATACGGGAACTTAAAGTCATTCACTCTGCTCCATTTGACTGTTCTGAAATACCAGGACCGAGGATCGCCGGCGCGAATTGAAGACGTCCCAGGATGGCGCAGATACTGCTTCGCCGGCAGGCCGATCGTGCGCCGCGCCTTCGATCGGGACAGCGAGAGTCGTTTCTTCATCCGGCCCCGTTCCCTGCCAACCATTCGCGATCGTCAGTGTCGCGAGGGTCCTACCGAGGCGCTTCACCTCCTGGCGGACCTGCTCGTCATAGTTGACCATTGCGCCGAGGGAGGGATCGTCGCGCCCGTACCAGGACTGCAGCATCACCCGCTCGGCCCGCTTCGGATCGGCCCCGGCCTTCACTGCGAGCCGGTAGTATCCGTTGAGCAGCGTCGCCGTGGCCTGAAGGTTGACGCACGGATCAAACGCGTCGGAGATCGAAAGCTTTAGTTTCTGGATCTCCGGCAAGCCGAGTCCACCAAGGCCAAGTTGGATGTCTTCGCGCTCGGCCACCAGTGACGTGGCGATCTCGATCGCTTCCGCCTTGGTCGCCGGTTGCCTCGATGGCGACGGACCGCTGTTGATCCGGATGGCGTAGGGTTCGAACCGGCTTTCCAGGCTGACGACACCGGCAAGCGTTTCGGCTGCAACTGTGGGTGCGCATGTCTGCGCGAGATCAACGAATGCAATGGGCATGGATTAGTACCAGATCCTTTCCTTACCGACGCCGTCGATGGTTACGTCGATGTAGTGCGGCTGCTGGCGTTTATTTGGCCGGGTGATGACGTGCGCCATGCACTTGGATCGCTCGCCCTCCCGTTGCCATCGCGGCGAAGAGACGGAACCACGGTTACCGCCTTGGTCATCGCGCCGGAATGAGCAGAAGCGCCTACTAACCGGGTGTAGCCTTGTCGAAATGCAAATGGCATCGCGGCCGCGTGGGCCGAACGAGCTAGCCAGCCGATAGCCGTTGTTGCAGTAATATGGCTGGTAGCCAGGGCGTGAACTATGGAAGCCGACGCCGCTGCAGGTCGGAAACGACCGACCCTTGGCAAGCCAGTCCCACAGCCTGTGGATCGGCGGCTGGCATTCAGGGTACTGCGTGGCGCCGCCGGGATTGGAAAGGCATAGAATAACCTGGCATCCCCACTCATCCGCACGCGCTCTAACGTCGAAAACAAGATAGAAGGACGCTAAGCTGATCGCAGCGACGAATGCCCGTAGGAGAGAGTTTTTCATGGTCACTACCCTTGACACGCACGATTCCGCTCGGAGCCAAAGTGATCCGCGGGATCACCCTTCTTTATACTAGCTTATATACGATAGTTAAAACGATGGCAAGCACACTCAACGCCCAATGGCAGAACCAACTGTTTTCGGCCTTCGCCCTGCAGGAAGTCCTCGACAATCCGGTGGAGGGTGAAACCCCGCAATCCCGACTGAAGCAGATCGGAATGATGACGGTGCTCTATATGATGCACCAGAGTCACGAGAAGCTAACTCTTTCTAATATTATCGAAATCACCGGTTTGACGCGCAACGGCGTGAAGGAATCAATCGAGCCGCTCGTCGCGCGGGGTATACTGAGGGAGACACGTGTGAAGAACTCGATGGGGCGCGGAACTGCGAGGCAGTTCGAATTCTGTCCCGAGGTATTTGAGAGACTGAAGCTGGGCATCCATCAGAGAAAGCCGCAGACTTAATGGCTATTATCTGCCATTAACATTCATGTGTAGTGAGCCTGTCAGATGGGGAGAACAGCCGAGCAAAGTGGGACTGCCGTGCCGATAGGCTGGGCACGTCGTCCTGATTTGCTGGGCGCCCTGCGCCAACTCGTGGCCTTCCGACTAGCGCACGCAGGATTTTGACTGTCGCGAAATAAAACATCAACGAACCGCGATCAGAAGGCAGCTCGACGAGCCACAGGGCCTTCGTCCACAGCGGCCGCGATGGCGCGCTTGGCCGCTTGGAGGCCTTGCGGCCTCTTCGGCTGGCGCCACCTGCTGGCCGCCTTCGTCACGCTGGTGATCCGCAGAATAGGCAGTGACCGGGATGTCGAAGAATTCAGGGCCGATCCGATCCGCTTTTTTTGCAGTCTCTCCTATCGGAGACACCCAATCATTGGCCGCACCCTTTACCCGTTTGGGTGACTGCCATAGGCTGTCTCACCACCATCTCTGGCGACAATGGCATTAGAGGCGATTTGCTGCTGTTTCCTTCTGCGCAAATCCTTCGCAAAGGAACCCGGTTTCTTCTACGCCAGCAAGCTCAACTCGCTAGAACCAGCCCTCCGTATCGATTGATCTCGTTTTCGATTTCAGCGACCAGCGTATCCAGCGCGGAATTTCTCACCTTTCCGGCGCGCCGCGCGACATATACTAAGGCAGGCGGCGCAGGCAAGCGTTCGGTGACGATCTGCATCTCGGGCCGCAGATGGCGCCCGCTCAGAAGTGCCACACCCATGGCCGAAGTCACCGCGGCAACAATACCGGCAGCGCTCGCGCATTCGTATACCGTTTCAAGAACGATTCCACCGTCCTGTCCTATGTCGAGCGCCCACCTTCGATAGAAACATTCGTCGTCGAAGGACAGAAAGGGAATCGGCCCTTGCTGCGGCAGTCGCGGCTCCGGGTGCTTGACCCAATGAAGCTCCTCCCGGAACAGGACGACGTCGGTCGGCTGGTTCATGGGCGAAAACCTGCAGGATCGCGGCGTCTAGCTCCCCCGCTCCAGCATTGCCCGCAGGAGCAGACTCATGCGGACTTTGGTACGGACAGCGATATTCGGATGCAGGCGGCGAAATCTCCCCAGTATCCGCGCGAGGTCGCTGCACGCGGTGTCTTCGGTCAAGCCGAGCGCGATGCGTCCTTCAAGTGACGCTTTCGATAAGCTCAGAAGCGCTTCGTCATGCAAGCCGAGGATTCGCCCGGCATAATCCAGCAGATCCTCTCCGGCTGCCGTGAACATGGCTCCGCCCGGCTTCCGGCCGAGCAAGTCACAATCGAGGCTCGTCTCGAGCCGTTTGATCTTGTGGCTGACGGCAGACTGCGAAAAGCTCAGGCCTCGGCCGCGCGGGTATGGGGCTGGAAGTGGTTGGATGTTATCGCTCCGACGGGCCAGACATTTGGTTCCGTGGGGACCTGTGACTAGGCAGCGAAATCAATTGGCTGCCGGAGCGGTCAGCCAGTTCGACGAATGTTCTCGATTTCTTTAGCAGCACCTGAACGAACTTACCTTAGCCTTTAGTCCGATAGTAATTGGGCCAATTGTCTTAGCCCATTCGGCCTTATCCCTTTGGGCGCGCTTCGTACTCCTTGACTGCAACCGGTGCTGTGAGACTCTTCAATCTCATGGTCGTAGTGCGCGGGGGCGGCTTACCGACCCTCTTGGCTGCAAAGAGCTGCATGCCGGTGCGCGCACGGTGCGAACACGCGCGCTACAAAGTAGCCGTCGGAAGTCTGTCGCGTTCTCCCGACCGGTGCGGTGCCGGAAAATTCATGGGGTTTCTCGAAGCTGTGTGACGGCACGTGAACGTTCTTAAACCCCACGAACCACGGACCATAGTCCGATACCCAAGCTTTCGGTGCTGCTGTAGGTTCTGCGTTCCGCGTTCGGATTTCACGTAATGGTTGTGGAGTTTTGCCGTGATTAAGATCTTCGTTTTGATGATGACACTGGTACTGGTTGGCTTCTGGGGTTCTGTCGGCGTTATGATCTATCGGCTGCTTACGTGATTTCGAAGTGGAACGCTTAAAATCTACAGGCTACCCTTACAGGGTGGCGGAATCTTCAGCCGTCCCCTATAGTTTCCTTGCGGCAATGGAGGTTGCCCAAGGAGGATCATATGAGCGACACCGCTTTTGGGTTTCTGCTGGCGACTGAACTGTCGGCCTTGCTGTGGGCCGCACTGCTCATGGGGGCCTTCTCGATTTTCTGACGATCCTTTCAGTTTTCATCGCTCCTCAATGACTTCGCGCCCGCCGGGGCCGCAAATACCTTCTCGGCCGTCTCCTGCTGCGAGAGCCTCCCTACTTCTCGATTGCGGCCCCGACACGCCAGGCACAGCTTCGGACACCGCATCTCGCGGAATGATCTTCGGGCCGGATGATAATGTCCACGCGGCTAAAGGTTATGCCCGGGCCTGAATCCCAGTCGAGCTCAGCCAGAGCAGCGCGAAATTCCTCCAGCGGTTTATTCAACTTTTTCACTCGATGGTTCCACCTGGCACCTTTCGGGCAGGCGTTTTTCGGCAGTGAGCATGCGCTGGTCAACCGAGGGACGCGAGTTGCGCATCAACTTTACCTCCTCATGCTTGTCCCCTCTTCGTGATGCGCTGGCCTGCTAATGCTCTGGCTTGATGGTGTTGACAGTATTTCCCGGCAGCCTTGGCTGCACAGAACAGGAACGGACTGCCGTCGTTGATGGGCCACATGCACTCGCCGGGTCTCAAGTCTACGAGACGTTTGGCATGTGGCAGTCGCTCCAGGTCGTACTTGTGGAGAGGGATAATTACTGAACCGGGCCTGTGCTCGCGCATTGCAGTCTAGTCCTTCCGCGGAGCTCTCTTGCTCTCGTGCGGTCGGCAATGCGAGCTCGCGGCCTCAACGGGAACAACGCGCAAATTCGAAATGCGATCCCAACCATGCTGTTACCGTTGTGGCCGGGGCGCTTGGCGATCTGCGCGACGGAGACATCATCCTCCAAGGCTTGCGGGAACTTCGACGTCGACGGCGCGCATTGCGTCGCCACGATTGGTTCGAGTTCAACGCCAAGTTCAGTTGCAATGTTTTTCTGCCATTGGACTTGCGAGCCATCGCCTTGTGACGAACGGCGCCCGGCCCTGCCGTGGATTATCCACTGGTAACCTCGGGCGAGGTATCCGAGCCGATATTTATCCCATCCTCGAGCGATCCTAGCGGAGGCGTGCCCGCAGAACCTTGAAAGCCGTCACGAGGCGAAGCGCTTCACGTGCTATCCTGCTTGCGGCATGGCTACCGGCGCGATCGCATGCGTAGCCGGCGGAGAGCTCACGCTTGCCGCCTCCGATTGCCCTATAGGGGGCGCCGTCCATGAACAAAGTGCGCGAGTTTACCTGCCTGCGATTGCCGGCGTTCCCCGCGACGTCTACGCTCCGTGGTGGCCTTACCATGAGCTGCAACGCAGCAGCCGGCCGCACTTAAAATTCCGCCCGACTGATAACTGCAATGACGGCCGGGCGATAAGAACAATCAAGAGCGTCGACAACGCATTTTACCTCGTCTGAATGTTTCGGATTAGCCATGGTTCTATGAAGGCTCCATCAAGGTAGGCACGTTCCCGCCACATCGTCGTGTTAAAGTCACCACGTCCGATGGAGGCGATAGTGGACGATCACGAGATAGAACGGCGAGCAAAGATCCTCTGGACCCAAGAGAACCCTAGTCGACCATGGCTTGCGGTCGCACAGCGGTTGCAAATGGGTGAAGACCTCTCAACAGGAGCAACAGAAGAGGATCGGGAGCGCTATCGGCAACGAGTGCGCGCCGGCGATTGATCTTCACGCCACCTTGAGTGACAGGTGCCGCAAGCATGGGCGATGTGCGCATTGGCGATCTGAGGCGGCCGCTTGGCGGCATCGGCAGGTTGGCGAATGCCGTCCGCATCTGCGCCATAGCGATGAGAAGCGCGTAGACTTCCGCGATCGGGATGGAATGGAGTTGGCGATGCGGTAGACCATCATACGCTCTCCCCGTTGCGCGGAACCTTACCGGATGCGGTTGGTTGAGACCGGGTCACGAAAGGAATCCGACGATGAGTGATCCCAAAGACGGCAAACTCACCCAACAGCAGACGCCATCCCGGCGGAAGGCAGTGCCACCGGAGATGGATTTCGAACCCGTTCCGTTGCCAGATCAAGCCGCCGAACCCGGCACCAAAGACGCCGATGCTCCTCCGGCACGAAGCGGCCAGTCCAAAAAGCGGGAGTAGCCGACGGGAAATGCCGGCAAGGACATTCCGGTGCATCACAATGGCCGGATCCAGCGGAAGGTTTGGCTGCGGCCAGCGCCAGTTTCCCTCTCTCACCTGCGGATGGGAGTTCAGTGAGAACGACTATCGTCCAAGGGTACCACACGCGACGTCAATTCTCGTCGCGAGTTGGTCTCCGGGCGGCATCTCGGTCCAGGAGAACGAAGACTTAGCCGTTAAATCGAGGAGACCTGCTTATTCCGCCCCCCTGCCTTGATCTTTCCATTATTAGCTTTCGTTAATGCTCTCTGCCGACCGGATCGCAGGGGAGCGACCAATGGAAGAATTTTTTCAGCCAGTTCTCGTCAGAAACATCCGCCATTCGGATCTGGAGAGGCTTTGCAAGTCCGTGAAGACGTATGCGGGGTGCTACGTTCTAAAGGACCCAAGCGGCGAGGCAAAAACAGCTGGCCTCGATGCCCACTGCTGGTTCCCGTCACGCGACGACAGCATCCTATTCCAGCTGCAATGGGCAGCCCCTGACGGCGACTAACAGGCAATCCGTCCCTGGATGATGAAATCATGACGATTGGATTTTGAGCTGCGTCCAGGTGCGGTGTCGATAGAACGTGCATTTGGTCCTGATGCGCGAGGTCGCAGCAGTTAGAAGGCAATACGCCGCGTTGGCGCCGCCGATCTTGAGTTTCGCCCCGTTCTCCTGAGCCCGTGCCCCGAAAGCGGGAGAATGGTGCAGTCGCTGAGAACGGCGACCTGACGTGAGTTGCATGGGCCCGAGGCCGGGCCGGTAGTTGCTATGGGCTCAGACCGTGGATCCGGCTACAAAGAAGAACTCGATGACACCTGAATGAACCGTTGACAAAAATCCTGGCGTGATGGGATTCGAACCAACGGTCATCCTGTTTGGATGGGCTAAGCCTTGAATATACAGCAAGGCTCGTAAGTTGATGCCAAGCCGCAAGGCACTACTTCGCGAACTCACGATACAGCTCGACCGTCGGTGCGTGCGTATCGATCGTGTCAGCGACCTTGGCGGCCATCGGCAGGTTTTTCTTTTCCGCATCCCATGCCGCCCTAAAACGCTCAACCGTCTCGCGCGCCGTGTCGATCACCAGCTTTTCGGAAAGCTCCGCTTTCGCAGCCAGATGCGCCAGCTCGTCCTTCGACAGCGCTGCCATCTTTTTTGTGCGGGAGAAATTGAGCGCCGCCGCATCTTCCCCCTCGATGTAAGGGATAGTCGACAACAAGTCATACGCTGGCGAGAGCGCAGGGGTGCGGCGATCAGGATAGATGAGCGACCAGTTCTTCAGGTGCATGTCGCCATTGCCGATTAGCGTGCTGAAGACTAGACGCCGGATGAACTCCGCCACGTCGGCCGTGCTGGTTTCGATCCCCAGCACGCGGCCGATCACCCGGTAATTGCCCTTATCGTATTTGTGGTCGGGAAAGACGCCGAAGACTTGCGCAAAGTCCTCGATATGCACCGCTCCCTCCGGCGTGCGGTCAAAACGCTTGATCGCCAGCGCCTGTCCGTGCAGTTCACCCACCCCCTGCGGAAGACCGCTTACGGCGTCGAGATCAACCAGCTGGAGCTCAGGCACGTCCATACCCATCATGCGGGCGATGGTCATCATCGCGAACTCATTCTCGGGCACGCCGCTATATTGATGAGACGGCAGCTTCACGATCCACGAGCCACCCGTGCCCTCGGCCGGAATGGTCAAGCCGCCGCCCTTTTTGTCGTTCTTAAAGGCCGAGAACTTCAGCTGCACACCCGCCAGCGAAAAGCGCAGCGCGTTCGGCCGCGCTTCGACGATAGCCTGCCCGTCATCCGGAGGCGCATCATCCCCTTCGGAGGGATGCACCGTCACAGCCCCAGGCAGGTCGCGGCCGAGCATCCAGAGCAGGAAGAATTCCCGCGACGGCTTCACACCCGCACGATCAGCGAGGTATTTGCGCAGCGGTCCTTCCGGCAGTAGGTTCGAGAAGAAGGGCGGGACTACCATGTTGTACGGCCTGAACTTCGTGATGAGCGCCCCGAACGGGTCTTTCAGGGACAGGCTAAGCGTCGGCCGCTTTTCGTCTTCGATATAAGCATCGTTGAACGCGAAGATGGTGCGCCCGTCCTGCAGATTCGTCAGGGTCGCAACCGGTTCCCCATACAGCCTGACATCGAGTACCGTGACCTTAGGCATTATCGTCTTCCTCATCCAGCGCATAGGCCGAGCGAGGGACCGCGTCGTCACGCTCGCGGTGCACCGCGGCATTGCGTAGGTGTCTTACGACATGTGCGATCCTGCTCAGCTCCTGACGGGACGGAGGATCAGCCTGCCACCGGTCGAGGCGTGCAGTCGCCTCGTTGAATGTGTCCATCTCCTCGGCCGACAGAGGAAGATGCCGTAAGAGCGCGAGGCTATCTTTGAATCTATCTGCCTCGGAAGCACTACCGAACCCGCCCCTGTGCTGCGCAAACCACCGCTCAAGGCGCCCCACCAGTTTGCGCTGGTCGGATGTCACGACATCACTCGATGGCGATGCACTATCGAGGATATTGCGCATTGCCGGCATCAGTTTTTTCGGGGCAAGGACGATCTCGAGGTCGAGCGCGCGCGCCACATCCACTAGGCTGCCAAGCCCGGGCTCCATGGTGCCCCGTTCTATCTGAGAAATATGGCTTTGCGTCAGGCCCGATCGTGCGCTCAGCTCGCGCTGGCTCATTTTCTGCGCTTCGCGCGCTGCGCGCAGCTGCTGCCTTATATGCTCCGTTTTATATGCCATATCATTATCCTGTATCGCACGACGCGAAACAACAGGATAATATATAAGAGGATTCTCACAGCGATGCAATCTCGATATACAAAGCCGTATCAAAAACGCTGATATATATAGAATTATATATCAGATTGCAGTCTTAGGACTCACAGATATCCATCAGCTCCTATAGCCACCCATCCGTGCGCGCAGCAGGTCAACCTGCGCAGACCCTGCAGGTATAGTGTCTGCTGGGTACGGACGTCGCCAACCAGCCGTGGAAAAGGTGGGCATTCGAACAGCCGGGCCGGCACATCACGAACTGGGTAAACTCACCGCGGATGATGTTCGATCTAGTGAAGGCGGGAGCGGGCATCAGCGTGATGCCATGTTTCATCGGCGATAGCGATCCAGGCTTCGTCCGGGCGGGGCGGGTGATCGATGAGCTCGGGCATGATCTCTGGATGGTCCTGCATGGCGACGAACGCGGCCGGGAAGCCGTGCGCACGGTCGCAGACCGGCTTTCGGCGCTGCTCGCTGCAAATGCCTCACTCTTTTTGGGTTCGAATGGGCGCGATCCCCTTTGAACCGAACCCAGGATGGAAGCACGCAAGGGGGTCGCCCGTCTATGTCGGCGAAGTCGGTACGGCCTTTTCGCGACGGATGTCGACGGAGTTACGCAAGCTGCTCGAGGCGATCGTCGTCAGCCTCGGCCGCTCGAGCACTGCTAGTGCGTGGTGGCCAGCGCATCGAGGAAGGCCGGCCCGACTGGGTTGCGTCCCCGGATCCTCCTGTCGACCCATGGTGTTGGGCACGCTTGGTGCTGAGCGTTTGCCGTTCGATGAAGCCTTTGCTCGGACTGTTTTCGCCGGACAAGCACACTCCGGCCAATTCGACAAAGGGTTAAAATACAAAACCCCTAAATTGTTACTGGTACACCTAATACCTTCGTATAAGATCGACCCCGCATTGACACACCCTCTAGCATTGCCAGTGCTTGTAGTGGGCTTTGCGGCGGACCGTATTTCCGTGTCCTTGCTTCATACTGCAGAACGACAGTTCCAACGAAATTCCCTGACCGGAAACGGTCAGGGCTTCATCTATGCGCCTTAAGCCTGCTGATCTCAGCGCGCCGATTCGGAGACGTAGATGGGCCTGTTGCACGGGCCGACGAGCGCGCCCAACGGCGGCTTTAGATCTTCACCCGTTTTTTTTGCGCCTTCGGCGTGCTGATGGGCGCGGATGATGGTGGAATCGACTACCAGGTGGCACATGGCGATCTCCCGTCGGTTATTCAGCATGGCTCCTATGCCGAACCCACACGCCAAATTGTCATATAACCGTACGCGACGCCGGCGAAAGCACCCTCACATATTCGAGCGAAAGATAACGAGACACTCGCGCCATAGTCCATTATGTCTATGCTCGTGCTGCACTTGGCCTCTTAATGGAACGCGGCCGGACTGGGAGAAATGCCTCACACACCACTTATTGCCACCCTCGTTGCCGGCCTTGGGCTGGCCTTCATTTTCGGCACTGTGGCAAATCGACTTCACCTATCGCCGCTGGTCGGCTACCTCTTGGCAGGTGTTTTGATCGGCCCGTTTACGCCTGGCTTTGTTGCAGATCAATCGCTGGCGCGCCAACTCGCCGAGCTTGGTGTTATCCTGCTGATGTTTGGCATAGGGCTACATTTCTCCATCCACGACTTACTTTCCGTGCGGACTATCGCGCTTCCTGGGGCTCTCGGCCAAATGGCTCTGGTGACAACGCTCGGGTTCATTGTGTCGCAAGCGATCGGATGGCCAGTTGCAGCTGGAGTGGTGTTCGGGTTGGCACTCTCGGTTGCAAGCACGGTCGTGGTACTAAGGGCCCTCCAGGAAAAGCGACAACTCGAAACCGATGGAGGGCGTATTGCCGTCGGATGGCTGGTCGTCGAAGACGTCGCCATGATCCTCGCCCTCGTATTATTGCCGGCCTTCGCTGGCAGTCTTGGCGGCAGCACAACTCGGCCGAGTTCAGGCGATGGCGGCCTCTTCACGTTTCTTGAGCCGCAAACTGTGTCCGGCGCGCTTGCACTTGCGTTGACCAAGTTGACTGCATTTTTTGCGGCGATGGCTATCTTCGGCCGGCGCGTCATTCCGTGGGTACTGCACTATGTTGCTCACACCGGTTCGCGAGAGCTTTTTCGTCTGGCGGTACTGGCGATTGCGCTGGGAGTCGCTTTCGGAGCAGCTGAACTGTTCGGTGTCTCCTTCGCTCTTGGCGCATTTTTCGCGGGAATGATCCTCGCCGAATCACAGTTGAGCCAAAGGGCCGCTCAGGAAACGCTGCCGCTCCGCGACGCATTTGCCGTGCTCTTCTTTGTCTCGGTAGGCATGTTGTTCAACCCCATGATTCTGGTCGAGCAGCCGCTGCTCGTCGGAGCAACATTCCTGATCATCGTGATTGGCAATGCTACAGCCGCGTCCGCGATCGCCATCACGTTCGGCTATTCCCTGCCTGTAGCTCTGACACTCGGCCTCAGCCTCGCACAGATCGGCGAGTTCTCCTTCATACTTGCGGCGCTGGGAGTTGAACTCAAGCTTCTTCCGGAGGCAGGGCGGGACCTGGTGCTTGCCGGAGCGATCCTGTCCATTCTCATCAACCCTCTTCTATTCGCCGGATTCGGTCGCCTAACGCCATGGCTCAAGCAACGCGAGCCGGTCGGCGCCGTACAAGAAGACCGCAAGACAGACACACCCGAGCTCACGGGTACCCGTCTCACCCACCATGCTGTCCTTGTCGGCTATGGGCGGGTTGGGAGCCTGGTTGCAGAGACGTTGCAAAAAGCACGGTTGCCTTACCTGATAATTGAGGAGCGGCAAGCGGTTGCCGATCAACTTCGGGCGCTTGGCGCCGAAGTCATTATTGGAAATGCCGCTCAGCCCGGGTTACTTGAGGCGGCCAACGTTGGCGCAGCCAAATGGTTGATCAGCGCCATTCCAAGTCCGTTCGAAAGTGGCAACCTCATCGAGCGCGCCCGCACAGTGAATCCGACACTCGAGATCATCGCCCGCGCGCATTCCGACGCTGAGGTCGATTACCTGACAAGGTTGGGAGCGAACCTCATCATCATGGGCGAGCGGGAAATCGCGCGGAGCATCTCGGAACATATTTTGAGCCGCATCGATGTATCCGCAGCTCCCAATCCTAACGAAGGCCAAACAGGCCGCATATCAGAATAAGCTTGCGCTGAACTTCGGACAGGTCCCTCGCCTTAATGTGAGCAGAACTTGGGACCCCGCCATTCAACTTCTGGCGCAGTTGAAGGGAACGGCGGAAAGCACGTGGCAAGCTGTCTTCTGAACGCCGTGCCGCCGAAATTCGCAGGAGACTGGTGGTCTATAACGTCCCGGACGCAGAGTCCTGGACGGGTCGCTATGGTCGCTTGGTCGGAGAAACCGGACTATCTCGAAGAGGCAGACCACGCCAATCTGGATTGGACGTCGAGGCAGCGCTCGCATGCCACGATGAAGATCCGCGGCCAACGATCGTCACACCGTTGCTCGACTGCAAGCATCTGCGCGAACACCTTGCGATCGCCGAGCAGTTCACGAGCGTTGGGATCTCGCACGGGTGGTCGCCGCGGTTTCAGAGGCCGGAGGAGACCCAGCCAAATGTGGACGCTTGTTCTCCCGTCCGACCGGACGGCCTCTCCATTGCCAGATTCGACGAGCAATTCCCTTTGATATGTTATGCGATCCTTTGGTGAATATTCAGGAAGTTTTCGACGAGGCAATGCGCCATCGGTCTGCGCGTCGGCAAGCAGCGTGCCGCTCTGGTCCCCGACTGCCAAACTGATCCGAAATTGGAAGCGCCGGTTGGACTGCGCGGCGCGCAGAACCTCCTGTTTCCGCACCGGGACGGAACGCTATGGATTTTGAGCAAGAGCTGAGCCTGGCTTCGTTATCGCTCGGGATTTGCCAACGACCGCGACTCATAGCGAGCACGCATGCTGGCACGCAAGCGCTTGCACCGTCTCGCGAGCTCCTGCACAATGCCACACGTGCCCAAGTGGCGTTACTGGGGCAGTTAAGCGAGCGCAGATGACCGTCACAAATAGGTGCGTCTTGAAGACTGGCCCATGTCAGCTGCTTTGCCTCCATCGTGTAAATAGGATGCCGATGACGCTTGAGGGGCTGCGCACCGAGAGGGAAGCGAGAAGATGGAAGCGGCGAAGGTGTCTAAGCCCGACGTTTCGGCGGTCTACACGGTCGACCTGAGTGAGCGGCCAGTGCCACGCGGAGATGCCGCGCTCGAGAAGGCCGCACTACTTCAGCTCGCCGGACGCCTGCACGATGCGCCTGGAGAAATGCTCCCAAAGTTCGTCGAACTCGCCATGGAGCTGACAGGCGCGATTTCCGCGGGTGTCAGCCTGCTCGAACAGACAGAGTCGTTTTCGGTGTTCCGCTGGCATAATCTGAAGGGAATTCTGTCGCCGTTCAACGGGGCGACTACTCCCCGCGATTACTCGCCGTGTGGCATTACGCTCGACCGCAGCGCACCAACACTGGCGATCCATCCGGAACGCGTCTATAACTGGATACCAGCGGGCTTGTCGCTGCCAGAGGTTTTGCTCGTTCCCCTATATATAGGACGGACGGAGCCACTCGGCACCCTTTGGGTCGTCGCCAACAGGATCGGGTATTTCCACC
>NZ_JCAXDX010000014.1:0-105332 GCF_059758575.1 Sinorhizobium sp. GQ132 | reverse complement strand
ATAAGTGACTGTTTTTAAAGGGTGTTTATTCCTGCGTCTGCAAACCGGGCCGGAAACCGGCAGGCGGGGCATCCATTTTGGGACCCTCGCGCCGGGAAAGGCCCTGCGTTTGCCTCTCATATATGGTTAACGAGCTATTGACGTTCAAGAACCCGTCGCGGACCCGTCGATGCGAGCGGCGTCTCACGCAGGAAGCAGCCTCGGTTTTCGGTCGCGGCATCCACCAGGAAATCCCGTACGGCCCTCACCCGGGGTATCGCGATCAGATCGCGGTGGCAAATCAGCCAATAGGTCCGTTTCAGCTCGATTTCATCCGGCAACACAATCTCGAGGTTGGGTTCATCCTGCGCCATGAAGTGCGGGAGCACGCAAAGACCTAATCCCTGGCGCACCGCCTTCAACTGGGTGAGGATGCTCGAGCTTTGAAAATGGGCGCGCAGCCCCGGCTGTATCTCGCCCAGATAATCGAGTCCCGGCGTGAAGATCATGTCGTCGATATAACCGACGAAGCGGTGGGAGCCGAGATCGCTGCGTGTGCGGATCGGCGGCTGCCCGGCGAGATAGCTGCGTGCCCCATAGACATGCAGCGTATAGGGCGTCAGCACTTCGGCATGGTAAGCTCCGGCTTTCGGTGCGGCAAGCGCCACCGCGATATCCGCCTCCTTGCGCGACAACGACATGATCTGTTGGATCGCCACGAGCTCGAGCGAGATGTTCGGATAGCGCTCGGCGAACTCCCCAAGCCGGTCCGCGAGGAAGAAGTTGCCGAAACCCTCGAGCGTACTCAGCCGTACGACACCGCGTTGCGCCGTCATGCCGTCGCTGATGTCGAGCTGCAGTTGCTCCGTCTCCCGCTCCATGCGCTCGGCCGTTTCGACGAAGCGTTGGCCCATGGTCGTCAGCACGTAGCCCCGGGGGTTGCGCTCGAAGAGCTTGACCTTGAGTGCGAATTCCAGCCGGTCGATGCGGCGCGAGACGGTCGCGTGGCTCGTCCGCAGGCGTCGCGCTGCCGTCGAGAGCTGGCCCGTTCGCGCGACCGCGAGGAAGAACTGCAGATCGTCCCAGGTAAAATTCGGATTCATGTCCCTCCCCTTCTGTTCAAAAATGAACAGATGCTGTTTGCAATTTAAGGGTCGACCGACTTGCTTCCAAGCAGAATTTTCTGGATGGTAAACATCGCGGCCGACATTTGAGGAGCATGTCTGGTCAAATTTGAACAGAGCGATGTGGGGAGGCGGCCGAGGTCTCGAAAGGGCACGGCCGAGCCCTATGTGTATCCGCACGGCGGCTTCGCATCGCCCTTTAAAACATAGAACCTTTGGGAGGAGGACAAATGCACAAGAAACTGATCGCCACGCTCGCAATGGTGCTCGCCGGCAGCACCGCCGCCCTTGCCGACGCATCCGACGGCAAGGTCAAGATCGGCATTCTCAACGATCAATCCGGTGTCTATGCCGATTTCGGCGGCAAATCCTCCTACGAGGCGGCGCTGATGGCCGTCGAAGACTTTGGCGGCAAAGTGCTCGGCGTCCCGGTCGAGGTGGTGACCGCCGACCATCAGAACAAGCCCGATATCGCCTCCAACATTGCGCGGCAATGGTACGACACCGAGCAGGTCGACAGCATCATGGAGCTGACCACCTCCTCCGTTGCGCTTGCCGTGCAGGCGATCTCGAAAGAAAAGAAGAAGATCGACATCGTCACCGGGGCCGCAACGACGGAGCTCACCGGCAAGCAGTGCAGCCCCTACGGCTTCCATTGGGCCTATGACACCCACTCGCTCGCGGTCGGCACCGGCGGCGCGCTGGTCAAGCAGGGCGGCGACAGCTGGTTCTTCCTGACCGCCGACTATGCCTTCGGCTATTCGCTGGAAGAGAATACCGGCAACTATGTCAAGGAGAACGGCGGCACCGTCGTCGGAGCCGTCCGCCATCCGCTTGCAACCACCGATTTCTCCTCCTTCCTGCTGCAGGCCCAGTCCTCGGGAGCCAAGGTGATCGGTCTTGCCAATGCCGGTCTCGACACCTCGAACGCCATCAAGCAGGCGGCCGAGTTCGGCATCGTCCAGGGCGGGCAACGCCTGGCGGCCCTGCTCTTCACGCTGGCCGAGGTCCACGGTCTCGGCCTCGATGCGGCGCAGGGGCTGACGCTCACCGAAGGCTTCTACTGGAACCGCGACGAGGAGAGCGCCAAGTTCGGCAAGCGCTTCATGGAGCGCACCGGCAAAATGCCTAATATGGTTCATGCCGGCACCTACTCGGCCGTCCTGCAATATCTGAAAGCGATCGAGAAGGCCGGAACGGACGAGACGGAAGCTGTCGCCAAAGAGCTGCACGCTCTTCCGGTCGACGACGTCTTTGCAAAGAACGGGACGGTCGCGCCGAACGGGCGGATGATCCACGACATGTATCTTCTCGAGGTCAAGAAGCCGGACGAGAGCAAGGAGCCCTGGGACTACTTCAAGGTTCTCGCGACCATTCCCGGGAAGGAAGCCTTCATCGACCCGGCCCAGAGCGGCTGCGAGCTCGTGAAGTCCTGATCGGCAAGACGATGACCGTCGCCATGCCTTTGGAGAATGGAGCGCCGCGGGTGGTACTGTCCGCCCGCGGGCTCCGCCGCGACTTCGGCGGCTTCACCGCCGTCAAGGACGTCGACCTCGATATCCATCATGCCCGCGTGCATGCGCTGATCGGCCCGAACGGGGCCGGCAAGACCACCGTCTTCAATCTCCTGACGAAGTTCCTGCAGCCGACCCATGGCACGATCACCCTGCTCGGCGAGGACATCACCAGGACCGCGCCCGACAAGGTCGCCCGCATGGGTCTGGTACGCTCGTTCCAGATCTCGGCGGTGTTCCCACACCTGACCGTGCTCGACAATGTCCGCGTCGCGCTGCAACGGCCGAATCGCCTTGCGACGCAGTTCTGGAAATCCTTATCGTCGCTCGACACCCTCAACGGCAAGGCCGAGCAGCTGATCCGTTCCGTCGGTCTCGACAGGGAGGCGAACGCCCTCGCCGCGGACCTCTCCTACGGTCGCAAGCGCGTACTCGAAATCGCCACGACGCTGGCGCTCGAGCCGAAGGTGCTGCTCCTCGACGAGCCCATGGCCGGCATGGGGCACGAGGACGTCGGCATGGTCGCCGAGATCATCCGCGAAGTGGCGCGCGAGCGCGCAGTGCTGATGGTCGAGCACAACCTCTCGGTCGTCGCGACGCTCTGCCATCACGTCACCGTCCTGCAGCGCGGCGAGATCCTCGCGGAAGGCGACTATGCGACGGTCTCGGAGGATCCGCGCGTCCGCACAGCCTATATGGGCACGGAGGAGGCCTCCAGATGAAACCGCTTCTCAAGGTGGCCGGCCTTAACGCGTGGTACGGCGAAAGCCACGTCCTGCATGGCGTCGACATGACCGTCGGCGAAGGCGAAATGGTCACGCTGCTCGGCCGCAACGGCGTCGGCAAGACGACGACCCTGCGCGCGATCATGGGGATCGTGCGCGAGCGCAGAGGTGAAATCAGCTTCGCCGGCGAGGACCTCATCCACGTGCCCCTCCACCGCGTCGCCCATCGCGGCCTGGGATTCGTCCCCGAGGAGCGCGGCATATTCTCGACGCTTACCGTCTACGAAAATCTCCTGCTGCCGCCGGCGGTCGCGAAGGGCGGCATGACGATCGACGAGATTTTCGAGCTTTTTCCCAATCTGCACGAGCGCCGCAACAGCGCCGGGACCAAGCTTTCCGGCGGCGAGCAGCAGATGCTGGCGATCGCCCGCATCCTGCGGACCGGCGTCCGGATGATGCTGCTCGACGAGCCGACCGAGGGGCTTGCCCCGGTGATCGTGCAGCGCATCGGCGAGGTCCTGAAGAAGCTGAAGGAACGCGGCATCACCGTTCTCCTGGTGGAACAGAACTTCCGTTTCGCGAGCAAGGTCGCGGACCGCTTCTACCTGATGGACCATGGGCGTGTGGCCGGCGAGTTTCCGGTTTCGGAGCTTTCCGCGCGCATGGACATGCTGCATGATGTGCTCGGGGTGTAGACCATGACGATGATTTTCGGAATTCCACTCCAGGCCTTCCTCGGGCAGCTGCTGATCGGGCTCATCAACGGCTCCTTCTATGCGCTCCTGAGCCTCGGCCTCGCCATCATCTTCGGGCTCCTGCGCGTCATCAACTTCGCCCACGGCGCGCAGTATATGCTCGGCGCCTTCATGGCCTGGCTGCTGCTATCCTATTTCGGCATCGGCTATTGGCCGGCGCTCATTCTCGCGCCCCTTCTCGTCGGCCTTATCGGCGCCGTTATCGAGCGCACGATGCTGAGGCGGCTCTATACGCTCGATCCGCTCTACGGCCTCCTCTTCACCTTCGGCCTGGCACTCACCATCGAAGGCACCTTCCGCTATCTCTACGGCGCGTCCGGCCAGCCCTATGCGACGCCGGCGCTGCTGACGGGCGGGGCCAATCTCGGCTTCATGTTCCTGCCTATCTATCGCGGCTGGGTCATCGTCTTTTCGCTGGTGATCTGCCTCGGCACCTGGCTCATGATCGAGAAGACCAAGCTCGGCTCCTATCTGCGCGCCGCTACGGAAAATCCGGTCCTGGTGCAATCCTTCGGCATCAACGTGCCCTTTCTTCTGACGCTGACCTACGGGCTCGGCGCGGCGCTCGCCGCAATTGCCGGAGTTCTCGCGGCACCGATCTACCAGGTCTCGCCGCTGATGGGATCGAACATCATCATCGTCGTCTTCGCAGTGGTCGTCGTCGGCGGCATGGGCTCGATCATGGGCGCGATCGTCACCGGTTATCTGCTGGGTATCGCCGAAGGACTGACCAAGGTCTTCTATCCGGAGGCCTCCAACATCGTGATCTTCGTGATCATGGCCATCGTTCTCCTGCTGAGGCCCGCGGGTCTCTTCGGTCGGGATGCTTGATATGACGCTGACACTCGAACTCGCGAAGCAGAAGGAACGCTCGCCGGCCATCGTTCAGACGGTGTTTCTCGGCGTCGGCCTTGCCTGCCTGCTGCTTGCGCCCCTGTTCTTCTACCCCGTCTTCCTCATGAAGATCCTGTGCTTCGCGCTCTTTGCCTGCGCCTTCAATCTGCTGCTCGGCTATACCGGGCTGCTCTCCTTCGGCCATGCCGCCTTCTTCGGCGGCGCGGCCTACTTCACCGCGCATGCCGTCAAGGAATGGGGCGTGCCGCCCGAACTCGGCGTCCTCTTCGGCGTCGTCGGCGCTGCACTTCTCGGCGCGGTCGTCGGTTTCTTCGCGATCCGCCGGCAGGGCATCTACTTCGCCATGATCACGCTGGCGCTGGCCCAGATGTTCTATTTCTTCTGCCTCCAGGCCGGGTTCACCCGCGGCGAGGACGGCATCCAGTCGGTGCCCCGCGGCCATCTCCTCGGTTTCATCGATCTCTCGCAGCCGACGAACATGTATTATTTCGTGCTCGCCGTCTTCGTCATCGGCATCGCCATGATCTGGCGGATCATAAATTCGCCCTTCGGCACGATCCTGAAGTCGATCCGCGAGAACGAGACGCGCGCGATCTCGCTCGGCTACTCGGTCAGGAACTACAAGCTCGCAGCCTTCGTGATGTCGGCGGCGCTTACCGGGCTCGCCGGCGGTCTGAAGGCACTCGTCTTCCAGTTCGCGACGCTGACCGACGTCAGCTGGCAGATGTCCGGTGAGGTCATCCTGATGACGCTTCTCGGCGGCATCGGAACGCTGATCGGGCCGCTCTTCGGCGCGGGTCTCGTCGTGACGCTGCAGAACTATCTGGCGACGTCGGAATTTCCGGTCACGATCATAACCGGCATCGTCTTCATGGTCTGCGTGCTTCTGTTCCGCCGCGGCATCGTCGGCGAGTTCTACAACTCCCGGCTCGGCCGCAGGCTCGGCTTCGAGCATCGCCACAAGCATTGACCATGCATCGGTCCGAACCACGTCGGGCCTCGACATAGAGAAAACCAATGGACACGTTCGACTTCATCATCGTCGGAGCGGGCAGCGCCGGCTGCGTGCTCGCCAACCGCCTGTCGGAAAACCCGGACCACCGCGTGCTGTTGCTCGAGGCCGGCGGCAGCGACAATTATCACTGGATCCACATTCCGGTCGGCTATCTCTATTGCATCAACAATCCGCGCACCGACTGGTGCTTCACCACGGCGGCGGAGGAGGGTCTCAACGGCCGGTCTCTCGGTTACCCGCGCGGCAAGGTGCTCGGCGGCTGCTCCTCGATCAACGGCATGATTTACATGCGCGGGCAGGCGCGAGATTACGACCTCTGGCGCCAGCTCGGCTGCCCCGGCTGGAGTTGGAACGACGTGCTGCCGTTCTTCAGGAAATCCGAGGACCATTACCGCGGCGCCGACGACATGCACGGCGCAAGCGGCGAATGGCGGGTCGAGAAAGCGCGCGTCCGTTGGGCGGTGCTCGACGCCTTCCAGAAGGCTGCGACCGAAGCGGGCATTCCGGAGACCGACGATTTCAACCGCGGCAACAACGAGGGCTCCGGTTATTTCGACGTCAACCAGCGGTCCGGCATCCGCTGGAATACGGCCAAGGCCTTCCTGAAACCTGCCAGGAACCGGCGGAACCTTACGATCCTGACGAAAGCCCATGTCCGCCGGCTCATTCTCGAAGACGGCCGCATCGCCGGCGTCGAGTTCCAGCATGACGGAATCACGAAGAGCGCCCGGGCGCGCCGCGAAACCGTGCTTTCGGCCGGGGCGATCGGCTCGCCGCATATCCTCGAACTCTCCGGAATCGGCCGGCCCGACGTGCTGCGCGAAAACGGCATCGAGGTCCGCCACGCGCTGCCCGGTGTCGGCGAAAACCTGCAGGACCATCTGCAATTGCGTCTCGCCTACAAGGTGACCGGCGTCCCGACGCTCAACGAAAAGGCGACTTCACTTTTCGGCAAGGCCGCGATCGGCCTCGAATATCTTGTCCGCCGCTCCGGCCCGATGGCCATGGCGCCGAGCCAGCTCGGTATCTTCACGCGATCGGGCCCGGAGAAGGAAACGCCGGACCTGCAGTATCACGTACAACCGGTGACGCTCGAAAAATTCGGCGAGCCGGTACACCCCTTTCCCGCCATCACCGCGAGCGTCTGCAATCTGCGGCCGGAAAGCCGCGGTTCCGTACATCTGAAAGGGCCGGATTTCGCCGCGGCGCCGGACATCCGCCCGCGCTACCTGACGGCCGAGGCCGACCGGGACGTGGCCGTGAAGTCGATCCGGCTCACCCGCCGCATCGTCGCGCAGCCCGCTTTCGCCCGCTACAATCCCGTCGAGTTCAAGCCCGGGTCGAACTGCGAGACGGACGAGGAGTTGAAACGCGCGGCAGGCGACATCGGCACGACGATCTTCCATCCCGTCGGTACCTGCCGCATGGGTGGCGACCCCGATAGCGTCGTGGATCCCGAGTTGCGGCTGCGCGGCATTGCCGGCCTGCGCATCGCCGATGCCTCGATCATGCCGACGATCACCTCCGGCAACACCAATTCTCCGACGATCATGATCGCCGAGAAGGCGGCTCAGATGATACTGGCCGGGGGCCGCTAGAGCACTTCCAGGAAAAGTGTGTAACGGTTTTCCGTCCGAAGTGCGTTGGATTAAATGGTTGGGCATTTCAGCGTTTCCATAAACCTTGAAATGCCCTAGCGGACACCTGGAAACGACGCACGTCCGGACGGATGAATTCTGCGGCCTACTCCGCCGCTTCCGTCTCCGGCATCGGCACGTAATTGAGGATCGGCGACAACCAGCGCTCGACATCGCGGACGCTCATGCGCTTGCGATCGGCATAGTCCTCCACCTGATCGCGCTCGATCTTTGCGACACCGAAGTAATAGGAATCGGGATGGCCGACATAGAGGCCCGATACCGAAGAACCCGGCCACATCGCAAAACTTTCGGTGAGCCTGACGCCGATAGCGGCTTCCGCATCCAGGAGCCGGAAAAGCGTCTCCTTCTCCGTGTGGTCGGGCTGCGCAGGGTAGCCGGGCGCAGGGCGGATGCCCGCATAGGGTTCGGCGATCAGTTCCTGCGGCGTGAAGGCTTCGTCCGGAGCATAGCCCCACAGCTCCTTGCGGACATATTCATGCATGCGCTCGGCAAAGGCCTCTGCGAAGCGGTCCGCAAGCGCCTTCACCATGATCGAGGAATAGTCGTCGTTCGCCCGCTCGAAGCGTTCGGCGATCGCCACCTCCTCGATGCCGGCCGTCACCACGAAACCGCCGACATAGTCCCGCTTGCCGCTCGCCGCCGGTGCGACGAAGTCGGCAAGGGCGACATTCGGCCGGCCGTCACGCTTCACCATTTGCTGACGCAGCGTGAAGAAGGTGGCAAGCTCGGCTTCGCGCACCTCGTGGGTAAAGAGGCGGACGTCGTCGCCCATGCCGGCGGCCGGCCAGAAGCCGATCACGGCCTTCGGGGCGAACCATGCCTCGGCCACGATCTTTTCGACCATCGCCTGCGCATCCTCGAAGAGCTGGCGAGCGGCAGCCCCCTGGCGTTCGTCATCGAGAATCTTCGGGAACACCCCCTTCAACTCCCAGGTCTGGAAGAACGGCGTCCAGTCGATATAGCGGGCCAGTTCGGCGAGGTCCCAGCCCCCGAAAATACGCGTGCCGAGGAAGGACGGCACCTTCGGCTGGTAGGCATCCCAGTCGATCCGAAGGGCATTCGCCCGCGCTTGCGAAAGCGGCAGACGGCGCTTCTCGGCTTCGTTGCGGGCATGTGCGTCGGCAACCTTGAGATACTCCGCGCGGACCGTCTTCTTGTAGGAGTCGCGGACTTCCGGCGAGAGCAGGCTCGACACGACGCCGACCGCGCGGCTGGCGTCGGTGACATAGACAGTCTGGCCGAGGCTGTAACGCGGATTGATCTTCACCGCCGTGTGCACGCGGCTGGTCGTCGCCCCGCCGATCAGCAGCGGGACATCGAAGCCCTCCCGTTCGAGCTCGGAAGCGACATGTGCCATCTCGTCCAGCGACGGCGTGATGAGGCCGGAAAGACCGACGATGTCGACCTTCTGTTCGCGCGCCACCTCAAGGATCTTAGCCGAGGGCACCATGACGCCGAGGTCGATGATCTCGTAATTGTTGCAGGCGAGCACGACGCCGACGATGTTCTTGCCAATGTCGTGCACGTCGCCCTTGACGGTCGCCATCAGGATCTTGCCGGCACTCTCGCGTGCCTCGCCGCCGCCATTGGCGCGCTTCTCTTCCTCCATATGGGGGAGCAGCACCGCAACGGCCTGCTTCATCACCCGGGCGGACTTGACCACCTGCGGCAGGAACATCTTCCCGGAACCGAAGAGATCGCCCACGACGTTCATCCCGGCCATCAGCGGCCCTTCGATGACATGCAGCGGCCGCTCGGCGGCAAGCCTGGCTTCTTCCGTATCGGCTTCGATGAATTCGGTAATTCCGTTGACGAGCGCATGTTCGAGCCGCTTCTCCACCGGCCATTCGCGCCAGGAAAGGTCCTTCTCCCTGCCCTGGCTCCCGCCCTTCCCGCGATAGCGCTCGGCGATCTCCAGGAGGCGCTCGGTCGAATCGGCCCGGCGGTTGAGCACCACGTCCTCGCAGGCTTCGCGCAGCTCCGGGTCGATCGCGTCATAGACGGCAAGCTGTCCGGCATTGACGATGCCCATGTCCATGCCGGCCTGGATCGCGTGATAAAGGAAGATGGCGTGCATCGCCTCGCGCACCGGCTCGTTGCCGCGGAAGGAGAAGGAGAGGTTCGACACGCCGCCGGAGACGTGGACATGCGGCAGTGCCGCGATGATCTCTTGCGTCGCCTCGATGAAGTCGACGCCGTAATTGTTATGCTCCTCGATGCCGGTCGCGACCGCGAAGATATTCGGGTCGAAGATGATGTCCTCCGGGGGGAAGCCAACCTCTTGCGTCAGCAGGCGATAGGCCCGCCGGCAGATTTCCACCTTGCGGGTCTTCGTATCGGCCTGGCCTTTCTCGTCGAACGCCATCACCACCACAGCGGCGCCATAGGCGCGCACGAGGCGCGCATGGTGCAGGAAAGCCTCCTCGCCTTCCTTGAGCGAGATGGAATTCACCAGCGCCTTGCCCTGAACGCATTTGAGCCCGGCTTCGATCACCTCCCATTTGGACGAGTCGATCATTACCGGTACGCGGGCGATATCCGGCTCGGAGGCGACGAGGTTCAGGAACTCGACCATCGCGCGCTTCGAATCGATCAGGCCTTCGTCCATGTTGACGTCGATGATCTGGGCGCCGTTCGCAACCTGATCGCGCGCCACATCGAGTGCGGCGGCGTAGTCCCCGGCCGTGATCAGCTTGCGGAACTTCGCCGAGCCGGTGACGTTGGTGCGTTCTCCGACGTTGACGAAGGGGATCTCGTCGGTAAGCGTGAAGGGTTCGAGGCCGGAAAGCCGCATGCGGCGATCGATCTCGGGCACCCGGCGCGGTGGATATTTGGCGACCGCTTCGGCGATGGCGCGGATATGGGCCGGCGTGGAACCGCAGCAGCCGCCGACGATGTTGACGAGACCATCGCGGGCGAAGCCCTCGACCTGCACCGCCATCTGCTCGGGGCTTTCATCATAGCGGCCGAACTCGTTCGGCAGGCCGGCATTCGGATAGGCGCAGACGAGCGTGTCGGCAACCGCCGAGAGCTCGGCTATATGGGCGCGCATCGCATTGGCGCCGAGCGCGCAGTTGAGCCCGATCGTAAACGGCTCCGCATGGCGCACCGAATACCAGAAGGCCGTGGGCGTCTGGCCTGAGAGGGTACGGCCGGAGAGATCGGTGATCGTTCCGGAGATCATCACCGGCAGGCGGACCCCCTTTTCGGCAAAGACTTCCTGCGTGGCGAAGATCGCCGCCTTGGCATTCAGCGTATCGAAGATCGTCTCGATCAGGATGATGTCGGCACCGCCGTCGATGAGGCCCCGCACCTGCTCGGCATAGGCGAGCCTCAGATCGTCGAAGCTGACGGCCCGATAGCCGGGATTATTGACGTCCGGCGAGATAGACGCAGTGCGGTTGGTGGGGCCGAGCGCGCCTGCCACGAAGCGCCGCCGGCCGTCCTCCGCCTCGGCCCGCTTCGCCGCCCGCCGCGCCAGCCGCGCGCCGTCGCGATTGAGATCGTAGACCATGTCCTCCATGCCGTAATCGGCCTGGGCGATCCGCGTTGAGGAGAAGGTGTTGGTTTCGAGGATATCGGCGCCGGCGATGGCGTAGTGGTAATGAATGTCCTCGATCGCCTTCGGCTGAGTGAGCGTCAGGAGGTCGTTGTTGCCCTGCTGATGGCAGGCGCACCCACCGAAGCGTTCGCCGCGGAAGTGATCCTCCACGAAACCGAGCTGCTGGATCTCCGTTCCCATGGCGCCATCCATGATGAGGATGCGTTCAGCCGCCGCCCGGGCGAGCTGCCGGAAAATTTCCGAACCATCCGGCTTGGGCGAGACGTTTCCAAAGAGGGCGTCGGCGGCGGACATGGGAGATCTCCCGTTCTGAAAACGACAAAGAATTATCGATTTACTCACATAAAGATATGTTTATGTCAACATACGTGATGGTCACAATTGCAGATGGGTGAATAAAAAGCGGCCCGCCGCGGGTGCGGGGGCCGATAAGAGAGCGGGATGAGGAGAAGTGTGTGCGGTCGTCCGCCGGTCACATCCGCTTCAGGCAATCTTCCAGTTCATAGATCGCGCAAAGAATATGATAGAAGGTGCTTGCTGGCGCCGGTTCTTCGACAAAGGTGCCATCCGCCTTCTGCTTGTCGCGCCAGAGGCCGCGGACAGGCACGTCCAGAAAGCGCTGCAGCGCCCCCATGGCGCGTCCAGCCGAAGCGAGATAGCGCTCTTTCTCCGCACCTTCGGTCAACGCCGCAAATCGGATCGCCGCCTTCAGCCACTCCGTCTGCGGCCAAAGCCGCGCTGTCGGATCGGCAACGGAGAAATCGTCGAGGAGCGTCATCACGATCACGTCCCGCTCGGGGCATGTTCCATATTTCTCGCCGATATCGAAAAGCCGCCGGGCCTCGACGATCGCCTGCGCATTGCCGCGCCGTTCCGCCCAGCGCAGGAGCAGCCATGCCCATTCGAAATGATGCCCCGGCTCGACGATACGGCCCTTTTCGCCGGGGAACGGCGCCCAGTCGTGGTCGAAGAACTCACGCAGCGCCCCGCTCTCGGCGTCGATGAACCGGTCCATGGCCAGCTGCGCAATCTCGTCGGCGAGATTGGCCCAGGCGACGCGGTCGAATCCCTCCGCCTCCTCGCTTGCGAGGCAGGCTTCGAAGAGATGCATGTGCGGATTGGAGCCGAGCGGCAGGCGCGGCGGCTCGTCCTCCT
Source organism: Sinorhizobium sp. GQ132 (assembly GCF_059758575.1). Lineage (NCBI taxonomy): Bacteria > Pseudomonadati > Pseudomonadota > Alphaproteobacteria > Hyphomicrobiales > Rhizobiaceae > Sinorhizobium > Sinorhizobium sp. GQ132. Next base: position 92,987 of record NZ_JCAXDX010000014.1, on the reverse strand, counting down.
CGAAGCCGGCGAGCGGATGCTTGCAACGGGCTTCGAGCCGCCGCCTGAGTTTGTCGCTGCGCCCCACCATCTCGGCTCCGCGCTCCGGCAGGACTTCCGCCAAATGGGCGAAGGCAAGCAAGGCAAAAGCCTGGTTGTAGAGGTCGAAGGAAGCGTCGATGAGCTTGCCGTCGGCATTCGCCAGCGCCCCGTAAAAGCCGCCCGGCTGTCCGTAGACGCGGTCGAAATAAAGAAGGCCGCCTTCGGCGGCGGTGCGCCAGTCTCCATTCCAGCCACGCCGGCCGGCCGCGGCGAAGCAGTAGACCTGCCGGGGCTGCACGCGGGAGCGGCGGTCGGCTCGCGTCGGTTCGCCTTTCATGTCGATCGTCTCGACGAAGCCGCCACCCTCCCCGTCGAAGCCTTTCTGCCGCCAGAGCGGCAAGGCAGCATCGTTCAGCCAGCCCGCGAGTTCGCCTGCCTGGAGATGAATATCCATGCCCATCCGCTCTCCGTCAGCTTTCCAGCTTCAGCGGGTCGTGATCCACGCCGAGAAGTTCTGCCAGCGCCTCGACCACGAGGTTATGGTCCTCCCGCTGCGGCAGGCCGGAAACGGTGACGGTGCCGATGCAGCCCGTTCCTTTGACGACGATCGGGAAGCTGCCGCCATGGGCGGCAAACTCGGCATCCGGCAGGCCGAGCTTCGCCTGCAAATTCGTTTGCTGCTTGAGGAGGCTGAGCCCGGTGGCGTAGCTGCTCTTGAACAGGCGGAACACCGTGTTGCGCTTGCGGCGCACCCAGTTCGGATTGTCCGGCGTCGCCCCATCGAGGGCCGCATAGAAGACCTGCATGGAAAAGAGCGTGATGTCGATGACGCAGCCGAGCTTGCGTTCCGCGGCCATCCGGCGAAGCGTTGCGCCCAGCTTCCAGGCCGTCTCGAGATCGAAGCGGTCGAACTGCAATTGCTGCTCCTGCAGCGCAATCCGGCGCAGATCATTGTCTATGTTCATAATGCCTCCGCTTGGTCAGTGGTCGAACTGGACGAGTGCGATGCGCTATCCTGCAAAATTCCCCCGCCTGGCGATTAATCCTTCCAAAGCCATGCGGCGCCGCGCACGCCGGAACTGTCGCCGTGCACCGCCTTGCAGATCGGCGTCTCGAAACTGTCGCCGAAGAGATATCTGGTGATCGATGCCGGCAACTCGCCGTAAATCTCGTCGACATTGGACATGCCGCCGCCGAGCACGAAGACGTCGGGATCGACGATGTTGGTCAACAGCGCGAGGCTGCGGGCCAGCCGGTCGACGAAGCGCTCGTAGACACCGATTGCCACCGGATCGCCCGCGCGCTTCGCCTCGATGATGTCCCGCCCGCGCCAGTCCGTCCCGGTCGTCATGCGGTAGTCGAGTTCCAGACCGGTGCCGCAGGCATACATGTCGAGACAACCGAGCTTGCCGCACCAGCACCTGTGCCCCGGATATTCGTCCTTCGTCATCCAGGGCAGCGGATAATGGCCGATCTCGGCCGCGACGCCCTGAAAGCCGGCGTGAACCTTCTTGCCGATCGCCAGACCCCCGCCATGGCCCGTACCCACGATCACGCCGAAGACGACGCCCGCGTCCTTGCCCGCCCCGTCGACGGCTTCGGAGACCGCAAGACAATTGGCGTCGTTGGCCAGGCGCACCTCACGTCCGAGCGCAGCCGCAAGATCCCGCCCGAGCGGCTTGCCGTTGATGAGCACCGCATTGGAATTGCGCACGATGCCGGTGCGCGGATTGGGACTGCCGGGTATGCCGATGCCGATCGAGCCGCGCTCGCCGGCGGTGCTTTCGGCCGAGGCGACGAGCTCTACGACGGCACGGACGCAATCCTCATAGCCGCTGGTGGGTGTCGGGACACGATGGCGGGCACGCGTCTCGCCGTCGCGATCGAGCGCGATGACCTCCATTTTCGTGCCGCCCCAGTCAATTCCGATAAACATATATCTGGTCTTTGGGATAAAGATCGTTGGCGAGAAACGCGGCAGCCTCTCCTCCGGCGCCGCGGGCCTTGCTTAGCATCCACCGTATCGGGGACGCTAGTGGGATGAGGAAAACTGTGTGTGGTTTGCCGCCCGCATGCCGCTCAAACGACTTGAATCGATCGCGTTCATGATTTCGAGTCGGCCCAACCTAAATTCATCGGGATATGCTCCCGATCTTGGGGAGCGCCTGCAAATCCGCTGCGATCGCCGAAAAACACTTGGCGAAAGAGCCTCGCTTTTGTATGGGTCTATTCCGAGTGGTCCCGTAGCTCAGCAGGATAGAGCACCAGATTCCTAATCTGGGGGTCGCGCGTTCGAATCGCGCCGGGATCACCATCTGGCGGACAAGAGTTGATGCGGCCACTTGCAGAGCGCCGCTAACCGTCTGCCGCCTCCAGAACTCTGTCTGTCGTCGCTCCATACCATTTCCGTATGTACAAAAATAATTTCCGTACATACATTATTTTCTTGCGCCGCTTGCCTAATTATTGTACGTACAATTTATGAAGATCATCTGGGACGAACCGAAGCGCATCGCCAATGTCGAAAAGCACGGCCTGGACTTCACCGACCTGTCGCTCGAATTCTTCCTTGCCTCTCTGGTCGTCCCGGCAAAGAATGGCCGTTCCAAGCTGTCGGTCGCCTTCAAGACGGAACGGTCGTCGTGATCTTCGTCACCCTCGGCTCCGAGGCGCTGTCGGTAATATCGATGCGCCCGGCCCGGAAAGATGAAAGGAGCCTGCTCTGATGGTTAGCAAATACAGGCGCCAGGAAGAGTTCCAGCCCGGGCGCGGCTACTCCAAAGAGGACTGGGACGCGGTTTCCGACAATCCCCCTTTGACCGAGGAGGAACTGAAACAGGCGCGTCCATTCAAGGAGGTCTTTCCCGACCTCGCGGAGAAGATCGAGAAGGCTCGCGGCCGTCCGAAGGCGGACACGACCAAGACTCCCGTCACAATCCGCCTCGATCCTGATGTCGTGGAACACTACAAGGCGACCGGCAAAGGCTGGCAGAGCCGAATGAATGACGACCTTAGAAAGGCCGCCGGGCTGAAGAAGGCCGGCTAGCTTACTTCTCCCGCACACTTACCTGACGGTCTGGTCTTACGTCCTGCCGCGGCTGTTGCCTCCTGCCGCCTTCGATGAGGTCTTGCATGCCCAAGTCCGGTTACGGCGGGACTGGAAAGAGCCTTATGACCGTTACGCTTGCGAAGCATTAATCCGCAATCGGCCAAGCCTTTCGGCACTCGTTAAAGGGACAGGGCTTGCGCTTGCTCCCGAACTTCCCGGTAGCTGAAAGCTCTCCGAGGAGGCGGGAAAAAACGTTATCCACACAACTGCCGCCCTTTTCCTTTCGCGTAAACAACAGCTTGTTCCACGCGCGCAATTCCGGCGTAAGGCGTGTCACCGTTACGCCTCATTCGAACTTCACCACCCCTGCCGTCAGAACAGCAGGGAGTAAACGAATGAACATCAATGGAACCAACGTCGCCAACAAGCTCATGGGTACGAATCTTGCGGACACGATCCGCGGCTATGATGGCAGTGATTCCATTTGGGGTAATGCCGGTGACGACTATCTCGACGGCGGGCTTGGCAACGACTTGCTCTATGGTGGGCTTGGCAACGACTTTTTCAAGGCCGGAGCGGGCGATGACTACGCGGAAGGCGGCGACGGCAATGACAGCTTCGACGGCGGCGCCGGCGCCGACACGCTGATCGGCGGGCTCGGCAACGATATCTTTTCCGGCGAAGACGGCAACGACATCATCAACGGCGGCGATGGCCATGACCATATCCTCGGAGACGCCGGCAACGACCGGATCTATGGGGGCGCCGGCGAGGAATACATCGACGGCGGAGCGGGAGACGACATCATCTATGCCGGCTCTGGAAACGATGGCTTCAACAACCGCATTGATCCCGCAACGGGCAAGCTGACGCAGCAGGCGGTCAGTGGTGGTGCCGGCAACGATACGATCTACGGCGAAGAGGGCAACGACGCCCTGAAGGGCCAATCCGGAAACGATCGGGTCTATGGCGGCATCGGCGACGACATCGTCGATGGCGGCGACGGGAACAACTACCTCGATGGCGGTGATGGGAATGACGTGCTCGACTCCGAGGGCGGCATCGACGAAGCCCACGGCGGTAACGGTAACGATCGGATTGCCGCAGGCGCCGGCAACGATCGGGCATTCGGGGATGCCGGGGACGATATCCTGACGGGCGAAGCTGGCGACGACGTGCTTGCTGGCGGCCTCGGCAACGACCTTGTCATTGCCGGAGACGGAAACGACACGCTTCGCGGCGACGCGGGCAGAGATACCCTGCTTGGCGACGCGGGAAGCGACATCCTGTGGGGTGGCGCCGATGCCGACCGCTTCGTCTTCAAGGGCGCAGGTTCGCTCGTCGGACGGGACTCCGTGATGGACTTTCAGGACGGCACCGATCTGCTTGTCCTGGAGAACCTCGGAATCAAGCAATATTCGAGCTCCGGCACGGCCGGTACGATTTTCGCGTATGATGACGCCAGCGGAGACGTGATGTTGAAAGGCTACGATTCGACAGGCAATGCGCTGTCGATCCATGTCGACGATCCGACGAATACCCTCGCTGCCTCGCACTTCAGCAGCGCCGATTTTCTCTTCGCCTGATCGAGGCGGATGAAAGTTCGAGCACCGCGCGTATCCGACGCGCGGTGCGTTCCTTTGAGACTTAAGTCCGAGATTAAATGGGCGATAGTCTTAGCCCATTTTGGCTTATCCCATTGAGCACGCTCCGTAATCCTTGACTGCAACCTGTGCTGTGAGACCCTTCGATCTCGTGGTTGTACTATGCAGGTGAAGCGATGATCTTCGCGGATGACGTTGAGTTGGCCCTCGCTCTGGCCTGCGAAGAACTCCAGATGACCCGGGACGAAATAATCCGCCTCATCCTTCGCGAGTGGCTGGAGCAATATGGCTTTATCCAATTCCATGAATTGGACGAAGGTAGCGACACAAACAGCAGCGCGTGAGTTCCGCATGATGCCCCGTGCCGAGCGGTTTTCCGCCCCGGCATTGCGGAAAACAAAGGGTTAGAGAGTTTCCGCGATTCGGAGAAAGGCTCTACCCAACCCTCAAGCTTGCTCCTCGAAGCCGAAGGCCGAGGCGGGCGGCAACGCGCCGCGATGCGTGATTTTCTCGATCCGTGCCGTAGAACAGGGTACGAGAGCGCAGTTCAGGCAAGCCCGACCAACCGGCGGTAGCGGCTGCTCCGAAGCCCTGCCCCCTGAAGGCCGTCGCCGTTGCCGGGGCGATCCCTCCGGATCGTTCTCCCCTTCTATCCGGCCTCCATCTCCCAAGCGAAATAGCGTGCGGTAATCGATGTCGAGCCAATGCAGCATGGTTCGGACGTACAAACCCGTCCGGCCTGTGTCGAGGCGGCCCCGCTATTCCACTTCCTTGCATGCTATCCCCGGGTCCTCCTCGCCCTTCATCCTATCGAAAAGCGTCGCCTCGCCACCCTTCGTCCACCAGACATACCGGCCGCCGGCATATCTGGCGCCCGATCCGGAAATCACGTTCGATGCCACGATGAACGTGCCCTCGATGGTGAAGGTCGCGAGCGACGCGGACCCGGCGTCGATGTATTCGGCCTCGATCGTCTTGTCGCCGCAGGCATAGCGAACCGTCCGCCGGTCGACTGCGCCGGCGTCGGGAATTTCGATCGTCAGTTCTGCGCGGTTGCCGTTCCGCGACTGCATCGAGGTTAGCTGCAGCACACTCTTCTCGTTTCGCCCGCCGAGAAAGAGCTTGGATCCCTCTATTCGCCAGGCAAGCTCCGTCTTCAGCGCTTCGAAGAACTTCCGCTCCTGGTCCATGACAGCCGGTACGCACATCTTGCGGGTGGCGGCAGCCGGCCCGAAGGTGATCGTCGCGCCGGAGAGGCCGAACGTCCCGGTGAAATGATTGCAGCCGGCCATGCCGCCATAGGTGCCGTCCTCACGAATCTCGAGCGTCGTCTGAAGATCGTCGATCACGCCCCGGCCGCCTATGTCCTCGGCCAGCCACGAGCCGACGAGCGCCTCCGGCACCTTTTCAGCGGCCACCGTCTGCACGGAGGCAACCTCGATCAGCACGCAGGCGCAAGATGCGGCGGTCAGGGCTTGCAGCATCGAAAACTCCTCAGACAAATCATCGTTCGACGGTGTCATCGATTCTTACCCGAGCACTGCCTCTTGGAGAAGGGCGATGACTTCACCCTTGTTGCCGGCAGTATTCGGCTGTAGAGCCTAGTAAAATCATTAGAACGAGAAGAATACGGGATTTTGGCATGGCATCCGGCGATGATTTCAAGCGCCGTCTGACGATACTGGGTTCCACCGGATCGATCGGGACCAATACGCTCGACGTAGTCGAACGGCTCGGCGGGCGCGATCGATTCGCCGTTGCCGCGCTGACCGGCAACGGCAACATCCCGTTGCTTGCGGAGCAGGCCCGCCGCGTCGGCGCGGAGCTCGCAGTCACCGCCGACGAGCATCGCTACGGCGAACTCAGGGAGGCGCTGAGCGGCAGCGGTATCGACGTCGCCGCCGGGCGCAGCGGCCTGATCGAGGCGGCCGAACGGGACGCCGGCTGGGTTATGGCGGCGATCGTCGGCAATGCCGGTCTTGGTCCGACACTTGCCGCCGCCCGCCGCGGCGCCGACATCGCACTCGCCAACAAGGAATGCCTCGTTTCCGCCGGCAGCCTTTTCATCGAAGCCGTCAGCGCGGGCGGCGGACGGCTGCTGCCGGTCGACAGCGAGCACAATGCGATCTTCCAGGTGCTGGAGAACGACCAGCGCCATGCCGTCGAGCGCATCGTGCTCACCGCCTCCGGCGGTCCGTTCCGCACCAGCACCCTCGACGAAATGCGGCATGTGACGGCGGATACGGCCCGCGCCCATCCGAACTGGTCGATGGGCCTCAAGATCTCGATCGACAGCGCCTCCATGTTCAACAAGGCGCTCGAGATGATCGAGGCGCGCCACCTCTTCCGCCTGAGGCCGGAGCAGATCGAGGTGATCGTCCACCCGCAATCCGTGGTCCACTCGATGGTCGGCTATACGGACGGGTCCGTCCTCGCCCAACTCGGCTGCCCCGACATGCGCACGGCCATCGGCTATGCGCTTTCCTACCCCGAGCGCTGCAGTCTGCCGGTCGAGCGCCTGGACTTCGCCAGGCTCGCCCGGCTCGATTTCGAAGCCCCGGACGAAGTCCGCTTCCCGGCGCTGAGGCTCGCGCGCCGCGCCATGGAGGAAGGCGGCGTCCAGGGTGCCGTGCTGAACGGCGCCAAGGAGACCGCACTCGAGGCGTTCATCAAAGGCCGCATCGGCTTCCTGGCCATGGCGGAAATCGTCGAGAGAGTGATGGACGCGCTTGCCGGCCTGCCGGCCGCGACGAGCATGGACGACGTCTTTGCCGCGGATGAAAAAGCGCGGCGGGCGGCTGCCGAGATGATCCGGTAGAGAGTTGTTGCGGGTGAATCCGCCCTCATCCAGCCTGCTGGCCCGTAGGCGGGGCGAAGGGGACAAGTGGCAGCGCCTTGCACCACACGAGCGCTGCTACGAAACAGAGGTTCGGGCGAGGAAGTCCCTCTCCCCGCCAGAGATCGCCGGAGCTTACGCCACGGCCCTCGCCAGCGCACAGCGCGACCAGAGCGAATGCAGCGCGCCGACCAGATGGTCGATATCGGCGTCAGAATGCAGGGGGGTCGGCGTGATGCGCAGGCGCTCGGTCTTCTTCGGCACGGTCGGGTAATTGATCGGCTGGACGTAGATGCCGAAATTGTCGAGCAGCAGGTCGGAGATCCACTTGCACTTGGCGGCGTCGCCGACGATGACCGGCACGATATGGCTCGGATTGACCATATGCGGAATACCGCGCTGGTCGAGCAGCGAACGAAGCCGGCGCACGCGCTCCTGATGCGCGAAGCGTTCGACCTGGCTTTCCTTCAGGTGGCGAATGGAGGCGAGCGCCCCGGCGGCGAGCGCGGGCGGCAGCGCCGTCGTAAAGATGAAACCGGAAGCGAAGGAGCGGATGAAGTCGCAGAGCGCCGCCGATCCGGTGATGTAGCCGCCCATGACGCCGAAGGCCTTGCCGAGCGTTCCTTCGATGACCGTCAGCCGGTGCATCAGCCCCTCGCGCTCGGCAATGCCGCCGCCCCGCGGGCCGTACATGCCGACCGCATGAACTTCGTCCAGATAGGTCATCGCGCCGTATTTGTCGGCGAGATCGCAGAATTCCTCGATCGGCGCGATGTCGCCATCCATCGAATAGACGGATTCGAAGGCGATGATTTTAGGCGCGCGCGGATCGGCGGCTGCAAGCTTGGCCTCGAGGTCCGCCACCGAATTGTGCTTGAAGATGACCCGCTCGCATTTCGAATGGCGGATGCCCTCGATCATCGAAGCGTGGTTGCCGGCATCCGAAAAGACGATAACGCCGGGAATTTTGGAACAGAGCGTCCCGAGCGCGGCCCAGTTCGAAACGTAACCGGAGGTGAACAGAAGAGCCGATTCCTTGCCATGCAGGTCGGCGAGCTCGCGCTCGAGCAGCACATGGTAATGGTTGGTGCCGGAGATGTTGCGGGTGCCGCCGGCGCCGGCGCCGCATTCGTCGATCGCGTTCTTCATCGCCTCGGTGACGATGGGACACTGGCCCATGCCGAGATAGTCGTTCGAGCACCATACGGTCACTTCCTGGGCGCCATCGTCCGTGTAGCGCGTCGCCTTGGGGAAGCTGCCGCGATGGCGGGCGAGATCGGCGAAAACCCGGTAACGGCCTTCCTGATGCAGCCCGTCCAGCTCGTTTTTGAAGAAACTCTCGAAATCCATCATCATCTCCAGTGCCCTGTCGCCTTTCTTCCTACAAAGCGATCAGTGGTCAACCCCGGACAGGCTCCGACGCGCGGGCTGCGGCAAAAGGCCTCTCGGCCCCCAGACCCCGGTTATTCTGCGCGGCGCGTGTCGTGCCTGGCAAGCGGGAAAGGCGATGGAAAATGACGACACATTTTCAAACCTTTCCGCGGTAATCAGGCTCGACCTCAACACGGAGTCCGAGAGTCCAGTTTTGAACCATTCCAAAATGGCTAGCAAAACTTCATTCTCCCGAACATCGATCGAAGTCAAGCAATTGCGGAAAAAGGACGGCCGCTGCCGCCCTTTTTCGATACCAAAGTTGGTCCGTCAGGCGGCCGCCACGGCGCGTTTCGTCATCACCTTGACGAGATTGGCGCGATAGGCGGCGCTTGCATGAATATCGGAAAGCAGGTCCGAATCGTCCACCTTGACATTGTCGACGGCACCCGGCGACCAGTTGGCGGCAAGCGCCGCCTCGAGGTCCCGATGGCGGAAGACGCCGTCCGACCCGGCTCCGGTCACGGCAACGCGCACTGCGCCATCGTCGCGACGGACGACGAAGACGCCGGTCATCGCATAGCGCGATGCCGGATTGGGGAACTTCCGATAGGCCGCCTTCGCCGGCGCTTCGAAGCGGACGGCGGTCACGATCTCACCGTCTTCGAGCGCCGTTTCGAAGAGACCGGTGAAGAAGTCTTCGGCCTTGACCTCGCGCCTGTCGGTGACGATCACCGCATCGAGCGCCAGCATCGCGGCCGGATAGTCCGCCGCCGGATCGTTGTTGGCGATGGAGCCGCCGATCGTACCCATGTGGCGGACATGCGGATCACCTATGTGGCTGGCAAGCCCGCAAATGGCCGGACAGACCGCGGCGAGCGCGGCGGAGGTCGCGACCTCCTCATGCGTCGTCGCCGCGCCGATCCTGACCGACCGGCCGTCGACGGTGATACCCTTCATCTCGGCAATGTGCCTGAGATCGACAAGGTCGCTCGGGGCGGCGAGCCGCTGCTTCATCGTCGGGATGAGCGTCATGCCGCCGGAGAGATATTTTCCCTCCGCGGCGGTCCCCATCAGCTTCGCTGCCTCTTCGACCGAGGAGGCCCGATGATAGTTGGTCTCATACATCTCAAGTCCTCCCGATCAATGCGCGCTATGCACCGCGGCCCAGACCTTTTGCGAGGTCGCCGGCATGGTGAGCTCGTTGGTGCCGATCGCGTCCGTGATGGCGTTGATCAGCGCCGGCGGCGAGCCGATCGCCCCCGCCTCGCCGCAGCCCTTGACGCCGAGCGGGTTGCTCGGGCAGGGCGTGTTCGAGGTCGTCACCGTGAACGAAGGCAGGTCGTCGGCGCGCGGCATGGCGTAGTCCATGTAGCTCGCCGTCAGCAGCTGCCCGCTCTGGTCGTAATGCACCCCTTCGAGCAGCGCCTGGCCTATGCCCTGCGCCAGCCCGCCATGCACCTGGCCCTCGACGATCAGCGGATTGATGATATTTCCGAAATCGTCCGCCGCGACGAACTGCACGATCTTCGTCTGGCCGGTTTCCGGATCCACTTCCACTTCGCAGATATAGCAACCCGCCGGGAAGGTGAAGTTGCTGGGATCGTAGAAGGCGCCCTCCTTGAGGCCCGGCTCCATGCCGGGCGGCAGGTTATGCGCGGTATAGGAAGCAAGCGCCACCTGCGACCAGGGGACCGACCTGTCGGTGCCGGCCACCTTGAGCGCGCCGTCCTCGATGACGATGTCGCTCTCGTCCGCCTCCATCAGATGGGCCGCAATCCTTTTTGCCTTGGCCTCGACCTTGTCGAGCGCCTTGAAGACGGCCGACATTCCGACGGCACCGGAGCGGGAACCATAGGTGCCCATGCCCATCTGCACCTTGTCGGTATCGCCATGGACGATATTGACGCGGTCGATCGGCACGCCGAAACGCTCCGCAACCACCTGGGCGAAGGTCGTTTCGTGTCCCTGGCCGTGGCTGTGCGAGCCGGTCATCACCTCGATCGTGCCGACCGCGTTGACCCTGACTTCGGCCGATTCCCACAGGCCGACGCCGGCGCCGAGCGATCCGACGGCGGCGGAAGGCGCCAGTCCGCAGGCTTCGATATAGCAGCTCATGCCGATGCCGCGCTTCATTCCCCGCCGCTCGGCTTCCGCCTTGCGCGCGGCGAAGCCGTCCCAATCGGCCGCCTCCATCGCCCCCTTGAGCGACGCTTCGTAATCGCCCGCATCGTAGTTCATGATCACCGGCGTCTGATGGGGGAAGGTGCGGATGAAGTTGATGCGCCTGAGTTCCGCAGGGGAAACGCCGAGCTCGCGCGCGGCCGTCTCGATCGTGCGCTCCAGCAGGTATGTGGCCTCCGGCCGCCCGGCGCCGCGATAGGCGTCGACCGGCGCCGTATTGGTATAGACGGTGCGGACATTGGCATGGATCGCCGGGATCGCATACTGCCCGGAGAGGAGCGTCGCATAGAGATAGGTCGGCACGCAGGAGGAGAAGAGAGACATATACGCGCCGAGATTGGCGATGGTGTCGACCTTCAGCGCGGTGATCCGATTGCTGCTGTCGAATGCCATCTTCACCGTCGATACATGGTCGCGGCCGTGCGCGTCCGTCAGGAAGGCCTCGGTGCGGTCCGCGGTCCATTTCACCGGCACGCCGGTACGCTTCGAGGCCCACAGACAGACGATCTCTTCCGGATAGATGAAAATCTTGGAGCCGAAGCCACCGCCGACGTCCGGAGCGATCACCCGGAGCTTGTTCTCCGGCGCGACATTGTAGAAGGCGCTCATCACCAGCCGGGCAAGATGCGGGTTCTGGCTGGTGGTATAGCAGGTGAAATGGTCGTCGCCGGCATCATAGATCCCGAGCGTCGCGCGCGGCTCCATCGCATTCGGCGACAGGCGGTTGTTGATGACCTTCAGTTCCGTGACATGCGCCGCAGCAGCGATCGCCTGGTCGGCCGCACCCGCGTCGCCAAGCTCCCAATCAAAGATCAGATTGCCCGGCGCTTCCGGATGGATCTGCGGCTCGCCCTCGCCCAGAGCCTGGAGCGTATCGGTGACGACCGGCAGGGTTTCGTAATCCACGACCACCGCTTCCGCCGCGTCGCGGGCTTGCGCGACACTGTCGGCGACGACGATCGCCACCGCGTCGCCGACATAGCGCACGGTCTCGTGGGCAAGCGGCCGCCATGCGCCCATGCGCATCGGTGAGCCGTCCTTCGAGTGGATCATCCAACCGCAAATGAGATTGCCGATCCCATCCGCCAGCAGTTGCTTGCCGTCGAGCACGTCGACAACGCCCGGCATCGCCTTGGCCGACGTCGCGTCGATGCTCCTGATGGTCGCATGCGCATGCGGGCTGCGCACGAAAACCGCATACTTCATGCCGGGCACGACCATGTCGTCCGTATAACGCCCCTTGCCGGTCAGAAAGCGCTTGTCTTCCTTGCGCGCCACCCGCGCGCCGATGCCTTCAACGCCCATTGCCTATCTCCTCCCGAAGTCCTGCAACGAATTTCCGCTCGAGCGGAATGACGAAAATCACGTGCGATGCTTGCCTGGCATCGCGCTCCCTTTGGGTTTCCTCATTCTGCCGCCTGGCGAACGCCGCCCGCCCCGGCCGCGGCGGCCAGGATCGCCTGGACGATGTTGTGATAGCCGGTGCAGCGACAGATGTTGCCTTCCAGCTCGGCGCGTACCGTCGCCTCGTCAAGATTGCCGCCATGTCGACGGATCATGTCGACGGCGGTCATGACCATTCCCGGCGTGCAGAAGCCGCATTGCAGTCCGTGATACGTCTTGAAAGCCGCCTGAACCGGGTGAAGCTCGCCGTTCGACGCCAGGCCCTCGATCGTCGTGATCGTCGAGCCGGCCGCCTGGGCGGCAAGGATGGAACAGCTTTTCACCGATTGCCCGTCCATGTGAATGACGCAAGCGCCGCACTGCGTCGTGTCGCAGCCGACATGCGTCCCGGTCAGGCCGAGATTTTCGCGGATAAAGTGCACCAGCAGCGTTCGGTCGTCGCAGGTACCACTTACCTGGCGGCCGTTGACCGTCATCGTTATTTTCGCCATTTCGCTCCTCCGGGTCGGTCCAGAGTCGAGCGCGGCTTCAAATCGGGTGAGATGCGTTCACGCGACTCGAAGTACGCGCCGACCGATATCGATTGCCCTTCCGCCAGCGGTCCACTCCTCCCGAGCCCGCGTGGCGACGTTGTAACATTTGTCTTTTTTTCGGGCTGCCGCAACCGTTTCGCGCCACAAGGGGCAAAAAAATGCGAGCGCGCATGTAACCCCGGCAACAGCGCCTTCATGTTCCGTTCAGGAAAGATCGCATTATGTGGCATAAGAACAATCTCGCCGTATCCGTGCATTTTCCTCGGCGGCGGGTTATGTTCCGAATGCAAGTTCAAGTGGAGGGCCGCGGTTCGCACCCTCCCATCACTATAGGACGGACGAGGCGGACGCTGAATCCGTCGAAATCGGAGAGGACATCATGAAGAAAGCCATCGCGCTTGTGTTGGTCGCCCTGTCGGTCGCGAGCTGCACGCAAACCGAAAAGGGTGCCGGTATCGGCGCCGTATCGGGCGCAATCATCGGGGGCGCGGTCACCGGTGACGTCCGCGGCGCGGCTGTCGGCGCGGCGATCGGCGGCGTATCCGGCGCCGTGATCGGCCACGTCACCGACCAGCCGGGCCAGTGCTACTACCGCGACCGCTACGGCCGCCGCTACATCGACCGCTGCTGAGTGCCGCAACGGCCGGATCGACGGCCCCGGAACGATCCGGGGCCCTTCATGTCCGCCGGAATGTTACCGAAGGTGCGCTATTGCGCTGCGATCCCGTTCGCCGCCGCCGATCCGCCCTTCACTCCCGCTTTGACAAGCCCTTCGCTGAGGTGTTGCAGGTCCGATTCCTGGACGTAATGCTGCGTGGCTAGAAACGCGTCGAGGTCGAAGTCCGGGGCGAGCGCCCGGACCTTCTCCATATGGGCGTGAGCCGCAATGTCATCCCCGAGCCAGCCGTAGCAGGCCGCGACGAATGCATGCTGGACGTGGTCCATCACCGAGAGGTGCATGAAGGCCTCGACCGCCTCTCCATACTGCCGGGCGGCGAAATGAGCCTTGCCGAGGTGGCTCCAGAAGCGTTCCGGATGATGAGGATTGAGCTGCATGGCCTTGCGGATCCACTCGACGCCCTCTTCCGGTCGCCCCAGCCAGGTCAGCAGTTCGCCCTGCTGAACCACAACCAGGTCGTAATTGGGATTGAGGGAAAGGGCCCGCTCCTGATGGTAGCGCGCCGTCGTCAGCGCATTGTTGTTCACGTTTACCGCCGCGAGGATGCGATGCACGTCGGCGTCGTTGTCGTCGAGCGCCAGCGCCCGGTCCAGCTCCGCAACGATCTCGGCCCAGACCGCATCCTTGTCTTCGCACCAGCCGTGGACCCAGGCTTGGCCGAGGATGCAGGCCCGCCAGGCATGGGCATGCGCATAGTCGGGATCGAGCGCGACAGCCCTGTCGATGAGGGCCCGGGCCTGCTCGTTATCCGCAACCGTGCTCCGGTGATGCAGCACCTTGGCGGCAAGGGCACATTCGTAGGCGGCCATATTGGCCGGCTTCGTGCGGGCGAGCAGGTCCCGCTGCGCGGCCTCGACGCGCCCCGGGAGCGTTGCCGCTATCGCCGCCGTCACCTCGTCCTGGATGGCGAAGATGTCGTCCAGTCTCCGGTCGTATTTGTCGGCCCAGATATGAGCGTCGTTGACCGCGTCGATGAGCTGGACCGTCACGCGCACCCGGTCGCCGATCTTGCGGACGCTGCCCTCCACCAGATATTGCGCTCCGAGTTTCTCGGCCGCCTCGCGCACGTTTACCGGCTGGTTCTTGTAGACGAAGCTGGAGTTGCGCGAGATGACGAACAGCTCGTGCCGGCGGGACAGCTCGGTGATGATGTCCTCCGTCAGGCCGTCTGCGAAAAACTCCTGGTCGGGATCGCCGCTCATATTGTCGAACGGCAGCACCACGATCGAAGGTTTGGAAACGGAGCGCGGCGCATCCGTGGCCTCCGGGAAGGATGGCAGGACAGGCCCCTCGATCCCGACTCGGAAGAGATGAATCGGGCGGCTGATGTTCTTAAGCATCTTTTCGCCCAGATCCTCGATGGGGACATCGATCCGGTCGGCGACTTGCGTCGCCACCGCAGCCGTCACGCAGATGCCGCCCACATCGGCCAGCTGCTCGATACGGGCGGCGATGTTCACGCCGTCGCCGAAGATGTCGTCCTCCTCGAAGATGATGTCGCCGAGATTTATGCCGATCCTGAATTCGATTCGCCGGTCCTGCGCCACGTCGGCATTGCGCCGCTTCATGCGGCTCTGGATCTCGACGGCGCATTTTACCGCGTCGGTCACGCTCTGGAATTCGACCAGCATGCCGTCGCCCGCGGTCTTGATGAGGTGGCCCTTGTTCTTCGCAATGGCCGGATCGATCAGTTCAATCCGATGTGTCCTGAGGCGGGCGATCGTACCGGCTTCATCGGCCTCCATCAGGCGGCTATAGCCAGCCATATCGGCTGCCAGCACTGCAGCTAGTCTCTGTTCCATCGGTTTGCCAACAAACGTTTGGCGGGAGCACCTTCTTCCGGACTCCCGGGTTCAAGCGGTCCAGGGCGATTCTATAGCACCCTGACGTGATCGCCTATCTAAATTAGCATCCACTTGAAAAGAAGCTGCGGAGCCGCCTGCCGACAGGCATGGAACCATCGCATGCGCTCATTGTTCGGCACTGGTCAGCGCATGCGAGGTGCTCCTATGATCAATTCTCCAGGCTCCGTGAAACACCGCTTCCTCGATCTGGACGGCATCCGGGTCTTCTACCGCGAGGCAGGACCGCCGGACGCGCCGATCGTGCTCCTTCCCCACGGCTACCCGTGCTCATCCTACGAGTTTCGCAATTTCATGCCCCTGCTGGCCGACCGGTGGAGGCTTGTCGCTCCGGATTTCCCCGGATCCGGATACAGCGACACGCCGGACGACTTCGCCTACGGCTTCGACGGCTTCGCAGATTTTCTCGAAGCCTTCATTCGGCGCCTGGGCCTCGATCGTTTCGCACTTTATCTACATGACTTCGGCTCTCAGATCGGCCTTCGGCTGGCCATTCGCCGGCCGGAGCGCATTTCCGCACTGATCATTCAAAACGGCGACATCTACGAGGATGAGCTCGGACCTAAATACGCACCGTTGCAGGAGTATTTCCGCAATCCCACGCCGGAGGGCCGGGCCAAACTCGGCGAAGCCGTAAGCGAAGAAGGATACCGCGACGAGTACCTCAACGACGTCCGGCCCGAGCTTGCCGAGCGGATTTCTCCCGACCTGTGGAAGCTCCATTGGTCCATGACAACGGCCAGGCGGCGTGAGATCGCCATAGACGTAATCGCGGGGCTGCGGGAAAATCTCGCCTGGTTCGATCGCTACCAGAGTTACCTGCGCGAACATCGACCGCCGACGCTGATCGTCTGGGGTCCGCAGGACGGCTACATGCCCGAGGCCTCCGCCCGAGCCTATCTCCGCGACCTGCCGGATGCCGAACTGCATCTCATCGACGGCGGCCACTGGTTGCTGGAGACCAACCTGTCCGAGGTCGTCTCCCTCTGCCGAGATTTCCTCTCGCGCGCTTTGGCAAAATGACGCCCTCGCTTCCTACTTAAGCTGAGCGTCGACCGGCCTGCTTCGTGGCAGAAGCCGCTTGCCGCTTAAAAGCATTTCCGTTGTGCCTGAAGCACCACAGACGAGTCCTTTCTGCCAAAAAATCGTCTTCGAATCGCCGCTTCGGGGTGGATGCGGCGAGCGGTCATCGTTAACAGATGGAAAACTATGTCCTGCTAGCTTGGCCGACGCCGCGTATGCAGGCAGTTGGTACAGAGTCGCCTGAAACGGGATGCGGAGAGGAATGTCTCCACCACGATCGAGTATTGCGCACTGGAAGACAGCGACCGCGCTCGCAATCGTGGCATCGGCCGTGCTCGGCCCGGTTTCCGTCGAGCAGGCCCACGCGTTCAAGATCTTCGGCATGCGCTTCTTCGAAAGCGCGGAAGAAGAAGTTCAGGTCATAGACCCGGTTCGCTATACGCTGACTTTCGAGCCGGGAACGGATGACGAGGAGCTCCGGGAGGCGCTGGAAAACGGCTCGCGGCTCGTTCAGGATCAGGAGGAACCGGTCTCGGGCGATCTTGGCCTGGCGATCAAGGCGCGCGACGACCGCGATCGGCTCCTCGCCGTCCTCTACGAAAAGGCGCGTTACGGCGGCACGGTCAGCATTCTGGTCAACGGCCAGGACATCGACAGCCTCCCCCCGGACCCGTCTTTCCCCGACGGCCAACCCGTACCGGTCGTGGTTCGCGTTGCTCCCGGGGCGGCATTCACGCTGGGCTCGGTCAGGCTCGAGGGAGACGCCGCGCGGCTCGACCCAGCCGCCTACGACCTCAAGCGTGGCGCCCGCGCCGACTCGACCTTGATTATCAAGGCGGGCGAGCAGATCGTGAACGATCTCAAGGAACAGAGCAGGCCGCTGGCAAAGCTCGCCGAGCGCAGCGTCGTTGCCGATCACGCGACTTCCACGGTCGATGTAACGATCCGTGCCGATGGCGGGCCGGTCGCGCCCGTCGGCGACCTGACCGTCAGCGGCGCCAGAACGGTCGACCCGGAATTCGTCAAGGATTATTCCCGCCTGAACCACGGCCGCCCATATTCGCCGGAGAATATTCGCAAGGCCGCCGAGCGGCTGCGGCAGTTGAACGTCTTTTCCAGCGTCACCATCAACGAAGCCGACGGGCTCGCGCCCGACGGCACGATCCCGATGAACATCCAGGTATCCGAAGGCAAGCACCGCTATTTCGGTTTCGGCGGACAGGTCTCGACCACGGACGGCCTTGGCCTTCAGGGCTATTGGGGACACCGCAATCTCTTCGGACGCGCAGAATCGCTTCGAATCGAAGGCTCGGTCGACCGCCTCGGCGAGACCACCGATGTCGCCGGGCTCGATTATTCGGCCGGCATTCTCTTTGCGAAACCTGGCGCCTTCGGACCGGCATCGACCTTTACCGCAAGCGTCAAGGCCGCGATCGTCGATCCGGACGCCTATAGTGCCAAAACGGTTACCGCTGCGGCTGGCGCCGCTTTCGAGCTTTCGCCCGAAGACACGTTCTCCGTCGGCGCGGAAGTGGGCTGGGCGGATGTCGACGACGCTTTCGGTTCGAATTCCTATATCACCGCCGCCCTCCCGTTCGAATATGTCCGCGACGCACGCGACGACAAGCTGAACCCGACGGAGGGCTACCGGGCGCTGATCAATGCCAAACCGAGCTACGAAATCGAAGGAAAGACCTTTTTCAGCTCCTTCGAAGCTTCCGCGTCCGGCTATTACGCGTTTGGAACGGAAAAGCGCTTCGTGCTGGCCGGCAAGCTCGGCGCCGGCGTGCTCGTCGGTGGCGACGAACTCTCCGATATTCCCGCGACCCGGCGGTTTTTCCTCGGCGGTGGCGGCTCGGTGCGCGGCTATTCCTATCAGGAGATCAGCCCCCGCGACGCCGATGACGAACTGACCGGCGGACGCTCCTATGTGAGCGGCTCCCTCGAAGCCCGCATCGCCGTCACCGATACGATCGGCATCGTGCCGTTCATCGACGCCGGAACCGTTTCGGAAAACACGGCGCCCAATTTCTCCGACATCCGGGCCGGCGCGGGCATCGGTCTGCGCTATGCGACGCCCTTCGGCCCGATCCGGCTCGACTTCGCCGTGCCGCTCAACAAATATCCGGGGGGCACCACTTACGGAATCTATGCCGGTATCGGCCAGTCCTTCTAATGCCCGGACTATTTGCTGCATGCGCGCGACACCGTGGTAAGATGAGCGAAGTCCCGCCTGCCGGGCGATGTGCCAGCACTCTACCGATTCCAGAGCGGCGCAACATGGACTATGGATAGGACATGAATCAGGTCACCTTTTTCCTTCGATCTGCGCTGCGGTACTTCTTCGCCGCCCTCGGCACGCTCGTGGTCGTGCTCCTCCTGCTCGTCGGCTTTCTGGGCTTCACGGTGCCCGGCGCCCGCGTCGTCGCCTGGGCGATCGAGAAATATGCGGCAACCCCCGACCAGATCGTACGCATCGCCGACCCGGGCGCGCTTCTGACCGGCGACTTCACGGCCGGCACCATTACGCTCTTCGATGGCGAAGGCATTTATGCGGAGGTCCGCGACCTTTCGGTGGACTGGACGCCCGCAGAACTATTCTCGCTTCGCTTCGACGCCAGCAGGATTTCGGCCGGCACGGTCCGCGTCGAACGGTTGCCCGTCCCCTCGACCGAGACCCAGGAAGTGCGCTCGACATTTGCCCTTCCGGTGGACGTGAAGATCGATGCCTTCGACCTCAAGGAAATCGTGCTCGGCAAACAGATCGCCGGCGAAGATCATTTCCTGACGGCCAAGGGCAAGCTCTACGCGACGAATTCCAGCATCGCTCTCGAGCTCGATGCCGCCGAACGGGACCGCCCTGATGCGCGCGCGACAGCCGATCTCGTCTTCAACCCGGCCGGCAACCAGCTGAAGCTTGAAGCCGAGCTCGCGG
Source organism: Sinorhizobium sp. GQ132 (assembly GCF_059758575.1). Classification (NCBI taxonomy): domain Bacteria; kingdom Pseudomonadati; phylum Pseudomonadota; class Alphaproteobacteria; order Hyphomicrobiales; family Rhizobiaceae; genus Sinorhizobium; species Sinorhizobium sp. GQ132. The sequence goes on along the minus strand of NZ_JCAXDX010000014.1, from coordinate 73,486 downwards.
AGCCGAAGGGCGGCCTTCTGGCGAGGCTGCTCCGCCTGCCGGGAGAACCTGCCGTCAACATGACCGTGACCGGACAGGGACCGCTTTCCGATTGGGCGGGCTCGGGCACGGTTACGCTCGACGAAAGCGAGATCCTTCGGCTCGACGGGCAGCACGTGCTCGCGGCCGACGGAATGCACATGCTTACCGTATCCGGCGGCGGCGCTTTCGCCACGCTGACGCCGCCGGCCTTCAGGCCGCTCTTCGAAGGGGAGAGCAGGATCGACCTGAGGGCCGCCTTCGACGGCACGAGCAAGGTCCGGATCGATGCGGGCAAGATTTCGACCGGCGCCATGACGCTCGATATCTCCGGCACGGTCGACAGCCGCGGCGAGAACAACCTCCAGGCAAGGCTCGCCGGTACGAGCGGACCTTTCGATTTCCGCTGGCCGCTGAAAGACGGCGAGTTGCAGGCGCTCGTCGAGACCGCAAACCTGTCGCTGATCGGCGACGGGCAGTCGGCAATCCTCGACATCGCCGCCAATGTGCCCTCCGTGAACCTGCCGCCGGGACGATTGGGCGGCATCCGGCTGTCGGCACAGAGCGACGCCTTCAATCTGGCGACCCGGTCCGGTCCCCTGAAGACGACCGTAGAAATCGCCGAGAGCCGCTTTGCAAATGCCGATCTCGATCGGGCGGTGCAGGCGCCCCTGAAGCTCGACGGCACCATCGCCGTTACTCCGGAAGACATCCGTTTCGACCCGCTGGAGATCGAAAGCGCGAGCATCGGCGGCACCGTCACCGGCAGCTTCGATCGCGTAGAAACGACGCTCGAGGCGGCATTCAAGGCCTTTGCCGTCAGAGAGGTCCTGCCGCCGGGGCTCGCCGACAAGTTCGACAGGACCATCGCTCTTGCGGGCAATGCGGTCGTGGAACAGGACGGCAGCGTCCGGTTGAGCGAACTCGACATAAAGTCCGGTGCGCTCGACGCCTCCGGCTCCGTTGCGCTTGCCGGAAGCACATTGACTGCGGACATCCAGGGGACGCTGCCCGATCTCGGACGGCTGCTCGCCGATGCGAAGGGCTCGGCCGCCTTCCACGCGGTCGCCTCCGGTCCTCTGAACAAGCTCGGTATCGAAGCAGAGATAACCTCAAGCGGAGCGACGCTCGCTGGCCGCACACTGGACGATCTCGTCGTCAATGCCGACGCTACCGTGACGCCGGGGAGCCCCGAAGCGAAGCTGACGGCAACCGGTACCCTCGACGGCCAGGCGATCGACGTCCGCGCCGACGTCGTCACCCGGGATGGCCGCACCTCGATCCCCGCCCTCGAGGCAAAGATCGGCGAAAACCGCCTGACCGGTGCGATGGAGCTTACAGCCGACTTCAAGCCGAACGGGACGATCGACTTCAACCTGCCCGATCTCGGCCTCCTTGCCGCCATGGCCGGGCAGCAGGCATCGGGCGACCTTGCCGGCTCCGCGACAATCCGGACCGCCGACGGCGTCACGTCGCTCGCGCTGACGGCCCGCGGCGAAAGCATCAGGCGGGACGCATTGACCATTGCCAAGCCGGTGGTCGACGTCGACGTCGCCGATCTTGCCAGCCTGGCGATCAAGGGCGGTGTCAGGGCCGAAAGCGTCGTCCAAGGCGAAAACCGCCTGACGGACATCGATATCGCCTTCGAGCAACAGGCGGAAAGAACCGGCTTCTCGGTCGGTGCCGAATATGAGGGCTCTCCGCTCGCAGCGACCGGCGATCTGGCGAGCCGTGACGGCCGGACCGAGATAAGCCTTGCATCGGCCTCGGCGACAGCCAAGCGCATCCCCTTGCAGCTTGCCCGGCCGACCGTCATCGCCATCGAGAACGGCGTCGTGCATATCGATGGGCTGACGATCCAGGCATCGACGGGTACGGTCGCCGTCACCGGTACGGCAGGCGAGACGCTTGATATTTCGGCGGATATCAGCGAGCTGCCAGCCACCTTGATCCACACCGTCGCACCGACGCTCGGGGCCGAGGGCACGATTGCGGGCAAGGTGGACATTGCCGGGAACGGCGCGGCACCGGTCGTCCGCTACGATCTCACCTGGAGCGGCGCCTCGATCGCCTCCGTGCGGTCGGCCGGCATAACGGCGGAAGACCTGTTGGCGAAGGGAACCGTGACCGTCGCTGACGACACCATCCGCCTCGATCCCTTGGTCATCGAACGCGCCGGCTTTCGCGGCGATGTGACGGCTAGCCTCGACCGCGCCGGCGACACGGCCGAGGCGAATTTCCGGTTCGTTGCCGAACCCGCCGCGCTGCCGCCCGGCATCGGCGCAAAATTCGATGCGCCGATCACCGTCTCCGGCAAGGTCGAGACAGGGGCCGGCGGCGCCGTCGAACTGAGCGCACTCGAAGTCAAATCCGGGACGGTCAACGCCACCGGTTCGGCCGCCCTTGCCGAGGGCGCGTTGACGGCCAAGATAAAGGGCGCATTACCGGATCTCGGCAAGCTGCTCGCCGAGGCAGAAGGCAAGGCAGCCTTCAGCGCCGACCTGTCCGGGCCGCTCGACGCGCTCGGCGTCAAGGCGGAAGTGACCTCCAGCGGCGCGGTCCTCGCCGGACGCACGCTTTCGGACTTCGTGATCACCGCCGATGCGACGGCGAAACCCGGCAGTCCGCAGGCCAAGCTGACGGCGACGGGAGCTCTGGACGGCCAGGCGATCGACGTGAAGGCCGAGGTGGTCTCGAAGGACGGCCGCACCTCGATCCCGACCCTGGAGGCGAAGGTCGGCGACAACAGATTGACGGGTGCGATCGATCTGACGGCAGACTTCAAGCCCGAGGGCACCATCGACTTCAATCTGCCCGATCTCGGCCTTCTTGCCGCCATGGCCGGCGAGAAGGTCTCGGGAGACCTCTCCGGCTCGGCAGCGATCAAAACGGCGGGCGGTGTGACCTCCCTTTCGCTGAAAGCGAACGGCAGCGGAATCAAGCGCGGCGATCTGACGATCACAAAGCCGGTTGCCGATATCAGCATCGCCGATGTGGCGGCACTCGCGATCCGGGGAAGCGTCAAGGCGGAAAACGTCGCTCAGGGTCAAAACCGTGTCACCGGCTTCAATCTCACCTTCGATCAGCAGGGCGGCAGGACCGGCTTCACCGTCGACGGCAGATATGACGGCGGCCCTCTTTCGGCCAAAGGCGACATGGTCGCAAGCGGCGGGCGCACCGAAGTCCGCCTCGCCTCTTTCGCGGCAACGCCCAAGCGGATACCGCTGAAGCTTGCACGCCCGACCGTCGTCGCGATCGAGAACGGCACGGTGCTCCTCGATGCCCTGACCATCGAGGCTTCGAGGGGAACGATCACGGTCGCCGGTTCTGCCGGACCGACGCTCGATATTTCGGCAAGACTCAACGAGCTGCCTGCCGCACTGATCAACACCTTCGCCCCGACCCTCGGGGCGGAAGGCACGATCGCCGGGACGGTGGACGTGGACGGAACTGCGGCGGCTCCGGTGGTCGTCTACGACCTCAGATGGAGCAACGCCTCGGTCGCAGCGGCGCGCGGCGCCGGCGTATCGTCGCTGGCGATTGCTGCAAAGGGGCGCTTCGCCGACAACAGGGTCACCGTCGATGCCACGGTCTCCGGCCCCGGAGACCTTTCCTTCCGAGGCGGCGGCAATGTCGAGCTTGGCGGCGACATGCCGATCTCGATGAAATTCGCCGGCGACGTACCTTTCGCGCTGCTCGCCAATATCATGGCGCAACAGGGCTTCACCCTGACCGGATCGGCCAAGGTCGACCTTTCGCTCTCCGGCCCGGCCAAGGCGCCGCAGATCGCCGGCACGGTCTCGACCGCCGGCGCCCGGCTCGTGGACGTTCGCCGCAATCTCGCCCTCAACGACCTCACCGCCAATGTCGCACTGGACGGCAGGCAGGCGACGATCTCTCGGCTCTCGGCCAATCTGGCAAGCGGCGGATCGATCGAGGCGAGCGGCACCGTGGGCATCGTTCCCGATTCCGGCTTCCCGGCGGATCTCAGAATCCGGCTCAACGATGCGACCTATGTGGACGGCACGCTGTTCACCGCCAACCTTGCAGGCGACCTGACGCTCAACGGGCCGCTCGTCTCGACGCCCGTGCTTGGCGGAAGGCTGACGATCCGCAGGGCCGCGATCACCATACCGGAGAAGCTGCCGGCCTCGCTCTCGCAGATCGACATCAAGCACCGCAACGCCCCGGCACGCGTGCAGCGGATGACGAAAGATCTGCGCCGGGATACGTCCGCCGGCGCCGAGGCAAGCGGCGCGATCGCCTTCGACCTCGCCGTCAATTCCCCGGGCCAGTTCTTCGTACGCGGTCGCGGCATCGATGCCGAACTCGGCGGCGATCTGACCATCCGCGGCACCGCCGTCCAGCCGATCGTTTCCGGTGGATTCGACATGCGTCGCGGGCGCCTGGAGATCCTCGGCAAGCGCCTGACCTTCACCGACGGTCACATCGGCTTTGGCGGTGACCTCATCCCGACGCTCGATCTCGACGCGACCTCGAGCGCCGGATCGACGACGATCACGGTCAACGTTGCAGGCCCGGCCAACAACCCGACGGTGACCTTCTCCTCGTCGCCGGCCCTGCCGCAGGACGAGATCCTGGCGCAGCTCATCTTCAACCGGTCGCTGAACAATCTCTCCGCCTTCCAGATCGCGCAGCTCGCCTCGGCCGTGGGCCAGCTTGCCGGCGGCGGATCGACGTCGCTGCTCGACGGCCTGCGCAACAAGCTCGGCGTCGACGATCTCGACATCACGACCGACGAGAGCGGCGGCGCCCAGGTCCGCGCCGGCAAATATCTCAACGACCGCACCTATCTCGAATTGCAGCAGGGCTCGGACTCCGCGTCCAGCAAGGCGGTCATCAACCTCGACATCGGCCGCGGCGTGAAGCTGAAGGGAGAAGCGGCCGGCGACGGCTCGGCCGCCGGAGGCATCTTCTTCGAGAGGGAATATTGATGCCTGACGATGCCGCCCGCCGGCCGATCCGGCGGACGGGTTCATCATCTCGGCCGTCCCATTATTTTTCGAACCGGAGTCTTGACCTCAAGCACGGTTGAGGTTGCAGAAATCACTCCGTGTAACGGACACGGAGGTACGACATGATTGAGCAGATACTCTTCCGGAACGTGATGAAGATCACGGAAGGCAGTCTGGAACCCTTTCGCGAAGCGGTGAAGCAAGCGATCGAGTTCGTCGAGCGAAACGGACCTCAACTCATGGTCCAGACATTCATCGACGAGCAGGAGATGCGTGCGGTCAGCTTTCAGCTCTATCGGAATTGCGAAGACGTTCTGCGCCATTGGGAAATATCGGACCCTCACATCCGAGCGGTATCGAAGCATTGCAGCGTCGAGAAGTTCGAGATTTACGGCAATCCGAGCGACGAGGTCGCAGCCGGCCTATCCCAATTCTTCGGCGACGGCCGCGGACACATCATGAAACCACTTGCGGGATTCACCCGCTTCCAAAGCACTTCCAGGAAAAGTGTATAACGGTTTTCCGTCCGGAAGTGCGTTGGATCAAATGGTCAGAGCACTTCCAGGAAAAGTGTATAACGGTTTTCAGTCCGGAAGTGCGTACTCTCAAGGGCTGGATCATTTCGCTGTCTCAGTGAAATGATCCGATTCGCCCTTTACCGGCTGCTGGACGAATTTTTCTGAAGCGAACAGGCGAGCTCGGGTCAGGCGTGAAGGAGCGCCCCTTCACGCCGCATTGCGATCGACCCCGAATTCATCCAGTACTTCGCTCTCGTTCGTTGCCGTGAAGAGCGCCCAGATATGACCGAACGGGTCGATGAGGGCGCCGACCCGGTCGCCGGTCGGCAGCGTTTCGGCGACATTGCGCAGACTGGCGCCGGAGCCCATCGCCCTTTCGAGCACGCGGTCCACGTCGTCGACGTGCAGTTCCAGGATCGCCGCGGTTGTTCCGAGCGCGTGCGGCGATCGCGGTCCGCCGAGCCTCGGTTCGGCGTCCCGGCGTGGGTTGGCGCCGGCCACCCGGAAGACCGAGTCGCCGATGCAGAGGTCGGCACTCGTCAGAATGCCGCTCCACTCGTGCCGCTGCAGCAGCTCGGCGCCGAAGACATCGCGGTAGAACGCAATCGCCCGCTCCTCGTCACCATGCCTGACGAAGAGCTTTATGCAGATCTGCCGTACCGACGGGCCGCCGGAATAACTAGCCATGGCAATCTCCCTGGATCGCAATGATGTCGAGCGGGTGGAACCCGCGATCAAATACGCCATCGTTCAAAATGAGACCGCATGCCGCGGAGACCGCGCCCGTGCTCATGCCTCTCTTGTTTGCTGAGAGGAACATCTTATCCGAAGACAAGAACAAATCAAGAACAAAAGCAGCCGTGCGTCGCCAATTCGCGCCGCGGCGATCGCCTCACGAAGACCCGGTCAACTTGCTGGTCTTCAGCAGAATGTTCGTTTCGGTCACGTTGATGCCGTCGATCAAACGAATGCGCCGCAAGGTCTCGTCGAAGCTCGCGAGGTCCCGGTCCTCGAGTTCGGCAATGAAATCCCACCTTCCGTTGGTGCTATGCAGCGCCCGCACCTGCGGCAGCCCGCGCAATTGTTCGGCGACGCGGTCCGCCATCTTTCCGTGAACCTCGATCATCACCACGGCCCTGACTCCGGAGGCGGGGATTTCCGCGCCTGTGCGGATGGTGAAAGCGGCAATGGTCCCATTCGCGACGAGCCGGTCGATGCGCGCAGCGACCGTGGCACGCGAGACGCCGGTCATCGCCGAAAGCGCGGAGACGGGCATACGGGAATTTTGCCGGAGAGCGCCGATGAGCGCCTGATCGAGATCATCCATCTTATCACTTCGTCAAAGGGACCTTACACTTTGCGCATCTTATCTTCCCAATCGACAGTTTTCCATCTTTTTGCCGCCACGCTTTTTGACGATAATCCGCCGAACTTCACGGGAACCGAGCTTCCCGGCAACCGGGCGAAGGGACCAGGCGGACATGAAAACCATCACATTGATCGGCGCACCCATCGAGGAAGGCTCGGGCCGCCGCGGCGCGGCCATGGGGCCGACGGCGCTCAGAATCGCAGGCATAGACACGGTCCTCGCCGAACTCGGCCATACGGTTAATGACGAGGGGGATCTGAGGCCGCTGCCGGCACGCGATCTCGCCAATCATCCCGGCGCCAACAATCTGCAATCCGTCGCAGCTTTCGCGCGCGCGCTCGACGAAGCCGTGCATGAAACCGCGCGCAAGGGACATTTCCCCATCATTCTCGGCGGCGACCACGCGCTCTCGATGGGCAGCGTCTCCGGCATGGCGCGTCATGCCCAGGACGTCGGCCGGCCCCTCTTCGTCCTATGGCTGGACGCGCATGCCGACTTCAACTCGCCGGCGACCTCGCCCTCCGGAAACATGCACGGCATGCCCGTCGCCTTCTTCTGCGGCGAAGCGGAGTTCGCTCCGATCCTCCCGAAGGACCGGCCGCTGGTGGACCCGAAGAAGGTCTATCAGGTCGGAATCCGCTCGGTCGACGCACGTGAGCGCGAGGAAATTGCCGAGCACGGCGTCAATGTCTTCGATATGCGGACCCTCGACGAGATGGGCATGGCCCATATCATCCGCCAGATCGTCGATGACGTTCGCGCGGCCAACGGTCTGCTGCATGTGAGCCTCGACGTCGATTTCATGGATCCGGAACTTGCCCCCGGCGTAGGGACGACGGTCCCGGGCGGCGCGACCTTCCGCGAGGCTCACCTCATCATGGAAGTGTTGTGCGACAGCGGCCTCGTCTCTTCCCTCGATGTGGTCGAGCTCAACCCGTTCCTCGACGACCGGGGCAAGAGCGCGCGCATTCTGGTCGAACTGACGGCAAGCCTCTTCGGACGCCGTATCCTCGACCGGCCGACACGCGCGGCCTGAAGCCACGCTCCGCCCGCTCTCCTGCGAGGGGGGAACGTTCAGCAAAGGCTTAACGAATCCGCGCCTAGTATAGGCATACAGCGCGCAAGGCGGATTTTCCGCGCATGAAGCGGCTTGCGCCTCGCCGGATGTCATCGGCGGACCACCACGACCGGAAAGCTGGAAGGACCTTCGATGACAAGCACGCAGAGAGCAACCGGATTCGACGGCGAGACGCTCGAAATCATAGCGTTTCGCCTCCACGATCAGGAATTTTGCGTCAAGACCACGACGATCCGCGAGATACGCGGCTGGGCCCCCTCGACGCCCATCCCGCATGCCCCGCCGGAAGTGATCGGCGTGATGAACCTGCGCGGGACGGTGATCCCGATCATCGATCTCGCCCATAAGCTCGGCATGAAATCGACCGTCACCAACGAACGCAGCGCGATCGTCGTCGCCGAGGTCCACAACATGGTCATCGGTCTCGTCGTCGACCGCGTTTCCGACATTCTGACCGTGCAGGGCAGTCAGGTACAGCCTGTGCCTGAAGTCACCGCATCCTTCGACAAGAGCTTTGCGGAAGGCATCATCGCCAATGAATCGGGCATGATCTGCTTCCTCAATCTCGCCCGCATGTTCAAGGAGCGGGAAACCGAAGAACTGGCGGCCTGAGCCTGCGCATCTGCATATCGGGAGCGACTCACTATTTCCTTGAAACAGTTGAGTCGCTCTGTGCTGCAAAGGACCACATCTTATTACGAGTATGTAAGCAAAAATTCTATTTTAACGCGATTTTAAGCTCGCTTTACTAATTTATCGCACAGCGGCATGAAGCCCTTCGTGATTTCGAAATCTCCCCAGCAACCGCCAGCCGCCCTTTCCTGAAGGACGGCGAAGCAGATCACAAACGCCCGCTCCGCGGCCGTTTTACGCGAAAATTTCAGAGGGGATCATGTTTTCATTTACCAGAAGCCGTGACGCACGGCAGATCATCGAAGCCTTGTCCAAATCGCAGGCCATCATTCAATTCGATCTCGCCGGCAACGTCCTCGACGCCAACGAGAACTTCTGCAAGGCGCTCGGCTATAGTCTGGAGGAAATCGTCGGACAGCACCATCGCATCTTCTGCGCGCCGGAATACGTGGCGACTGAGGAGTATCGTGAGTTCTGGGCACGCCTCGGCCGCGGCGAATTCGACAGCAACAGCTACCGGCGCCTCGCCAAGGGCGGACGGGAGATCTGGATCCAGGCGAGTTACAACCCGGTCTCCCGAAACGGCAAGCCCTACAAGGTGGTCAAGTTCGCAACCGACATCACCGCCGTCAAGATGCGGGCCACGGAAGATGCGGGCAAGCTCGACGCCATTTCCCGCTCGCAGGCGATGATCGAGTTCACGCCTGCCGGCGAGGTGCTCACAGCCAACGAGAACTTCTGCAACACGCTCGGCTATCAGCTCTCCGAAATCCAGGGCCGGCACCACAGCATGTTCTGCGAGCCCGGTTATACCGGCACGGCCGAATATGCCGATTTCTGGAAGCGCCTGGCCCAGGGCGAATTCATCTCCAACGAATTCGTGCGCTATGGCAAGGCCGGCAAGGAGGTCTGGATCCAGGCCGCCTACAACCCCATTCGCGATCCGAACGGCCGGGTTTACAAGGTGGTCAAATTCGCGACAGACGTTACCGAACGCATGGCCGCGATCAATGCGCTCGGAGCCGGCTTGCGAGCGCTTGCCGACGGCGATCTGGCACAATCGCTCGACACGCCCTTCGTTCCCAGCATGGAAACGGTGCGCAAGGACTTCAACGAAGCGCTTGTCCGCCTCTGTCGGGCCATGCAGACGGTCGGCGAAAATGCCAGCGCGATCGCCGGCGGCGCACGCGAGATCCGGTCTGCAGCCGACGATCTGTCGAAACGCACAGAACAGCAGGCGGCCTCCGTCGAAGAAACGGCCGCAGCGCTGGACGAGATCACCACGACCGTCGCGGATTCCAGCCGCCGTGCCGAGGAAGCGGGCAATCTGGTCGCAAAGACGAAGGATGGCGCCGAGCGCTCCGGACTTGTCGTCAAAAGCGCGATCGGCGCCATGGGCCAGATCGAGCAATCCTCGCGCGAAATCAGCAACATCATCGGCGTCATCGACGACATCGCCTTCCAGACGAACCTGCTGGCCCTCAATGCCGGTGTCGAGGCGGCGCGTGCCGGAGAAGCCGGCAAGGGCTTCGCCGTCGTGGCCCAGGAGGTCCGCGAACTGGCGCAGCGATCGGCCAGCGCGGCAAAGGACATCAAATCCCTGATCACCGCTTCAGGCGAGCATGTGAGGAACGGCGTATCGCTGGTCGGCCAGACCGGCACCGCCCTGGAAACCATCCTGGCGCAGGTGCAGGAGATAAATCACAACGTCTCGGCGATCGTGGAAGCCGCCCGCGAACAGTCGACCGGTCTCAAGGAAATCAACCAGGCGGTCAATGCGATGGATCAGACGACGCAGCAGAACGCCGCCATGGTGGAGGAAAGCACGGCCGCGAGCCATCGGATGTCGCAGGAGGCGGACGCGTTGCACGCCCTGCTGCGTCAGTTCCGCATCGGACGGAACGCTTCGCCCGCAAGCGACAACAGGATGGAAGCGCCCCATTCGCCCACGCGTCTGCACGCAACTGCAAAGGCGCTGCGTAGCGGCACGAGGTCCAATCTCGCGCTCGCTCCCGCTTCGGACAACTGGGAGAATTTCTGACCGCACTCCCGCCCGCGCTCTTCTTCGAACGCAACGGCTCCCGTCGGGAAGAGCACAAGCTTCTCCCTCCTCTACCTGTCACCGGGATGAGGGCAGCGACGCGCCTGCGGGGCGGAAAGGGTCTTTTCCAGCCCAAGGACTTGGGCTGGCTCGATTCCTGTGAAGGCACAGGAACGAGGATCGAAGGACAAACTTCCTGGAAGCGCTCTAAGGGCGTGTCGAGATTCGGGCCACCCGCCGCCGCTTGTTTGATTTCCTCATTCCTGTGCTTGTCACAGGAATCCAGCCAGACCAACAGGCCTTAAACCGCCTCCGGACGGCGGATCTTCTCAGCCGCCTCGAGCACCAGCGGGTTCAACCCTTCACCGCCATGCGCGATATGCTCCAAGAGCTTGCGGCGCATGCGCGGCTCCCAATATTTGTTGATATGCGTGGCCACGCCCTCGGCCGCCCCCTCCGCCGGCTGGGTCAGGAAGAAGGTGGCAATCTGGTTCGCCATATAGACGAGCTTGGCGTTGGGGTGGTTTTCAGACATGGACGATTGCTCCGCATTCAGAATAGCGGCACGCGGGCGGACAAGGACGCAGGCTCCTCGTCATTCCGGATGATGCGCTCCGCATGGGTGAAGATTTCAAACTCGTCGCCGCGGACAAGTGCGATGAGGGTCATGCCCGCCCCTTCCGCCGTGCGGATGGCGAGCGCCGTCGGCGCAGAAATGGCAATGATCACCGGGCTCCCGACGATCGCGGTTTTCTGCACCATCTCGACCGATACCCGGGACGTGACGACAACCGCGCCCTGAGCGCCCCTGAACCCGGCGCGCGCGGCCGCTCCGGTCAGCTTGTCCAGCGCGTTGTGACGCCCGACATCCTCGCGGACCGCGATCAGTCCGCGTCCGGGCACGTAGAAAGCGGCACCGTGCACCGCCCGTGTCTCGAAATGCAGCGGCTGTTGTCCATTGAGAAGCGCAACTGCGTCCACCACGTCCTGATCGGAAAGGCGAAGCAGCGAGGCGGAGACATCGGGCGTCGGGCGAACGGCCTCCTCGATCGACTCTATACCGCAGAGACCGCAACCGACCGGCCCGGCCATGTGGCGACGTCTGAGGCGCAGAATATCGTTCTGTTCGTCCTCGAGCCTGATCTGCAGATCGATGCCCTTGTCCTCGACGACGATGTCTATGTCGTCGATCTGTTCTGGACGGGTGATGATCCCTTCGGTCAGGCTGAAGCCGATGGCGAAATCCTCGAGATCGGCAGGTGTCGCCATCATCACCGCATGCGTCGAACCACCATAGGTGAAGGCAACCGGCGTTTCCTCGGGCACGACGCGCGACTGCGCGACGAGGATGCCGCCCCGCCTTGCAGCCTCCGGCACCGTCGCCGTCGTTCCGGATGGAGAGGACGAAACTCGCTTGCCCGCCATTCTCGCTCCTATTCCGCCGCCTCCAGCTTGCCGGAAATGCGACGCGACCGGCGAGCCTGCTCGTCATAGTCGCGCTGCCAGTCGGAAGGACCGTTCGACGGCGAGACCTGCACCGCGGTCACCTTGTATTCCGGGCAGTTGGTCGCCCAATCGGTAAAGTCGGTGGTGATGACGTTCGCCTGAGTCGAGGGGTGATGGAAGGTCGTATAGACGACACCCGGCGCGACGCGATCGGTGATCAACGCGCGGAGCGTCGTATCGCCCGAGCGGCTGGCGAGCCTGACCCAGTCGCCGTCGCGGATGCCGCGCTGCTCGGCGTCGTGCGGGTGGATTTCCAGCCGGTCTTCCGCATGCCAGACGACGTTCTCCGTGCGACGCGTCTGGGCGCCGACATTGTACTGACTGAGAATACGGCCGGTCGTCAGAAGCAGCGGGAAGCGCGGACCGGTCCTTTCGTCGGTCGCCACGTATTCGGTGCGGATGAACTTGCCCTTGCCGCGCACGAAACCGTCGACATGCATGATGGGCGAGCCGAGCGGCGCCTTCTCATTGCACGGCCACTGCACCGAGCCCATCTTGTCCAGATAGTCGTAGGAGACCATGGCAAAGCTCGGCGTCGTCGCCGCGATCTCGTCCATGATCTCGGACGGATGGCGATAGTTCCAGGCAAGCCCCATGGCTTGCGCCATCTTCTGCGTCACCTCCCAATCGGCATAGCCGTTCTTCGGCCGCATGACGCGCCGGACGCGGTTGATGCGGCGCTCGGCATTGGTGAAGGTTCCGTCCTTTTCGAGGAAGGTCGATCCGGGCAGGAAGACATGGGCGTAATTAGCCGTCTCGTTGAGGAAGAGATCGTGCACCACGACGCATTCCATCGCCGCAAGGCCGGCGGCGACGTGCTTGGTGTCCGGATCCGACTGCAGGATGTCCTCGCCCTGCACGTAGAGGCCCTTGAAGGTGCCCTCGACGGCCGCGTCGAGCATATTGGGGATGCGCAGGCCGGGCTCGTGATTGAGCGTCACGCCCCAGAGCTTCTCGAAGATCTCGCGCGTCGCATCGTCCGAAATATGTCGGTAACCGGGAAGCTCGTGCGGGAAGGATCCCATGTCGCAGGAGCCCTGGACGTTGTTCTGGCCGCGCAGCGGATTGACGCCGACGCCCGGCCGGCCGATGTTGCCGGTGAGCATGGCGAGGTTGGCGATCGCCATCACCGTCGTCGAACCCTGGCTGTGCTCCGTGACGCCAAGGCCGTAATAGATCGCGCCGTTGCCGCCGGTGGCGTAAAGCCGCGCAGCCCTGCGCACAAGTTCCGGTGAAACGCCGGTATAGGCTTCGGTTGCTTCCGGGCTGTGATGGGGCTCTGCCACGAAGGCCGCCCAATCCTCGAATTCCGACCAGTCGCAGCGCTCGCGAATGAAGGCTTCGTTGGCAAGGCCTTCCGTGACGATGACATGCGCAATCGCCGTCAAGATGGCAACGTTGGTGCCGGGCTTCAGCGGCAGGTGGTACGACGCTTCGACATGGGCGGAGCGGACGAGGTCGATTCGGCGCGGATCGATGACGATCAGCTTGGCGCCCTGGCGCAGCCGCTTCTTCAGCCGCGAGGCGAAGACCGGGTGGCCGTCGGTCGGGTTGGCACCGATGATGACCGCAACATCCGTGTGTTCGACACTGTCGAAATCCTGCGTACCGGCGGAGGTGCCGAAGGTCTGGTTGAGGCCGTAACCGGTTGGCGAATGGCAGACGCGAGCGCAGGTGTCGACATTGTTGTTGCCGAAACCGGCGCGCACCAGCTTCTGCACCAGAAAGGTTTCCTCATTGGTGCAGCGCGAAGACGTAATGCCTCCCACCGAATCGCGGCCATACTGATACTGGATGCGGCGGAACTCGGAGGCGATATGCGCGAAAGCCTCTTCCCAGGTGACCTCGCGCCAGGGATCGGTGACCTTCTCGCGAACCATCGGATTGAGGATGCGGTCCCTGTGGTTGGAATAACCATAGGCGAAGCGGCCCTTGACGCAGGAATGGCCGCGATTCGCCTGGCCGTCCTTCCAGGGCACCATGCGCACCAGCTCCTCGCCACGCATCTCCGCCTTGAACGAGCAGCCCACGCCGCAATAGGCGCAGGTGGTGACGACCGAGTGCTCCGGCTGGCCGATCTCGATCACCGATTTTTCCGTCAGCGTCGCCGTGGGGCAAGCCTGCACGCAGGCGCCGCAGGAGACGCATTCGGAGGAAACGAAATCCTCGTTCATGCCGGCGGAGACGCGCGAATCGAAGCCGCGGCCGCTGATCGTCAGCGCGAAGGTGCCCTGCACTTCCTCGCAGGCCCGCACGCAGCGCGAACAGACGATGCACTTCGCCGGATCATAGGTGAAATACGGATTCGACTCGTCCTTCGGCGCCCATTTTGCGTTGATCTCGCCATTGTTGCGCGCCGTCACATGGTTCTCGCCGTCATAGCCGTAGCGCACGTCGCGCAGGCCCACGGCACCGGCCATGTCCTGCAGCTCGCAATCGCCATTGGCTGCGCAGGTGAGGCAGTCGAGCGGATGGTCGGAAATATAGAGCTCCATGACGCCGCGGCGGACATCCTTCAGCCGCTGCGTCTGCGTCGAAACGCTGATGCCTGCCGCCACCGGCGTCGTGCAGGAGGCCGGCATGCCGGCGCGTCCCTCGATCTCTACGAGACAGAGCCGGCAGGAGCCGAAGGCATCCATCATGTCGGAAGCGCAAAGCTTCGGCACCTCGATGCCCGCTTCCATTGCCGCACGCATGATCGACGTGCCTTCCGGAACCGTGATCTCGCGCCCGTCTATCGTCAGCGTCACCGTCTTCTCGGACTTGGAGGCAGGGGTGCCGTAGTCGATTTCGTGAATGAGAGACATTAGCGGGCCTCCTGAGAAATTGCGTTCAAGGGGGCGGCTTCACCCCCCTCTGCCCTGCCGGGCATCTCCCCCACAAGCGGGGAGATCGAATCGTGGCCGGCCACTCGCTCCAAAACAAACGCTTCTGCACGTGGGGCGCTCCGGTCAAGACGCCGAGCGCGCCGCATCCATTCTCCCCCCCTGTGGGGGAGATGGCCGGCAGGCCAGAGGGGGGTACGCGCCGCCGCCGATACCGGCTTCCGCCCCTCATCCGGCTGCCGCCACCTTCTCCCCGCTCGCGGGGAGAAGGGATATGCCGTGCCCTTCCGGTCCCCTCTCCCCGCCTGCGGGGAGAGGGTTAGGGTGAGGGGCAAAAATTCAAGTGCCATCGCAGCCATCATTCCGCAGCCTCCACGACCGGCACCGGTGAAAAATCCTCCGGAAAATGCGTCATGGCGCTCATCACCGGATAGGGCGTGAAGCCGCCAAGGGCGCAGAGGGAGCCGAACTTCATCGTGTTGCAGAGATCGGCGAGCAGTTCGCGGTTCTTCTCCGGCTCGATGCCGGCGGCGATCCTGTCGGCCACCTCGACGCCGCGCGTCGAACCGATACGGCATGGGGTGCACTTGCCGCAGCTTTCGACCGCACAGAACTCCATGGCGAAACGCGCCTGTTTCAACATGTCGGCCGTGTCGTCGAAGACGACGATGCCGGCATGACCGATGAGCCCGTCTCTGGCGGCAAATGCCTCGTAGTCGAAAGGCGTATCGAAGAGCGCCCGCGGGAAATAGGCACCGAGCGGGCCGCCAACCTGGACGGCCTTGACCGGCCGGGCGCTCGCCGTGCCGCCGCCGATCCCGTCGACGATCTCGCCGAGCGTCAGGCCGAATGCGGTCTCGAAGAGGCCGCCATGCTTGACGTTGCCGGCGATCTGCAGCGGGATCGTTCCGCGCGACCGGCCCATGCCGAAATCGCGATAGTAACCGGCGCCCCTGTCGAGGATCACCGGCACGGAAGCGAGCGAGATGACGTTGTTGATGACGGTCGGGCGGTCGAAAAGGCCCTTGTGTGCCGGCAGCGGCGGCTTGGCGCGCACGAGCCCGCGCTTGCCTTCGAGGCTGTTCAGGAGCGAGGTCTCCTCGCCGCAGACATAGGCGCCGGCGCCGGTGCGCACTTCCATGTCGAAGGCGTGCGCCGAGCCGAGCACCGACGCACCGAGCACACCGGCGGCACGGGCGATCTCGATCGCCGCGCTCATCACCGCGATCGCATGCGGATATTCCGAACGGGTATAGATGTAGCCCTTGGTCGCACCGGTCGCGATACCGGCGATCGCCATCCCCTCGATCAGCACGAAGGGATCGCCTTCCATGATCATCCGGTCCGCAAAGGTCCCGCTGTCGCCCTCGTCGGCATTGCAGACGATGTATTTCCGCGGCCCTCGTGCTTCCAGGACGGTCTTCCATTTGATGCCGGTCGGGAAGCCGGCGCCGCCGCGGCCGCGAAGGCCGCTTTCCGTGACCTCGGCAACGATCGCCGCCGGTTGCATTGCGATCGCCCGCTCGAGACCGAGCAAGCCCCGATGGGCGCGATAGTCTTCGAGCGAGAGAGGATCGATGACGCCGCAACGGGCAAAGGTAAGCCGGGTCTGTCGCTTGAGAAACGGAATTTCCTCGGTCTTGCCGAGGCAGAGAGGATGCGCGCCACCCGAAATCAGCCCGGCATCGAGAAGCGAGGCGACATCGCGCGCCTTCACCGGGCCGTAGGCGACGCGCCCTGCGGCCGTTTCGACTTCGACCAGCGGCTCCAGCCAGTGCATGCCGCGCGAGCCGTTGCGCACGATCGTGACGTCGAGCCCGCGTGCGGCGATCTCGCCGGCCATCGCCTCCACCACCTTTTCGGCGCCAAGCGCAATGGCCGCCGCATCCAGGGGAATGTAGATCCTGACGGTCATCGGCGCGCCTCCGCAACCAGCGCCTCGAGCTCTGCTTCGTCGAGGCGCGCATGAACCTCGCCGTCGAGCATCGCCGACGGCGAGCAGGAACAGAGTCCGAGACAGTAGACCGGCTCAAGCGTCACGGCGCCGTCCGGCGTCGTCTCATGGAAATCGATCCCGAGAAGCACCTTGGCGCGCTCCGCAAGCCGGTCGCCGCCCATCGATTGGCAGGCCTCGGCGCGACAGAGCTTCAGCACATGGCGCCCGGCCGGGTGCTCGCGAAAATCGTGATAGAAGGTAACCACGCCATAGACTTCGGCGCGCGACAGATTGAGTTCCCGCGCGATCACCGGCAGGCTCTCCTCCGGCACATAGCCGAACTCGTCCTGGATTTCGTGCAAGATGGGAAGAAGCGGGCCTTCGAGCCCCTTGAGCTCGCCGACGATCGCCAGCGTCCGTTCGGTCACGTCTGCGCGCGGCAGATGGATATTCACTGAAGGAGCCCTCCCGGCTCGCGGCCGCGCCGCCAGGATCTCCCACCGTCGTCGTGCCGCTGTCTCAACCAGTTGGCAAAGGTCGGAGATTTCACGCTCTTTGCCCATGAAACAAGCTTCGCGCTTATGCTTTCATGGGTCAATATGGCTGTTCCGTCGATCGATAGAAAATTTCTATTGAACCTGGTTGCGCTCACCGAGGATACGCGCCTCGTGCAACAGCGCGGAGACGAGCGGCGTGAATGGCTCACGATAGGTGGCGACCAGGCCGACCGTATGGCGGACGTCCGGATCGACGATCGGGATCATCCGTATGTCCTCGTGAAAACCGAATGATTTCGCAACGTTATAGGGCATGATGCTCGCCCACCGTCCGGTCCGGACGTGGGAAAAGAGCACGATCATCGAATTCGATTCGAGGGTCGGCTTCGGGACCGCGCCCGCCTCGGCAAAGTGCTGATTGATGATGCGACGGTTCTGCATGTCGGCCGTCAATAGACAAAGCCGAATGTCGCTCACTTCCTTCCAGGTCACGCTTTCGCGATCCGAAAGCGCCGTACCGGCGGCCGTAACCAGATGATATTGCTCGATCTGCAGGGGCACGCTCGTCACCCGGCCGAGCGGCTCGTTCTCCAGATAGGTCAGACCGGCATCGATCTCGAGGTTTTCGAGAAGCGCGAGGATCTGCAGCGAGGTGGTCGAAAGCACCGAGAAGGTGACGTCCGGATGCTTCTCCTGGAAGGGCGCGGTGATGAGCGGCACCATGGAGAGCGTCGTCGGCACCGCGGCGAGGCGCATATGCCCCGAAAGACCTTTTCGCGCTGCACGCATCTCCTCGCGCATCGTACGGCTGTCACTGACGATCCGCCGTGCCCATTCCAGCACCCGCTGCCCTTCGGGCGTCAGTCCCTGGAAGCGTGATCCGCGATTGACCAGGATCACGCCGAGCTGTTCTTCGAGCTGCCGGATCGCTGCCGAAAGCGTCGGCTGGGTCACCCCGCACTCCTCCGCCGCCCGGCCGAAATGCCGTTCGCGGGCCAGTGCGAGAAAAAATTCCAGCTTGTCGATCATATCCGGATCACTCAGTGCACACGTTTTTTCGCCTCTCCTCGAGTTTGACCCGAGGACTGGCCTTCTCCCCGCCAAGCGGGGAGAAGGTGCCGGCAGGCGGATGAGGGGCGGACGCGCGCTTAAGCGATGAGCTGCCCGCCATTCACCTCCAGGACCTGGCCGGTGATATAGCCCGAAAGCGCGTGTGCGGCGAGGAAGAGATAGGCCGGCGCGCAATCCTCCGCCGTCCCAAGCCGGCCGAGCGGGATGGTCTTGCGCGTCGCCTCCAGCTTCTCCGGGGTCGAATAGCGCTCGTGGAAATCCGTCGTGATCGTGCCGGGCGAGACGCAGTTGACACGGATGCCGTCCGGCGCAAGTTCACGCGCCAGCGCCTTCGAATAGGTTGAGACGAAAGCTTTGGTGGCAGAGTAGATCGAAGAGCCGGGACTGCCGCCCATGCGCGCCGAGATCGAAACCGTGTTGACGATCGCAGGATGTCTGCCCTTGCGCAGGAGCGGCAGCATCGTCCGGGTCATCTCGACGACCGAGGTCTGGTTGAGCTGCACGACCGTCCGGTATTGCTCATCGGTGAGATCGGACGCCGGAAAGCGGCCAACCATCGTGCCGGCATTGTTGACGAGGACATCGACGCTGTCGAAGCGGCTCCTCACCACATCGGCGAGGCTATCGACGCCTCCGTCGGCAACGAAATCCGCCGCCGCGAGGAACGCCCTGCCCTCGGCCGCTGCAAGATCGAGAAACTCGGGGCGGTCGGCGGCGATCGTCCGCCCCATATGCACCACCACGCGCGCACCGCAATCGAGGAACTGCCGCACGACCTCGAGGCCGATGCCCCTCCCGCCGCCGGTAACCACCACGTTTATGCCCTGGAACAAGGCCGGATGATACATGCGCTTTCTTCCTCCCGATAACGTCAGACTGGCGTGCCCCCACCGATTACAGCGCAGATCGGGCGCGAGCCGCAACGAAAATCGAACGCGCCGGATATTTCTAATCTGAAATTGCGCCGCTTTCGTTTTTGCATATTATGAAAGAAAACGAAACGCGAGGGGCGGATGTATCTGACCGGACGACAGGCGGAGATTTTGGAACTGGCGAAAACGGAAGGCCGCGTGCTGGTCGAGGATCTCGCCCAGCGCTTTTCCGTTACGCCGCAGACGATCCGCAAGGACCTGAACGATCTCTGCGACGCCAGGGTTTTGAACCGCATTCACGGCGGCGCCATTTTTCCGAGCGGCAAGGAAAACGTCAGATACGAATCCCGCCGCCAGATCGCCGCGGCGGAAAAGCAGGCGATCGGCCGGGCCGCGGCCGCGCTCATCCCGGACAATTCTTCGCTCTTCATCAATATCGGCACCACGACGGAAGCGGTGGGAGAGGCGCTCCTCGACCACCGGGAACTGATGATCATCACCAACAACATCAACGTGGCCAACAGGTTGCGGGTCTTCCCCTCGATCGAGGTGGTGATCGCCGGCGGGGTCGTCCGCGGCTCCGACGGCGGCATCGTCGGAGAGGCCGCCGTCGACTTCATCAAGCAGTTCAAGGTGGATTTCGCGGTGATCGGCGCCTCGGCGATCGACCCCGACGGAGCCCTGCTCGATTTCGATTATCGCGAAGTGAAAGTTGCGCAGGCGATCATCGCCAATGCGCGCCATGTCATCCTCGTTTCGGATTCGACGAAATTCGAACGCACCGCGCCGGTGCGCATCGGCCATATTTCGCAGGTACAGACATTCATCACCGACCGCTGCATCGTTGAAAACGTTCGGAAAATCTGTGCCGACCAGGATGTGAGGCTGGTCGAGACCGAGGTGTGATCCGGTCCCCGATTCCCGAGCGCGAAGCCGGAACATTCGTTTGACATTCGAAATATTTTCGCTTTAACTGCTTTCACTTTCGCGATTGCACAAATTTTATGTCGCGGAGTGTGGAGGGGAAAACAAGAGTGTCAGAGCAGACGATATTCGACGTCTTCGTCATAGGCGGCGGCATCAACGGATGCGGCATCGCGCGTGATGCGGCTGGCCGTGGATATTCCGTCGCGCTTGCGGAGATGAGCGATTTCGCCTCCGGAACATCCTCCGGCTCGACCAAGCTCATCCATGGCGGCTTGCGCTATCTCGAGCATTATGAATTCCGCCTGGTGCGCGAAGCCCTGATGGAGCGCGAAGTCCTCTGGGCGATGGCGCCGCACGTCATCTGGCCGATGCGCTTCGTGCTGCCCTTCCACAAGGGTGGTCCGCGGCCGGCCTGGCTGATCCGCCTCGGCCTCTTTCTTTACGATCACATAGGCGGCCGCAAGCTTCTGCCGGCGACGAAGACGCTCGACATGACGCGCGATCCCGCAGGCGCACCGCTGAAGCGCCTCTTCACCAAAGCATTCGAATATTCGGACGGCTGGGTCGACGATGCTCGCCTCGTGGTGCTGAACGCGCGCGACGCCGCCGACCGCGGCGCGAGGATCATGGCGCGTACCCGCGTCGTCTCGGCGCGCCGTGAGGGCGGCCGTTGGGCGATCGAAATCGAGAATGCGGCGACAGGCGCGCGCGAGACGATACGCGCCCGCATGCTCGTCAATGCCGCGGGCCCCTGGGTGGACCGGGTTCTCTCCGAAGCGGTCGGCAACAACGACGTCCGCAATGTCCGCCTAGTCCAGGGCAGTCATATCGTCGTTAAGAAGAAGTTCGACGATCCGCGCGCCTATTTCTTCCAGAACCCGGACGGGCGGATCATGTTCGCCATTCCTTACCAGGACGAGTTCACGCTGATCGGAACCACCGATCGCGATTTCACCGGCAATCCGGCTGACGTGCGCATCAGCGACGCAGAGATCGATTATCTCTGCGAGGCGGCGAGCGAATATTTCAGCGACCCGGTGGGCAGAGAGGATATCGTGTGGACCTATTCCGCCGTGCGCCCCCTTTTCGATGACGGCGCGAGCAAGGCGCAGGAGGCGACCCGCGACTATGTGCTGCGCGTCGAGAACGGCGATGCACCCCTGCTCAACGTCTTCGGCGGCAAGCTCACCACCTACAGGCGGCTTGCGGAATCGGCGCTCGAGAAGATCGGCGAGACCATCGGGGAAAAGGGCAGGAAGTGGACGGCCGGATCGCAGCTTCCGGGGGGCGATTTTCCGGCCGGCGGCTATGACGACGAGGTCGCGAAGCTCAAGACGCGCTATCCTTTTCTAGCCGCCTCCCACGCCCGCCGGCTGGTACGGCTCTACGGCACGCGGGCGGCGCAGCTTCTCGGCAATGCCGCGAGCGAGGCCGAGCTCGGAAAGCACTTCGGGGCGGATCTCTATGCGGCGGAAGTGGATTGGCTGATCGGCCAGGAATGGGCATTGCGCGCGGAGGACGTGCTTTGGCGCCGCACGAAACTGGGACTGAAGTTTTCGCGGGCGCAAACCGCGGAACTGGAGGAATATATGCGGGGCGCGGTCAACGCGGCCGCCTGAGGTACCACGGCTGAACTGCCGTTGGGGTGGAGAATTCAATGCTTGAAATGAAGAAGATATCCAAGGTCGTGGGTGGAGAGACGCACATCCACCCGACCGACCTTGTGCTGGAGAGGGGGTCGCTCAACGTGCTGCTCGGCCCGACGCTCTCCGGCAAGACGTCGCTGATGCGGCTGATGGCCGGTCTCGACAAGCCCGCCTCCGGTTCGATCCATCTCGACGGTGCCGACGTGACCGGCGTTCCCGTGCAGAAACGCTCGGTCGCCATGGTCTATCAGCAATTCATCAACTATCCGGCGATGACGGTCTACGAGAACATCGCCTCGCCGATGCGGATCAAGCGCGCCGACAGCGCCGCCGTCGACCGCGAAGTGCGCAAGGCGGCGGAACTCCTGAAGCTCACGCCCTATCTCGACCGCACGCCTCTCAACCTGTCCGGCGGTCAGCAGCAACGCACCGCGCTCGCCCGCGCCATCGTCAAGAATGCCGATCTGGTGCTGCTCGACGAGCCGCTTGCCAATCTCGACTACAAGCTGCGGGAGGAATTGCGCGAGGAACTGCCGAAGATCTTCGCCGCATCCGGCGCGATCTTCGTCTACGCCACGACAGAGCCGTCGGAAGCGCTTCTGCTCGGCGGCAACACCGCCACGCTGAGCGAGGGAAGGATCACCCAGTTCGGCCGCACCATCGACGTCTATCGCCGGCCGGTCGACATCGTCACGGCCCGCACATTCGCCGATCCGCCGCTGAACACCATCGGCCTCGTGAAGGCGGGAACGCATTTTGCGCTCGAGGGCAAGCCGGTGCTTCCCGTTCCCGCACATCTTCGTTCCCTCGGGGATGGCCCCTGCACGGTGGCCTTTCAGCCGCACCATCTTTCTTTCGGCCAGCCGAACGGCAGCGACGAACCGCTGACTGTCAAGACGGCGATCTCGGAAATCACCGGGTCCGAAAGCTTCATTCACGTCGCCTTCGCGGGCGCACGCTGGGTCATGCTCGCACCCGGCATTCACGAGATCGAACCGGACGCTACGCTCAATGTCTTCGTCGACACACGCCACCTCATGGCCTTCGGGCCGGACGGCAGGGCGGTCGGCGGGACGGCCTGAGGAAAGGGCGGCGGGGAGGAAACCATGGCACGCATCAATCTCGAACATATCCGCCACGCCTACGGCGCCAGGCCCAAATCGGAAGCGGACTACGCGCTGAAGGAAGTGCATCACGAGTGGAACGACGGTGGCGCCTACGCTCTGCTCGGGCCCTCCGGCTGCGGCAAAACCACGCTGCTCAACATCATTTCGGGGCTGATCAACCCTTCCGAAGGGCGCATTCTCTTCGACGGAACCGACGTCACGCATCTGACGACGCAGCAGCGCAACATCGCCCAGGTGTTCCAGTTCCCGGTCATCTACGACACGATGACCGTCTACGACAATCTCGCCTTTCCGCTGCGCAACCGGCATGTGCCCGAAACGGAGGTCGACCGCCGCGTCAAGGAAATCCTCGAGATGACCGGACTCGGCAGCTGGGCCAGGAAGACTGCGCGCGGGCTGACCGCCGACCAGAAGCAGAAGATCTCGCTCGGCCGCGGCCTCGTGCGCTCGGACGTCAGCGCCATCCTCTTCGACGAGCCGCTGACCGTCATCGATCCGGAAATGAAATGGGTCCTGCGCTCGCAGATCAAGCGGCTGCACAAGCAGTTCGGCTTCACCATGGTCTATGTGACGCACGACCAGACCGAGGCGCTCACCTTCGCCGACAAGGTCGTCGTCATGTATGACGGCCAGATCGTCCAGATCGGCACGCCGGCCGAGCTCTTCGAGCGGCCGCGTCACACCTTTGTCGGCTACTTCATCGGCTCGCCGGGCATGAACGTCCTGCCGGCCGAGATCGCCGGCAACACGGCCGCCGTCGGCGACCAGAGGATCGCGCTCGATTTCCAGCCGCAGATCAAGCCGGGCGCCAGAACCGAACTCGGCATCCGTCCGGAATTCATTTCCCTCGGCCGCGAAGGCATGCCGGTCGCCGTCACGAAGGTCGAGGATATCGGCCGCCACAAGGTCGTACGCGCCCGCTTCGCCGACCGGCCGATCTCGATCATCGTCGACGAGGACGGCGAGATCCCCGCCGAGCCGCGCGTGACCTTCGATCCGAAGGCAATCAACATCTACGCCGATTCCTGGCGCGTCGGCGGGGAGGCCTGACATGGAAAAGACCTGGAACAACAAGGCCTGGTTCATGGTCCTGCCGGTACTGGTGCTCGTCGCCTTCTCGGCGGTGATCCCGCTGATGACCGTCGTCAACTATTCGGTACAGGACACCTTCGGCAATAACGAGTTCTTCTGGGCCGGCACCGACTGGTTCCTGGACGTGCTCGAATCCGACCGTTTCTGGGACGCGCTTACCCGCAATCTGATCTTCTCGGCGATCATTCTCGCGATCGAGATCCCGCTCGGCATCGTCATCGCGCTCAACATGCCGAAGAGAGGCATCGGCGTGCCGATCTGCCTCGTTCTGATGGCGCTGCCGCTGCTCATTCCGTGGAACGTCGTCGGCACCATCTGGCAGGTCTTCGGCCGGGTCGACATCGGCCTGCTCGGGCGCACGCTCGCCTCGCTCGGCATCAACTATAATTACGTGCAGAATCCGCTCGACGCCTGGGTCACGCTGATCGTCATGGATGTCTGGCACTGGACTAGCCTCGTCGTGCTGCTCTGCTATGCCGGCCTCGTCTCGATCCCGGACGCCTACTACCAGGCCGCCAAGATCGACGGCGCCTCGCGCTGGTCGGTCTTCCGCTACATCCAGCTTCCGAAGATGAAGCGCGTGCTCCTGATCGCCTTCCTGCTGCGCTTCATGGACAGCTTCATGATCTATACGGAACCTTTCGTCGTGACTGGCGGCGGCCCGGGCAATTCGACGACCTTCCTGTCGATCGATCTCGTCAAGACGGCAATCGGCCAGTTCGACCTCGGCCCGGCCGCAGCCCTCTCGATCATCTACTTCCTCATCATCCTGCTCCTGTCGTGGATCTTCTACACGGTGATGACCACGAGCGACGCGCAAGGCTGAGAAGGAGGGAGGAGACATCATGATGACCAACAAGCAACCACTTTCGCAGCGCCTCTCCTGGCTGGTGCCGACGATCTACATCGTCTTCCTGCTCCTGCCGATCTACTGGCTCGTCAATATGAGCTTCAAGGAGACGAGCGAGATCCTCAGCACCTTCTCGCTGTGGCCGCAGAATCCGACGCTTCGGAACTATGCGGTGATCTTTACCGATCCCTCCTGGTACAACGGCTACATCAATTCGATCACCTATGTCGTCCTGAACACGCTGATCTCGGTGACGGTGGCGCTGCCGGCAGCCTACGCCTTTTCGCGCTACCGCTTCCTCGGCGACAAGCACCTGTTCTTCTGGCTGCTCACCAACCGGATGGCGCCGCCGGCGGTTTTCGCGCTGCCCTTCTTCCAGCTCTATTCCGCCTTCGGTCTCATCGACACGCACATCGCGGTGGCGATCGCGCATTGCCTGTTCAACGTGCCGCTCGCCGTCTGGATCCTGGAAGGCTTCATGTCCGGCGTGCCGAAGGAGATCGACGAGACCGCCTATATCGACGGCTACTCCTTCCCGCGTTTCTTCGTGAAGATCTTCGTGCCCCTGATCGCGTCCGGCATCGGCGTGGCCGCCTTCTTCTGCTTCATGTTCTCCTGGGTCGAGCTGCTGATCGCCCGCACCCTGACGACGACCGACGCCAAGCCGATCGCCGCGACGATGACGCGCACGGTCTCCGCCTCCGGTCTGGACTGGGGCGTGCTCGCCGCCGCCGGCGTGCTGACGATCATCCCCGGCGCGCTCGTCATCTATTTCGTCCGCAACTACATCGCCAAGGGCTTCGCCCTGGGGAGGGTCTGATGGCAACCGTCGCCACTCGCAGGAACCGCTGGCCCGTCGCGCTTGCCGCCGTGCTCGTCGTCTATCTCACCGCGGCCGGCCTGCTTTTTTCCGTTCTGCCGGCCAAGGACGGCAAGACCGACTGGTTCGCCCCGCTGATCCCCGGCGGCTGGATGGCCTGGTCTTTCCCTACCGCCATGTTCTTTCTGACGATCTTCGCGCTCCTGTCGCTGATGGCCGTCTGGGAATATGCCCGGCCGGGCGGAAACCCGCGCGTCGGCATCCTGCGCTTCGAGACGACCCGCGGCGACCGGCTCTTCGTGTCGCTGCTCGGAAGCGCATTCATTCACCTCGCCTGGCTGGGGCTGGTCGGCGCAAATCTCTGGTGGGCGGTCGCCCTGTCGGTGATCTACGCGGTCGGCGTCTTCCGCTACGTCTGAGGAACCAAACGAAGGGCGCTCACCGCGGGCGCCCTTTGAAACTGCAAGTGAACGCAATCGCAAAACCCAAGGGAGGATTTAATGCGAAGGCACCTTTTGACAACGACGGCGGCTATGCTGCTGGCATTTACCGGCTCGGCATTTGCCGGGATGGACGAGGCAAAGCAGTTCCTGGACAAGGAAGTCGGCGACATGTCCTCGCTCGACCGCGCCGCCCAGGAAGCGGAAATGCAATGGTTCGTCGATGCGGCAAAGCCTTTTGCCGGCATGGAGATCAAGGTCGTTTCCGAAACGATCACCACGCATGAATACGAATCGAAGGTTCTGGCACCCGCCTTTACCGCGATCACCGGCATCAAGATCACCCATGACCTGATCGGCGAAGGCGACGTGGTCGAAAAACTGCAGACGCAGATGCAGTCGGGCGAGAACGTCTATGACGCCTATATCAACGACTCTGACCTGATCGGCACGCACTGGCGCTACCAGCAGGCCCGCAGCCTGACCGACTTCATGGCGAACGAGGGCAAGGACGTCACCAATCCCAACCTCGACATCGACGACTTCATCGGCAAATCCTTCACGACCGCGCCGGACGGCAAGCTCTACCAGCTTCCCGATCAGCAGTTCGCGAACCTCTATTGGTTCCGCTACGACTGGTTCAACGACGAGAAGAACAAGGCGGACTTCAAGGCCAAGTACGGCTACGAACTCGGCGTTCCGGTCAACTGGTCGGCCTATGAGGACATCGCCGAGTTCTTCACCGGCCGCGAGATCGACGGCAAGAAGGTCTATGGCCACATGGACTACGGCAAGAAGGACCCGTCGCTGGGCTGGCGCTTCACCGATGCCTGGCTGTCGATGGCCGGTAACGGCGACAAGGGCATCCCGAACGGCAAGCCGGTCGACGAGTGGGGCATCAAGGTCGACGAGAACTCGCGGCCCGTCGGATCCTGCGTCGCGCGCGGCGGCGACACCAACGGCCCGGCCTCGGTCTACGCCATCCAGAAATATCTCGACTGGATGAAGGCCTATGCGCCGGCTGCTGCCCAGGGCATGACCTTCTCGGAATCCGGCCCGGTACCATCGCAGGGCGAGGTCGCCCAGCAGATGTTCACCTATACGGCCTTCACCGCCGACTTCGTGAAGGAAGGCCTGCCGGTCGTGAACGAGGACGGCACACCGAAGTGGCGTTTTGCCCCGAGCCCGCACGGCGTCTACTGGAAGGACGGCATGAAGCTCGGCTACCAGGACGCCGGGTCCTGGACACTCCTGAAATCGACGCCGGACGATAGGGCCAAGGCTGCGTGGCTCTACGCGCAGTTCGTGACGTCGAAGACGGTGGACGTTAAGAAGAGCCATGTCGGCCTGACCTTCATCCGCCAGTCGACGCTCGACCATCAGAGCTTCACCGACCGCGCCCCGAAGCTCGGCGGCCTGATCGAGTTCTACCGTTCACCGGCCCGCCTGCAGTGGTCGCCGACCGGAACGAACGTGCCCGACTATCCGAAGCTGGCACAGCTCTGGTGGCAGGCGATCGGCGACGCTTCCTCCGGCGCGAAAACCGCCCAGGAAGCCATGGACTCGCTCTGCGCCGAGCAGGAAAAGGTGCTGCAGCGCCTGGAACGTGCCGGCGTCCAGGGCGACATCGGTCCGAAGCTCGCCGAAGAGCACGATCTGGAATACTGGAACGCCGAAGCCGTAAAGGCCGGCAACCTCGCACCGCAGCTCAAGATCGAGAACGAGAAGGAAAAGCCGACTACCGTCAACTACGACGAGCTGGTCAAGAGCTGGCAGACGAACTGATCGACAGACGCTGCGCGATCCGTCGGCGGCGTTGTTAAAAGGAGATGCGGCACCGGGGCTGGAAACGGCCCCGGTTTTTTCGTTTCGAATCGAGGGGGCCACCCCACGCTCGCCGCTGCGCTCACCGCAGCATTACCGCCCGCCAGACGAAAACTGTTTCCCCTATTTCGGTAAGGCAGCGCCTCATCGTCGCTGACATTATTTGCCACCTTCTTCGTAAGAAGTGGATGACATGCAAAGGTATTGGAGGAGATTACCTTGGCAAACAGTGCAGAGGAAACCCTATCACCAACGCGTCCGGAGGATGAGACGCTCGGAATCGGCGCCAATCTGGCCTATGGCCTGCAACACGTGCTGACGATGTATGGAGGCATCGTCGCCGTGCCCCTGATACTGGGTCAGGCCGCAGGCCTCGGCCCCGGCGACATCGGCCTGCTCATCACGGCATCCTTATTTGCCGGCGGCCTCGCCACCATCTTGCAAACAATCGGCCTGCCCTTCTTCGGAAGCCAGTTGCCGCTGGTCCAGGGCGTTTCCTTTTCCGGCGTGGCGACGATGATCGCCATTTCCGGCAATGGGGGGCTCCAGTCGGTGCTCGGCGCCGTCATTGCCGCCTCGCTGATCGGCCTGCTGATAACGCCTGTATTTTCGCGGATCACCCGCTTCTTTCCGCCGCTCGTCACCGGAATCGTGATCACCACCATAGGACTGACGCTGATGCCGGTGGCCGCGCGCTGGGCCATGGGCGGGAACAGCAGTGCCCCCGATTTCGGCAGTCCCGCCAATATCCAGCTTGCAGCGGTCACGCTCGTCATCGTGCTCCTGCTCAGCAAGCTCGGAAGCGCCGCGATCTCGCGGCTCTCGATCCTGCTCGCCCTGATCATCGGTACGGTGATAGCCTATTTCGCCGGCATGGCTGATTTCTCGCAGGTAACCGAAGGGCCTTTCCTCGCGCTTCCGCTGGTTTTCCACTTCGGCTATCCGACCTTCGAAGTCGCGGCGATCGCCTCGATGTTCATCGTCATCCTGGTGACGCTGGTCGAGACTTCGGCGGACATTCTGGCGGTCGGCGAGATCATCGAAACGAAGGTGGATTCGCGCCGGCTCGGCGACGGACTCAGGGCCGACATGCTGTCGAGCCTGCTCGCTCCGATCTTCGGCTCCTTCACCCAGAGCGCCTTTGCCCAGAATGTCGGGCTGGTGGCGGTCACCGGGGTCAAGAGCCGCTATGTCGTTGCAACCGGCGGCCTGTTTCTCGTCACGCTCGGTCTTCTGCCGGTCATGGGCCGCATCGTCGCGGCGGTTCCGAGTTCGGTGCTCGGCGGCGCCGGCATCGTGCTCTTCGGCACGGTCGCCGCGAGCGGCATCCGCACCCTGTCGAAGGTGGACTACGCCAACAACATGAACCTTGTCATTGTCGCGACCTCGATCGGCTTCGGCATGATCCCGATCGCCTCGCCGACCTTCTACGAGCATTTCCCGGCCTGGGTCGAGACGATTTTCCATTCCGGCATCAGCTCCGCCGCGCTGATGGCGATCGGCCTCAACCTGATCTTCAACCATATGACCGCCGGGAACTCGGACCAGCAATCGGTGTTCGTCGCCGGGACGGAGCGGACGCTCCGCTACCAGGACATCGCGCGACTGCACGACGGCGACTATTTCCTCAACGGCAAGCTCTACGACGCCAACGGCACGGAAGTGCGCGTGCTTGCCGCGGAAGCGCATTGACGGCCGGCAAGCCGTTCCCCTGAACGCGATCCGGGCGCATGTCCGGATCGCCCGCGATGCGCCCGATTACCCTCGAAAATCCGAAAGTGTTTTCACTTCCTGCACCCTTGCGGCATGCTCCTGCGGGGCGAAAAATTCCCCTCCCCGTTGGAGGACGGGAACGGACGGTGGCGGCGATGGAGGAGGAACCATGAACGACGCATCCAGCATACATCCCGTGGACGAGCGCCTGCCGATCGGCAGGCTTGCGACCCTCGGGATACAGCATGTTCTTGTCATGTATGGCGGCGCCGTCGCAGTGCCCCTGATCGTCGGCCGGGCGCTGCAGCTGAGCCCGGAGGACGTCGCCTTCCTGATCTCGGCGGACCTGTTCGTCTGCGGCATCGTCACCATCATTCAGTCGCTCGGGCTGACCAGGGGCATAGGCATCCGCCTTCCCGTGATGATGGGCGTCACCTTTGCCGCCGTCGGCCCGATGGTCTCCATGGCCGCCATGACACCCGGGATCGACGGAGCACGGACGATCTTCGGCGCGATCATCGGCGCCGGCCTCGTGGCCCTTCTCATCGCGCCCATCATGGGACGGCTGCTGAAGTTCTTCCCGCCCGTCGTCACCGGCACCATCATTCTCGTCATCGGGGTGACCCTGATGCGCGTCGGCGTCAATTGGATATTCGGCAACCCCTTCGGTCCGACGGCGCCGAAACTCGTCGATCCGGCTCACGCGCAATGGCTCGCCGATTTGAAGCAGCTCGCCGCAACCGGCGGTCCGGCCGTGCCGGACGGGCTGGTCCTGGGTGCCACGGTTCCGAACCCGATCTATGCCGAACCGGGCCATGTGGCGCTTGCCGCCTTCGTGCTGGTCTCCATTCTCGTAGTGGCCCGTTTCGGCAAGGGGCTCATCAGCAACATCGCGGTTCTGATCGGCATCGTGATCGGATGCGTCGCGGCAGCCATGCTCGGCATGATGCATTTCGATCGTGTGGCGAGCGCCGGCTGGTTCGCCGTCGTGACCCCATTGCGCTTCGGCATGCCGATCTTCGATCCGGTGCTGATCGCCACCATGTCGCTCGTCATGATCGTCGTGATGATCGAATCGACCGGCATGTTCCTGGCACTCGGCGAGATGACGAACCGCGAGGTCAAGCAACAGCAATTGACCGCCGGACTTCGGGTGGACGGTCTCGGCACCATCATCGGCGGTCTCTTCAATACATTTCCCTATACGAGCTTTTCGCAGAATGTCGGCCTCGTCGGCGTCACCGGAGTCAAGAGCCGCTACGTCTGCGTGATGGGCGGCGTCATCATGATCCTGCTGGGCGTTGTCCCGAAGATGGGCGCGCTGGTCGAGGCGGTTCCGACCTTCGTTCTCGGCGGAGCGGGGCTCGTGATGTTCGGCATGGTGGCGGCAACCGGCGTCAGGATACTCTCGACGGTCGACTTCAAGACCTCGCGAAACAACCTGTTCGTGGTCGCCGCCTCCGTCGGCTTCGGCCTCATTCCGATGATCGCACCCAACTTCCTGATGTGGATGCCGCATGCGATCCATCCCATCATCGAGTCCGGCATAGTGCTCGCCGCGGCCTCGGCCGTCGTGCTCAATGCCTTCTTCAACGGCCTCAGCATCGAGCGTTCCGCATGCGTCGAGGCCGCGCGGCTGGCAGACGGCCATTGAACCGCGATACCCCGCGGGCGAAGGCCCGCGGGGTACGCGCCATACTTCGATCGGCACCGAAGCATCGCAGGGGCTCCGGACGCTAGGAATGGTCCGATGAACAACGATTCACAAGGACCGCATTCATGGACAGGCCACGTCTCGCTCTCGAACTGCTTCTGCTTGTCGCCCTGGCAACGCTCTGGGGCGCCTCCTACACCTTCATCAAGATCGGCGTCGAAACCATTCCCCCGGTGACGCTGATCGCCGCGCGAACGCTGCTTGCCGGCATGGTTCTTCTGGCGCTGATCGCATGGCGCGGCCTGACATTGCCGCGCGACGGGGCGATGTGGCGGCGGTTCCTGTTCCAGGCCTGCCTCAACAGCGTCGTCCCATTCACCTTGATCGCCTGGTCGGAGCGTACGATCGATGCCGGCGTCGCGGCCATCCTCAACTCCACGACGCCGATCTTCGCCTTTCTCCTGACGGCCCTGATCACCCGGCACGAGCCCGTTACCGCCCGCAAGTTCCTGGGCGTCCTTGCGGGCCTCGCCGGAATCGCGCTGATCATCGGTCTCGAGGCCTTCCGCGGCATCGGCAATCAGCTCATCCCGCAGCTTGCGGTCGTTCTTGCGACGGTTTGCTATGCCGGCGCGGCGATATTCGGGAAGGGCTTCAGGGGCCTCGATCCGATGATGCCCGCTTGCGGATCGCTTCTCGCGGGTGCGGCCCTGCTCATCCCGGCAAGCCTCGTCGTCGATCGGCCCTGGACGCTCGATCCCTCGCCGGAATCGCTGATCGCGCTCCTCTGCCTGTCCGTCTTCTCGACCGCGCTCGCCTTCGTCATCTATTTCCGCCTGATCCACACGCTCGGTTCCGTCGGCGCGACGGCACAGGCCTATGTGCGCGTTCCGATCGGCGTTGCGATCGGAGTGGTATTTCTCGGGGAAACGCTTTCGACCACCGCATGGCTCGGCCTCGGCTGCGTCATCGCCGGCGTCGCCGCCATGACCATGCCGACGCGCCCCAAGATTGCCGCTGTCGGAGGGTAATTCCGCTCAGTCCTTGCGCTTCCGGCAATAGAGCTCCAGCCGGTGGCGCACCAGGTCGTAGCCGAGTTCGGCAGCGATCTCCGCCTGCAACTGCTCGATCTTGTCGGAGCGAAACTCGATCACCGCACCCGTTTCGATATCGATCAGGTGATCGTGGTGGGGTGCATCCGCCGTCTCGAAGCGGGCAGTCGCATTCTCGAAGGCATGCCGCTGCACCACCCCTTGCTGCTCCAGCGCCGAAAGCGTCCGGTATACCGTCGAGAGCGACACCGTCGCGTCGATTTCCTTCGCGCGCCGGTGAAGTTCGCTGGCATCCGGGTGGTCCGCGGCCTCGGCCAGGATCTTCAGGATCGCGGCGCGCTGGCGCGTCACACGCACGCCGCCTTCCCGCAGGATTCCTTCCAGTTCCTCGATCCGATTCTTGCTCTGGCTCATCCCGCGACACTAGCCAAGGGGACGCCTTTTGGAAATAGCTAGTTGCAAATGCTTCTCATTTGCATTGACTTATGCAGACCATTCGCCTACCCATATTATGGTTCGCAAAGAGGAGAGCCGGATGATCCATCCAACGAGGCGCATGATCGTGGCGGCCGCAGCGGCGATGGCTGCTCTATCGCTTCTGCCGGTGGCCGCCCGGGCGGCCGAAAAGCTCAAGGCCGTCACCACCTTCACGGTCATCGCCGATATGGCGCAGAACGTCGCGGGCGACGCCGCGGTGGTCGAATCGATCACCAAGCCGGGCGCCGAGATCCACAATTACCAGCCGACGCCCCGCGATATCCTCAAGGCGCATGACGCCGACCTCATTCTCTGGAACGGGCTGAACCTCGAGCTCTGGTTCGAAAGGTTCTTCCAGAACTTCGACGGCGTTCCCGGCGTCGTCGTCTCCGAAGGCGTCGAGCCGATGGGCATCGCCGAGGGCCCCTATACCGGCAAACCCAACCCGCACGCCTGGATGTCGCCATCGGCCGCCCTGATCTATGTCGACAATATTCGCGACGCCTTCATGCGACACGATCCCCCCAATGCCGAGGTCTACAAGGCCAATGCCGAGGCCTACAAGAAGAAGATCGAGGCGGCGGTCGCACCCATCCGCGCCGAGCTCGAAAGGATCCCGGCGGAAAGGCGATGGCTCGTTTCGAGCGAGGGCGCCTTCAGCTATCTCGCCCGCGATTTCGGCATGAAGGAGCTTTATCTTTGGCCGATCAATGCCGACCAGCAAGGCACGCCGCAGCAGGTGCGCAAGGTGATCGACGTGGTTCGAGCTAATCGGATACCCGTCGTCTTCTCCGAAAGCACCATTTCGCCGGACCCCGCTGAGCAGGTCGCGCGGGAGACGGGTGCAAAATACGGAGGCGTGCTCTATGTCGACTCCTTGAGCGAGGCCGACGGCCCCGTTCCGACCTATATCGATCTGCTGCGCGTTACATCGGAAACGATTGCGAAAGGCTTGTCGCAATGAACCTTCAGGAAAAGGCCCGCGCCTATCCGGGAGCTGCTCCGCAAGACGAGGATGGCGGCATTCGCGTCAGCGGTGCTACGGTGACCTACCGCAACGGCCACCGGGCGCTGCGCGACGCCTCCTTCGAAATCCCGACGGGCACCATCGCGGCCCTCGTCGGCGTAAACGGCAGCGGCAAGTCGACGCTGTTCAAAGCGATCATGGGCTTCGTCCGGCTGGCCAAGGGCGACATCTCGATCCTGGGCCTCACCGTGACGCAGGCATTGAAACAGAACCTCGTCGCCTATGTCCCGCAGGCCGAAGAGGTCGACTGGAATTTTCCCGTCCTGGTCGAAGACGTGGTGATGATGGGCCGTTACGGCCATATGAACATGCTGCGCATCCCCAAAAAGGCCGATCACGAGGCGGTCGAGACGGCGCTGGCACGGGTCGGCATGAGCGAGTTCCGCAAGCGCCAGATCGGCGAGCTTTCCGGAGGCCAGAAGAAGCGGGTCTTCCTGGCCCGGGCACTTGCCCAGAACGGCCGCGTCATCCTGCTCGACGAGCCTTTCACCGGGGTCGACGTGAAGACGGAAGACGCTATCATCCGCCTGCTCGTCGCGCTTCGCGAAGAGGGTCGTGTGATGCTCGTCTCCACCCATAATCTCGGAAGCGTGCCGGAATTCTGCGACCGCACCATCCTTCTGAAAAATACGGTGCTCGCCTACGGCCCCACGGAAACCACCTTCACCCGCGAAAACCTGGAGCTCGCCTTCGGGGGCGTCCTGCGTCACTTCGTGCTCGGCGGAGAGAACCTCCATGACGATGCCGATCCACGCCAGCTCTCTGTCATCAGCGACGACGAGCGTCCGCTCGTCATGTATGGCGCCCGCGACCGCATGGTTGCGCAGCCGGCCAAACCGGAATCGGATTCCGAGGCGGACTCCGAATGATCGCCACGCTCATCGAGCCGTTCGCCTATAGCTACATGGTGAATGCCATGTGGGTAAGCGCACTCGTGGGCGCAGTCTGCGCGTTCCTTTCGGCCTATCTCATGCTGAAGGGCTGGTCGCTGATCGGCGATGCGCTCTCTCACTCGATCGTGCCGGGCGTCGCCGGGGCCTACATGCTCGGGCTTCCCTTCTCGCTGGGCGCCTTCTTTTCCGGTGCGCTTGCCGCCGGTGCCATGCTGTTCCTCAACCAGCGCACGCGGCTGAAGGAGGACACGATCATCGGCCTGATCTTCACCTCCTTCTTCGGTCTCGGCCTGTTCATGGTCTCTCTGTCGCCGACCTCGGTGAACATCCAGACGATCGTGCTCGGCAATATCCTCGCCATCACGCCGGCCGACACGTTGCAGCTCGCCATCATCGGCATCGTCTCGCTGCTGATCCTGTCCGCGAAGTGGAAGGACCTGATGGTGACTTTCTTCGACGAAAGCCACGCCCGCTCGATCGGCACCAACACCACCTTCCTGAAGGTGCTCTTCTTCACGCTCCTTTCGGCCTCGACCGTGGCGGCGCTGCAGACGGTCGGCGCCTTCCTCGTCATCGCCATGGTCGTCACCCCCGGCGCAACCGCCTATCTCCTGACCGACCGTTTCCCGCGGCTGATCGTGATCAGCGTCGCGATCGGGGCACTGACGAGCTTCGTCGGCGCCTATGCGAGCTACTTCCTCGACGGCGCAACCGGGGGCATCATCATCGTCCTGCAGACCGCGATCTTTCTGTTCGCCTTCGTATTTGCCCCGAAACACGGGCTGCTCGCCGCACGCCGCCGCGCATCCGAGGCTCTGGAGACCGCATGATGCCTTCGCTCGACATGCTCCTTGCCGTTTTCGAGTTCGAGTTCATGCGCAATGCGCTCCTGATCTCGGTCCTGGTCGCGATTCCGACGGCGATGCTGTCCTGTTTCCTGGTCCTCAAGGGCTGGTCGCTGATGGGCGACGCGATCTCGCATGCGGTCTTTCCCGGCGTCGTCGTCTCCTACATTGTCGGCCTGCCGCTCGCCGTCGGCGCCTTTACGGCCGGCATGTGCTGCGCACTCTTGACCGGCTATCTGAAGGAAAACAGCCGCATCAAGCAGGACACGGTGATGGGCGTCGTCTTTTCCGGCATGTTCGGCCTTGGCCTTGTGCTCTACACCAAGATCCAGAGCGACGTGCATCTCGATCACATCCTCTTCGGCGACATGCTCGGCATCGGCTGGGGCGACATTCTGGAGACGGGCCTCATCGCGCTTCTCGCCGCCGGCATTCTCGGCCTGAAGTGGCGCGATCTGCTGCTCCACGCCTTCGATCCGGCTCAGGCACGCGCGATCGGTCTGAGGGTCGGTTGGCTGCACTACGGACTGCTGGCGATCCTGTCGCTGACGATCGTCGGCGCCCTCAAGGCCGTCGGGCTGATCCTGGCCATCGCCATGCTCATTGCCCCCGGCGCGATCGCCTATCTCGTCACGCGGACGTTTGGCCACATGCTGGCGATCGCGGTGATCGTCGCCGTCGCCGCCTCCTTCTGCGGCGTCTATCTCTCCTTCTTCATCGACAGCGCACCGGCACCCACCATCGTCCTTCTGATGACGGCGATATTCCTGCTCGCCTTCGCCTATTCCACCTGGAAGGTGGCACGCGCCGAAGCGCAGCGGACAAGCGTGGAATAGAAGGAAGGAAGACCTCTCTTTCACCTCTTGGACGCCGGCGCCATGATCCCTTATGGTGCGCCACGACTGAAGGTTTGGAGCGGTCCGGTGGAATGCCGTGACCTTCCGTGGCGGAGCGACGGCGCAAGATGGAGAGGAAACAGCAAAGCCGTTCCGGCATCGCTTTCTTCCTCGTCGCCGTGGGGCTCGTCTTTGCGGCGATCGCCGCGACCGTGCTCCTGGCCAACGAACAGCGCCACCTGAAGCAGCTGCTCGCGGGGCTGGGTTTCGTGATGACGCCGCCGCAAGCGGAGCGGCCGCCGGAGACTGCCCGCGGTCCACGCAAAAAGTCCGAACCGCCAAAGGCACTCCTGCCCGCCCACATCTTCGCGGATCTTGCAACGCCGGAACAGCAATTCATCCGTCAGATCCGCAGCGACCCGCGGGCGCTTTGCGAGGGACTAAGGGAAGCCGGCTTCCGCGACCTCGAATGGAAATCAGCCGAGAGCGGCCGCTGGGAGTGCTCGTCGCTCGTTCCCTTTGCCCGCCCGGGCCAGGAGCCGAGCTCGTCCATCTTTATCCTGGTCAAGGGCCGTGGCGAGGAGGAGATCACCTCCTTTCGCGTAAAACTCAACATCGAGCACAGCGGGGACACACCGGTCGTCACCAGCGCTGCTGCCAAGGCGGCATCCGTCTTCTTGAGGGAGGTTCGTTGGGCCGGGAGCGCAAGCGTCACTCTCCAGATCCAGGGCCTCCAGGAATTCGACCTCAAGCGCTTCGGCAGTCGTATCCAGTTCAAGCGGGAAATGGGGGACACGCCCCGCTACAACTTCCTTGCCAATCAGGCCGCACGCGCGCGGCCGAAGAGCATCGCCGAGCTCTATTTCGACCGCGATAAATGGCTGGTCCCGGGCGACGGCGCGAGCGTTTCCTATATCCGGGGCCCAAGCGCCTGGACGCGGCCGGTCCAATCGGCAGAACCGCAGAGTGCAGCGGGGCAGCCTGCCGGTCGGGGCGCAACGCCCGAGCATTGATGCGAACCTGCGTATCAGCGATCGATGCGCGTCGAGAGAATGATGGAGGACAGGGTCTTTTCGACACCCTCGATTTCGCCGATCCGGTCGATCAACAGGTCCAGCTCGCTGATCGAAGCTGCAGCGACGACCGCGATCAGATCGAAGCTGCCGCTGACGGAATGCAGCATGCGGATTTCGCGAATGGCGGCGAGCTCGGGCGTGACCCGACCGAGCGCCCGCGGTGCAATCGTGATCAGAACATGCGCTCGCACGAGGCCTTTCTCGTAGTTTTCCGAGAGGCG
Organism: Sinorhizobium sp. GQ132; assembly: GCF_059758575.1. Classification (NCBI taxonomy): domain Bacteria; kingdom Pseudomonadati; phylum Pseudomonadota; class Alphaproteobacteria; order Hyphomicrobiales; family Rhizobiaceae; genus Sinorhizobium; species Sinorhizobium sp. GQ132. The sequence goes on along the minus strand of NZ_JCAXDX010000014.1, from coordinate 35,626 downwards.
CACGCCATAGCCTGCGATCACCCCCTCGCGCTCCAGCCGCTCGATGCGCGCCTGCACCGTGGTGCGCGACAGGCCGAGCCGGCGGGCGATCGTCGCCGTCGGCATGCGGGCGTTCTCGCTCAGTATGGCGAGGAGTTCGCGATCCTTGTCCGTTACATGCATATCGTCGACCTTGATCGGCAAAACGCCGAATACAGACCGACGATTTAGCCATATCGACGCTTCAAATCAATATTCGGCCGCGAGACAATGGTGGTGAAAGAGGCTCATACCCCGGGGATACAAAATGAAAGACATCGTCGTCATCGGTGCCGGCAAGATCGGCTCCACCATCGCGCGCATGCTGGCGCATAGCGGCGACTACCGCGTCTGCGTCGCCGATCGCAGCGCCGAGCAGTTGCAGCAGGTCGAGAAGCACGATGCCGTCTCGACCGCAGTCGTCGACATCGCCGACAGAAAGGCGCTCGTCGCCCTGCTCTCCGGAAAATTCGCCGTGCTCAGCGCCGCGCCGTTCCATCTGACGGTCGCGATCGCCGAAGCCGCAGCCGAGGCGAAAATCCACTATCTCGACCTGACGGAAGACGTCGAATCCACCCGCCAGGTCAAGGCGATCGCAGCTGAGGCCGACACCGCCTTCATTCCGCAATGCGGCCTCGCACCGGGCTTCATTTCGATCGTCGCCAACGATCTCAGCCGGCATTTCGATACGCTCGAAAGCGTTCGCATGCGCGTCGGCGCCCTGCCGCAATACCCGTCGAACGCTTTGAACTATAATCTCACCTGGAGCACCGACGGGGTCATCAACGAATATATCGAGCCCTGCGAGGCGATCGTCGAAGGTTCGCTGATCGAAGTTCCCGCGATGGAAGAGCGCGAGGAGTTCTCGCTCGACGGCGTCACCTACGAGGCCTTCAACACCTCCGGCGGCCTCGGCACGCTTTGCGAGACGCTGAAGGGCAAGGTCCGCACGCTCAATTACAAGACGATCCGTTATCCCGGTCATGCCGCGATCTTCAAGGCGCTCCTGAACGACCTCGGCCTGCGTCATCGCCGCGAGGTACTGAAGGACATCCTCGAAAACGCCCTGCCGACCACCACCCAGGACGTGGTCGTGATCTTCGTCACCGTTTCGGGCTTCCGCGAAGGTCGCCTGGTGCAGGAGACCTACGCCAACAAGGTCTATAGCGGCGTCGTTGCGGGACGCATGCAGAGCGGCATCCAGATCACCACCGCCGGCAGCATCTGCGCCGTTCTCGACATGCTCGCCCAAGGCAAGATCCCCACCAAGGGCTTCGTCCGCCAGGAAGACATCGCGCTCGACGCCTTCCTCGCCAACCGCTTCGGCCACTACTACGCCCAGAAGCACGAGACGGAACGCGCCGCGAGCTGAGGCCGAGGCCGAGGCTAGGTCGATTACCGAAATGCCCGGACCTTTCGTCCGGGCATTTTCGTTTCTGTTTGCAGCGCCCCCTCATCCGCCTGCCGGCGCCTTCTCCCCGCAAGCGGGGCGAGAGACACGCGGCGGCCCGTTCTCTTTCCTCGAAGCGAGTGGCGGGATGGGGCTGGGCCCTCGCGGCTTGCCCCTTCTTCCCGCCTGCGGGGAGAAGGTCGCGGCAGCGGGATGAGGGGCGGCAACGGGTGGAAAGTACCCGCTGTCTTGAGACGCTCTATCGGCCGCTTGCGGGGAGAAACGAACTCGCGGAGACGAAAAACCCCGCTCGAGGCGGGGTTCGATAGGCATTATCCCTTATCGGGATGTCCCTTTCAGGCCGGGATCACGATCTCCCCGAGCTTCGTGAGTTCGGCGATGAATTGTTCCAGACGCGTCTTCTTCTCGTCACCGGCGCCTTCGAGTTCGGCGCGTGCCGCTTCGATGCGGTTTTCGAGAACCGTGCTGTCCAGTTCGTCGACATGGACGGCAGATTCGGCCAAAAGCGTGCAGCCGGAAGGCAGGATATCGGCAAAGCCGCCGAAGACGGCGTAGCGTTCGGTCTTGCCGGCGGCGGTCTTCACCGCCACGACGCCCGGCTTGACGGTCGTCATGGTCGGCGCGTGATTGGCCATCACGGTCATCTCGCCCTCGGTCGCCGGAATGACGACTTCGGTCACCTTCTCCGAGACAAGCAGACGCTCGGGGGAAACAAGCTCAAAATTGAAACTTTCGGCCATGACCATTCACTTCTGGTGAGCGCGCCGCTGGTCGGCGGGCTGTGCACGTTCTCCGCCTCAACTGTCAGGCGGGATGAAAGCCGTGGCGCAAGGAACTCCGCGCCACGGTTCCTGATGCAGATCAGGCGGCTTCGGCAGCCAGCTTCTTGGCCTTCTCGACGGCTTCCTCGATGGAACCGACCATGTAGAAGGCAGCTTCCGGCAGGTGGTCGTACTCGCCGTTGACGAGGCCCTTGAAGCCCTTGATCGTGTCTTCGAGCGCAACCAGCTTGCCCGGCGAGCCGGTGAAGACTTCGGCGACGAAGAACGGCTGCGACAGGAAACGCTCGATCTTGCGGGCGCGGGCGACGGCGATCTTGTCCTCTTCGGAAAGCTCGTCCATGCCCAGGATCGCGATGATGTCCTGGAGGGCCTTGTAGCGCTGCAGGGTCGACTGCACTTTGCGCGACACTTCGTAATGCTCTTCGCCGACGATCATCGGGTCCAGCATGCGCGAGGTCGAATCCAGCGGATCCACGGCCGGATAAATGCCCTTTTCGGCGATCGAGCGCGACAGAACCGTCGTCGCATCGAGGTGCGCGAACGAGGTCGCCGGTGCCGGGTCGGTCAAGTCGTCGGCGGGAACGTAAATCGCCTGAACCGAGGTGATCGAGCCCTTGGTCGTGGTGGTGATCCGCTCCTGCATCTGGCCCATGTCGGTTGCAAGCGTCGGCTGATAGCCCACGGCCGAAGGAATACGGCCGAGCAGAGCCGACACTTCCGAGCCCGCCTGGGTGAAGCGGAAGATGTTGTCGACGAAGAAGAGAACGTCCTGACCTTCGTCACGGAACTGTTCGGCGACCGTCAGGCCGGTCAGCGCGACGCGTGCGCGGGCGCCGGGCGGCTCGTTCATCTGGCCGTAGACGAGTGCGGCCTTGGAGCCTTCGCCGCCGCCGTGCTTGTTCACGCCGGACTCGATCATTTCGTGATAGAGGTCGTTGCCTTCGCGGGTCCGCTCGCCGACGCCTGCGAAGACGGAGTAACCGCCGTGCGCCTTGGCGACGTTGTTGATCAGTTCCATGATCAGAACGGTCTTGCCGACGCCCGCGCCGCCGAAGAGGCCGATCTTGCCGCCCTTGGCATAGGGAGCGAGCAGGTCGACGACCTTGATGCCGGTGACGAGAATCTGCGCTTCGGTCGACTGTTCCACATAGGCCGGAGCGTCCTGGTGGATGGCGCGGCGGGCGGAAGTCTTCAGCGGACCGGCTTCGTCGACCGGCTCGCCGATGACGTTCATGATGCGGCCGAGCGTTTCCTTGCCGACCGGAACCGCGATCGGGCCACCCGTGTCGGCGACCTTCTGGCCGCGAACGAGACCTTCGGTCGAGTCCATGGCGATCGTGCGGACGGAGTTTTCGCCGAGATGCTGTGCGACTTCGAGAACGAGGCGGTTGCCGTTGTTGTCGGTTTCCAGCGCGTTCAGGATCTGCGGGAGCTGGCCTTCTTCGAATGCGACGTCGACGACGGCGCCGATGACCTGCGTCACGCGGCCGACAGCACCCGTAGCCGCAACGACTGTCTTGGCGGAAGCTGCCTTCTTCGGAGCAGCCGGCTTCTTCGCCGCTGCGGTTTCTTTCGGGGTAGCTGCCTTAGCCATAATTCTTACCCTCTTCTCGTAACCTTAGAGCGCTTCCGCGCCAGAGATGATTTCAATGAGTTCCTTGGTGATCTGCGCCTGCCGCTGACGGTTGTAGCTGAGCGTCAGCTTGTCGATCATCTCACCCGCGTTGCGCGTCGCATTGTCCATGGCACTCATCTTCGCGCCCATTTCACCCGCGACGTTCTCGAGCAGGGCCCGGAAGATCTGCACGGAGATATTGCGCGGGATGAGATCGCTGAGGATCGCGCCGGCTTCCGGCTCATATTCGTAGATCGCCGATGCCCCTTCGCCTTCGGCGGCCACTTCGCCGGCCGATGCCGGGATGAGCTGCTGGGCGGTCGGGATCTGGGAAATGACGGACTTGAACTCGGAATAGAACAGGGTGCAGACGTCGAACTCGCCATTGTCGAAGAGCTCGATGACCTTGTGGCCGATCCGGTCCGCGTTCTCAAAACCGATCTTCTTGACTTCACGCAGGTCGACACGGTCGATGATCAGCGACGCGAAGTCGCGCCGAAGCATATCGAAGCCCTTCTTCCCGACGCAGATGATCTTGACCGTCTTGCCCTGGGCCAGAAGCTTGCGCACATGGTCGCGGGCAAAGCGGGCGATCTGCGAGTTGAAGCCGCCGCAAAGACCGCGCTCGGCCGTGCACACGATCACCAGGTGCGTGTCGTCCTTGCCGGTTCCCGTCATCAGCCGCGGCGCGCTGTCGTCCGCGCCGACCGCCTGGGCGATATTGGCGAGAACGGCAGCCATGCGCTGCGAATAGGGCCGGGCGGCCTCGGCCGCCTCCTGCGCACGCCGAAGCTTCGCCGCGGCGACCATCTTCATCGCCTTGGTGATCTTCTGCGTCGCCTTGACGGAGGCGATCCGGTTCTTCAGATCCTTAAGTGAAGGCATCCGTTGTCCGTCCTAGTTGAGGTCCGCTCAGGCGAAGGATTTGGCGAAGCTGTCGATTGCGCCCTTCAGCTTGGCCTTGGTGTCGTCCGAGATAGCCTTTTCCGTACGGATGGTATCCAGAACGGCCTTGCCTTCCGAACGGAGGTAGGAAAGGAGACCGTGCTCGAACTTGCCGACCTCGCTGACCGGCAGCTTGTCGAGATAGCCGTTGACGCCGGCGAAGATGACCGCGACCTGCTCTTCCGTCTTCAGCGGCGAGAACTGCGGCTGCTTCAGAAGTTCGGTCAGGCGGGCACCGCGGTTGAGCAGACGCTGCGTCGCGGCATCGAGGTCCGAGCCGAACTGTGCGAAGGCCGCCATTTCGCGGTACTGGGCGAGCTCGCCCTTGATCGAGCCGGCGACCTGCTTCATCGCCTTGATCTGGGCGGAGGAGCCGACGCGCGAAACCGACAGACCGACGTTAACGGCCGGACGGATACCCTGGTAGAACAGGTCGGTTTCGAGGAAGATCTGGCCGTCGGTGATCGAGATCACGTTGGTCGGAATGAACGCGGACACGTCGTTGCCCTGTGTCTCGATGACCGGCAGAGCCGTCAGCGAGCCGGCGCCACGCTCGTCGGAGAGCTTGGCGGCGCGCTCCAGAAGGCGCGAATGCAGGTAGAAGACGTCGCCCGGATAGGCTTCACGGCCCGGCGGGCGGCGCAGCAGCAGCGACATCTGACGGTAGGCGACGGCCTGCTTGGAAAGGTCGTCATAGCCGATCAGGGCGTGCTTGCCGTTGTCGCGGAAATATTCGCCCATCGCGCAGCCGGCGAACGGAGCCAGATACTGCATCGGCGCCGGATCGGAAGCCGTTGCGGCGACGATGATCGAATACTGCAGCGCGCCGCGCTCTTCGAGCACCTTGACGAACTGAGCGACCGTCGAGCGCTTCTGGCCGATAGCGACATAGACGCAATAGAGCTTATCCCCTTCCGGGCCATTGTCGTGAATGGCTTTCTGGTTGAGGATCGTATCGAGAATGATCGCGGTCTTGCCGGTCTGGCGGTCGCCGATGACGAGCTCGCGCTGGCCGCGGCCGACCGGGATGAGGGCGTCGATGGCCTTGAGGCCGGTCGACATCGGCTCGTGGACCGACTTGCGCGGAATGATGCCGGGCGCCTTGACGTCGACGCGGGCGCGCTGCTTGGCATTGATCGGGCCCTTGCCGTCGATCGGATTGCCGAGTGCGTCCACGACGCGGCCGAGCAGCTCCGGACCTACGGGAACGTCCACGATGGCGCCGGTCCGCTTGACCGTGTCGCCTTCCTTGATGTCCCGGTCCGAGCCGAAGATAACCACACCGACATTGTCGGCTTCGAGGTTCAGCGCCATGCCGCGAATTCCGCCTGGGAATTCGACCATCTCGCCTGCCTGGACGTTGTCGAGGCCGTAGACGCGGGCGATACCGTCACCGACGGAAAGCACCTGGCCGACTTCGGAAACTTCCGCTTCCTGGCCGAAATTTTTGATCTGATCTTTAAGAATTGCGGAAATTTCCGCGGCGCGGATATCCATCAGCCGACCTCTTTCAGTGCAAGCTTAAGGGTAGAGAGTTTGGTGCGAAGGGAGGTGTCAATCTGGCGGGACCCGACCTTCACGATCAGACCTCCAAGAATAGACGGGTCGACGGTGACGTTTACCGCCACGTCTTTGCCGGTGACGCCTTTCAGCGCCGCCTTCAATTCGATTTCCTGCGCCAGCGTCAGCGCATGTGCCGACGTGACGTCGGCGGTGATTTCGCCCTTGTGACGGGCAGCGAGCAGACGGAACGCCTTGATGATGCCCGGCAGCACGAAGAGGCGGCGATTGCGCGCGACGACCTTCAGGAAGTTGCCGACCAGCCCGGAGAAGCCGAACTTCTCGACGAGGGCGGAAATGGCCTTGAACTGGTCGTCGGCGGAAAAGACCGGGCTTACGATCAGCCGCTTCAGATCGTCGCTGCCGTCGATCAGCGCCTGGATGCGCGTCAGATCGGCGCCGACTGCTTCGATCGACCCGGCATCAAGGGCAAGCTCGAAAAGCGAGGAGGCATATCTTTCTGCAACACCGGAAATGAGCTGGGATGTGTCTGCCACGGGCACAAGCTTCTCTCAAAATCATCCAGGAATGCCAGGACAGGCGAACCGTCGACCTAACATCTTGAATTTGCTGCAATAACTCGCAGGATATCGAGGCCGGTCGACCCACTTCCCCCGCAGTTCGCGGTTCGTCTAGCATAGGATGTTTGGACTCGCAACACGCCAACGGCAGGAATGCGGCATTACCCGGCCGCTTCGGCCGAATTTTGCCGTAAATAGTGTCGCAGGCCCTTGTCGGCGATCAGATCAGCCCGAAAACATAGGCAAGAGGCAGGATCGCCAGCGCCGCCTGGACCAGGAGCGCGAGCCAGTTGAAGAGGGTCGCGCCGTTGTCGCTCATGATCGACAGGATGCGACCGAACGCCGCGAGTGCGAAAGCCGCGCCGACGGCGAGATAGACCATTGGCTGGGCAAGCAGGATGGCGCCGAGGCCCAGGCCCAGATGCATGCCGCCCATGGTGGAGCGGGCCTCCGCCAGCCCTCCCCGCCGCCCCTCGGCGATGCCGATCCCGGCGGCACGAAAGGTCAGGCGCGGCGCAAAGAGCATGACGAGCCCGATCAGCGCCGCGAGCGCGGCCGCACAAAAAGCCAGCAGCTCCCCGGTTTCCGTCGGTATGTAGAACTCCATCTCCGTCCCCGCCCGTTGCTGTGGACCCTCCGCTCGCGCCGAGCCGACGCGATGCGGGGAAGAGGTCTAGCCTATGTCCTTCCGGATGTGAATCGGTCGAAGGACGAAGATCCGACAGTGATCACAAAAAACTCTGCGGATCGATGTCGAGCTGGACGCTGACCGATCCGCGCTCCTTGGGGCCGGCGGCGATCATCGCCCGGACGAAGGACTGCATGTCGCTGTTGCGCCGCCCGTGGACGAGAAGCCGGAAGCGATGTCGGCCGCGGATGAGCGCAAGCGGCGCTTCCGCCGGTCCGAGGATCGCGATGCCGTCGACGCGCGGCGCGGCATTGCGCAGTCCGCGGGCGTGGCCCTCGGCATCGCCGCGCGTATCGGCCGAAACGATGATCGAGGCGAGCCGGCCGAAAGGGGGCAGCACCGCCCTTTCCCGCTCATGGATCTCGCGTTCGTAGAAAGCGTCGGAATCGCCGGACACGATCGCCTGCATGACCGGATGCTGCGGCTGATAGGTCTGCAGAAGCCCGAGGCTCTTGAGGCCCGTCCGGCCGGCACGCCCCGTCACCTGGGAAAGGAGCTGGAACGTCCGTTCCGCAGCGCGGGGGTCGCCATTGGCAAGACCCAGATCCGCATCGACGATGCCGACCAGCGTCATGTTCGGGAAGTTGTGGCCCTTGGCGACGAGTTGGGTGCCTATGACGATGTCCGCCTCCCCACGGGCGATCGCCTCGAGCTCCAGCCGCAGCCGCTTGACGCCCATCAGGTCGGAGGAGAGCACAATGGTGCGCGCGTCGGGGAAATGCCGCTCGACCTCTTCGGCGATGCGCTCCACCCCGGGGCCGCAGGCAACGAGATGATCGAGCGTGCCGCATTCCGGGCAGGCTTCCGGCGTCCTCTCCGAATAGCCGCAATGATGGCACTGGATCTGCCCGCGGAAACGGTGCTCGACCAGCCAGCTCGAGCAGTCCGGGCACTGAAAGCGATGGCCGCAGACGCGGCAGAGCGTCAGCGGCGCATAGCCGCGCCGGTTCAGGAACAGGAGCGCCTGCTCGCGCCGGCCGATCGTCTTGCCGATCTGGTTCACGAGCACCGGCGAAAGAAAGCCGCCGCGTTCCGGCGGATGGCGGCGCATATCGACTATGCCGAGATCGGGGAGCGCCGCATCGCCGAAGCGGGTGGGCAGATGGATCGGCCGGTAACGCCCCACCTCGCCGTTCACCCGGCTCTCGACCGAAGGTGTGGCGGAGACGAGCACGACCGGAAAATTGCCGATCCGCCCGCGTACCACGGCCATATCGCGCGCATTGTAGAAGACGCGGTCCTCCTGCTTATAGGCGGGGTCGTGCTCCTCGTCGACGATGATGAGGCCGAGATCCTCGAAGGGCAGGAAAAGCGCCGAGCGGGCGCCGGCGACGACGCGCACCTGGCCGGTCGTCACCTGCCGCCAGACCTTTTCCCGCGTGCGCGGCGCGAGATCGGAATGCCACTCCGCGGGCTTCGCGCCGAAGCGCTCCTGGAAGCGTTCGAGGAAGCTTGCGGTCAGCGCGATCTCCGGCAGCAGGATCAGGACCTGCTTGCCGGCGCGCAACGTCGCCGCTATCGCCTCGAAATAGACCTCCGTCTTGCCGGAACCGGTAATGCCGTCGATCAGCGATACCGAGAATTTCCGCTCCTCGACGGCGACCAGCAGGTCGGCAGCCGCCTGCCTCTGCGGGCCTTCGAGGCGCGGCGCGGCGAAAGCCGGATCCGGCGCGGCGACGACCGGCGGCGGCGGCATGAACACGGTCTCGAACACGCCCTGCGACGTCAGGCCGTCGATGACGCTGGACGAGACCCCCGCGGCATGGGCAAGCCCCGAGCGGGTCCAGGAAAGCCCGTCGCTCGCGGTGGCGAGGACGCGCTCGCGCGCCGCAGTCATCCGTTCCGGCCGCATCTCGGTCAGACGCAGGGCCTCCACCATCGGCTCCGGATCGAACGCGGCCGGCGCCCGGAGTGCCATCCGGGCGACGAGGCCCGGCGGCGTCAGCGTGTAGCTCGCCACCCAATCAAGAAAGGCGCGCATGTCCGGGCCGAGCGGCGGGCAGTCGAAGACCTTCTCGATCTGCTTCAGCTTTTTCGGATCGACGCCGCCGTCGTCTTCGCCGTCCCACACGACGCCGACGACGAAACGGGGGCCGAGCGGCACCTGGACGATCGATCCCGGCTCGACCGCCATGCCGTCGGGCACCCCGTAGGAATAGGCCCTCGGCGCCGGCATGGGCACCAGGACGGGCACCACCCGGCGGTCGAGTACGGGGCCGAATAAATCGGTTGAATCAAGAGTCATTTTGCCGTGACCTTGCCACCGCTTTCAGTTAAAGAAAACTCGCAGCGAACCGCTGCCTTGCGGAAAGCAGGGTTTGTCACGGTTCCAACCGAGTTTCAACGCGCGCGATATCCGCCATGGAATTTCCTGCTGTGGAGATGCGCCCGAAACGGCTGAGTGCCAAAGGAAGACTCCGATGAAATTTTTCGTTGATACCGCCGATGTGAAGGACATCCGGGAACTGAACGATCTCGGCCTGCTCGACGGCGTCACCACAAATCCGTCATTGATCCTGAAGGCGGGCCGCGACATCGTCGAGGTTACCAAGGAAATCTGCTCGATCGTCGAAGGACCGGTTTCGGCCGAAGTGACCGCGACCGAATACAGCGCGATGATGAAGGAAGCGGCCGCGCTTTCGAAGATCGCCGACAATATCTGCATCAAGCTGCCGCTGACGCTCGACGGCCTCAAGGCCTGCAAGGCGCTGACCTCGGACGGTCACCAGACCAATGTGACGCTGTGCTTCTCGGCAAACCAGGCGCTGCTCGCCGCCAAGGCCGGCGCGACCTTCGTCTCGCCGTTCATCGGCCGCCTCGACGATATCGCCGTCGACGGCATGGACCTGATCCGCGAAATCCGCCAGATCTTCGACAATTACGGCTACGAGACGGAGATCCTCGCCGCCTCGGTGCGCACGGTAAACCACGTCAAGGAGGCCGCCCTCATCGGCGCCGACGTCGTCACCGCCCCGCCGGCAACGCTGAAGGCCCTGGTCAAGCACCCGCTGACCGACAAGGGCCTCGAAATGTTCCTCGCCGACTGGGCCAAGACCGGCCAGAAGATCGCCTGATCCTCCGCATCGAACGGAATTGACCAGGGGCCTCGCAGTGATGCGGGGCCTTTTTTTCCGAGTTCGCCCGTCTTCTAAAGGTCGCTCTGCAGGCGGGCGAGGGGACGAGTACGCGGCCGTCATGTTGCCCTGCCTGCAGGGTGGCCGGCAGGCCAGATAAGAGAGCCCTTACTCGTCCTCCTCTTCGACCGCGCCGGTAAGGCGCATGCCGTCGATCCAGGTGGCTCCGTCCTTGCGAATCACACGCCGCGGACGAACGCCGCATTGCTGCCGGACCAGCTCGGCCAGGCGTTCGGAATGCGTGACGATCCAGATCTGGCTTTCCCGCGCGGCACTGGCGACCATGGCAGCCAGTGCCGGCAGCATATCCGGATGAAGGCTCGTCTCGGGCTCGTTGAGCGCGATGAACCGGGGACGGCGATAGGATAACAGCGCCGCCGCAAGTGCCAGGAAACGCATCTGCCCGTCCGAAAGCTCGCGCGGCGAAAATGCCCGGTGCGGAAAGTCCGGAAAGACGAGCGAGAATTCGGCGAACTGGCCGGGTTCGGGCACCTGCAGGCGGGCGCCTGCAAATGCGTCGGCAACCGCGCGATCGAGATCGACCGTATCCTGCCTCGTGTGCCGGAGTGTCGCGAAGACGGCGGCCATGTTGGCGCCGGTTTCGTCCAGCAATGGCGCGGTGATGGCGAGGCAGGGCATCCGCAGCGGCGATTCGCGGTCGGTGCGAAAGCCGTGAAAGAACCGCCATTGGTCGACCGCCCGGCGGAAGCTGCCGATTTCAGGGTAGTGGCCGGCGTCGCCGAGCAGCGCGATAGCCGTCTCCGAGGTCATCGCCTGCTCCGGATAGTCCACCATCCGGCCGCCCTCGCCGCGCACGAAGATACCGGGGCCGCTGCGCTTCATCACCGGAACCGGGCGCCGGCCCGTCTCGATCGTGAGCTCCTCCTCCTTGACCTGCGGCTCATAGGCGAAACCCGCCGCCGCTTTTGGCGGGCGGAAACCCGCCTCGATCCGGTAGCGGAAGGTGATCGCTCGCTCCTCGTCGATCAGTTCGGCGTCCAGCCGAATACGCGCCGGCTTGCCGACGCGCTGCGGGCCGCTCCAGATGGCGGACGCCATGCCGCCTTCTTCCGCAATCTCGCGGGCGAGATGGCCTCTCACGGCAGCCTGAACCAGCTGCAGGGCACGATAGAGGTTGGACTTCCCGACGCCGTTCTCTCCGATGAACAGATTGACGCCGGCCAAATCCATTCGGATCGAGCGCAGCGACCGGTAGTTCTCGGCGAACATCGAGCGAAGCATCATGGTGACGGCTTAGCCCGCTGCAACCGCCCTGGCAGACAGCTCGAACGCCGCGTCGCTGTCGGCAGCCAGTGCGTGTACCGTATGACGCTCCAGCGCACGCGTCACCTCCACCGGATCGCCGTCGAGCGCATCCGCCGGAATGAGATTGCCGATCCGGAAGTCGAAGCGGTCGCCCTTCTTGTTGAGGAGTTCGTGGAACACAGTCATGTCGCGCAGTTCCGTCGACCATTTGGCAAACCAGTAGAAGAGGCCGGAATTGCGCGCGCTCATATGCACCGGCAGGATCGGCAGGCCGTATTTGCGCGCGAAGCCGACCGCCGAGCTCTTCCAGGGGCGCTCGTTGAGCCGTCCCTCGGCCCAATAGGCGATGCGGCCGGAGGGGAAGAGCACGGTCGCCTTGCCCGCCTCGATGGCCCTGTTCGTCACCTGCAGCGTTTCGCGCGCCTTGAGCTTCGACTTGTATTCCTCGCGCCATTCGACCGGAATGACCATTTCCACGAAGCGCGGATTGACGCGGATCGCGTCGCGGTTCGCAAAGAACATCATGTCCGGCCGCCGGCTCTTCAGGAGATCGAAGACGGCGATGCCGTCGGCGATCCCCGTCGGATGGTTGCTGACGAGCAGGAACCCGCCCTTCTCGGGAATGCGCTCCGGCTTGTCGGCGCGGATCTCGAGAGCGAGAAGGGAACTCAGATGCTCGAAGGCCTGGAAGCCCGGCATATTGGCGACGGCATTGGCGAACTCGATCGCCTTGCGGTAGTTGAGCAGCGTGTAGAGAAAGGGCCGCATGACGGGCCACAGGGGATGGCAGACGATCTTCTGGCCGCGTTCCGCGATCAGCGTATCGACGATATGGCCGGGACGCCCTTGCGAGACCAGCGCAACCGCCTCCGCAAAATGCGCCAGAGCGCTCGCCGAATCACGTCTCGACATTGTCCCATCCGCTGTTGCTGGCCGAACATTGCAGTTCAATATGATCGAACAATGACAAATTCCAAGAGGCCGCAGCAGCAAACTTCAGCACGTTAGCAAAAACATAACACGCCCGATGCGATGCTCCGAGCCTGGATCAGTGAGCGCACCGCGCTGATGAACCCGCCGGGCCCGATGATGAACGAACTTCTTGCCATAGGCCATCCCGAAGTGATGGCGGAACGAAGGCGCTGGCTTGCGAGCCTCGCCGAGGAACGCCGGTTGTCCGAAAAGACGGTCGACGCCTATGAGCGCGACACGCGGCAGTTCCTGACATTCCTGACCGGGCACCTTGCGGGTCCGCCGCGGCTCTCGGATATCCGCGCCCTTCGCCCCGCGGATCTGCGCGGCTTCCTGGCGCAGCGCCGCAAGGGAGGCGCCGGCGCGCGCACGCTCGGCCGCGGCCTGGCAGGTCTGCGTTCCTTCCTGCGCTATCTCGAGAGAAACGGGCTCGCCAATGCGGCGGGTGCAGGGGCGGTGCGGTCCCCGAAGCAGCCGAAGTCTCTCCCCAAGGCATTGACCGACCGGGAGGCCCTGAAGGTCGTCACCGCGGACGCGCAACTGGCCGAGGAACCCTGGATCGCGGCGCGCAATGCCGCAGTGCTGACCCTGCTCTATGGCTGCGGCCTGCGGATAGCGGAGGCGCTGGACCTGACCCCCGCCGATTTCTCAGGACCGGTGACGTCGCTCAGGGTCACCGGAAAGGGCGGCAAGACACGGATCGTGCCGATGATCGCCGCCGCCGCCGAAGCGGTCGAGACCTATCGAAAGCTCTGCCCCTACCATATCGAGCCCGGAGAACCGATTTTCCGCGGCGCCCGCGGCGCGAAGCTCCAGCCGGCGATCATCCAGCGCGAGATGCAGAAGCTGCGCGCCGCACTCGGCCTGCCGGATTCGGCGACACCGCACGCGCTGCGCCACTCTTTCGCGACGCATCTTCTGGCGGGCGGAGGGGACCTCCGCACCATCCAGGAACTGCTCGGCCATGCCAGCCTGTCGACCACGCAGGTCTATACCGGCGTCGATTCGGCACGGCTTCTGGAAATCTACGACCGCGCCCATCCGCGCGCCTAAAATCTGACGTCCTTGGCCGTTAACCAAGCGTGTTAAGGAACCCGTGACCGTGGGGGAGTAGGGTTCCGTCAATGCCGGGGGCATCCATGAACACTTTCACCAGACCCGTCCGCGATCTCGCGGCCAAGGCGGCCGACGGCCTGTTGTGGCTGACGGCACTGCTCAATCTACTGACGGCGGCGAGCCTCGTTGCCGCCCTGCTCCATGTGTCGGAGGCACGGGCGGAAGAGACGGACTGCGCCGGCAGCAACATCTTGACCGGCCTCGAACATTCGGATCCGGCCCGCCTGGCGGCGCTGCGCGCGGAAGCGGCGGCGGTGCCCAACGGAAAGGGCCTGCTTTGGAAGATCGAAGGGCACGGTCAGGCGCCCTCCTTCCTGCTCGGCACCATGCATGTCACCGATCCTCGCGTGCTGGCGATGCCCGGCGGCGCGACGGAGGCCTTCGCAAGGGCTGAGACGGTGATCGTCGAGTCCGACGAGATCGTCGACCAGAACAGGGCGACCGCCGCGATCATGATGCAGCCGGAACTGACCATGTTCACCGGCGACAAGACGATCAACGATTTCCTGAAACCGGAGGACCGCGCGCTTCTCGAAAGCGGTCTCAAGGCGCGCGGCATCCCTCTGCCGCTCGTCACCAAGATGAAGCCCTGGATGATTGCCAGCTTCGTCGCCCTGCCGGCCTGCGAATTCTCGCGCAAGGCGGCCGGTGCCTCCTTCCTCGACAAGAAGCTCGCCGAGGACGCGTTGAGGGAGGGCAAGACGCTCAAGGGTCTTGAAACGCTGGTCGAGCAGCTTTCGGCAATGGATTCGCTGCCGGTCGAAATGCATCTCAAGGCACTGATCGAAACGCTTGCTCTCGGCAAGACGATCGACGACGTGATGACGACGACCACCGATCTCTACCTCTCCGGCGAGACGGGCACGATCATGCCCATGATGAAACTCGCCTCCGCCGGTATTTCATCCGACGACGCCGGCTATGCCGAATTCGAGCAGCGCATCATCATCGATCGCAACAGGATCATGGCAGATCGCGCCGCGCCCCTCCTGAAGGGCGGCGGCGTGTTCATGGCCGTGGGCGCGCTGCACCTTCCCGGGAAGGAAGGCCTCGTCGAACTCCTGCGTCAGCAGGGGTTCACTGTGACGCAGGTGGAATGACCGGCCGGTCAATGCGGTGGGAGGGCAGGGCCCTCCCGATAATCACATGTGGATCGGCTTGGCGAAGGTGGCGAGCGCCGCTTCCTTTACCGCCTCAGACATCGTCGGATGGGCGTGGCAGGTGCGGCCGAGGTCCTCCGACGACCCGCCGAACTCCATCAGCACCGTGATCTCGTGGATCATTTCGCCGGCGCCGAAGCCGATGATGTGGCCGCCGAGCACGCGGTCGGTCTCCTTGTCGGCGAGGATCTTCACGAAGCCGTCCGTCTGCAGCATTGCGCGGGCGCGGCCATTGGCCGTGAAGGGGAACTTGCCGACCTTGTAGGCGACGCCCGCGGCCTTCAGCTCTTCCTCGGTCTTGCCGACGGAGGCGACCTCCGGCTGGGTATAGACGACGCCCGGAATGACGTCGTAATTCACATGCCCGGCCTGGCCTGCGATGATCTCGGCGACGGCAACGCCTTCGTCCTCGGCCTTGTGCGCCAGCATCGGCCCACGCACGACGTCGCCGATCGCGTAGACGCCAGTAATGCTCGTCTGGAAATGCTGGTCGATCTCGACGCGGCCGCGCGAATCGAGAACGACGCCCGCCTTGGCGAGACCCAAGCCGTCCGTCGAGGGCTTGCGTCCGGTAGCGATGAGCACGACCTCCGCATCGAGCGTGGTCGCATCGCCGCCCTTCACCGGTTCGAAGGTGACCTTGGCACCGTCGCCCGATTTCACGACACCGGTCACCTTGGCGCCGAGTTTGAAGTCGATGCCCTGCTTGGTCAGCATCCGCTGAAGCTGCTTGGCAACCTCGCCGTCCATGCCGCCGAGAATCGTGTCTAGGAATTCGACCACGGTCACCTTTGCGCCGAGGCGCGCCCAGACGGAGCCGAGCTCGAGACCGATGACGCCGCCGCCGACGACGATCATGCTCGCCGGGACCTTTTCGAGCGCGAGTGCCCCGGTCGAGGAGACGACCACCTTTTCGTCGAACGCGACCTCCACGCCCGGAATGCCGGCGACATCCGAACCGGTGGCGATGACGACGTTCTTCGCCTCGAGCTCCTGCTCCTCCCCGATTTCGTTCGTGACCGAGACCTTGCCCTGGCCGAGAACCTTGCCGGTACCCTGGAAGCCGTCGATCTTGTTCTTCTTGAAGAGGAAGGAGACGCCGTCGACATTGGACTTAACGGTCGCGTCCTTGTGGGCCATCATCTTCTGAAGGTTGAGCTTCGGGCTTGCGACCTCGACTCCCAGCGCCTCCAGGCCGTGCTGCGCCTGATGGAACATTTCGGAAGCATGCAGCAGCGCCTTGGAGGGGATGCAGCCGACATTCAGGCATGTGCCGCCATAGGTGCTGCGCTTCTCGACCACGGCAACCTTCATGCCGAGCTGCGCCGCCTTGATGGCGCAGACATAGCCGCCGGGGCCGCTTCCGATAACGATGAGATCATAGGCCATTTGATAATCCTTCTTGGGAGGACGGTCTTGGGAGGACGGTCTTGGGAGGGCTACCGCCCGCCACTCACGGTGAGAATGGTTCCCGTCACGTAAGTCGCCTTGTCGGACAGGAGATAGAGAATTGCATCGGCAACTTCGCCGGCCGTTCCGGGCCGCTGCATCGGGATCGTGGGTGCGAGGTCGCGGGCGCGGTCGGGCAGCCCGCCGGAGGCATGAATTTCCGTATCGATGACGCCGGGCCGGACCGCGTTCACGCGTATGCCCTCGGTGGCAACTTCACGCGCCAGGCCGACCGTGAAGCTGTCGATCGCGCCCTTCGTGGCGGCGTAGTCGACATATTGCCCCGGCGCGCCAAGCACGGCGGCGATGGAGGAGAGATTGACGATCGAGCCGCCCCGCCCGCCGTGGCGCGTCGACATCCGGAGCACCGCCTCGGCGGCGCAACGGATGGAGCCCGTCACGTTGGTGCGGAACAGCCGCTCGATCCGCTCGGGCGAAACCTCGTCTACGCGCTGCGGCGGACCGATGATCCCGGCATTGTTGACGAGGCCGTCGAGACGGCCGAAGGCGGTGTCGACGGCTGCAAAGATCGCCTTCACCCCCTCTTCCCTGCCCACGTCGCCCTCGACGGAAACGGCCGTGCCGCCGGCCTCCGCGATGCGACGGACCACGTCCTCGGCCGCATCGCGATTGGACGCATAGTTGACGGCGACCCGCCAGCCTTCGCTGGCCGCGGCAAGCGCGACCGCGGCGCCGATGCCGCGGCTGCCCCCGGTGACGAGAAGTACAGGTCCGCTGCTCATGATCCACACCCCTTGAACTGGAAGACATCCGAACTGTCGGTGGTGCCCTTGCCTTCGCCCCAGGCACTCGATTCACGCAGCGACGGTCCGAAATCCGGAAGCAGGATCCGATCGGCTGCGGGCGCGTCCTCCGGCTGAAGCAGCCCGATCTGGCCGGCCTTGTCGACCGCATAGATCGGGCCCTGCCAGACGGTGCAGGCCTCGAGTTCCGCGCCGGTCACGTCGCCGGTCGGGCAGTCGTTCATGACGATCCCGTTCGCCCGCAGCGGTTCGCCGGACTGCATCACGACGCCATCGAGCAGAAGGCCGGTGTCCCCGATCCTGATCTTGAAGTGATTGCTGGTGACTGCTGCCTCCGATCCGACGGGCTCGAAGCGCAGCTCATAGGTTCCGGCCGGGTCGGCGTAGACCGCCTGCGCCTGGGTGCACTCGTCCGCAAGGGCCGGTGCTGCCGAAAGCATAAGCGAAACGAAGAGAACGTTGCGGCCGCAGATCATCACGCGGCCTTTTCCGTCGCCAGCTTCAGTCCGAGAGCGATGAAGACCATGCCACTCGCCCGGTCGATCCATTTGCTCGCGCGCGTGAAGGCCGCCCGCATCCGCGGCGTCGTCATGAACAGGCTGACCCCGACGAACCAGAGGATCAGCGCGCTCGCCATGACGAAGCCATAGCCGAACTTGACCGTCATCGGCGTATGGGCGCTGACGACCGTCGAGAAGATGGACAGGAAGAAGAAGACCGCCTTGGGATTGAGCGCGTTGGCGGCAAAGCCGAGGCCGAAGGCCTTCAGCGCCGACTGCTGCCTGCGGGCTTCGCCGGTCTCGGCCGCTGCCTCGACCGCGATTTCCGTCTGGCCGGCGCGAAGGGCTTTGATGCCGATGTAGATCAGGTAGGCGACGCCGCACCACTTGACGATGTTGAAGAGGTAGATCGACTGCGAGATGATCAGCCCGAGGCCGAGAATGGTGTAGGTCACGTGGAACATCAGCGACGCGCCGATGCCGAAGGAGGTGACGATCGCCGCGCGGCGGCCGTGCACCAGCGATTGGCGCAGCACCATGGCGAGGTCGGCGCCGGGCGAAACGATGGCGAAGGTGAAGATCGCCATTAGCGAAGCGAGTTCGATCAGATAGCTCATCATGGTTGCGACCGGTGCTTACGATGCCAACTGTCCGGGATGCGCGCATAGCGTGCCCCCAAAACCTAACCTCTGGTTCCGTGGCTGTCGATGCCCGTCAGACGTGCGTCCCGGTCCGGGCATCGGTGGAGATGGAAACGGGGGCACGCGGCCCCCGCCATTCAGGCCGATCCGGCCTAGATCACCGTAATCTAGAGATCCAGCACCAGGCGTTCCGGATCCTCGAGGCTTTCCTTGACGCGCACGAGGAAGGTCACCGCTTCCTTGCCGTCAACGATGCGGTGATCGTAGGAGAGCGCCAGATACATCATCGGCCGGATGACGACCTGACCGCCGATCGCGACCGGGCGGTCCTGGATCTTGTGCATGCCGAGGATGCCCGATTGCGGAGCGTTGAGGATCGGCGAGGACATCAGCGAACCGTAGACGCCGCCGTTGGAGATGGTGAAGGTGCCGCCCTGCATGTCGGCCATGGCCAGCGTTCCGTCGCGCGCTGCCTTGCCGAGACGGCCGATTTCCTTCTCGATTTCGGCGATCGACATCTGGTCGGCATCGCGCACGACGGGCACGACGAGGCCTTTGTCGGTACCGACGGCGACGCCGACGTGGCAGAAGTTCTTGTAGATGATCTCGGTGCCGTCGACCTCGGCGTTGACAGCCGGCAACTCCTTCAGCGCATGCGTCACCGCCTTGGTGAAGAAGCCCATGAAGCCGAGCTTCACGCCGTGCTTCTTCTCGAAGATGTCCTTGTACTTCGAGCGCAGGCTCATGACGGCGCTCATGTCCACCTCGTTATAGGTGGTGAGCATAGCCGCGGTGTTCTGCGCGTCCTTCAAGCGCCGGGCGATCGTCTGCCGCAGGCGGGTCATCTTCACGCGCTCTTCGCGAGAGGCATCTTCCGCCGGTGCCGGCGCGCGGGCCTGGATCTTGGCCGGCTCGGCTGCAGCCGGAGCCGAAATGCCCTTGGCGACGGCCGCGAGCACGTCACCCTTCAGCACCTGGCCACGCTTGCCCGAGCCGTCGATCTGATCGGCGGAAAGACTGTTCTCGGCCATGAGCTTGGCAGCCGCCGGTGCCGGCGGCATCGACGTGGACGTCTGCGTCGCGGCAGCGGCGGCCGGCTGCGCGGCCGCAGCCGGAGCAGCGGTAGCCGCCGCAGGCTCAGGCTTCTTCTCGGCCGCAGCCGGCGCAGCGGCGGCAGCACCCGCGCCGCCCTCGGAGATCTGGCCGAGCAGCGCGCCGAGGCCGACGGTTTCGCCCGCCTGCGCGACGATTTCGCTGAGCGTGCCGGCGGCCGGGGCCGGGACTTCGATCGTCACTTTGTCGGTCTCGAGCTCGAGGATCGGCTCGTCGGCCTTGATCGCGTCGCCGACCTTCTTGAACCAGGTGCCGACGGTCGCTTCGCTGACGGATTCGCCAAGAGTGGGAACGCGGATTTCTGTTGCCATGAGTTTTGTTCCGTTGATCAGATTTCTGTTTCTAGCTCTTCGAGTTACGCGCTCCCGGACGGAAAACCGCTACGCTGAAAGCGCGTCAGCGAGCGGCAGACCGTGAGGGGCTTGGTCAGCCCCCCAGCGCATCCTCGAGGAAGGCGGCAAGCTGAGCCAGATGCTTGGACATCAGGCCGGTCGCCGGCGAAGCGGCGGCCGGACGGCCGGTATAGCGCACCCGCTGGTACTTGGCATCGATATGGGCAAGGACCCACTCCAGATAGGGATCGATGAATGCCCAGGCGCCCATGTTCTTCGGCTCTTCCTGGCACCAGACCATCTCCGCGTTGCGGAAGCGGCTGAGCTCGTTGATGAGCGCCTTGGCCGGGAACGGATAGAGCTGCTCGACGCGCAGCAGGTAGATGTCGTCGATGCCGCGCTTCTCGCGCTCCTCCAGAAGGTCGTAATAGACCTTGCCCGAGCACATGACGACGCGACGGATCTTCGAATCCTTCTGCAGCTTGATCGGACCGTCCTTGATGACCTCGGCATCGTCCCAGAGGAGACGATGGAAGGAGCTCTCGCCGGCCATTTCCGACAGGCTGGAGACCGCCCGCTTGTGACGCAGCAGCGACTTCGGCGTCATCAGGATCAGCGGCTTGCGGAAATCGCGCTTCACCTGACGGCGCAGGATGTGGAAATAGTTCGCCGGGGTCGTGACGTTGGCGACCTGCATGTTGTCTTCCGCGCAAAGCTGCAGGAAGCGTTCCAGCCGGGCGGAGGAATGCTCCGGCCCCTGGCCCTCGTAGCCGTGCGGCAGCAGGCAGACGAGGCCCGACATGCGCAGCCACTTGCGCTCGCCCGACGAGATGAACTGGTCGAAGACCACCTGCGCGCCGTTGGCGAAGTCGCCGAACTGGGCTTCCCAGAGCGTCAGGGCGTTCGGGCGAGCAAGCGAATAGCCGTATTCGAAGCCGAGGACGGCCTCTTCCGAGAGCATCGAGTTGATGACCTCGTAGCGTGCCTGGGTCGGCGACAGGTTGGCGAGCGGAATGTAGCGCTCTTCGGTCTCCTGATCGTAGAGAACCGAATGGCGCTGGGAAAAGGTGCCGCGCTCGCAATCCTGACCGGACAGGCGGATCTTGGTGCCCTCGGTCACGAGCGTACCGAAGGCGAGCGCTTCCGCCATCGCCCAGTCGATGCCTTCGCCGGTCTGGATCATGTTGGCGCGGTTTTCCATGAAGCGCTGGATTGTGCGGTGCGCGCTGAAGCCGGCCGGAATTTCGGACAGCTTGCGACCGACCTCCTTCAACTGCTTCATCGGCACCGAGGTGCGCCCGCGGCGCTGCTCATCCTGGTTGTCGGCCGTGCGCAGGCCCGACCAGGCGCCGTCGAGCCAGTCGGCCTTGTTCGGCTTGTAGGACTGACCCGCCTCGAATTCCTGTTCGAGATGGGCGCGCCAATCGGCCTTCATCTTCTCGACTTCGCCTTCGCTGATCAGGCCCTGGGCGATCAGCCGGTCCGAATAGAGCTGGACGACGGTCTTGTGCGCACGGATCGCCTTGTACATCTTCGGCTGCGTGAACGCCGGCTCGTCGCCCTCGTTGTGACCGAAGCGGCGGTAGCAGAACATGTCGATGACGACCGGCTTGTGGAACTTCATCCGGAATTCGGTCGCGACCTTGGCCGCATAGACCACCGCTTCCGGATCGTCACCGTTCACGTGGAATATCGGCGCCTCGATCATCTTCGCCACGTCCGACGGATAGGGCGAGGAACGCGAGAAGGCCGGGTTCGTGGTGAAGCCGATCTGGTTGTTGATGATGAAATGCACCGTGCCGCCAACACGATGCCCGCGCAGGCCGGAGAGGCCGAGAATTTCGGCGACCACACCCTGGCCGGCAAAGGCCGCGTCGCCGTGCAGGATCAGCGGCATGACCTTGACGCGTTCGCGCAGCGGAATGATGTCGCCTTCGAATACGGTCGCCATCTGGTCCTGCTTGGCGCGCGCCTTGCCCATGACGACCGGATTGACGATCTCCAGGTGCGACGGGTTTGCCGTCAGCGACAGGTGGACCTTGTTGCCGTCGAACTCGCGGTCCGAGGAAGCGCCCAGGTGATATTTGACGTCGCCGGAGCCTTCCACGTCATCGGGCGTGTAGGAGCCGCCCTTGAACTCGTGGAAGATGGCGCGGTGCGGCTTGGCCATGACCTGCGAGAGAACGTTGAGGCGGCCGCGATGCGCCATGCCCAGCACGATCTCCTTGAGGCCGAGCTGGCCGCCGCGCTTGATGATCTGCTCGAGCGCCGGGATCAGGGATTCGCCGCCGTCGACCCCGAAGCGCTTGGTGCCCTTGTACTTGACGTCGATGAACTGCTCGAAGCCTTCCGCCTCGATAAGCTTCTGCAGGATCGCCTTCTTGCCCTCGGGGGTGAATTCGACGCCCTTGTCCGGGCCTTCGATGCGTTCCTGTATCCAGCCCTTCTCTTCCGGGTTGGACATATGCATGAATTCGACGCCGATCGTCGAACAATAGGTCCGCTCGAGGATCTCGACCATCTCGCGCACGGTCGCATATTCGAGGCCGAGCACGTTGTCGATGAAGATCTTGCGGTCGTAGTCCTTCTCTTCGAAGCCATAGGTCTTCGGGGAGAGTTCGTCGTAATCCTCGACCGGATCGGCAAGGCCGAGCGGGTCGAGCTTGGCGTGCAGGTGGCCGCGCATGCGATAGGCGCGGATCATCATGATGGCGCGGACGGAATCGCGCGTCGACTGATGCACCTCGGCCTCGCTGAGCGCCACGCCGGCAGCGGCTGCGGCTTCCTCGGCCTTCGCCTTGACCTTTTTTTCGATGACCTTCTCGACCGTGCCCCAGTCGCCGTCGAGGGCCGAGACGAGTTCGCCATTGGCGGGAATCGGCCAGTTCTGCTTCTTCCAGGAGGCGCCCTTGGCCGCCCTCACCACATCTTCGGGCCGGTCGGCAAGCGCCTTGAAGAAGGACTGCCACTCGGCCGAAACGGATGAGGGGTCCGCTTCATAGCGCGCATGGAGCTGCTCGATATAGGCGGCATTGGCGCCGTCCAGAAAGGATGTGAGCTGGAATTGCTCGTTGGCCTCTTGCCTTGTCATGGTCTATCGCGGACTTCAGCCCGCCTCCTGACTTAAGTTGGTGTGCCGGGTTGTCCCGGTCGTGTTTGCCTTCTGCCGGATCGGCGCCCTTCAACGGTCACGCGCGTCGTTCCGGCTGCGTCGGCCCGGTTCCGGCTGTTCGCCATCTGCACCGGACTTGACGCTCATCATCGTATCTTTCGTGGCTCCAATGGGGCGGCATGGCCTGCCGCCCCGCTGCAAAGTGCCACGGCGACCTTGATGCGTCCGGCAGGACGCGCGGGCGCCGCGGGATTGTTCGTCAGCCCTTCAGGACTTCGACCAGCGTCTTGCCGAGGCGTGCGGGCGAAGGCGAGACGCGGATCCCGGCCGATTCCATCGCCGCAATCTTGTCTTCCGCACCACCCTTGCCGCCGGAGATGACGGCGCCGGCATGGCCCATCGTGCGGCCGGGAGGCGCGGTACGGCCCGCGATGAAGCCGACCATCGGCTTCTTGCGGCCGCGCTTCGCCTCGTCCTTCAGGAACTGCGCCGCTTCCTCTTCGGCCGAGCCGCCGATCTCGCCGATCATGATGATCGACTTGGTCTCGTCGTCTGCGAGGAACATTTCCAGCACGTCGATGAACTCGGTGCCCTTGACCGGGTCGCCGCCGATGCCGACTGCCGTCGTCTGGCCGAGGCCTTCATTGGTGGTCTGGAACACCGCCTCGTAGGTCAGCGTGCCGGAGCGCGAAAGCACGCCGACCGAACCCTTGCGGAAGATGTTGCCCGGCATGATGCCGATCTTGCACTCGTCCGGCGTCAGCACGCCCGGGCAGTTCGGGCCGATGAGGCGCGAAGACGACTTTTCGAGCCGGGCCTTGACCTTCACCATGTCGGCGACTGGAATGCCCTCGGTGATGCAGACGATGAGCGGGATTTCCGCATCGATCGCTTCGATGATCGCCGCAGCGGCACCGGCCGGCGGGACATAGATGACGGAAGCGTTGGCGCCGGTCGCATCGCGGCCCTCGGCGACCGTCGCGAAGATCGGCAGCTGCTCGCCCTTGGCACCGGTCCAGGTCTCGCCGCCCTTCTTCGGGTGGATGCCGCCGACCATCTTGGTGCCGTTATAGGCGAGTGCCTGCTCGGTGTGGAAGGTACCGGTCTTGCCGGTCAGGCCCTGAACGAGAACCTTGGTGTCTTTGTTGATCAGGATGGACATGAAACCTCAGGCTCCCTTCACGGCTGCAACGATCTTCTGGGCGGCGTCGTCCAGATCATCGGCGGAAATCACGTTGAGGCCCGATTCATTGATGATCTTCTTGCCGAGCTCGACATTGGTGCCTTCCAGGCGCACGACGAGCGGCACCTTGAGGCCGACTTCCTTGACCGCTGCAAGCACGCCCTCGGCGATGACGTCGCATTTCATGATGCCGCCGAAGATGTTGACGAGGATGCCCTTCACCGCCGGATCGGCCGTGATGATCTTGAAGGCCTGGGTGACCTTTTCCTTCGAGGCACCGCCGCCGACATCGAGGAAGTTCGCAGGCTCGGCGCCGTAGAGCTTGATGATGTCCATCGTCGCCATTGCGAGACCGGCGCCGTTGACCATACAGCCGATATTGCCGTCCAGGGCGACATAGGCGAGGTCGTATTTCGACGCCTCGATTTCCTTGTCGTCCTCTTCCGTCGTGTCGCGCAGCGCGACCACGTCCTCATGGCGGAAGAGGGCGTTGCCGTCGAAGGAGACCTTGGCGTCGAGGACGCGCATCCGGCCGTTCGTCATGACGATCAGCGGATTGACCTCGAGCAGGCTCATGTCCTTTTCGACGAATGCCTTGTAGAGGATCGGGAAGAGCTTCTCGGCATCGGCGCGCGCTTCGCCTTCGAGCTTCAGCGCGTCGGCGAGCGTCTTCAGATTTTCAGCGGTCACACCCTTTTCCGGATCGATCGCGACGGTGACGATCTTCTCCGGCGTATGTTCGGCGACCGCTTCGATGTCCATGCCGCCCTCGGTCGAAACGACGAAGGCCACCCGGCCCACGGAGCGGTCGACGAGGATCGAGAGATAGAGTTCGCGGTCGATATCGGCGCCGTCCTCGATATAGAGGCGGTTGACCTGCTTGCCGGCCGGACCGGTCTGCTTGGTCACCAGCGTGTTGCCGAGCATGTCCTTGGCATTGGCGACGACCTCATCCACCGACTTGGCCAGGCGCACGCCGCCCTTGGCATCGGGGCCGAGTTCCTTGAACTTGCCCTTGCCGCGGCCGCCGGCATGAATCTGGCTCTTCACCACGTAAAGCGGTCCCGGCAGCTTCTTCGCAGCCGCTTCGGCCTCGTCGGCGGAGAAGATCGCGACGCCTTCCGCGACCGGCGCGCCATAGCTCTTCAACAGAGCCTTGGCCTGGTATTCATGGATGTTCATTGGTTCTTTCCTGTCTGATAGGCCGGATGGCGGTTACTTCAGGCTGGGTGCGATGTTGATGCACGCTTCGCAAAGGCCGGCGACGGCCGCGACCGACTTGTCGAAGGCTTCCTTCTCGCCCTTGTTGAGGTCGATCTCGATGATGCGCTCGATGCCGCCGGCGCCGATCACGGTGGGGACGCCGACATACATGTCCTTGACGCCATACTGGCCGGAGAGATGGGCGGCGCAGGGCAGCACGCGCTTCTTGTCCTTGAGGTAGGCCTCGGCCATTTCGATCGCCGAGGCGGCCGGCGCATAATAGGCCGAGCCGGTCTTGAGCAAGCCGACGATCTCGGCGCCGCCGTCACGGGTGCGCTGAATGATCTGGTCGAGCTTTTCCTTGGTGGTCCAGCCCATCTGGATCAGGTCGGGCAGCGGAATGCCGGCGACGGTCGAATAGCGCGCGAGGGGCACCATGGTGTCGCCATGGCCGCCGAGCACGAAAGCGGTGACGTCCTTGACCGAGACGTTGAACTCCTCCGCAAGGAAGAGCCGGAAGCGCGAAGAGTCGAGCACGCCGGCCATGCCGACGACCTTGTTCTTCGGCAGGCCGGAGAACTTCTGCAGCGCCCAGACCATGGCGTCGAGCGGGTTGGTGATGCAGATGACGAAGGCGTTCGGAGCGTATTTCTTGATGCCGGCGCCGACCTGTTCCATGACCTTGAGGTTGATGCCGAGCAGATCGTCGCGGCTCATGCCGGGCTTGCGCGGCACGCCGGCGGTGACGATGCAGACGTCGGCGCCCTCGATCGCGGAATAGTCGCTCGCACCGGTCATCGATGCATCGAAGCCCTCGACCGGAGAGGACTGCGCGATGTCGAGGCCCTTGCCCTGGGGAATGCCGTCGGCAATGTCGAAGAGGACGATGTCGCCCAGTTCCTTCAGGCCGGCGAGATGCGCCAGCGTGCCACCAATCATCCCCGAACCGATAAGTGCGATCTTGTTGCGCGCCATGAAAGTGCTTCCTTTGTGATCCCAAATGATCAAGGCCTGAAACGCGGCAAACGCCAAACCTTCGCCGAAGCCCTTAAACGGCAAAGCGAAAAATATCAATCGATACTTTTGGGCAGAACAAATTCAATCGGTTAGATCGTAAAAATCTTACGTAAACGTAAGAATCCTTGTCGCCTGAGCGTCATTCCTCCGCTGAATCGTGCGGGTGAGCCGCAGCGTAATCCTGGCTTTGCATCTCGATGAGACGCGAAACCGTACGGTCGAATTCAAAGCCTTCGGTGCCCTTCCTGGCGGTCAGCAGATGCTGCGGTTCGGCGTCAGCCGAGGCGAACAGGCGGGCGCCCTGATCATAGAGAGCGTCGACCAGGATGATGAAGCGCTTCGTCTCGTTGCGCAGGTGCGGCCCGAGATGCGGAACGTGGTCGAGGAAGATGGTGCTGTACTGCGCGACGATCGCAAGGTAGTCGGCGGCGCCGAGCGGCTGCGCGCACAGGTCTGCAAAGGTGAACCGCGCGGCCCGGCCGGCGGCCGCCGGCACGCGGATCGTGCGCCCCTTGCGGCCGATCTCGGCCGAGGCGACCGGCGCTCCGCCCGTTTCCCGATACCAGGCGCGATCCATGGCGGCTTCCGTTTCCGGCCCGAGCGGCGACAGCCAGACGGGCGTGCCATCGGTCTTGCCCAGACGATAATCCGTTTCCGTGTCGAGCGAGATGATCTCGGCATTCGCCTTCAGAAGATCGATGAACGGCAGGAAGAGACCGCGATTGAGGCCGTCGCGATAGAGATTGTCCGGCTCGACGTTTGAGGTCGCGACAAGCACGCAGCCCTTGGCGAACAGTTCGCCGAAGAGCCGCGCCAGTATCATCGCATCGGCGATGTCGGTGACGGTGAACTCGTCGAAACACAGGAGCCGCGCTTCGCCGAAGAGATCGGAAGCGACGGGCGGGATCGGATCGGCCTGCTTGGTCTCGCCGTTCTTGAGCTTCTGCCGGTGCCTGTAGATGCGCTCATGCACATCGGCCATGAATTCGTGGAAATGGGCGCGGCGCTTGCGCTGGATCGGCACGGCGTCGAAGAACATGTCCATCAGCATGGTCTTGCCGCGCCCGACGCCGCCGTGGATATAGAGCCCCTTGACCGGCGGCTGGTCCTTTTTGCGCGCCGCAAAGAGCCAGCCGAGCGCATTGGTCTTGCGCGAGGGGCGGCTCGCCAGGAGCTTTGCCGTCAGGCTGTCGAGCCGTCTTGCGATTGCGAATTGAGCCGGGTCGCGCTGCCGCTCGCCGGCGGCAACGAGCGCCTCGAGCTTGCGAAGAATGCTGTCGTCGGGATTGAGCACGATGCGCTTCTACCGTTTCGTGGTTTTGCGGCTTTGGTCTATCATGCGGCGTGAAGCGGAGAAATGCTCAGATCACCTGCGGCATCACGCGCGCGTTCCAGTTCATAATGGCTTTGGAGATTAATCCAGAATTCCGGCGTCGTACCAAAGGCCTTGGAAAGCCGCAGAGCCGTATCGCCGGTCGTGATCAATTCTTGCAAGTTGAGATGCGGGATGCGGGCGAAACCGCACACACTTCTCCTCCGCCCTAGCGGCTGAGGCTGACCGGCTGCCCGCCATTGGTCGAGCCGTCGAAGCGCGCATCGGCCGTCTTGTAGAGCCGGGCGATCGGATTGCCGCTGCGGTCCTTGAGCACGACCTGCTTGCCCGCCACTTCCCAGGATCCCATGGCCGTCAGCTCGCCGGCGCAGCCGCGCGTGCCGCCGCGCGAACCGCTGCCGAGATTGGTGAGCGTCAGGAACATGTCGCAGGAACTGCCGGCGCTCGAAACGCGCCAGTTGCCGACCATCGACTCCTTCGTCACGTCGAGCGCATTGGTGGCGGCGGCCACTTCCGTGCCGGCCGCCGCGCCGGGCGCTGCGGTGCCTGTCGTCGGTGCGGCCGGGAACTGCGACGCCCCCGCCGGAGGCGGCAGTTGCCCCGCGGAGACGGAAGGTACGGGCTGCGCCTGCAGGGGAGCGGGAGCGCGAGAAACATCCTGAGATCCGAAACCACCGAAGGACGTCCGCTGGCATCCGGCTAGCGCAAGTACAACCGCCAACCCGGCCGCCGCATGTGAAACCCGCATATCTTTACCCCCGATATTGTCCGCGAACCATAACGCAACGCGATAATATAGGCCGAATTACAGCAAAACCACCTTTCAAATCAAGGCAAGCCATTTCGCGTCCGGCAGTTGCAGGATTGAGACGCCCGGCGGATTCGCGCGCATGTGCCTTCACGCGGACATGGCCCGCCCGGGCGGACAGCCGGGTGTGATGCTCACAGTGCCGCGCCCGTCTGCCTATCGAAGACATAGACCTGGCTGCGGTCCATCGCCGCCTTGAAGAGGGAACCATGGCGGGCGGGGTGGTCGCCGTCGACGACGGCGGTTATCTGTTCGCCGGCAAATTCGAAAAGCACATGCGTCTGGGCACCGGTCGGCTCGACCAGCAGCGTCTGGCCGGCAATGGCATTGCCCTCCCCGCCCGCGACGAAATGTTCCGGGCGCAGTCCGATCCGGACCGCCTGCCCGGGCCGCACCTTGCGCTCGGGCGCGATGCGGATCGCCGACCCGTCGCCGAGGCGCACCGCCGGCTCCCCGTTATCGGCATCGACCGTTCCGTCGAGCACGTTCATGGCCGGCGAACCGATGAAACCCGCGACGAAGAGGTTGGCGGGCGTGCGATAGAGCTCCAGCGGCGTGCCCACCTGCTCGATCCTGCCGCCGTTCAAGACGACGATGCGGTCGGCGAGCGTCATCGCCTCGATCTGGTCGTGGGTCACGTAGATCGAGGTGGTGGCGACCTTCTGATGCAAGGCTTTGATCTCGGTGCGCATCTGCACCCGGAGCTTGGCATCGAGATTGGAGAGCGGTTCGTCGAACAGGAAGACGGCCGGGTCGCGGACGATCGCGCGGCCCATGGCGACGCGCTGGCGCTGGCCGCCGGAAAGCTGGCTCGGCTTGCGATCGAGAAGCTCCGTCAGCGCCAGCATGCGCGCCGCCTCGCTGACCTTTCTGTCGATCTCGGGACGCGGGAGACCGGAGAGCTTGAGGTTGAAGCCCATATTCTCGGCCACCGACATGTGCGGGTAGAGCGCGTAGGACTGGAAGACCATGGCGATGTTGCGCTCGCGCGGCGTCAGCGGATTGACCACCTTGCCGCCGATCAGCACCTCGCCGTCGCTGATCTCTTCCAATCCGGCGATCATGCGCAGCAACGTGGATTTGCCGCAGCCGGACGGACCGACGAGCGCGATGAATTCGCCCTCCGCGATCGAGAGAGACACGCCGTGGACCACCTCGAGCGCAGCATAGCTCTTGCGGATGTCCCTGAGTTCGACCGATGCCATATGCTTTCTCCTTGGAACGACGCGTCAGGAAAGGGCTCAGGATTTCACCGCGCCGGCCGTCAGGCCTGCGATGATGTGCTTCTGGGCGAGAAAGAAGACGATCACCGTCGGCAGGATCGTCAGCGTGATGAAGGCGAGCACGAGCTGCCAATCGGTGCCGAACTCGCCGCGATAGACCATGATGCCGAGCGGCCAGGGATATTTCGCCTCCGTGTTCAGCATGATCAGCGGCAGGATGTAGCTGTTCCAGCTATGCACGAAGGTGATGATGCCGACCGTCGAGACGATGGGGCGGGAAAGCGGAAGGGAAATGTACCAGAAGAAGCGGATGTAGCCGCAGCCGTCGACGAAGGCGGCCTGGAAGAGTTCTTCCGGCAGGTTCCGGAAATAATTGCGGAAAAGCAGGATGCTCATGCCGAGGCCGAAGGCCACCTGAGGCAGGATCACGCCCCAATAGGTGTCGAGCAGGCCGAGATCGCGGATGCGGATGAAGAGCGGCAGGATCGCCGTTGCCGCCGGGAACATGAGCCCGATCAGGAAATAGTTCAGCAAATGGTTCGAACCGAAGAACCTGACATGGGCGAAGGTGAAGGCGGCCATGGCCGAAACGATGACGGTCAGCGCCACCGTTATGGCCGCGATGAACAGCGAGTTCAGCATCTGCCGCCAGTAGCGGTCGCCGAAAAGGATATCGAGATAGTTCGACCACAGCCATTCGGAAGGCAGGCCGAACGGATTGACGCGCAGATCGCCGAGCGACTTGAAGCCGCCGAGCGCCGTGGTGACCAGGGGCAGCAGGACCACCATCGCCACCAGCGACAGCGACACGTAGAGATAGAGGCGGGTGGCTGCGGTCATGCGAACGGAAGAAGTCGTGTCAGTCATGGCGCATGAATATCCGTTTGTAGCCGAAAGCGAGCGTGACGCAGATGACGAAGAGGACCACGCCGACCGCGCTTCCGAGCCCCACCTGCATGCGGGTGACGCCGTAGGTGTAGAGGAAGGTCACCATGGTCTGCGTCGAGTTCGACGGCCCGCCGCCCGTGAGGGGCATGACGAGGTCGAAGAGCTGCAGCGATCCGATGACGGCGAAGAAGATCGACAGCCTGACGGTCGAGCCGAGGAGCGGCAGGGTCACGTAGCGGAATTTCTGCCAACCGGTCGCTCCGTCGATCTCGGCAGCTTCGAGCACGCTCCTGTCGACCGCCTGCAGGCCGGCGATGAACAGCATCATGTGGAAGCCGAAATACTTCCAGATGATCACGGCAAGCACCGCATAGATGGCAAGGCTGCGGTCGGCGAGCACGTAGGGGGTGGCGACGCCGAAGAAGCCGGCGACCGCGGCCACTAGCCCGTAGTCGCCATCATAGACGAAACGCCAGATGAGCCCGGCCGCGACATCCGCCAGCACGTAGGGCAGAAAGAAGATCAGCCGGAAGGCGACGACGCCGGCGATCCTGTGCGCGAGCATCATAGCAAGCCAGAGGGCGAGCGGAATCTGCAGGAGCGCCGAAACGAGAATGATGATGCCGTTGTTGATCAGCGCCCGCGAGAAGGCCGCATTGTTGAACAGCACCTCGAAATTGCGCAGGCCTACGAACTGCGTCGGGGTTCCGTAGCCGTTCCAGCGATAGAGGCTGTACCAGGCCGCCTCTCCCATCGGCAGGATGACGAAGACCGTGAACAGCAGCAGGGCCGGCGGCAGAAAGAGGATGAGCACCGGCAGGCGCCCGCGCACGGTCGGGCTCTTGTACCGCACTTTCTTGCGGCTTGCCGTGGCCGGCACCGCGGTGATCGTCGCAGTCGCGTCGGTCATCTGGTCCTCGCACCTTTCGTTCCGGATGGTCGAAGGAAAGCCGGGCAGCGGGAGCTCCCGCCGCCCTCGCTTACGCACTCATTCGAGTTCGCGGGCGTCCTGGATCATCCGGGCCGCCTCTTCCGAGGACATCTGTCCGGAGACGATTTCGACCGAAGCGTCGTTCACGACGCGGCCGACGGAGGGGCCGAGATCCTGGTCGAAATAGTTCTGGTGCCAGGTAGAGGCCGCGAGCTGGTCGGCCGAAGCCCGCACCAGCGGGTTGGTGACGCCATCCTCGGCCCCTGCCGCCGCCGGGACGATCATGCCGATGCTCGCCATCAGCCGCTCGTTTTCCGCATTGGTCAGGTAGCGCAGGAAATCCAGCGCTTCAGGCGGAGCATTTTTGGTTACCGCCCAGCCGTTGAGACCGCCCAGTGTGTCGGTGGCAGCACCCGCCCCGCCCTCGACGGCGGGGAAGGGAAAGCGGCCGATATTCTCTGGCGCGAGGCCCTTGCCGTCGCCGGAATTGGCGCGCTGGGTGGCTTCGGTCGTCTCGAAGCTCAGGATCATCGCCGCCTTGCCGTCGCCGAACAGGCCGAGCGTCTGCGGCCAGCTCGCGCCGAGATAACCGCCCTGGAACGGCTCGAGCTTGCCGAGCTCGGCGAGCTGCTCGCCGGCCTTGATGATCGACGGATGCAGGAAGCCCTCGCCCTCGTTGTTCCTGGCATCCTCGAAGACCTGCTGGCCGCCATTGCGCATGACCAGGTAGCTCCAGTAGAAATGCAACGGCCACTTGTCGCCGCCGCCGCCGGCGATCGGCGTAATACCGGCCTCCTTCAGCGTCTTCACGGCCGTGAGGAAATCGTCCCAGGTCTTGATGTCCTCGGCCTTGACGCCACCCTTCTGAAAGAGCTCCTTGTTATAGAAGAAGCTGATCGTTCCCATTTTGAAGGGAACCGCATAAATTCTGTCGTCAAAGGTGAAGCCCTTGAGCGCAGCGGGATTGTAGCTCTTCTCCCAGGCGCCGCCGTCGGCGCGCATCGCCTCCGTCAGATCCATGAGCGCCCCGGTCTCGGATTGCTGCTTCAGCACGCCGCCACCCCAGCTATAGAAGAAATGGGGCGCGTCATCCGACTGCAGAAGCGTCGGCAGCTTCGCCTTGAATGCCTCGTTTTCCAGGAACTGGAGCTGAATATCGACGCCCGCATGTTCCGATTCGTACTTTGCGGCGATGTCCTCCCACATCTTTAAATAGGCCGGAACAGTCTCCAGATGAAGCCACCTGACCACCGTATCGGCGGATGCGTGGCTCGCATCGAAGAGAAGCGCCATGCCGGCTACGGCAGCAAGCGCGGAAAGTCTGGTGGCGCGCAGAGGCGCCGACCCGCGTTCGAGCATCATCATCTTTCTCCTCCCAAACTCCTTCAAGGGGCCAAAACGTCCTCTTCATTTTGTCCCCAATGCGGATTAATTCAGAGGAGATGCCGGCAAATGTCAACAGCCCTCGCGAATATTTCGGGAGCTCCGCTTGACAGGAGGCGCTAATTGCCCGTTATTTAATTCGTATTCCTGCTAAATGATTTCACCCCGCCCAGCCAACCAATCCAGCATGCGAGCATACTGAAGACCGATGAAGACCGCCGATCCCGAACTGATGCGCGCGATAAATCGCTTCAACGTGCTCGATACGATCCGCCGGCACGGCCCCATTTCACGCGTCGAGATCAGCGAACGCACCGAACTGTCCACGACCACCGTTTCCGCGATCACCGCGTCGCTGCTTGACGACGGCCTCATCCTGACCCGGCACGAGGGCGATATCCGCAACGCTGCCGCAAGGGGCCGCCCGCGCGTCATGCTGGAGCTCGACCCGGAGGCCGCTCGCGTCGTCGGTGCCAAGATCGCCGCCAATCGTATGGTTTTCGCCGTCACCAACTTTCGCGGCGAAGTGCTCTCCGACCTGACTTTGCCGATCCGGGTCGACCGCCAGCCGATCGCCGTCATCGCCGATCTGATCGAGGACGGCGTGCGCCGCTGCGTGGTCGACGCCGACCTTTCGCTCGACGACATCGATTCGATCTGCATCGGCCTGCCGGGCGTGGTCGAACACCGCACCGGTCACGTCCGCTCCAGCCCGATCTTCCGGGAAACGGACGTCGATTTCGCAAGCGAAATGACGAGCAGGCTCAACGTCCCGACGATCGTCGAGAGCGACGCGCACGCCATCACGCTTGCCCATCACTGGTTCGGTCGCGCCCGCGACCTCGACGATATGGTTCTCGTTTCGCTGGAGCAGACCCTCGGGCTTGGCGTGCTGCATGGCGGCCAGCTTTTCCGAGGCGCCGGGGGCCTGAGCCACAATCTCGGCGATCTTGTGCTCGGCGTCGGCGAGAGCCGTACCGTCCGCCTTTCGACGCTCGCCGGGGAGAACGCGATTCTCGGCGAACACCCGATGGACGGGCGGTTCGCCGAGGCGGTGCGCCTCGGACGGGGCATGACGCATGCGCAGATGCTGATCGCGGCCGAGGACGAAGCGCTGACCACGGCCGCCTCGCGGGCCGGAGAAGCGGTCGGGCTCGCCGTCGCCAACATAGTTACGCTGTTCGGACCGCCGCGCGTCGTCATCGTCGGTTCGAGCCTGTCGCTCGGCACCGTTTTCGTGGAGAGCATCCGCCGGTCCTTTCAGAACGCGATCCCGCCCTCGATCTCGACGGTGGCCGAACTCGTCTTCGACGAATCGGCCGACGAGACCTGGGCTCAGGGGGCGGCGGTCGTGGCGCTCTGCGAACTCTACGAGTCCCCCTGGGGGACGACCGGACCGGCACCGGCGCTTTGATGCGCTGCGCCGAACTTATGTATCCATTTCGGGAGGAGACTGATGGAAAAACTCGGTATCGGCATCATCGGCTGCGGCAACATCTCGTCGGCCTATCTGAAGGCGATGGCAGCCTTTCCGATCCTCGACATCCGCGGCATCGCCGACCTGAACCGCAACCTTGCCGAAGAGCGCGCGGCGGAGTTCAAGGTCGAGGCCCGCAGCGTCGCCGATCTCCTCGCGGACCCGTCGATCGAGCTCATCGTCAACCTGACCGTGCCGAAGGCGCACGTGGCCGTCGCCATGCAGGTCCTCGAGGCCGGCAAGCACACCTATTCCGAAAAGCCGCTCGCCACCGACTTCGCTGACGGACGCAAGCTGGTGGCGCTGGCTCGCGAGAAAGGCCTGCGGATCGGCGCCGCCCCGGACACCTTTCTCGGCGGCTCGCATCAGACGGCACGCGCAATCGTCGATTCCGGCGTGCTCGGCACGCCCGTCGGCGGCACCGCC
Source organism: Sinorhizobium sp. GQ132 (assembly GCF_059758575.1). Lineage (NCBI taxonomy): Bacteria > Pseudomonadati > Pseudomonadota > Alphaproteobacteria > Hyphomicrobiales > Rhizobiaceae > Sinorhizobium > Sinorhizobium sp. GQ132. Next base: position 655 of record NZ_JCAXDX010000014.1, on the reverse strand, counting down.
ACCTTCATGTGCCCGGGTCACGAGCGCTGGCATCCCAATCCGGACTTCTATTACGACGTCGGCGGCGGGCCGATGCTCGATATGGGTCCCTACTACATCACCGACCTCGTCAACCTCCTTGGCCCCGTCGCCAAGGTTGCCGGATTTGCGACGGCGGCACGGAAGGAGCGGACCATCACCAGCGAGGCGCGCAACGGCGAACGCATCCCCGTCCGCGTGCCGACCCATGTCGCCGGCATCATGGCCTTCGAGAATGGAGCCGTCGTGCAGATCGGCATGAGCTTCGATGTGGCGGGCCACAGGCATGTGCCTCTCGAGCTCTATGGAACCGAGGGCACGCTGATCGTCCCGGATCCGAACCATTTCGGCGGCCAGATCGAGCTACTGAAAAAGGGCGGCACCTTCGAGCAGACCGCGACGAGCGAGCCCTATGCCGACGGCAACTACCGCTCGATCGGGGTGGCCGACATGGCACATGCGATCCGCTCGGGCCGGCCGCACCGGGCAAACGGAGACCTCGCCTTGCACGTGCTGGAGGTCATGGAAGCGTTCCACAAGGCGGCCGATACCGGTTCCACCGTCAGCATCAGCACGAAGGCCGAGCGGCCGGCCCCTCTGTCGCAATCGCTCGTCGACGGTCGCATCGGCCGCTAGT
>NZ_JCAXDX010000013.1:0-113093 GCF_059758575.1 Sinorhizobium sp. GQ132 | reverse complement strand
GCGCTTTTTTCCGCTTCTTTCGTGTAGATCTCGGCCATTGCGAGCCGAGCCCAGCCATACATCGCCATCAACTCATGAGCCGTCGCGCTCTCGTCGGCGGCTATAGGACACTGTCCCCAAATCAGGACTGGCCATATCAACCAAGTGGTCTAGTCCATCCGCCCGAATGGTCTCTTTCGGTTTGAGGCCTTAGAAGCTTGGCAGGTAGCGCTATGCTTACTCACGTCGTGAGAGCGCTCTGCCGTAGCCCACCCGAAGGAGATGAAATGCTTTTACGCGGAACAAGCTTGGCCGACATCATCCGGGGTCTTTTTGGCAACAACGAGATTTGGGGTTATGCAGGCGACGATCATCTCTACGGCGGGCAGGGCGATGATAAGCTCTACGGTGGCGATGGCCACGATAATGTCGAGGGCGGCGCCGGCAACGACTATCTCTACGGCGGTCTCGGCGACGATAAACTCTACGGTGGCGATGGGAACGACTATATCGAGGGCGGCGCTGGGAATGACTATGCCGAAGGCGGCGATGGCGACGATCGATTCAAAGGTGGGGCTGGGAACGACACGTTCTTTGGCGGACGAGGAAACGACATTGCCGATGGTGGAGATGGCAACGACACGTTGCATGGCGGTGAAGGCCATGACCACTTTTTGGGTGGCCGTGGTAACGATGTAATCTACGGTGGCAATGGCGAAGAGTATATCGATGCTGGTGATGGTGACGACATCATCTTCGCTGGCGCGGGAAATGACGGCTTCAATAACCGCGTGAACCCCGCAACTGGGAAATTGACGCAGCAGGCGGTCAGCGGCGGCGCAGGCAATGACATAATCTATGGCGAAGGCGGCGATGACGCTCTTAAGGGCCAGTCGGGGAACGACCGTATGTATGGCGGGAGCGGAAACGACTTCGTCGATGGCGGTAACGGTGACAATTACCTGGATGGCGGCGACGGCGATGATGTGTTGGATTCGGAAGGGGGAACCGATGAGGCATATGGCGGTAGAGGCAATGACAGAATTTCCGTGGGGGCGGGCAACGATCGGGCGTTCGGGGATGACGGAGATGACATTCTGACAGGCGGCGCCGGCGACGATGATCTGCGTGGCGGCAACGATCATGATCGCCTGGTCGGCGGGGCGGGAAATGACACCCTCTATGGAGACGCTGGCGAAGACACAATCTCTGGCGACGGAGGAAGGGACGTACTCTGGGGCGGAGCCGACGCCGACCGCTTTGTCTTTCGAGGGCCGACGGTATTGACTGATCGGGATTCGGTGATGGACTTTCAGGATGGTCTCGACATGTTTGTCATCGAGAAGCTTGGGGTTAAATTGTATTCCAATACTGGGGCGGCAGGTACGATCTACGCGTACGATACCGCTGGCGGTGACGTGCTGGTGAAGGGCTTTGATTCCGGTGGACGCGAGTTTTCAATTCTCGTTGACGATCAGAACGGCGTTATCACCGCTACCAGTTTCTCGAGGGCAGACTTCATCTTCGCATAAGCACTCAAAAGGGGTGCCGCCAAAGCGGCCCTCTTTCGATCCCGTCTGTGACGCATCCTGGATTTCTCCAGCATTGACAGGGTCCCCGCCGAAGTTCGTTTACGGCAACGAGAATGGCTGGATAGCTGGGCTCTCTAACAATCCGTCCGATTGCAAGGGCGCGTGACCTGTCACGCACTACGTTCGGCCCGGATCATGAGCAGGAATGCGGCCAGATCGCGCCATCTGATGAAACGAGGTGCGAGTTCGCATGCCTCAGCCGTCGGCTGCGGCTCGCGGACTTCGACGATACGAAACCCGGCATCAGCGACGCCGTTGAGATATTCGCCGATAGTGCGGGGAAAGCGTGGCACCTCAAACGGCACGACGTCATCGTTGCTCGGACGGTCGCCAAAGCGCCATTTTTCGACGAAATCGGTTCGGTCGAAATAGCGCGACACCACCAGCCCCGTCGCCCTCCCGTCGCCCTCCTTCTGCCATCGCAAGCCGGGAGTAATGAAACAGGGGTGCAGGATGCTGAAGGCGACAAACCCTCCGGGGCGCAGCAACCTGAATGCCTCCCGCATGGCGGCTGGGAAGTCCGGCCCGTCCATCAATGCCATGGTTGAGACGACGGCATCGAAGGAGGCATCCTCGAAACCGGTGTTCTGGCTGTAAGATTTAATCGCGTAGTGGATGCCGAGCGGCTGCTGCTCTTCAATAGCGCGAGCATGGCGGATCATCTGCTCCGAAAGATCGATGCCAGTCATGCGAGCGCCCATTGCGGCGAACCGTCTCGTATTGGAAGCTTCGCCGCAGCCGAAGTCGATCACGTCCAAGCCGCTGATTGAGGGAAGGAAGGCCAGGAATGCCGGGAGCGTGAATAGGTCTCGATAGGTATCGTAACCCTGTCGAACATCATGTGCCCATTGATCGGCATTGTCGTTCCATCGGGCCGCAACGTCCGCCTCCGATAACTGGGTCACGCTGTGCTCCTTTTGGGGATACGATTTGTCCATGTTTGTTTCGAACGAGCCGGCAACAGTATGATACTACGTCCACCGCTGAGAAGAGGACCAAATGAGCGACGACATCCATCGCGGCGTTCTACACGGACGACGCTATTTTCTTGCCTGCCACCCATGACGTGATCAAGGGGCCCGCCGGCGTCGAGAAATTCTTTGGCGGAATCTTCGGCATGGGCGTGACGGGTCACAAGCTTGAATTGATCGAGGCGCAAGGCGAGGGCAACCTGCTGATCGGCACAGCGAAATGGTCGGCCAAGGGCAAAGACGCCAAAGGTGCCGATCAGCCATGGGCTGGGGTGGCAACCCATGTCTTTGAGAAACAGGCAGACGGCAGCCTGAAACTCAGAGTGCACACCTTCAACTGACAGATCCACGTCTCCCGGGAAGCCAAGAGGGATAGTGAACTATCCTGCAAATGGCCTTCGGCTTCTTTGGGGCCGCCGGCAGCCACGACGGGTTCCGACCGCCGGGGCGATGATCGACCCGGTGGGCGGCGCCTCCGGTTCCCGCTCGACGGCAAGTATGCTCATCACGATAGAGATGAGCACGAGTATGAGCACCAGAAAGGCGAGTCCCGCTTTATCCATCCCCCATCATGGCAAGCTGAATGCGAGCAAACCGGGGCAAACATCGACGAAGAAGGTCACCGATGCCTGTCACGGTTAATTTTATTTGAATCAGGCCTGTTCCCGCGCAACCGGGCATCTCGACACCGGACGGCACACAGTTTTCCCGCGAATGCTCCGGACGGCTGCGTTCCGTCCGGCCGATCGTGCCACCCGCGGCATTCGGGAATGCAGCGTCAGTTTTCAGTATCTCCGCCTTGTCGCCGCAGCTGGGTACCTGACGCTCTTCCAGCAGTTGCGCGAAAGCACGGCCGAGCAAATCTCTCCTGGCAGTGCCCTGGCCTTAGGCTGCCGCGCTCCGCGCCTCGTGCAATGCCGCCCGAACATGAACGTGGTGGCGCAAAATGAGCGCATAGATCGCCGCGTAAATGCCGATCACGATCACGCCCACCCATTCGACCCTGAACGGCGTGAACTGGTAGGCCATTACCAGGCCGAGCTGAAGAAGGAAGTGCAGCGGATAGTATGCTCTCGCGCCGAGCCGCGACTTCGTCCAGCCGAGGTTGAGGCCGTAGAGACGGATCAGGGAGTCGAGCGAATTCACGACAAAGATGATGCCGACCGTGACCATGAACCAGTTCAACCAGGCCGGAATGACGATCTGCTGCTGGAAATAGATGTAAAGCACCGCGAACCACACTGCCAAGGGGATCGAAGGCAGGAGGACCATTGCAACCGCCAGCCGCCATGTCCTCAGCCCTCCGACGAACATGGAAACGAACTGGCCGATCATGATGCTCCAGGAGAACCACCAGAAGAGGTAGAACTCGTGATATTCTGTGATCGGACTGACGAAGCGGTTCAAGTTGGCAAAATAGTCCGACAGCAGGCCCACATTCGATACGAGCCCGCTGAGGCCTGTATTGCTGTAGAAAAAGGCGGCTGCCAAAAGGGCCGCGAGAGCCAGGGTCACGAACATCCATGTCGAGGTGACCGCCAGCCACTTCATGAAATTGACGTTGCTGCTGGAATAGACGGACGCCGCGATGACGGCGACGACGATAGCCCAGCGCGCCGGCATCGAGATCCCCTCGATATAGCTCGGCAAGGCCGTGAGGAAGAGATAGCAAGTGAACGCGCATGTCGCGATGACCGTGAGATTGTAGACCCATTTGACGGCCGCGATCTCGAAGATCTTGAGTCGCGGTTCGAGCACCACGAAATAGAAGGCCGAGAGGAAGTACATCATCCAGACCAATGGTCCCCACATGCCGAACTCGATGGCGAGCGGATTGGTGAAGCCATAGGCGCTATCGGCCGCATAGGCGGGAAACTCGGTCAGGGGGAGCATGACCAGGCCCATATCGAGACCAGCCGTGAACAGCAGCGCCACGAAGGTGTATATGCCGACGGGAGTTTGCCCGCGGCAGTAGACATTGCCCCAGCGGACGATCACGAAGACGGCGCTGAGAAGGACCGCCGCATAGGCGGTGCTGATGATGTAGCTCACGGCAGATCTCCCCCTCTTGTCGTCCCGCCGCATCCGATCGGACGGGAGCGGCATGAGGCCACAAGCATGCCGGTTTCAAATGTCCATGAACGACGCGGCGCTAATCGTGAACGACGCGCACCGCGGCCGTTTCGAGCCGCAAGCGATCGAAAATGGCCCTGAAGGTCCGCAGATCGAGAGGCTCACCGGAGACGTGTCAAATCCACAGGGCGGTTGTTGATGATCGCTTCCATCGAAAAAAAGCCCGTCACGGTGGCGAGGTCGAAATTTGTGATGAGCTTCTGATAGAAGGCGTCATAGCCGGACATGCCCCTGGTGACGACTTTGATCAGGTAGTCCCATTCTCCGCCGATACGGTAAAAGTCGATCACTTCGGGAAGTCTCTCGACATGTGCCCTGAAGCCGTCGCTCCACTCCTTGGAGTGATGTCGGGTGCGAATCATCACGAACACGATGAGATCAAGGCCCAACGCGCCGATATCTATATCGCTATGGGACCCGCGGATCATTCCGATCGAGTGAAGCCGCTGAAGACGGCGCCAACAGGCATTTTGCGACAGCCCTACCTTCTCCGCCAGTTCGCGCTGCGAGAGGTTCGAATCCTTTTGCAGAGCCGCGAGAATCTTCAGATCGAATCCATCGACTTTGGCTTGAGACTCGATCATGTGACACAAAATCCGGGAGGAACTGCAGAAAATAGGTGAACATTTCGACGGTGCGGCAGAATACAATCGATGTCAACATTCAAGCCTCGGGAGGTGATCGTGCAAGCTGTCCGCCATGAGCCGAAAGATAACGTCACGCCTCTCGAGCGGTTTCGCCGAGGGCTGGACCGCGGCGATCTTATAAACTTCCTGCGGGATGATCTGGTCGGGGCCACGTCGCGGATCGAAGGCCCCTACGGCATCAGGAACCTGATCTATGCCGACTATGTTGCATCCGGACGGGCGCTTGGAACGGTTGAACGCTTCATCCTCGAGGAAGTCCTGCCATTTTACGCCAATAGCCATACCGAGGCTTCCTACTGCGGCGGGTTCATGACCCGCATGCGAAGGGAGGCGCGGGCGTTGATCGCCGAGTGCTGCGGAGCGGACGAGAGGCATGCGGTCATCTTTACCGGATCCGGCGCGACTTCGGGGCTGAACCGCCTCGTCAAACTGTTCGGCGTCACCGAAGCGATCGCGGCAGGGAAGACCGTGCGGGTCATCATCGGTCCGTATGAGCACCACTCCAACATACTTCCCTGGCGCGAAAGCGGTGCGGAAATCGTCGAGCTGACCGAATCGCCCGAGGGCGGCCCGGACCTTTTCCTTCTGGATCAGGCTCTGCGAAGCGGATCTTGCGACCTGACCATCTGTACATTGTCCGCGGCCTCGAACATCACGGGAATCACCAGCGACGTCGCCGCGATTACCGACTTGGTGAAATCGGCCGGGGCCAAGATGATCTGGGACTATGCAGGTGCCGGACCCTATGTACCGATTTCGGTGTCGCCGAGCGGTTCTGCGGAGATCGACGCCATCGTTCTCTCGCCGCACAAGTTCATCGGCGGCCCGGGCGCTTCCGGCATTTTGATCGTTCGGCGCGACGGTCTGGCCACGAGCAAACCCTCCTGGCCGGGCGGCGGAACGGTGAAATTCGTCTCGCCGGAGACGCACGACTACAGCGACAGCCTCGAAGCGCGCGAAGAGGCGGGGACACCGAACGTCGTCGGCGACATCCGGGCGGCCCTCGCCTTTGTCGTCAAGCACGCCATCGGATTGGAGGAAATGGCGCGGCGCAATCGCCAGCTTACGGTTCGTGCCTTTTCCGCATGGAAGGATGTCCCGCAATTGGAGATACTTGGTCTTCCGGCGCTGGACCGGCTACCGATTTTTTCCTTCCGTATCCGCGACGGCAAAGGGGGGTATATGCACCAGCAACTCGTTACTCGCATGCTGAGCGACCGGTTCGGCATTCAGGCCCGTGGCGGTTGCGCCTGCGCCGGGCCCTATGTTCACAGGCTGCTGTCGATCGATGCGCAGCAGTCAGAGCAGATGCGCCAAGCCATTCTCGCCGGCGACGAAATAAAGAAGCCCGGCTTCACGCGGCTGAATTTCAGCGTTCTGCTCTCGGACGAAAAGGTGAAATTCATCCTCGATTCCGTCGCGAAACTGGCTGCCGACGCTCCTGCGTTCGAACGGGATTACGACTTCGATCCGGCACGTGCGATATTCTTCCCTCGTGTAGCGGCCGAGAAGGGAAGGGCACATGCACAGGCCTGATGTAGCCGCCTTTTACGACGCGGCCACGTGCAGCATTCAGTATGTCGTGGCCGACCCCGAAACGGGAAAATGCGCGATCATCGATCCGGTGCTCGACTTCGATCAGAAATCGGGTTCCACCGCGACGACGAACGCCGACGCCATTCTCGATCATGTGGCCAAGCAGGGTTTGAGTGTCGAATGGATACTGGACACCCATCCGCATGCGGATCATTTCTCGGCGGCACGCTACCTCAAGGATCGAACGGGGGCGCCCACTGCCATCGGCGAGCACGTGAAAAGCGTGCAGCAGATCTGGAAACAGATCTACAATTGGCCGGATTTCGTTTGTGACGGTTCGCAATGGGATCGGCTGTTTCGCGACGGCGATATGTTCGAACTCGGGAATCTCGAAGCCCGCGTACTGCACTCGCCTGGGCATACGCTGGCGTCGATCAGCTATATCATCGGCGATGCGGCCTTCATTCACGACACGTTGTTCATGCCTGACAGCGGGTCCGCCCGCGCGGATTTTCCCGGCGGCAGCGCCGAGAGCCTGTGGAACTCGATCGAGGCCATTCTTGCCCTTCCGGGCGAGACCCGCCTCTTCACCGGACATGACTATCGGCCAGGCGGCCGTGAAGCTCTGTGGGAAAGTACGGTGGCGGAACAGAAAGCCAATAATACGCATGTCGCCGGAAAAACACGGGCGGATTTCGTCAATCTGCGGGAGGCGCGCGACAGGACCTTACCGATGCCCAAGCTGATTCTGCATGCCCTGCAGGTCAATATTCGCGGCGGAGAACTGCCGGTCGCAGAGGATAATGGCCGCCGCTACCTCAAGATACCGCTGAACGCCTTTCCCGGTGCCGTCTGGGAATGACGAGGACAGGGACGGCCTTCGTCCGCCGCAAACCGGGCGAAGGGGACCCGCGGCAGGGCTCCACACGCGGGTGCTCGATCCGTGCAAATGCGGTGGCGAGGCGATTCGCACCAGGCGACCACGGGGCTTACGCTTGTTCCGCGACGGCACGATGAGGTTCACATTATGGACCTCGCTGCACGAGGAATATATCTCATATTCAACGGTTTAGTTCAGCGTGTTGCTTGATGGTTTCCTTTCACCTACAAAATGGACCTGATCGAACGTTTGCTTTGGAGGGCGACGGACGATCTGGAATGTCGATCCGATGCATCCATTTTCTTCGGACGACACCTCCGGGAGGAGCTTTGACGTCGTTCATCCCGCCGCGATTCGCGCGGCTGGCGCGCAAGGCGATCGAACGGTTCGTAAGGGAGGAAGCCGATGACCACCACGACGGAGGGCGTGTCCGAATTCGCCGTGCTCGCCGAGACGATGGAGGCCCGGCCGGGTTCGCGGCTGATGCGCCCCGTCGAAGCGCTGTCCGCCGCTCTGCTTGTGGCGATCATCGCCATGCTGCTCTCCGGCGTAGCCTTTCGCTACGGCCTGTCGAGACCGATCGTCTGGATCGATGAAGCCGCATCCATCGCCTTCCTGTGGCTGGCCATGCTCGGTTCGGCGATTGCGATCGACCGTTGCGAGCATCTGCGGCTGACCATTCTTCTCAATGCCCTCGGCGAAAGGGCCCGGCAGTTCACCGAAACGCTCGGCATGGTCGCTATCATGGCGTTCCTTCTCGTCCTGCTGCCGGCAGCTTACACCTATGCCGCTGGCGAAATGGACATCACTTCGTCGGCCTTGAACATCCCGGCGGGCTATCGTGCCGCGGCCATTGCAGTCGGCATGGTCCTGATGGTGCTGCTGGCCGTCGCTCAACTGATCAGAACCGCCAAGCCGTTCGACGTGGTGCTGGCCGTGGCAGTCGTGCTCGCGGTCGCTTTGGTGCTCTGGTTGCTGACGCCTGCACTCAGCTCGTTCGGCAACGGCAACATTCTGATCTTTCTCGTCGGCGGTGCTGCCATCTGCCTCGCGATGGGCGTTCCGATCGCCTTCTGCTTCGGCATCGCGACGCTTCTGTTTCTCGCCTTCACGACGTCGATGCCGCTGGTCGTCATGATCGGCCGCATGGACGAGGGGATGTCCAGCCTCATTCTGCTGTCGGTCCCGGTCTTCGTGCTTCTCGGCTGCATTCTGGACGCGACCGGAATGGGCAAAGCGATCGTAGATTTCCTCGCCTCCATGCTCGGCCACGTCAAGGCCGGCATGTCCTACGTTCTGTTGGGCTCGCTCTTTCTCGTGTCCGGCATTTCCGGGTCGAAAGTCTCGGACATGGCGACGGTTGCCCCGGCGCTGTTTCCGGAAATGAAGCGCCGGGGTCACAAGCCGAAGGAGATGATAGCGCTGCTCGCGACCGGGGCCGCCATGGCCGACACCGTACCGCCGAGCATCGTGCTGATCGTTCTCGGCTCGGTGGCCGGCGTTTCGATCGCCGCTCTGTTTACCAGCGGTTTTGCCATCGCTCTCGTGTTGCTGGTCGCGCTTGCCGCGCTTGCACGCATCAAGGCCGCCCGAGAAAATGTCGACGGCGTCGTGCGCCCGTCGCTGAAACACATCGGCGGCACGGCGCTGATCGCGGCGCCGGCCCTGGTACTGCCGTTCATCATCCGCAGCGCGGTCGCGAGCGGCGCGGCGACCGCGACTGAGGTCTCCACCATCGCGGTCGTCTACGCCTTCATCATCGGCACTGTCCTTTATGGCGGCATCGGCATGCGCCGGACCTACAGGATGCTGGTCGAGACCGCCGCGATGAGCGGTGCGATCCTCCTGATCCTCGGTACCGCCGCGGCGATGGCCTGGGCGCTCACCCAGACCGGGTTCGCCTTCGAGCTCACCGATATGATGAGCGGCCTGCCGGGTGGATGGTTCACCTTCATGCTGGTCTCGATCGCCCTGTTCATGCTGCTCGGCTGCGTGCTCGAAGGCCTCCCTGCGATCGTGCTCCTGGCGCCGATCATGTTTCCGATCGCGCGTGCGATGGGGATCCATGACGTCCACTATTCCATGGTCATCGTCACCGCGATGAACGTCGGACTGATGGCACCGCCGATCGGCATCGGCTTCTACATCGCCTGCAAGATCGGCAACGTTTCGCCCGACGAAGCCATGGGAGCGATCTGGCCCTATATCGGCGCGATGGTGCTTGGCCTCTTGTTGATCGCCGCCGTGCCCTGGTTCTCGCTCGCATTGCTGTGAGCCCGCCATCCCATATTCATCATCGACGATCAGGAGGAGAACAGAGCGATGAAAATAACCCGTAGAACGATGCTGCTCGGTACTGGAGCAGTTGCGCTTGGGGCTTCGATCCGCACCAGGGCCCATGCCGCGGACTTCACCTATAAGCTGGCAAACAACCTGCCGGTCACCCATCCGCTCAACATTCGCCTGAAGGAAGCCGCCGACAAGATCCTGGAGGAGACGGGCGGCCGCCTGAAGATCAACATCTTCCCGAGCAGTCAGCTCGGCAACGACACCGAAACGCTTTCGCAGCTTCGCAACGGCGCAACCGAGTTCTTCTCGCTCTCGCCGCTGATTCTCTCGACCCTGGTGCCCAACGCTGCCATCAGCGGCATCGGCTTCGCCTTCCCCGACTACGACACGGTCTGGAAGGCGATGGACGGAGAGCTGGGCGCCTATGCGCGCGGTGAGATCGAAAAGAAGGGCCTCGTGCCCATGGAGAAGATCTGGGACAACGGCTTTCGCCAGATCACCAGTTCGACCAAGCCGATCAACACGCCGGAGGACCTCAAGGGGTTCAAGATCCGCGTTCCGCCGAGCCCGCTCTGGCAATCCATGTTCACCGCCTTCGGGGCTGCACCGACCACGATCAATTTCGCGGAAGTCTACACGGCGCTCAGCACCGGCACCGTCGATGGCCAGGAAAACCCGCTGGCAATCGCCTCGACCGCCAAGCTCTACGAGGTGCAGAAACATTGCGCCATGACCAACCATATGTGGGACGGTTTCTGGATGCTGGCGAACAAGCAGGCCTGGGAAACCCTGCCGGAAGACATAAGGGTGATTGCGGCCAAACATCTCAACGAGTCGGCCATCGCCCAGCGCACCGATACCGCCAAGGTGAACGACACGGTACGCGAGCAGCTCACCCAGAGCGGCATGACGTTCACCGACCCGGACAAGGCAGCTTTCCGGGAGACGCTGAGATCGGCGGGTTTCTACGCCGAATGGAAGGGAAAATTCGGCGACGACGCCTGGGCCATCCTCGAAAAGGCCGTAGGCACCAGCCTCGGCTGACCACCTGAGCACGACGAGGCGGGCGGCCGTTCACCCGGCCGTTCGCCGACCGATGCAGCGACGCGGCGCGTTCTTCCACGAGCGCGTGGCGCCTTCCGAGGTTTCGAAGTGACAGACCGTCTCAAGGGAAAATCGGCAATCGTCTTCGGTGCGGGTTCCTCCGGCCCCGGCTGGGGCAATGGCAAGGCTGCCGCCGTGCTTTATGCGCGTGAGGGCGCCAAGGTCGTCTGTGTCGACGTCGACAGGGAGGCAGCCGAGGAAACGGCGGCAATCATCGCGGCGGAAGGCGGCCAGGCCCTAGCCGTCGCCGCAGACGTCACCGCTCTCGCATCTGTCGAAGCGGCGGTGGCGGCCGCACGGCAGGCATTCGGCACCATTTCCATTCTGCACAACAATGTCGGCGTCACGCATATGGGTGGACCGGTCGAGTTGTCGGAAGCACAGTTCCAGCAATCCGTGGATCTCAATCTCGGCTCGGTGTTCCGCACCGCCAAGGCTGTCATCCCGCACATGATCGAAGCCGGCGGTGGCGCCGTCGTCAACATCTCGTCGCTCGCAGGCATCCGGTGGACCGGCTATCCCTACTTCGCCTATTACGCGACGAAGGCGGCGGTCAACCAGGCGACGGTCGCGATCGCGGCTCAATATGCGCCGCACGGAATCCGCGCGAACTGTGTCGTCCCCGGCTTGATCGACACGCCCCTGATCTACAAGCAGATCTCCTCGCAATACGCCTCCGCCGAGGAAATGGTGGCAGCCCGCAACGCGGCGCTTCCGGGCGGGCGCATGGGCGATGCCTGGGATGTCGCCAATGCAGCGCTTTTCCTTGCCTCCGACGAAGCGAAATTCATTACCGGCGTTTGTCTGCCGGTCGATGGCGGCCAGAGCTGCACGATCATGGGGGTACACTGAAACATGGGCGATGCGGCCGACAGGGACATGACCGGTTCGCAAAGCGTCGATCGTGCGGCCAAGCTCCTGTCGCTGGTCGGCCGCCAGATGGACGGCATGTCTCTGAGCGCCGTCGTGGAGCAGAGCGGCCTCAACAAACCAACGGTTCGCCGCCTCCTGCTTGCCCTGATCAGGGCCGGCCTCCTGGAGCAGGACGACCGCGATCGGCGCTACTATGTCGGTGAAGAAGCGTATGTGCTCGGCACCCTCGCATCGAGCCGGCACGGGCTCCTGCGCCTGTCGACGGAAAGCCTGCATCGCCTGGCGCAGAAGACCAGCGACTCCTGCTTTCTCTCCGTACGCCGCGGAGCGTCGTCGGTCTGTCTCCACCGGGAGGAGGGGAGCTTTCCGATCCGCACCCACGCACTCCAGGCGGGCTTCGTGCACCCGCTGGGCGTCGGCGCCGGCTCTCTGGCCATGCTTGCGGCTCTTCCCGACGAGGAGGTTTCGTCCGTTCTGGACCAGAATGCCGCCGTGCTCGAGGAGCAGTTTCCGATGCTCGGGCCGGACGAACTGCGCCGCCGCGTCGAGCTTGCCCGCGCTCAGGGCTATGCGGTCAATCCCGGCCTTATCCTCACCAACTCCTGGGGTGTGGGCGTCGCAATCCGCTATCCCGGCGGCGGCGTCGCCGGGGCCATCAGCATTGCCGCCATCGACAGCCGCATGCAGGAGCCGCGGCAGAGCGAATTGGCAGCTCTTCTCAGGCAGGAAGCTTCACGCATCGAGAGCAAGCTCGCCGAGCAGTTCCGTGACCGCGGGACGCGACACATAGCCTCCATTGCAAGACCTCTCAAAAGGAGATTGTCCAGATGACCAAGGCGCAGATCGTAGGCTGGGCCCACTCCCAGTTCGGCAAGACCGACTACGCGGACACAGAGGCGCTGATGGCCGCGGTCGCGGCGCCGGCACTTGCCCATGCCGGTCTTGCCGCCTCGGATGTCGACGGCATCTTTGTCGGAGTCATGAATGGCGGCTTCTCCAAGCAGGAGTTTCAGGCCGCACTTGTCGGCATGACCGACGAGGCGCTTGCTCACGTCCCGTCCGTGCGGCTTGAAAATGCGTGCGCGACAGGCTCGGCGGCGATCTATACGGCGATGGACTTCATCGAGGCCGGCCGCGGCCGCATCGCGCTCGTCATCGGTGCCGAGAAGATGACCGCCGTTCCGACGGCAGCAGTCGGCGATATCCTTCTGGGCGGCAGCTACCGGAAAGAGGAAGGCGACGTGGAAGGGGGCTTTGCCGGCGTCTTCGGCCGCATAGCACAGCATTACTTCCAGCGTTACGGCGACCGTTCCGAGGAACTTGCGATGATCGCGGCCAAGAACCACGAAAACGGCGTAGCCAACCCTTACGCGCATATGCGAAGGGATTTCGGTTTTGCGTTCTGCAATACCGTTTCGGAAAAGAATCCGATCGTCGCGGCCCCCTTGCGCCGCACCGACTGCTCGCTCGTCTCGGACGGGGCGGCCGCCCTCGTGCTCGCCGACGCGGACACGGCTGCGACGCTGCAGCGGGCAATCGCCTTCCGGGCCCGCAGCCACGTCAACGACGTGTTTGCGCTCAGCCGCCGGGACATGCTGGAATTCGACGGGCCACGGCGGGCCTGGAAAGCGGCACTTTCCATGGCCGGCGCCACGCTGGACGATCTCTCCTTCGTCGAGACGCATGACTGCTTCACCATAGCCGAGATGATCGAATACGAGGCGATGGGACTGACCGCACCCGGCGAAGGCTACCGTGCGATCCGCGACGGAACCACCACCAGGAGCGGAAGCCTGCCGGTCAACCCCTCCGGCGGCTTGAAATCCAAGGGTCATCCGATCGGCGCGACGGGGGTCTCGATGCATGTCATTTCCGCCATGCAGCTTATGGAGGAGGCGGGTGAAATGCAGATCCCCGGCGCCGGTCTCGCCGGCATCTTCAACATGGGCGGCGCTGCCGTCGCAAACTATGTCTCCATCCTGGAACGGGCGAAATGACGAGCAACGAACCGCAGGGCGGCGTCACCCCCGTTTCGACGCGAGTCATGAACCTCGGCAATTTCCTTTCGCAGGCAGCGAGACGCAATCCGGACGAGATCGCCCTCGTTCACGGCGATCACCGGTGGCGCTGGAACGAGCTGGAGGCGCGGGTCGACGCCATGGCATATGCGCTCGTCCATGAGTTCGGCGTGCGCAAAGGAGACCGGATTCTCGTCCACTCCGCCAACTGCAACCAGATGTTCGAGTCCATGTTTGCGGCGTTCAGAGCAGGTGCGGTCTGGGTTCCCACGAATTTCCGGCAGCTGCCGGAGGAGGTCGCCTATCTGGCCGAATCGAGCGGTGCCAGGCTGGTGATATTCCAGGCCGCCTTCGAGGCCCATGCCGAAGCATGTCGAGCTGCGGGCGAGCAGATCGGATCATGCATCCCGATCGGCGCGTCACGGGTCGGCGAAGACTATGACGCGATCGTTGCGCGCAATCTTGGAAAGTCGATTTCGCCCGCTGCCGTCGATCGCGATGATCCATGCTGGTATTTCTATACGTCCGGCACCACCGGCCGCCCCAAGGCTGCCGTGCTGACGCACGGGCAAATGGCCTTCGTCATCAATAATCATATCGGCGATCTCTTTCCGGCTACGACCCATCGCGACCGGTCGATCGTCGTTGCGCCGCTGTCGCACGGCGCCGGGATCCATCAGCTGTGCCAGGTCGCACGGGGCGCAACCACGATCCTTTTGCCGTCCGAGAAGCTCGACATACCGCAGTTCTGGGCCCTCGTCGAAAAATGGAGGGTCAACAACCTCTTCGCCGTACCGACTATCGTAAAGCTGCTCATCGAGGATCCGTCCGTCGACCGGTACGACCACTCGTCGCTGCGCTATGTCATCTATGCCGGTGCGCCGATGTACCGTGCCGATCAGAAAAAGGCGCTGGAAAAGCTCGGCGCCGTCCTGGTGCAGTATTTCGGGCTCGGCGAAGTGACGGGAGCGATCACCGTCCTGCCTCCCGCCTTCCACAGCGCGGAGGACGGCCCGGATGCGCGTATCGGCACCTGCGGTTTCGAGCGGACGGGCATGCAGCTGCAGATCCAGGACGACGACGGCAACGAAGTCCCGGCGGGCGCGACCGGCGAGATCTGCGTGATCGGCCCGGCGGTTTTTGCCGGCTATTATCGGAACCCCGAGGCCAACGCCAAAGCGTTTCGCAACGGCTGGTTTCGTACCGGCGACCTTGGCCATGTCGATGCGCAAGGCTTCCTTTACATCACCGGCCGCGCCTCCGACATGTTCATTTCGGGCGGGTCCAACGTCTATCCGCGCGAGATCGAGGAAAAGCTCCTGATGCATCCGGATATCAGCGAGGCGGCGATCGTCGGCGTTCCCGATCCGGTCTGGGGAGAGGTCGGCATCGCGGTTTGCGTCGCACGTGACGCTGCGTCGGTCGACGCGGCGGCTCTGAGGGAATGGCTGGACGGGAAGATTGCCCGCTACAAGCTTCCGAAGAAGATCGTGTTCTGGTCCGAAATGCCAAAATCGGCCTATGGCAAGATCACCAAGAAGCTGATCCGCGAGGAACTCGAACGGCGCGGCGAACTGGACATCGGTTCCGTTGGCATCGGGGACCGCAGGAGTGCTGCCCCATGAGCGATGGAATGAAATCCGTACTCGTCACGGGAGGAGCATCCGGTATCGGCCTCGAAATAGCGAGACTTCTCAACGATCGCGGCTGGAGGGTCTATCTGGTGGATCGCAATGCCGATGCGCTGGCGGACGCATGTCGCGCGATCCCGATCGATCCCGCGCAGGCAATCGCCTGCAGCGTCACGGATGAAAAGGAGGTCGCATCGGCCATCGAGACCGCGGCGGCGAGGGCACCGCTGCGGGCGGTCATCAATTCGGCGGGCATCGCGATCGACAGGCCTGCCGTCGAGACCAGCGTCGACGATTTCCGCCGCATTCTGGACGTCAATCTGACCGGCACGTTCATCGTCTGCCGTGAGGCGGCGCGTCATTGGCTGGCGACGGCCACGCCCGGTGCAATCGTCAACATCTCCTCCGTATCGGGTCTTGTCGGCAACAAGGGACGCGCCGCCTACGGCGCCTCCAAAGGCGCGGTCAATCTGCTCACCTACATTCTCGCGACCGAGCTCGGACAGGATGGAATTCGCGTCAATGCCATCGCTCCCGGTGCCATCGACACGCCTTTGTCGCGTGCCGTCCATACGGATGACGTGCGTGCGCAATGGCACGAGCGCATCCCCCAGCGCCGCTACGGTTCTTCGGGCGAAATCGCGGCCAGCGCGGCGTTCCTGATCTCGGAGGAGGCGAGCTATATCAACGGCCAGGTGCTGGCGGTCGATGGAGGATTCGTCAACGCCGGTCTGGCTTTGAAAGGACGATGATGCGGAGCCTCCGCCAACCCGGCGTGCCGTTCACGCCGAGGGTGATCTCTCTCGGGTGCCACGCCGAGAAGACGCGATTGACCTTCAAACCGGGCCGGAGCGTGCTCGAAGCCGTCCACGAGGCGCTCGCTGAAAAAGGCTGCGACAGCGCGATCGTAGAGGTCAGGGGCGGTGCGTTTGCGCCGCTTGCCTATGTCGCACCGACTCTCTCGCATGACGGTCTTCATGCCGCCTGGTACAGCGACATACATGCGCCTAATGGCCACGCGCCCATCGAAGATCTGGTCATGACATTCGGCCGGCGCGACGGGGAGCCGTTCCTGCACGGCCATGGTGTCTGGCGGCACGAGGACGGTTTCCGCGCGGCCGGGCACGTGATGCCGAAGGATTCGCAATTCGCCGAACCGGTGGAGGCGGAAGCCTGGATACTGTCGGGCGCCATCATGGATCAGCTGGAGGACAGCGAGACCCGATTCCGTCTGTTCACGCCTGTGCCTCATGCCGCCGCACCGGCCATCACTCCGCGGCGCGCCGTTCTCTGCCGGTTGAAGCCGAACGAACCGATCCATTCGGCGATCGAGCGCACGGCAGCCGAGCACGGAATCGAACGGGCGACGTTGCACGGCATCGGCAGCCTCGTCGGCTGCACGTTCGCCGACGGCCAGGTCATGGAATCGGCCGCTTCGGAATTGCTCATTCGCAAGGGGACGCTTTCACCCGAGCGGAGCGGACAGGCCAAAGCGAAGCTCGACATCGCGATCGTCGATACGGAATGCACCATTTTCGAGGGTGAGATAGCCTACGGCGTTGACGCCGTTTGCATAACGTTCGAGGTGCTGATCGTCGAAGAGTGACGGTCGAGGGCGAGCCTCACTCCTTCTTCGCTGTGTTTCGCCGCTCGAGCAATTGCTGGAAAATATCGGCCTGCCGGTCTGCCGCCGAGCGTATGGCGGCAAGGTGGTCGAGCATCGCGCCGAAGGCGACGAGGAGGAGGCCGCCGGCAATCGCCGGAAAGGCCCAGGGGAGGACGGCGACGAGGGTTCTCACGTCGGGAGAGGGAACCAGTGTCATCGCCAGCAAAACCAGCGTTCCGATGACGATCGCACCGCCCAAGAACTCCAGAAATCGTCCCATCCTTCCTCCCCGTATGTTTCGGCGTGCGCGGTTACATCCCGTCCCGGTTCCGCAACCCGTCTCCTGATGCCTGCTGCGTCCTCATGGCGGAGCCGATATGCCTTCAGAAAAAACCCGGCGATTGCCGGGTCATTGATCGAAACTCCTGCGGCGATCAGAATTTCACGCCGACGCCGACGGTAAACTGGTGTTGGTCGAGGTCGACATCGACGCCGCCCACATCCTTGTCTCCGAAATCGTTGTAACGATATTCCGCGCGTCCGAAGACGCTGTCGGTGAAGCCGTAGTCGACGCCTGCGCCGATGGTCCAGCCGTTGAAGGTTTCCTTTTCCTTGGACGCGCCGGCGACATCGACGAAGCCGCGCGTTACAGCCCAACCGCCTGTGCCGTAAATCAGCGTCCGGTCGTTTACGGTGTAGCCGAGGCGGGCGCGCACGGATCCGGAAACATCCGTCCCGGTTTCGGTGTTGGACCCGAAGACGGTGACGGTCTCATCGTTCCAGTTGTAGCTGACATCGCCCTCGACGCCGACGACCCAGTCGCCATGCTGATAGTTGTAGCCGGCGAAGGCGCCGAAGAGGCCGCCGCTGAATTTTTCGGAGGCGCTGTCGCCCGGGACGCTGAGGTCGCTGTTCAACCAGCCACCCCCGCCCTGCAGGCCGAGATAACCGCCCGTCCATACGAAGCTGGATACCGCCTCGACCGTCGGCGCCGGCTCCGGTGCCTGTGCCAAATCGGCTGCATGGGCCGCTCCCCCGAGCAGCGAAGCCCCGAAGACTGCAACAAGCACATTTCTGATCATCACAGATGCCTCCTGTTGTTGCGGCAGAGATTAGCAACATATCGGGAGCGAGTCTGCGAAAAACAACGCCCTCGAACCGCCCGTTCCAGGGGAAAGAAAGAGGGCCGGCGGTTCGTCCGGCCGGCCCTTCCGAAAGTAGCGGAAAAAGGGGAACATCATCTCCGAGCGGGCCTGCAAATGCCCGCGAAGAGATCGATTGCCGGTCGATAATGCCCTAACGCTCGTTTCCCATTTGACATACTGCGCATAAAATTTGACGTTATGCGCATGAT
Source organism: Sinorhizobium sp. GQ132 (assembly GCF_059758575.1). NCBI lineage: Bacteria > Pseudomonadati > Pseudomonadota > Alphaproteobacteria > Hyphomicrobiales > Rhizobiaceae > Sinorhizobium > Sinorhizobium sp. GQ132. Next base: position 94,480 of record NZ_JCAXDX010000013.1, on the reverse strand, counting down.
TGCGAACCGTTCTGCACAATCGCCGATTGAAGTCGTGGTGGTCGTCCTGCCCGAATCGTCGATCATGTCCTTTGCCTCGGTCCTCGATCCGATGCGCGCGGCAAATCGAGTGGCGGGGCACGAGGTCTTCCGCTGGCGGCTTCTGTCCGCCGACGGCCAGGCGGTGATGCTGACCTGCGGCGTGCCGATTGCCGTGGACGGAAGTTTCACCTTGCCCGTCGTGGGAGATCTTCTTCTCATCATCGGCGGGTTCAATCTTCACAGGCACGCCGGCAAGCGCTTTCTCGCGACCCTGCAGGAATGTGCGCGACATTTCGACATCGTCGCAGGCGTCGAATCCGGGTGCTGGCTGCTCGGCCGTTCCGGGCTCATCAATGGCCGCAAGGCTACGGCCCATTGGGAGGAGCTCGAAGATTTCAGCCAGGCTTTTCCGGAATTGGAGGTGATCGGCGACCGTTTCGTGATCGACGGAAAATACTGGACCTCAGGCGGCGCGTCGCCGACCTTCGACATGATGCTGCATCTCGTCGCGGAGAGGCTCGGGCCTGCACTGGCGCTCGATGTTGCGAGCATTTTCGTCTACGACCAGATGCACGGCCCGACGGATGTCCAGCCTTTCGTCTCGCTCGGCCGCATAGAGGCACGCGACCCGGAGCTTGCCGCGGCCATCAGGCTCATGGAGCGCACGCTCGAGCGTCCGATGACCGTCGCGGCGCTGGCGCGCCGGCTTTCCGTCTCGCAGCGCAAGCTCGAAACGCTCTTCGCCAAAGGCCTCTCGACGAGCCCCGGCGCCTATTACCTGCGCCTCAGGCTGCAGGTCGCCCACCGGCTTGTACGTGATACCGGAATTCCGATGCGTGACATCGCCCTGCGTTGCGGATTCGACAGTCTCTCCGCCTTTTCGCGCGCCTATCGCCGCGAATACCGGACGAGCGCATTGAAAATGCGCAGTGCACGTGGCGCAGGTGTTACACCGGACGCATCAGGCTGAGGTCTGTTGAAATTCGGATAGCCCCCGCGGCTTGTTTTCCTCAACGGCCGCTGTAGTGATCGAGAGGGGCAATCGACTTGCGCCAAAACGGTCACCTTCGTGCGTGTCCGGTCGACCCGGCAAGTGAGCAGGCCTCTTCGAATTCCTTGACCGTCTCCGGTTCGTTGTCCTCCGGCAGCACGGCATCAGCCATGTCGGCGCGGTCAGCCGAAGCGGCTGCATCGCCTTCGTAGACATAGGACTGGATGTAATAGGCCAGTTCACCCTTCCATACGTTCCTGCCGTCTATCTGCCGGCAGGCCACGGCAGTTTCGAAGTCGGACTGGAGATCATCGACCGTCGCGGTGGCCGAGACGAGACTCGAAGGCGCCGCGAGTGAGGCAATCAACAAAGCGGTAAACATGGTGGCAGCCCTCCGGAAGCGAACCTATGGGGAAACGGCGGGATGATTCCTTGGTTCCCCTCGATAGAGGGCGATTCCGATTCGGAAGGAAGCAGCAATTTTACACGAATCAGTTTTTGCTGAAAAGCGATGTGTATGTGCCACACCATCTCGAAATGCGCGGAAACGAGAGCGTGAGCATTTCCGCGCACCGAAGAAGCGCGGAAATGCTCTGGATCACGATGATTTCAGGCCGTGTCGACCAGGATCATGAACATGATCTATAAGTGTGAGCGGGATGCGGTTGAAAAGCGCATAGACTTTACTCATCCCGCTCCAATGCCTCTTACTGAACGACCTGGACGACCGTGTAGGTTCTTGGGTCGACGATCACGCGTTGGTTGTTGACCACGGCGAACGCGTAGGAGGGGTTCTCTGGAACGGGCGTCAGAGCCACGGTCCGCGGTAGCGGACGACCGACGGCGATCCGCTCCTGCAGCACAACGGTATCGGCGGGAACCGGCTGCTGTCGCACATAGGTTACGACCTGCTGCGGCGGAGGAGCGATAACCGCGCCGGCGACGAGGCCGACCGCGCCACCGATGGCAGCGCCGACGGGACCGCCAACAATAGCGCCGGTAACGGCTCCGCCAGCGGCACCCGTCACCGCGCCTTGGTTGGTGTCGTTTGCAATAGCGGGCGCGGCAAAGATGCCCGTTGCGACCGCGGTAACAATAAAGATCTTGGCGTTCATCTATCGTACTCCCTTGATATACGATGATAGAACGACTAATCGTCCAATTTGTTCCTGATCTTACTGACGGTTGAGCATCGATATATAGTAACGATACGTTACTTTGGTGAAATGTACCGTGACGGCGGGCGGGTTGCAGGCACGACCCGGCGCCTGGGGAAAGCCCCAGAGCGACGCTGCCCGAAGGGACTACTGGGACACCGCTCTGGGGCCACTCGCGGGGTCCGCCGTCCAGCGGCGGCTGGCTTTGGACCTCCCGATCTCTCTGCAACAATCGCCGATGGATTAGTTGCAGCCTTCCATGCGAACAATATCGCAGCCGGCAGTCCAGCGTATCGGACCTTTGGCCGGCCAAGAGCCTTATGACCCAGGGACCAAAGTCCGGCAGATCAGTGATTTGTCTGCGTCTACGGCCGCATCCGCCGCAAACCGCGCACGCATCGAAGCCGCGGCGGGACGTGGAGTTACGGCGATAAAAAAGCCCCGCTCGATGGCGGGGCAGGCACGCATCCGCTTGGCAAACGAAATGCGGGGAAAGATGTAGCTCCAATGCAGCTACGACGCGGACGCTATCTCTGAGCCGAACGGGTGGGAAGGTCTGAATCTCGGTTTCCGGTACGCCGCTGCGAATAAATCCGCGGGAATCCCTGGTGAAGCTGCGAAAAGCCGGGATCGGCTGGCCGCGCCATGGAACGATCTTCTCAGTTCAGCTCAAGCCGAAGAACGACAAGATCGCTATCACGATCACAACGAGGCCGACGAGGTAGATAATCTGATTCATCGATCAACTCCTTTCTTCACGAGTGAACGGCCACGCCGCGGGTAAGTTCCAGGCCGGCGATAAACGCGGGGCCGGCCTGGGGCCTTAAACCGAGCCTGCGAGGGCCGCTCTTACCGCCGTCAGGTCAGTTGATGACCTGAACGACCGTGCGCGATTTCGGCTCTACGATGACACGCTGCTCATTGACCACCGCATATGCATAGGTCGGATTCTGCGGGACCGGCGTCAGCATAACCGTTTCGGGAACAGGCTTGCCGACCGCGATCGGCTGCTGAACGACGACCGATGGCGGTGCCGGCTGCTGCTGAACATAAGTGACCACTTCGGGGGGAGGCGGCGTGAGTGCGCCGCCGAGCGTGGCGCCAACCACCGCGCCGACCCCGGCCCCGATCGGGCCGCCGAGAATGGCGCCGGTGGCGGCACCGCCGACCATGCCGGTTGCCGCGTTGGTACCGTCGGCTTGCTGCGCGACAGCACCGCTGGCGATGAGCGCGACAGTCGCAGTAATAAATACGAGCTTCTTCATAGCATTTCCTCTCGTTGAACTCGTCACTCAACGGGGAAATAAGCAAGCGGTTCCACTCCTTGGACTTTAGTCCGACTCAATGTCGGACGATTTCCCGATTAATCGTGCGGACTTCGGGGATATATTTCCTTGATAGTGAATTTTCTTGAGTAAGGCTCGTTCATCAGCGGTTCAGGCATGATGGCCCAAGCTCATAGGCAGCGAGAAGGAGTCGATGATGAAAAAGCTCTTATCCGCCCTCACAGCCTTAGTCCTGACTGCGCCTTTTTCCCTTCCGGCAAGCGCCGCACCGATATTCGTGCCTGCGCCGGAGCAGGTGAAGACCGACGCTGTCGAGCAGGTCAATCACCGCCGCCATCGCCATTGGCGCACGCAGCGCCACTGGAACAGACGCTACGCTTCGCGTTCCTGCCGCTACTACGGCAGGTGCTATCCCCGCCATTACAGGCACTATAGCTATCGAGACTATCACCGCTACCATCGGCGGCCGGGCGTGACGATCTATTTCAATTTCTAGCGACGGTTCACACGGATGCTAGTCCTTCCTCGAAGCGCATTCGGGGAGGGATTTCTTTTGCGGCGGATGGATGTCATCGGTGCCAACGCGCACCACGAGCATTCCTGCGAAACTTTGCAAGCGATCGTCTGAGTTTCGTCATGTTCTGAGCGACTTGCTCGATCGTGAGCAAGTGCTTTTCATTCTCCAACACGATGGCAGTCCCACATCTCCTGCAAGGGAGTTCGTCGTTCGCTTTCACCCAAGCGACGGGCTTACTGGTCTCATGGCCGCATTCGGGGCAGGGGATACCGATCTCTTCATTATCGAACATAGCAGCACTCCGGTTGAGTGCGAATCACAGCACAACCTATTTCGAGGCGCAATGCTTACTCTCTGACTAAAAAGGGCTAGAAACGGTGGTCGCGACCGCATCCTTATGGGGCATGAGGGAGAGCCAACAGTGCGGTGTGCGGGTGCGTCAATCGGCTGCCCGCGCAGTACCAATGGCCACGAAAAAGCCCCGCACGATGGCGGGGCAAGCCCTCATCCAGTTGCCTTCATTGGACTCGGGGACGCAGCCGGAATGCAGCTGCGCAGAGACGCTATCTGCGGTTTCATCAGCGAGAAAGGTCTGATTCCGCGATTCCGGTACGCCTCTTCAAAATACATGGGCAGGTAAAGCGCTTTTGCACATTTACATCAAGCGCGATTTTCCGCCTACTGATCACATCAGCGGCATCGGCCCAATACCAATCAGAATATCCACGCGCGCGGAACGCAGTGTCAATGAACGGTGCGGATCGACTGATCGAGAAAGCTGCGTATTCCGTCGCGATGGACGGTCGCCAGAAATTCCTGGAAAGCATCGCGGTCGGTAGCGAACAGATCATCCCAGACGGTCGAATATCCCTCTTGATCGACGACCTCGAGCGTCCAGTCCGCGTTGGTGCCGGCCGGGCGATATATGCCGATGGTGACCATGATGTCGTCGTCGACAAATTCGCCGGAGAACTCGGAAAACTCGTACTGCTGTTCGTTTTCGGTCATCGATCTCTTATAGCATGTGGGAGTGCCGAGGGGCAGCCTTCATGACGTCACCCCCGTATGGATGCAGGTATATCTGTTCGGGTCCCAGGTGCCGTCCTGACAGGGGACATCGGCAATGCCGGATACGAGCAGGAACAGCAGCAGCACTGCGATCAGAGTGGCCGCCAGGGCGAGTAGTCTCATGGCGCGCACGTTACGCTTCAATATTGCTTACTCCAGACCACGCCATGCTGATCTTTTCAGCGTTCAACTGAAGACAAATAGCAGCCAAACGAGCACAAAGGCGGAGATGATGATCACTGCCACTGCAATCAGTTCAACTCTTCGTCCCATCTTCTACTGCCATTCGGAAAATCATGTTGCTAACTTGGGGCAAACAGCAGAACCACAGCGATAACGGTCAACAACGGCCCCATCCAGCGAAAATGCCTTGTGAGTTGAACGAGCCACGGCGCTTGAGTATTCGTCTGGACGAAGCCAAAACCTGCCGCTGTCATCCAGAGACCGGCGCCAAACATGATTATCTGATCGATATTGGCCATTGTCACCGGTTCGAACGTGTTACTTAGTCGGCTTCACAAGCGAGATGACCCGCGGCTTAGACGGCGCGTCCAGCCATTCGATCCACGTGTCACGTTCCTCGATTGTGTCGAAAAACCGCCAGAGCTTATACTCTTCTTCGGTGGTGTCCAGCATCTCGCCAACGGTCACGAGTTCCAGGGGCAATGTCACCTCGTTTCCATCGAACCGAACGAAATAGAGCCCCTCTGCAGCGAGCCGGATCACTTGACCGGTAGAGTAACTCCCATCGGCGGCGTCGACCGTAAAGTACATGCCGGTCAAGGTTTCGAAAATTTTGCTGCTCATCGGTTTCACATGCCAGTTCAGGAAATGGGAATCAGAGGTTCGCCCAGGCCGCCGGCAAACGCAAGAGATCACCACGATAGACTCGGCGCCGCGTCGACAGATCAAAGCGACGACCACGGAGGCAGCGATGGACGCGCGCGCTGGAAGGTACTTCAGGTGGCTTCTGTGGAACATCTGCATCGCCGCGTTGACGGCGGCACGAGCCATTGGTCAAACCTCGCTATGGCATGCCAGCCGCTGCAACAACAGCCGCGGCGAGCGCGACTGGCTGAGTTACGCGTCCTGGCGACGCAAAGCGTTTTAGGACCAATCAGAGCTACAGTTTCCAATGGCCAGCGCGGTCACCATCTGCGCCCGCACCAGGAGCGCCGGCCGGTAATCTACCGCCAGTAACTCCGCCCGTTGTCGATTGACGATCGGCCCATAACGTAGCCGATTGCGAAGGCGAGGGCGCCGACTGTGAGCGCCAGGCCGGTTGCTGTGTATGGGTGATCTGCGGCGCCGGCCACCACAGCGTTAGCCTCGCGGCTCACTGCGTCGGTGGCTGTCTTCGCTACCTTTCGGACACCAGTGGGCGGTTCGGTCGGCGTCCCGGTGAAGCCGGCGCTCAGTTCGTCTTTGGCCATGTTGTTTCTCCTGCTGGGGAAGGAGGAACCGACGACCGGCGGGGAGGTTCCGGATATCAGTGAACCGACCGGATCTGCGCATTGCGTAGATTCGATTTAGCAGGACACCACCAACGCACCCATTCATCAGCAGTTCAGCCTCCACGGTGCAATCTCATCCGCACCGAGGAGGATCCCCTCATGAGAAAGTTTTTGTCGGCCCTCACAGCTGCAGTTTTGGCTGCGTCCTTCGCCTTGCCTGCGAGAGCCGCGCCGATCTTCGTGCCTAGGCCAGAGCAGGTGAAGACGGGCGCGGTTGAGCAGGTCGACCACCGACGCAACTGGCGAGACAGCCATTGGAACAGGCGGCACGCTTGGCGTTCATGCCGCTACTACGGCAGGTGCTTCCCACGCTATGACTACACCTAGAGCTACGGCTACCGCGACGATTACCGCTACAACCGTCGACCGAGCGTCAATATTTACTTGAATTTCTAGCGGCTCGCCGACGTGGGCTTAATGCAAGGCTGTGATTCTGGTGCCGACGCCAAGCTGGCCGGGTGGCGGAAGGCGGGGGTAAAGCTAGAAAGATCATGCAAAGCGTTGTTTAATTGTCTTTTTATGGTGAGCGCGCAGGGATTCGAACCCTGGACCTACTGATTAAAAGTCAGTTGCTCTACCGGCTGAGCTACGCGCTCCCATGCCGGGCTTGCAGGCCCGGCGGAGTGGCCGGACATATGCACGCAGGCTTTGCGCCGGTCAACCCAAAAATTGCACTAAGCCATGATTATGGGTTCGAACCGAGCGGCCCTGTGTGCGGCCGTCCCCGTCGGTGCGGCCATGGCTCGGTGCGTCAAAATGATCGCCAAAAGGTGATTGGTTTCGCTCCATACATGCGGGTAAGAAGGCGGCAAGTCGAGTGCCGGAGTTCTGATACCTTGTCGATTGCAGATATTTCCATCTGGACCGCCGTTCTGGCAGGTGCTCTGTCCTTTCTCTCGCCTTGCGTCCTGCCCCTGGTGCCGCCTTACCTGTGCTATATGGCAGGCGTTTCCGTCGACCAGTTCCGGGATGGAAATGCCGTGGCAACCGCAAGCACGCGCAGGGCCGTCCTGCCGGCGGCGCTGTTCTTCACGCTCGGCTTTGCGACGGTCTTCGTGGCGCTCGGGGCGGGCGCCTCTTCGATCGGTCTTTTGCTCAGGCAGCATCTCGATCTTCTTTCGCGCATAGGCGGGATCATCATCATCGTCATGGGATTGCATTTCCTCGGGGTCTTCCGGATCGGCCTGCTTGCCCGCGAGGCACGTTTCCAGGGTGGCAAGCCGGCGACCCTGTCTGGTGCCTATGTCATGGGTCTTGCCTTCGCCTTCGGCTGGACACCGTGTATCGGCCCGGTGCTGGGCACCATCCTGGGTGTTGCCGCCGCGCGCGATACGGTCGCCGACGGCGCTGCTCTGCTGGCGATCTATTCGCTCGGGCTCGCAGTACCGTTCTGGATCGCGGCGGGGTTTTCCAGTGCCTTCATGCGTTTCCTTTCGCGTTTTCGCCGCCATCTGGGGCTCATCGAAAAGCTGATGGGCGCTCTGCTCGTCGCCGCCGGCCTTGCTTTCCTCTTCGGCTTCGTCAGTTCCGTCGCGATCTGGTTCCAGCAGACCTTCCCAATTCTCTCCCAAATCGGCTAAGCACGCCCAGCTACAGCTTCCGGACGGAAAACGTCACCCACTTTTCCTGGAAGCGCTGAGTCTTCGAACAACGCACTTCCGGACGGAAAACCGCTACACACTTTTCCTGGAAGCGCTCCAGCAGCGGCGAGGGAGATCATGGCGGAAATCACGGGTCTGGTGCTGCCGTTCTTCGGCCTCATCTTTCTCGGCTACCTGACGGCGCGCCTCGTCGACCATCCGGGCGAGGCGATGGGCTGGCTGAACACGTTCATCGTCTACCTGGCGCTGCCGGCGCTCTTCTTCAAGCTGGTATCGCGCACGCCGGTGGAGGAGCTTACCCGTGCCGATTTCATCCTGACCAGCGTAGGCACGACCTATGTCGTCTTTGCGCTGATCTTCGCCATAGGGCTGTTCCTTCGCCGCAATACGGTTGCCGAGGCGACGATGCAGGGCTTCGCCGGTGCTTATGGCAATATCGGCTACATGGGGCCCGGCCTGGCGCTGCTGGCTCTCGGGGAGACGGCGGCCGTTCCGGTGGCGCTGATTTTCTGTTTCGAGAATGCAGCGCATTTCACCGTCGCTCCGGCGCTGATGGCGGCTGCGGGTGGCAGCAAGCAGAAGCCTGCAGTCCTCGCGCTGGGCATTGCGCGCCGGATAGCCTTTCATCCATTCATCCTGTCGACCTTTGCCGGCGTCGCCGCGGCTTTTCTCTCTTTCGAGGCCCCGCTGCCGCTGCAGCGGCTGATCGACTACCTGGCGCAAGCGGCGGCGCCTTGCGCCCTGTTTGCGATGGGGGTCACGCTTGCGCTGCGCCCGCTTAAGCGTATTCCCGCGGAGATCGGTTACATCGTTCCGGCGAAGCTCGTGCTTCATCCGGTGCTCATGTATCTGGCGCTCAGCCTTGGCGGTGCCTACGACCCCATCTGGGTCCAGACGGCAGTGCTGCTGGCTTCGCTGCCGACCGCAACCAATGTGTTCGTGATCGGCCAACAATACGGCGTCTGGCAGGAGCGGGCATCGGCGACGATCCTCATCACGACGCTACTCTCCGTCGCGACGGTCACCGGGCTGTTATACCTCATACGCTCAGGCGCTCTTCCGGCGGATCTGTTCCCGTAAGCCCTCCTTGAATGCCTGCAGCGCGCTGCCGGGATGAATTCCCTCGCGCATCAAAAGTCCGCGCAACGGGCCCGCAGAGGAGAGGAGATGCAGGCCGGCCGCACGCAAGGCCTGCACCGGCAGGAAATTCGAGAGCAGCGAACGGTTGAGCAGGTCGACGCTCGCCGTACGGCTGAGAATATCGGCGCGCCGCCGTCCATCGAAGCGGTCGCCTGTGTCTGCCGGCAGGCGGCTGCCGGTTGGCCGGCCAACGAGATCGACAAGGGTCATGATGTCGCGAAGACTGAGGTTCAGCCCTTGGGCCCCGATCGGCGGAAAGGCATGGGCGGCTTCGCCGACGAGCAGGACGCGGCCCTTGCCGAAACGACGGGCAGAAAGGCCGGAAAGCGGAAATGATTGCGGCATTCCCTCTGTCGTGACTTTGCCGAGAATCGACTGCATCCGATCCTCGATCGTGCGCGAGAGGATATCCGGTGCAAGCGTCAGCATCTCCTCGGCATCGCGAGGCTTCCGCACCCAGACGAGGCTCGAGCGATTGCCGGGAAGCGGCACCTGCGTGAACGGACCGCTTTCCGTATGAAACTCGGTCGAAACGTCCTGATGCGGCAGTTCATGGCTGAAATTCAGGACGATAGCGGCCTGCGGATAGGACCAGGTGCGAACGCCGATCCCGGCCGCCTCCCGCACGGCCGAGCGTCGCCCGTCGGCGCCGACCACCAGATCGGCAGTGATCGAGCGGCCATCGCCAAGGCCGATCCGAATCTCTGCGCCGTCGATGTCTATTCTCGTTGCCGCGGCGGTCGCACGCTCGAGCGTCGGCAGTTCCGCTTCGTGCCTTTCCAGAATCTCGAGGAAGGGCGCGTTCGGAATGTTGTAGCCGAAAGCCTCGAGGCCTACTTCGGAGGCGCGGAAATTGACCGGGGGCGCCCGAAAAAGCCGCCTGGTCCCGTCGAGGATGTGGATGGCGACCAGCGGTGCCGTCAGCGGCTCGACCTCATCCCAAAGATCGAGCTTCCTCAAATATTCGATCGACTGGTCCATGAGCGCGGTGGTGCGGCCGTCGGCGATGGCAGGCCGCGGGCCGACGAGCGCAACGCGGTGACCTTCGCGTGCAAGAGCGATGGCCGCCAGAGAGCCGGCAAGCCCCGCGCCGATTATTGCGATGTCATAGTGATCCATGGCCGACAGGACCTCCCGTGCGGTTGCCCGCTTTCGTCTCGATATTGCAGCCTGAAGTGCCCGCCTTCATGCGAAGTCCTTCAGCGTGCTGGTTCATGCCCGCAGCTTCGGGCGACATGCATTAGTTCTAGCCGCTTACCCCATTGAAATAAATGGGCAGAATCACCGCAGGGGCATGCGCCGCATGTCCACAGGACAATACCGCCTCAAAGTGGCGAACGGTTGGAATTTGCTGGCGATGCTCGGCAAACGGTGCATATTACGGCCAAAGTGGTGCCGGTGCTGAAAGAGCGGCTGACTGGCGGCGCAGAGGGACGGGACAAGGGACAGGGCGGCTTCGCACATGAAGTTCTTCAATTACAGACGCGTTCCTTACGCGGAAATCCGCGCCTTTTCCGTGCATATCCTTACAGCGTCCGGATCGTTCCTGGCCTTTCTCGGCGTCGTCGCCGCGGCAGAGCATCGCTTCGTCGACATGTTCTGGTGGCTCGGTCTGGCCTTGCTCGTCGACGGCATCGACGGGCCGATCGCCCGCAAGGTCCAGGTCAAGGAGGTGCTGCCCAACTGGTCGGGCGATACGCTCGACAACGTCATCGACTACGTGACCTATGTGCTGCTGCCGGCCTTCGCGCTCTACCAGAGCGGCATGATCGGCGAACCCTGGTCGTTCGTGGCCGCCGGAGCGATCGTGGTTTCGAGCGCCATCTACTATGCCGATATGGGGATGAAGACGGATGAGTATTTCTTCTCCGGATTTCCGGTCGTCTGGAACATGGTCGTCTTCACCCTTTTTGTGATCCAGGCGAGCGAAGTCACTGCATCGATTGTGGTTTTCCTTTCCGTGATTTTGACGTTCCTGCCCATCAACTTCCTGCATCCGGTGCGTGTGAAGAGGCTGAGACCGCTCAATCTCGGCGTCTTTCTCGTCTGGTCGGTGCTCGGCATGTATGCGTTGCTCCTGCATTTCGAGACCCCGCCCTGGGTGGTGGTGGGCGTCGTGGCAACCGGGCTTTACCTCTACGTCATCGGTTTCATACTGCAGATATTCCCGAAACTCGGGCGTGCCTGAGCGCGATCGGTTAGGCTCGGCCCGAAATCATCGCAATCGATTAGGAGTTGGACATGGCACAGGCGATCGTCATTCGCGAACTTGGCGGACCGGAAGTTCTGAAGATGGAGGGCGTGACGCTTGCGGCGCCCGGACCCGGCGAAGTGCAGATCCGGCAGGTGGCGATCGGCCTCAACTTCATTGACGTCTATTTTCGCACCGGCCTTTACAAGGCGGCGACCGGACTTCCCTTCGTTCCGGGCAAGGAAGGCGCCGGGGTAGTGACTGCGGTGGGCGATGGGGTCAGCATGTTTTCGGTCGGCGACCGCGTCGCCTATGCATCCTCTGACGGCGCCTATGCCAGCGAGCGCAACGTAGACGCCTCGCAACTCTTGAAGGTGCCGGACGGAATCAGCCTGGAGACGGCGGCTGCGATGATGCTCAAGGGCATGACCGCGCAATACCTTCTCAACCAGACCTTCAAGGTAGGCCCGGAGACGACCTTGCTCTTTCACGCCGCCGCGGGCGGCGTCGGGCTCATTGCGGGGCAGTGGGCCAAGGCACTTGGTGCGACGGTGATCGGAACAGCCGGATCGCAGGAGAAGATCGATCTGGCTCTTGCCCATGGCTACGACCACGTCATCAACTACCGCACGGACAATTTCGTGGAGCGCGTCAAGGACTTGACCGGAGGGCGCGGCGTCGATGTCGTCTATGATTCCGTTGGGCGCGACACGTATCCGGCCTCGCTCGACTGCCTGAAGCCGCGCGGCCTCTGGGCCAGCTTCGGCAATTCCTCCGGGCCGGTGGATGCTTTCAACATCGGTATCCTGGCGCAGAAGGGCGCGCTCTATGCGACGCGCCCGACGCTCTTCACTTATGTCGCGACCCGGCCGGCCCTGGAGGCATGTGCAAATTCCCTGTTTGATGTTGTGCAAAGCAACAAAGTGCGTATCAATATCAATCAGACCTATCCGCTCGCCGAAGCAGGTCGGGCGCATACGGATCTCGAAACAAGAAAAACAAGTGGAACGACATTGCTGATTCCCTGACAGAAGCCTTACGGCGCCGGTGTCTTATCGGACGCGAAGGTCGCCGTAGTCTTCACGTGGCTGCAGGTTCTTGTCGATTGATCGGGTACGATCAAAGGAACGTGCAGTAAAGCGAGCGGGGATCGAAGAGGGGAAGAGGGCAGCGTGCCTGAAAAGGGACAAACCGCGAGCGGCCCGCTGCTGGCCGTTCGCAACCTTACGAAATTGTTCGGCTCGTTCGCGGCCTGCAATGCAATCGATCTGCAGATAGAACCCGGAGAAATCCACGCGCTGCTCGGCGAGAACGGCGCGGGAAAGTCGACGCTGGTGAAGATGCTGTTCGGCGTGCTCGCGCCGAGCGCCGGCGAGATCATGTGGCAGGGGTCGAATGTTCGCATCGGCAGCCCGAGCGACGCCCGCCGGCTCGGCATAGGCATGGTCTTTCAGCATTTCTCTCTGTTCGAGGCGCTGACGGTCGCCGAGAATATCGCCCTTTCGATGGACAGGTCGGTTTCGCTTGCCCGGGTTGCCGAGGAAGCGTCACGGCTGTCGCGCATCTATGGCCTGCCGCTCGATCCGAAGGCGCATGTCGCCGATCTCTCGGTCGGAGAAAGGCAGCGGATCGAAATCGTCCGGGCTCTCCTGCAGAACCCGCAGCTCATCATCCTCGACGAACCGACTTCGGTGCTGACGCCCCAGGAAGCCGACCGCCTTTTCGAGACGCTGCAGAAATTGCGATCGGAGGGGCGTTCCGTCCTTTATATCAGCCATCGTCTCGAGGAAGTGCAGCGCATCTGCGACCGCGCGACGGTGCTGAGACACGGCAAGGTAACCGGCGCCTGCGATCCGCGCGCGGAAACGCCCGCCTCTCTTGCACGCATGATGGTAGGCAGCGACGTTGCCGTCGTGACGCCGGAGGGAACGAGCACCAGAGGCGACGTGCAGTTGGAGGCGCGGCATCTTTCCGTCGCGGCGCGCACGCCCTTTGCGGTCTCCTTGAAAAACATCTGTCTCAAGGTCAGGGCAGGCGAGGTGCTCGCGATCGCCGGAGTGGCCGGAAACGGGCAGAGCGAGCTCTTCGATGCGCTTTCGGGCGAATATCCGGTCGCCGACGACAATGCCATCCAGATCCGCCAGCGGCCGGTGGGGACCAGGAACATCAATGTCCGCCGTCTGATGGGCGCCGGTTTCGTGCCGGAGGAGCGCCATGGGCACGCCGCGGTCTCGGCGCTGTCGCTCTCCGACAATCTCGTGCTCGCGCGCAGCCAATCGGATCGACGGGCTTTTCTCGGCGGCGGCGCACTGAAGATCATCCGCCACGGCGCCGTCCAGGCGGCGACGAAGCGGATTGCCGAGGCGATGGACGTGCGCAAGAGCGGCGAGGATCCGCCGGCCGGATCACTCTCTGGCGGCAATCTGCAGAAGTTTATCGTCGGACGGGAACTGGACCGTCAGCCGGCCGTGCTCGTCGTCAACCAGCCCACTTGGGGAGTCGACGCCGGAGCGGCGAGCCGTATCCGTCAGGCCCTGGTCGATCTCGCAAAAGCGGGATCCGCTGTCCTTGTCATCAGTCAGGACCTCGATGAAATATTCGAAGTGGCGACCGAGATTGCCGTCATAAGCGACGGGCGTCTCTCCGATCCCTATCCGGCCCGTGAACTTTCGCGCGAAAAGATCGGCCTGTTGATGGGCGGCATGCATAGCCGATCGGAAGGCGGGGCGGAAGGTACGGGAGCAGCGCATGCGCATTGAACTCGAAAAGCGCGCGAAGGCCTCGACGCTGTTTTCCATCCTCTCGCCGTTCATCGCTTTTGCGCTGACCATCATCTTCGGCGGCGTGATGTTCGCATTGCTCGGCAAGAATCCGGCGACCGCGCTCTACAGCTTCTTCGTTGAACCGCTGAGCGAGGTCTGGTCGCTGCACGAACTCGCGATCAAGGCGGCGCCACTGATCCTGATCGGCGTCGGGCTCTCCGTCTGCTTCCGCTCCAACAACTGGAACATCGGCGCAGAAGGGCAGTTCATCATGGGCGCAATCGCCGGCTCGGCCCTCCCGGTACTCTTCTACGATTGGCAGTCGCCGTTGATACTGCCGCTGATGATGCTTCTCGGCATGCTCGGTGGAGCGCTCTTCGCCGCGATACCGGCCTTCCTGAAAGCGCATATGAATACGAACGAGATCTTGACGAGTCTGATGCTGGTCTATGTGGCCCAGCTCTTTCTCGACTGGCTCGTGCGTGGCCCTTGGCGCAACCCTCAAGGTATGAACTTCCCGGAAACGCGAACGTTCGGCGCGGACGCTATCCTTCCCGAAATGCTCGCCTCGGGGCGTACGCATTGGGGTTTTGCCTTCGCGATCATCGCGGCGGTACTGGTGTGGTTCATGATGCGCTATACGTTGAAGGGATTCGAAATCACCGTTCTCGGCCAATCAGAGCGGGCAGGGCGCTTTGCCGGCTTTTCCTCGCGCAGGATGATCTGGTTCTCGATGCTGTTTTCCGGCGCGCTGGCGGGGCTCGCCGGCATTTCGGAAGTGAGCGGAGCCATGCAGCAGCTGCGTCCTGTGATCTCGCCCGGTTACGGCTTCACCGCCATCATCGTCGCGTTCCTCGGCCGGCTCAATCCGCTCGGTATCGTGGCCGCCGGTCTCGTCCTGGCGTTGACTTATCTCGGCGGTGAGGCCGCGCAGCTTTCGATCGGCGTATCCGAAAAGGTGACGCGCGTCTTCCAGGGGCTGCTGCTGTTCTTCGTGCTGTCGTGCGACGCGCTCATTCACTATCGCATCAGGCTGGTGTGGGATCGCTTCGCAGCGGTCAAGACGGAAGAGGCGCACTGATGGGCATAGTCGAAGCAATCCTCTTAAGCGTCATCACGGCTGCGACGCCACTGGTCCTCGCCGCCCTGGGCGAGGTCGTCGCCGAACGGTCCGGCGTGCTCAACCTCGGCGTCGAAGGCATGCTGATCATGGGAGCTGTCTGCGCCTTCGCGGCGACGCAGCTCAGCGGCTCGCCCTATGTGGGAATTCTTGCCGGCATCGCTGCTGGCGCCGTGTTTTCGCTGCTGTTCGGCTTCCTGACGCTGACGCTCGTTGCCAACCAGGTAGCGACCGGCCTGGCGCTCACGCTCCTCGGGCTCGGCGTTTCCGGGATGGTCGGAGAAAGTTTTCTCGGGATGCAGGGTATCAAGCTGCAGCCGATCGCAATTCCGCTCCTGTCGAAGATACCGGTCGTCGGACCGCTTTTGTTTCGGCAGGACGCCATATTCTATGCGTCGGTCGCGATCGTGGTGGGCGTCCATCTGTTTCTATTCCGGAGCCGTGCGGGGTTGAAGTTGCGGGCGGTGGGCGACAGCCACGCCTCGGCCCACGCCCTCGGCGTGAACGTCATTCGCACACGCTACCTGGCCGTTCTGTTCGGCGGCGCCTGCGCCGGACTTGCCGGCGCGCAATTGTCGCTCGTCTACACGCCTCAATGGGTGGAGAACATGTCGGCCGGCCGCGGCTGGATCGCGCTGGCATTGGTGGTTTTCGCCTCGTGGCGGCCCTGGCGCGTCGTCGCCGGAGGATATCTCTTCGGAGCCGTCTCGATAAGCCAGCTTCATGCGCAGGCTTTCGGCATCGGCATTCCGTCGCAGTTCCTGACTGCGCTTCCCTATCTCGCAACGATTGTCGTACTCATTCTCATATCGCATAACCGGCGTATGACCCTGATCAATACGCCGGCATCGCTCGGCAAGCCGTTTGTGCCGGACCGGTGAAGAACAACAGCCAGACGGACATTTCTCAAACCGACAGAGGTCAAAAATGAAAAAACTACTCGTCGCCCTCGCAACCACCGTCGCCGTGCTCGGTATCGCGCCGGCTGCAAGCGCTCAGGAGAAGGCAAAGATCTGCTTCATCTATGTCGGCTCGAAGACAGACGGCGGCTGGACCCAGGCCCACGACATCGGCCGCCAGGAGCTCGAAAAGGAACTCGGCGACAAGATCGAAACGCAGTTCCTGGAAAACGTGCCGGAAGGTCCGGACGCCGAACGCGCGATCGAGCGCCTGGCGCGTTCCGGCTGTGGTCTGATTTTCACCACGTCTTTCGGGTTCATGGATGCTACGATCAAGATCGCCGGCA
Source organism: Sinorhizobium sp. GQ132 (assembly GCF_059758575.1). NCBI lineage: Bacteria > Pseudomonadati > Pseudomonadota > Alphaproteobacteria > Hyphomicrobiales > Rhizobiaceae > Sinorhizobium > Sinorhizobium sp. GQ132. Next base: position 77,866 of record NZ_JCAXDX010000013.1, on the reverse strand, counting down.
AATTCCCGGATGTGAAGTTCGAGCACGCGACCGGCTACAAGACCGCGCCGAACGTGGCCACCTATAACAGCCGTTTCTACGAAGGCCGCTACATCCAAGGCCAGATCGCCGCGAAAATGTCGGAAAAGGGCGTTGCCGGCTACATCGCCTCGTTCCCGATTCCCGAGGTGGTGATGGGCATCAACGCCTTCGTCATCGGGGCCCGGGCGGTCAATCCGGACTTCAAGATCAAGGTCGTATGGGCGAACACCTGGTTCGATCCGGGCAAGGAAGCGGACGCCGCCAAGGCGCTCATCGACCAGGGCGTCGATATCATCACTCAGCATACCGACACGACCGCGCCGATGCAGGTCGCAGCCGAGCGCGGTATCAAGGCTTTCGGTCAGGCATCCGACATGATTGCCGCCGGCCCGCAGACGCAATTGACTGCGATCGTCGATACCTGGGGCGCCTACTATGTGAAGCGCACCAAGGCCTTCCTCGATGGAACATGGTCGACGACTTCGAGCTGGGACGGCCTGAAGGACGGCATCCTGACCATGGCGCCCTACACCAACATGCCCGATGACGTGAAGGCGATGGCGGAAGCGACGGAGGCGAAAATCAAGTCCGGCGAACTGAAGCCGTTTACCGGTCCGCTCAACAAACAGGATGGCAGCCCGTGGCTGAAAAAGGGCGAGACGGCCGACGACGCGACGCTGCTCGGCATGAACTTCTATGTCGAAGGCGTAGACGACAAGCTGCCGCAATAATCGAACGCCCGAACACGGCAATTGCAACCCCGCGCCTCGTGCGCGGGGTTTTCTATAGTCCGACGGCCTGCCTGCAACTCTCCGCAGGCCTTTCAGGAATCGTCTATTCGATCTAGTGTTGATCGTCGCCGGCAAGAATCACGCTGACGATGAGGAGTTTCCCTGGGGAGGAGTGGTTGAAGAGCGTGCTTGAGACCGTGATATCCGGCACGCCGAAGCGGACGAGCCATGCACAGGTCGTGGATCAGCTCGGCAAGGCGATCGTTTCGGGCGAGTTCCCGGTCGGCAGCATTCTCCCCGGAGATCCTGAACTGGCGCTCCGTTTCCGCGTCTCGCGGACGGTACTGCGCGAAGCGATGAAGACACTTGCCGCCAAGGGCATGATCGTTCCGCGCGCCCGGATTGGCACGCGCGTCACGCCCCGAAAGGAATGGAATCTTTTCGACAGCGACATTCTCACCTGGCATTTCGCCTGCGGCGTCGATGAGGACTTTCTCTACCATCTGAGCGAGGTACGGCTTGCCTTCGAGACCCATGCTGCGGCACTGGCGGCAAGAAACGCGTCGGATGCGGAAATCGCGGGGATGATGCGGCTCGCCGTCGCCATGGGCGAGGCGAATCACACCCCCGAGAGTCTCGCCGTGGCGGATCTCAAGTTCCATCTCTCGGTCATCGAAGCATCCGGCAATCCCTTTCTGCGTACCGTCGGGGGCTTGATCGAGGCAGCCCTTGTCGGCGTGTTCAAGCTCAGTTCGCCGACAGCCGAGAAGGGCGGCATCGACGAAGTTGCGCGCAACCATATCCGCATCGTCGAGGCGATCGGCAAACGCGACGAGGCGGCTGCACGCCTTGCGATGGAGCATGTGATCAAGGTAGGGCGTGCGCGCATCCGTCAGGCGCTAAGCGGCGGCGGTGCAGAAGCCTGACCGAAGGCCGTCAAACACATTGACAAGACAGCGGCATTCTAGGGACTGTTGAGATTCGGGCCACCGCCGCCGCGTGTTTGACTTCCTCATTCCTGTGCTTGTCACAGGAATCCAGCCAGACCAAGTCCTTGGGCTGAAGAAGGCTTCCCGCGCCGCAGACGCGGCGCTGCTGGATCCCTGTGACGAGCACATGAGGAGAGGTTGCAGCCCTCCGAAAAATTCCTGCAGCGCCGCGCGTCTTATGAGACGCTTCCCGCTCTAACTTACGTTCATGCTTTTAGGTCGAGCCGACCTCAGAACATCGTGATCCAGGCTCCGGCGCCCGGCCGTGAATTCCTGCTGGTGGCCTTGCCCGACCATGCGGCTTAGCCTATCTGGGAAGCGGGCAGTCGCGCGGCCGCCTGTTCTTCAACGGTGAACCGGAGACTATGTTCGAGCTTCTTGTCATTTTCATTCTGCTCTTGATCAACGCTTTCTTCGCGTTGTCGGAAATGGCAATCGTCTCGGCAAGCAAGCCGCTGCTTCGTCAGATGGTGAAGCAGGGTAACCGGCGCGCGGAGGCCGCGCTGACGCTGGCCGAGGATCCGGGCAAGTTCCTGTCGACGGTGCAGGTCGGCATCACCCTTGTCGGCATCCTCGCGGGCGCCTATGGCGGCGCGACGATCGCGGCAAAGATTGCTCCGTTCCTGAACGACATCGGCTGGATCAGCCCTTACGGCGACACCGTTGCGGTCGCGCTCGTCGTCACGCTGATTACGTTTCTGTCGGTGGTCATCGGCGAGCTCATCCCCAAGCAGCTGGCGCTTCGAAATCCCGAAGGGCTGGCCATGTTCGTCGCCGGTCCGATGGCGCTGCTTTCCCGTATCGTAGCGCCGGTCGTCTTTATTTTCGAAACGGCGGCCTCTATTGCGATGCGGCTCATGGGCATGAGGCCGGAGGATGCCGATCGCGTCACCGAAGAGGAAGTGCAGGCGATCATGGCGGAAGGCGTCGAAAGCGGCGCCATCGAGAAGAGCGAGCACGAGATGCTGCGCCGAATCATCCGCCTCGGCGATCGCAACGTCAAATCGATCATGACCCACCGCACAGAGGTCGGTTTCATCGACGTTCACGACAGCCTGGAGACGATCGGGCAGAAGATCCGGCAGTTCGGCCACTCGCGCTACCCGGTGATCGACGGCCCATCGGGTGATGTCATCGGCGCGGTCCTTACCAAGGAGATATTGAATGTTGCGCCGGCCGCGCCCTTCAACATCCGCGATTATGTCCGCGAAATTCTTACGCTGCCGGAGACGGCCTCCTGTCTGAAAGCTCTCGAAGCCTTCAAGTCGTCCAGCATCAATATGGCGATGATCGTCGACGAATACGGGAGCACGGAGGGGATCATCACCACCGCCGACATCCTGGAGGCAATCGTCGGCGTCATCCCATCGAATTATGATAATTCCGAACACGCCCTCATTCGCCAGCGCGACGACGGCAGCTATATCGTAGACGGACGGACGCCGATCGATGAAATTCACCTCCAGATCGGCATCGATGGAATCGAAGTGGACGGCGATTTCGAAACCATAGCCGGCTTCCTGGTGCAGCAGTTGCGCAAGACTCCGGAGGAGGGCGACACTGCCGAGGCCCACGGCTATCGCTTCGAGGTGATCGACATGGACGGCCGACGCATCGACAAGATCCTCGTCAGCCGGGCCGGTGAAACACTTTCATGACGCGGTTTTCCGCGACATCCCGCGTCTCAACTCATCAGAATCGATCACATTCATGATTTCAGGTCGATCCGACCTAAAATCACCGCGATCCGCCTGGAAGTAGTCGAGGTGAATGCGCGCGGGCGATGCAGATGGCGGCGAAGGCGGAAAATCGTAACGGACGCGGGAGGCTCTGGAGGAGAGTCGCGTGGGGCGCGGCCGCAGCGCTTATGCTGCTGCCCTTGCTCGCGATGCAAGTCACGGAGGAAGTGGTTTGGGATGTCGCCGATTTCGCTGTCTTCGGAGCCATGCTGATCGCCGCAGGCGGCGTCTACGAGGTGTCGGCAAGGTTCGCTGCCGGGAACGCATACCGCGCAGCCGTCGGCCTTGCGCTGGCGACAGCATTCCTCCTGGTGTGGGTGAATCTCGCCGTCGGCATCATCGGGACCGAGGATGACCCCGCCAACCTCCTCTATGGCGGGGTGCTGGCCTTCGGCATCATCGGCGCCTTCATCGCGCGCTTTCAGCCGGCCGGAATGGCCCGCGCTTTCTTCGCAACGGCGCTCGCGCAGGCGCTGGTCGCCGCGGTGGCGGTGGCCGCAGGGATGGGTTACCCGGCAAGTCCGCCGCTGGAAATCCTTTGCGTCAATGCCTTGTTCGCAATGCTCTGGCTCGCATCGGCCTTGTTGTTTCGGAAAGCGGCGCAGGAAAAACCTCCCGCGGGCAGGGCACCGTAGCTCAGCACCCCAGCCTTCCTCGCCGATCTCTAGAGCATTTCAATTTGGTCCAACGCAAGTCAGGCGGAATCTCTTAGCCTGAAAACCCTGCATGGCTCTCCGCTCGCAGCTTCGGGAGCACCCGGTCGCCGCACGATCAACCCGTCGGACTGCGCGAAAACGCTGACCATGGACGAATCCTGCCGCGGGAAGGGATGCGCCACGAGCGAACCGTCCGCCTCGAGCGTGAGGCGGGCACGTATATAATCCTGGCGCCGGTCATTGGCCGGCAGCGCTGCGGCAAGCCGTGCATCGACCAGTCTCGAACGGGGCGGCAGATGCGAAAGCTTGCGCGTCAAAGGCTCGAGGAAGAGCAGGGCGCAGACGAGGCTCGAAACCGGGTTTCCGGGAAGGCCGAGCACCGTGACGCCGTCGAGATCGCCGACCATCAGCGGTTTTCCCGGCCGCATGGCGATGCGCCAAAAGTCCAGCGTCATGCCGCAGTCGAGAAGCGTCGACTGGACGAGATCGTGATCGCCGACCGAGGCTCCTCCGAGTGTTACCAGCACGTCCACCTGGGCTGCCTGTGCCTTGGCGACGGCGCTGGCGATCGCCGTCCGATCGTCGCCGACAATGCCGAGATCAAGAACTTCGGCCCCATTGTCGCGGGCAACCGCAGCGATCCCGAAACTGTTGGAAGCGATGATCTGGTCGGGGCCGAGGGAACTTCCCGGCGGCAACAATTCGTCGCCCGTGGCGATGATTGCAACCTTGGTTCGCGAGAAAACCGGCAGGTCCTGATGATTCATGGCGGCCGCGAGCGTCAGGCGGCCGGCGTCGAGCGCGCTGCCGGCGGAAAGCGCGACGTCACCTGCCAGGAAATCCTGGCCCGCCAAACGGATGTGGCGGCCCTTTGCCGGCGCAAACAGGGTGCGGATGCGGCCGTCCGGCAGTTTTTCCGTGTCTTCCTGAATGATGACGGTATCGGCGCCTGCAGGTACCGGCGCGCCGGTAAAGATGCGTACGGCCTCCCCGCCTTTCACCTCGCCGCGAAAACGGTGTCCTGCGGCCGACTGGCCGATAACGGAGAGCTCCACTCCGACTTCGGCGATATCCTCGTGGCGGACGGCATAACCATCCATCGCGGAATTGTCGAAAGGGGGGTGGGCCAGCTTGGCCGCCACGTTCTCGGCGAGCACCCTTCCGAGGCATTCATGCAGCGAAACGCGCTCCGTCCGTTGCAGCGGATTGGCCCTGGCCAAAATCCTCTGAAGTGCTTCCTCGACCGAAAGAAGCGACATCAGCGCATCTCTCCCCCGCGGTGATAATCGCCGGAACGCCCGCCCGACTTGCTGACCAGCCGCACGCCGCAGATTTCCATTTCCCGGTCAGCGGCCTTGGCCATGTCGTATATCGTCAGGCAGGCTACGCTGACGGCGGTCAACGCCTCCATTTCGACACCCGTCCGTCCGGTCAGCTTCGCCATCGCTTCGACCCGCAACCCGGGAAGGGCGTCATCCGGCGTAATATCGACGGACACTTTCGTCAGCATCAAGGGATGGCAGAGCGGAATGAGGCTGGATGTCTGCTTGGCGGCCATGATGCCCGCCAGCCGGGCGGTCGCGATCACGTCGCCTTTCTTGGCATTTCCTTCGCGAATGAGTGTCAGCGTCTCCGGCTTCATCCTGACGAAGCCCTCCGCGACAGCGATACGGACCGTCTCGGCCTTGTCGCCGACATCGACCATGCGGGCTTCGCCGGCGCTGTCTATATGGGTGAGGGTCGGCCCGCTCATCACTCTGCCGCCAGGATATTTGCCGAGCCGGTCAGCAGCGCGCGCGTCGCCGCCTCCACGTCGTCCTTCCTCATCAGGCTTTCACCGACCAGGAAGGTCGTAATCCCGCTCTTCTCGAGGCGCCGGCAGTCTTCGTGGGTGAAAACGCCGCTTTCGCCGACCAGGAGACGGTCTGAGGAAACCATTGCCGCGAGCCGTTCGGAGACGGCGAGGTCGACCTCGAACGTCCTGAGATTACGGTTGTTGATCCCGACGAGCGGCGATGACAGGCGAAGTGCTCGCTCCATCTCCTCCGCGTCGTGTACTTCGACGAGGACATCCATGCCGAGTGCAAACGCGGCTTCTTCCAGCCGGCGCGCATCATCGTCGCCAAGCGAAGCCATGATCAGCAGTATGCAATCGGCGCCCCAGGCGCGCGCTTCGAAAACCTGATAGGTGTCGAACATGAAGTCCTTGCGCAGAGCCGGGAGCGGGCAGGCCTCGCGTGCCTTCGTCAGGAACTCCGGCGCACCCTGGAAGCTCGGCGCGTCGGTCAGGACGGAGAGGCAGGCAGCGCCGCCCGCGGCATAGGCCTTCGCCAGTTCCGGAGGGTCGAAATCGGGCCGGATCAAACCCTTCGAGGGGCTCGCCTTCTTGATTTCGGCGATCAGCCCGAACTGGCCTTTTTCCCGCCGGGCCACAAGCGCGGCGTGGAAACCGCGCGGCGCCGACTGATCGGCGGCCCGCGCCTTCAATTCTTCGAGCGGAACGCGCGCTTTCGCAGCGGCGATCTCCTCTCGCTTATAGGCTTCGATGCGGCGCAGGATGTCCGTCATGTCTTCTCCTCAAGCCGCGTTCGAGACGGTGATCAACCGCTGCAAGGCGACCTTGGCACCGCCGCTCGAAAGCGATTGCCGGGCCAGCGCCATGCCTTCGGACAGGTCCCTGGCGCGCCCTGCTATCATCAACGACGCGGCGGCATTCGCAAGGGAAATGTCCCGGTAGGCATTTTCCGCGCCGTCGAGAACGGCCTGCAACGCAGCGGCATTGTGGGCTCCGTCTCCGCCCTTCAAGGCATCGAGCGACACCCGTTCGAGGCCGAAATCGGCCGGCGTCAGCTCGAAGTTGGTGATCGTGCCGTCCTTGAGCGCCGCCACTTTGGTCACGCCGGTGGTCGTGATCTCGTCGAGCCCTTCGCCATGCACGACCCAGACGCTTTCCGAACCGAGATCGCGGAGCACTTCCGCGAGCGGGTCGACCCATTGCGGCGCATAGACGCCGACGAGCTGCTGCCTGACGCCGGCGGGGTTGGCGAGGGGGCCGAGCAGATTGAAAATGGTTCTCGTTCCAAGTTCCACCCGCGTCGGGCCGACGTGGCGCATTGCCGAATGGTGCTGCTGGGCGAACATGAAGCCGAGACCAGCTTCGGCAATACAGCGCGAGATTGTCGCGGGTCCGATATCGAGATTGACCCCGAGGCAGGAGAGCGCATCGGCCGTTCCGGACTTCGAGCTGAGCGCGCGGTTGCCATGCTTGGCGACCGGTACACCGGCACCCGCGACGATCAGCGCGGCGAGTGTGGAAATGTTGTAGGTACCGGCACCGTCGCCGCCCGTGCCGACGATGTCGATCGCACCGTCAGGCGCTTCCACGGGCAACATGCGTGCGCGCATGGCGCCGACCGCGCCCACGATCTCGTCGACCGTTTCGCCACGCACCCGGAGCGCCATCAGAAAACCGCCGATCTGCGATGGCGTGGCGGCTCCGGACATGATGATCTCGAAGGCCGCGCGCGCATCCTCGCGACTCAGTGCCTCGCGCGCTGCGACCTTCGCGACGAACGGTTTCAAATCACTCATGGGTTCGCTTCTCCGTCGTCACCGTTGCGCCAGGGCCGTTTCGGCAAGCGACTGGTTGATCGAAACGCCGTAGGCGGTTTGCAAGGTGGAGACCATCTGATCCAGGATGTCGTCACCGCTCGCGCGCGCAATCGCTTCGATCTGGCTGCTGTCGTTGTCGAGGGCGTCGGCAGGCGCTTTCTCTTCGACCGATGTAACCTGCATGAGCACCTGGCCATCGCCGCCGATCCCCGGGGCATTGGCGACATGGCCGTTCGGGCCGCCGAAGGCCGCGATCACCGCGGCAGGGCTCAGACTCGCATCGTTGGTCCCGCGGGTCAGCCCGGTCTTGGTCTCGACGACAAGGCCGAGTTCGCTTGCGATATCGGCGAGCTTGGCGCCCTTCTCGATGCGTTCCTTGAGTTCCTTCGCCTTGGCGGCCAGTGCCGCGCGCTGCTGCTCCGCAGTCCAGTCGGCGGCCACTTCGTCGCGCACTTCGTCAAGCGTCCGGTCCCGGGCCGGAATGATTTCCTCGACATCGTACCATGCGGAGCCGTCGCGCCCGATATTGACGGCAAGGGTATCCGTTCCGACATCAGCCTTGAAGACTTCCTGGAGAAGGGCGCGCGGTTCCGGAAGGTCCTTAACTTCGTCGCCGTTTTGATCCTTGCCGGAAGCGTCGACCGCGTCGACCGTGACGAGCTTGAGCTTCAGCTGTTCGGCGATCTCCTTGACGGTCACGCCGCCGGCGCGTTCATCTTCGATCTTGTCATGAAGACCGACGAGCTGCTCGCGGGCGGCGTCGAGGGCGATTTCCTTGCGCAGTTCTTCCTTGACTTCGTCAAAGCTGCGAACCGCATCGGGCCGGATGTTGGTTACGCGCAGGATGACCGGGCCGAATGCACCTTCGACGACGGGCGTGGTGCCGCCATCCTGGGCAACGGCAAAGGCTGCATCGGCAATCTTTGCGTCCGGCATGCGCTCCTTGGTGAAGTCGCCGAGCAGTACATCTGCCGACGTCTTGCCCTCGGCCTTGACCAGATCGTCGAAGGACGTGCCGGCCGCAAGCTTGGCGGCCGCGGCGTCGGCGGCCTCGCGCGACGGGAAGGTGAGCTGCTCGACCGTCCTCGTTGCCGGCGTGCGGTAGCTCTCCTTGCGCTTCTCATAATCGGCGCGAAGCTCTTCCTCCGTCACGGCGTCGGGGGCGGCCAGGTCCTCGGGCTCCAGCTTGATGTAGCTGATCTTGCGGTATTCCGGAGCGCGATAGTTCGCCTTGCGGCTTTCGAACCAGGGCGCGAGCACCTCGTCGCCCGGCGTTTTGACCGCATCGATATTTGCGTTGGAAAGCAGCAGATAGTCGATCGTGCGCGTCTCGTGACGGTAATTGCCAATGGCGTCGACGAGTACCTTGGGCGCCGTGTAACCATCCGTGAGCGCATCGACGATCTGCGATCGAACCGCGACCTGGCTGCGGTTGTTGATGTAATCCTGCTCGGTCAGCCCGGCATTGCGCAGCACGCTCGAAAATGTCAGCCGGTCGAACTGCCCGTTGACGCCATGGAAGGCCGGGTCTTCGCCGATCAGCCGCGCAAGCCTGTCTTCCGAAAGACCGAGATTCATGTCGGTAGCGAGCTGGTCGAGGGCGGCACCGGCGACGAGCTGGGCGTAGACCTGGTTCTCGACGCCAAAGGCTTGTGCCTGCTGGCGCGACAAAGGCGTACCGAGCTGGCGCGAGAGCAGGGCGATCTGCCGTTCGTAAGCCAGGCGAAAGTCGCTCGCCGATACCTTGATGTCGCCGACGGTAACGACCGCATTGGGAGTGCTTGGCACCATCAACGTCTGACCACCCCACACCATGAATGAGAGGATGAGAAGGGCCAGCAGGCCTTTGACGACCCGGGTCTGGGCAGCGTTTCTCAGGGAGTCGAGCATGGGGGCAGAAAACCTCGTTGGGATGCGTCGGCATTACGCCGAATGAATTCGTTCCTTAGAACAAACCAGAGAGGAATTGAAGGCCGGTTCGTCGCAAATTGCCGCCGGCGGAGTTGAACTTGCCACCCCATCGCCATGACAGCGCGCATCAGGGCTGCTGGGGCATTCAAGAGCAAAGGCTGCAAAAGGCGCTAACGACGAAGGCAATGTCGGAATTTGTTAGCCGGCAACTTAAAGCGAGCTGCAAATTAGGCGTTGGAAGCGCGCCCCGGTGTGGCAAACTGATGGGAATCGTTTTTCGATACTCCACCGGGACTTTCGATCCGCCGGCCATTACGGGAAATCACCTCCATGCAGTCCACGATCGTGATGGTCAATCTCTTTGGTGCAGTTGCGCTGCTGCTCTTCGGCCTGTCGCTGGTCAAGGACGGGGTGACGCGTGCCTTCGGGGCGCGCCTGCGCGCAGGCCTTGCGCGCGGAACGAACGGTCCCTTCCGGGCTTTTGCGACGGGGCTCGTCGCAACGCTCGGGCTGCAGAGCTCGACGGCCACGGCACTGATGACGGCCTCGTTCGTCGAGAAGGGACTCATCCGTTCGCAGATGGCGCAGATCGTGCTGCTGGGCGCCAATGTCGGCACGGCGATGACGGCCTGGATCGTCGCACTTGGCATCGGATGGCTTTCGCCGCTGCTCATCCTCGCAGGCGTGGCCACACACCGCCTGAGCCGGTCGAGCGCGCGCCAGGGCGCCGGCTACGCGCTCGTGGGCATCGGTCTGATGCTTCTGTCGCTCGAACTGCTCGGCACGGCGACCGAGCCGATGCGCCAATCCCAGGCTCTGGGAGCGTTTCTCGGCATGCTCGACAACGCCTTGCCGGTGGCGATGATCATTGCGGCCGGCCTTGCCTTTGCGTCATCGTCCAGCCTCGCCGTCGTCATGCTGGTGCTGTCGCTTTCAACCGCCGGCGTGCTTTCTCCCGTATTGACGGTCGCTCTGGTGCTCGGTGCCAATCTCGGTGGCGCGATCCCGCCGGTCATCACCACGCTCGGCTCGCCGCCGGCGGCCCGCCGGGTCACGCTGGGCAATCTCGTGGTGCGCGGCATCGGCTGTCTCATCGCCCTTCCGGCGGTTGGCGCCAGCGCCGACTTCCTGCAGAGCCTGCCGCTGCCGCGGCAGAACCTGCCCGTCGACGTTCACCTGCTGTTCAATCTGCTGTTGGCGATGGTTGCCTGGCCCTTTGCGGGGTTGCTCGCCCGCACCATGAACCGGTTCTTCCCCGACGACGAAGCGGCCGAAACCGGGCCGCGCTACCTCGATGAGGCGGCGCTCGATACGCCGGTGATGGCTCTTTCCGGCGCCACGCGAGAGGTCCTGAGGGTGGGCGACCTGATCGAGGTCATGCTGTTGCGAACCTCCGAGGCGTTCAGCAAGAATGATGTCAACGAATTGGGCGATATCGAGAATATCGAGCGGCAGGTCGACCTCCTGCAGCAGGAAGTGAAGATTTTTCTGTCCCGGCTTGGCCGCGATGGTTTGAACGAGGAGGACGGGCGCCGTTCGATCGTGATCATCGACTACGCGATCAATCTCGAGCACATGGGCGACATCATCGAAAAGGGTCTCTGTGAACAGATCGCCAAGAAGGTGAGGGGCGGCTTGCGGTTCTCGGAGGATGGCTATCAGGAGCTGAAGGGCCTTTTCAACCTCACCATCGACAATCTGCGCATCGCGCAGACCATCTTCGTCACCCGCAATGCCGACCTGGCGCGTCATCTCATCGAGGTCAAGGTCGACGTGCGGCATATGGAGAAACGCTCCGCAGAGCGCCACCTGGAGCGGTTGCGTGATGGCCTTCTGGAAAGCCTGCAAACCAGTTCGCTGCACCTCGACATGCTGCGGGACCTGAAGCGCATCAACGCGCACATCGCCTCCGTCGCCTATCCCATTCTGGAGGAGAGCGGCCTGCTCACCGAAAGCCGTCTGCGGCCGCCGGGCTGATATCATACGGTTTGAACCGGATTAACGCGACGTGATTGTGCGAATTATGGTTCTCGCAATATGTTGCTGATAGGAACGCGCAAAAAGCGCGCGGGCAGGCGCGAGACGCCGCGTCGGAAAAATGTCCCGAGAGGGTATCAAGGAGATCAGAGTATGGAACGGACTTGCCTGGCGATCATCCTGGCGGCTGGCGAGAGCACGCGGATGAAATCGGCCATGTCGAAGGTGCTGCATCCGGTTGCCGGGCGACCGATGATCGCCCACGTCGTCGACGCCCTGGCGAGTGCATCGATCTCCGATGTGGCGCTGGTCGTCGGGCGCGATGCGGATGCCGTGTCTGCAGCGGCGGCTACCGGCGAAGTGGCCGTCACGTCCTTTCTTCAGAAAGAGCGACTTGGGACCGCCCACGCCGTGCTTGCTGCCCGAGATGCGATCGCGAGAGGCTATGACGACGTTCTCGTGGTTTTCGGAGACACGCCGCTTATCACCGCCGCACCCTTGAAGGCTGCCCGCGACGGGCTTGCGGCCGGAGATGACGTCGTGGTGATTGGCTTCCAGGCGGCGGACCCGACCGGATACGGGCGTCTCATCGTGAAGGATGGAGCGCTGGTCGCCATCCGAGAACACCGGGACGCCTCCGACGAGGAGCGCCGCATCACCTATTGCAATGGCGGGCTGATGGCGATCGACGGCCGCAAGGCCCTCGATCTCCTGGACCGGATCGGCAACGCCAATGCGAAAGGCGAATACTACCTGACCGATCTCGTCGAGATCGTGCGGTCCCTCGGTGGCCGTGCAATCGCTGTCGAAGCGCCCGAAGAAGAACTCACCGGCTGCAACACCCGCGCCGAGCTTGCCTATATCGAGCGCCTCTGGCAGCAGCGCCGTCGTCACGAACTGATGCTGGCGGGCGTGTCGATGATCGCACCCGAGACCGTCTTCCTCTCATGGGACACCACACTTGCCCAGGACGTTCTCCTCGAGCCGAACGTCGTCTTCGGGCCCGGCGTGCGCGTGGAAAGCGGTGCGGTCATCCACGCCTTCTCCCATCTGGAAGGCGCTCACGTCCGTGCCGGCGCTACGGTTGGACCTTTCGCGCGCCTGCGCCCGGGTGCCGACCTCGGAGCGAAGTCGAAGGTCGGCAATTTCTGCGAGGTGAAGAACGCGGAGATCGGTGCCGGAGCCAAGGTCAATCACCTCACCTATATCGGCGACGCCTTCGTCGGCGCCGGATCCAATATCGGCGCCGGTACCATTACCTGCAACTACGATGGCGTGAACAAGCATGTCACCCGCATCGGCGCGAACGCCTTCATAGGCTCCAATTCGTCGCTCGTCGCTCCGGTTTCGATCGGCGACGGGGCGCTCGTGGCGTCCGGAAGCGTCATCACGGAAGACGTGCCGGAGGATGCGGTCGCTTTCGGCCGTGCGCGCCAGGACATCAAGCCCGGCAGGGCGCCCGTATTGCGCGGGCGCTACGAGGCGGAAAAGGTAGCCAGGAAGCGGGCAAAGGCCGCGGAGTAGACGCATTAAATATTGAAACTGAAAGTGAAATCAAAACGGATTGCGTCGCGACGCAATTTCGCTACCAAGGCTTTCAACGGGCACCTGCGGCGCCGCGCGTTTGTCAGACGCGCAATGGTCGCTGCGGCATTTTAGAGCTGCTGCATATTCCTGTCCTTGAGCCGGTACGACTCGGGGAAACATGCAGTGGTCGTTACTTTTGAGCTGATACGCCGCAGGGCGTGAAGAGACGCGGAGAGGGATATGTGCGGGATTGTTGGCATCGTCGGGAATCAGCCGGTATCGGAGCGGCTGGTCGAAGCATTGAAGCGCCTGGAGTATCGCGGCTATGATTCGGCCGGCGTCGCGACGATCGACGGGGGAAAGCTGCAGCGCCGGCGCGCCGAGGGCAAGCTGGTCAACCTCGAGAGCAGGTTGAGAGAGGAGCCTCTGGCCGGCACCATCGGCATCGCCCACACGCGCTGGGCAACCCATGGAGCACCCACGGAACGCAACGCCCACCCGCATTTCACCGAAGGCGTCGCCGTGGTTCACAACGGCATCATCGAGAATTTCGCCGAGCTCAAGGACGAGCTTGCAGCGGCAGGCGCCGAATTCCAGACGGAGACGGACACCGAGGTCGTCGCGCATCTTCTGGCAAAGTTTCGCCGGGACGGCCTTGGGCGGCGCGAGGCGATGCATGCCATGCTGAAGCGCGTCAAGGGCGCCTACGCACTGGCCGTCCTTTTCGAAGACGATCGGTCGACCATCATGGCGGCGCGCAACGGACCGCCGCTGGCGATCGGCCACGGCAACGGCGAGATGTTCCTGGGTTCGGACGCGATCGCGCTTGCGCCCTTCACCAATGAAATCACCTACCTCATCGATGGTGACTGGGCCATCATCGGCAAGACCGGCGTCCATATCTTCGATTTCGACGGCAATGTCGTCGAGCGTCCGCGCCAGATTTCGACGGCTGCTGCCTTTCTGGTGGACAAGGGCAACCATCGCCATTTCATGGAGAAGGAGATCTATGAGCAGCCGGAGGTCATCGCCCATGCTCTCGGGCACTATGTCAATTTCATAGAGAATCGTGTCGTTCCGATTTCCGACGCCATCGATTTCGGCAAGATCCCGAGCCTGGCGATCTCTGCCTGCGGCACCGCTTATCTCGCCGGCCTGATCGGCAAATACTGGTTCGAGCGCTATGCCCGCCTGCCAGTCGAAATCGACGTCGCATCCGAATTCCGCTACCGCGAGATACCGCTGTCGCCGCAGTCGGCGGCTCTTTTCATCTCGCAGTCGGGCGAGACCGCCGACACTCTGGCGTCCCTGAGATATTGCAAGGAGCACGGCCTCAAGATCGGCGCGGTCGTCAACGCCCGCGAGTCGAGCATCGCGCGGGAATCCGACGCGGTCTTTCCAATCCTTGCGGGCCCCGAGATCGGCGTCGCCTCGACCAAGGCCTTCACCTGCCAGCTTGCGGTTCTGGCCGCACTCGCCGTCGGCGCGGGCAAGGCCCGCGGGACGATCAGCGACGAAGAGGAGCAGGCGCTCGTAAAGAGCCTTGCCGAAATGCCGCGCATCATGGGGCAGGTGCTGAACAGCATCCAGCCGAAGATCGAGAGTCTGTCGCGCGAACTGTCCAAATGCCACGACGTGCTCTATCTCGGCCGCGGCACCAGCTTCCCGCTGGCAATGGAAGGGGCGCTGAAGCTCAAGGAGATTTCGTATATCCACGCCGAAGGTTACGCCGCGGGCGAGCTGAAGCACGGACCGATCGCCTTGATCGACGAAAACATGCCCGTCATCGTCATCGCGCCGCATGACCGCTTCTACGACAAGACGGTATCGAACATGCAGGAGGTGGCCGCGCGCGGCGGCCGCATCATCCTGATAACCGATGAGAAAGGTGCGGCCGCGTCGAAGCTCGATACGATGCACACGATCGTGCTGCCGGAAGTCGACGAGATCATCGCGCCGATGATCTTCTCATTGCCGGTCCAGCTACTCGCCTACCATACGGCCGTCTTCATGGGGACCGACGTGGACCAGCCGCGCAACCTCGCCAAATCGGTGACGGTCGAATGATCATCCGACCGGAAACCGCGGGCGATGCCGAGACGATCCGGCAGATTACCGAGGCGGCTTTCGCCGGGCAGCCCTATAGCGACCAGACGGAAGCCCGGATCATCGACCGACTGCGCTCCGAGGACGCGATGACGCTTTCCCTCGTTGCCGAGGAAGAGGGCGAGGTGATCGGTCACATCGCATTTTCGCCTGTCACGATCACTCCGTTCGCGGTCGGCTGGTACGGGCTCGGTCCCGTGTCGGTGCGGCCGGATCGGCAAGGACGCGGCACGGGGAGCGCACTTGTGCGGCGCGGGCTCGACATGCTGCGCAAAGCCGGGGCTTCAGGCTGCGTCCTCGCGGGCAATCCGGCCTTCTACGAGAGATTCGGGTTCCGCAACGAGCCTGCTCTTGTTTTTCCGGGTTGTGCGCCGCAATATTTCATGGCTTTACCCTTGTCGGGAGGGCTGGTTTCCGGCACCGTCACTTATCATCCCTCCTTCGGAGCGGACTGACGGATCGATGGCAACGGCATGACGGAAAGTTCCAAAAGCGGCATCATCGCGGCCCGGCTGCGCAACTACTTTCTCACCGGGCTTATCATCTGCGCGCCGCTGGCGATCACGGTGTGGCTGGTCCGCTCCTTTATCGAGTGGGCCGACGGTTGGGTGAAACCGTATCTGCCGAGTTTCTATAACCCGGATAATTATCTGCCGATCGCGATCCCGGGGTTCGGGCTGCTCGTCGCCGTGGTGGCCATCACCCTGGTCGGTTTCCTGACCGCGAATCTCGTCGGACGTTCGATCATCAACTTCGGTGAGTCGCTCCTCAACCGGACGCCGCTCGTCCGCTCCATCTACAAGTCGCTGAAGCAGATCTTCCAGACCGTGCTGCAGGACCAGTCGTCCTCGTTCAAGAGGGCGGGGCTGATCGAATATCCAAGCCCCGGGCTGTGGTCGCTGGTCTTTATCGCCACCGATGTGAAGGGCGAGATCGCCGCCAGGTTCGACGAGCGCGGCATGGACATGGTGACGGTCTTCCTGCCTCCGACGCCGATCCCCACCGCCGGCTTCCTGCTCTTCGTGCCGCGCGACAAGATCATTCCTCTGCAGATGAGCGCCGAGGATGCTGCGAAGCTGCTGATCTCCGGAGGCCTCGTTGCGCCGGATTACAACCCGCTGGCCAATGCGCCCCCGCGTGCGATCAAACAGCAGGAGAGCGTATGAGGTTCCGGGAGTTGATGATCAGCCGGCCCGCAGGAACCGGATCGCCTCGTCGCGCCGGAAGAGATAGAGCAGCGTCCTGAGCGCCTGACCGCGTTCCGACGTCAGTTCCGGATCCCTGTCTATGACATAGGCCGCATCCTTGCGCGCCATCTCCAGGAGGTCGGCATGCGACTCGAGGCTTGCGATGAGGAAACCCGGCGTGCCGGACTGCCGCGTGCCGAGAAGCTCGCCTTCGCCGCGCAGCTTCAGGTCCTCCTCGGCGATCAGGAAGCCGTCTTCGCTTTCACGCAGGACCGAAAGACGCGCGCGCCCCGCTTCGCTGGGCGGGCTCTTGTACAAAAGGATGCAGGTCGAGGCTTCGTCGCCGCGCCCTACGCGGCCGCGTAACTGGTGCAGTTGCGCAAGGCCGAAGCGTTCGGCGTGCTCGATGACCATGATAGTTGCATCCGGCACGTCCACGCCCACCTCGACGACCGTCGTGGCCACGAGCAAACGGATTTCACCGTTCTTGAAGGCGAGCATGACGGCGTCCTTGTCGGGCCCTGCCATGCGCCCGTGCACCAGGCCGACATCCTTGCCGAACCGTCGAGCAAGGCTCTGGTAGCGCTCATCGGCGGACATGGCGTCGGTCTCCTCGGACTCCTCGACGAGCGGGCAGATCCAATAGGCCTTCTTGCCCTGCCGGAGCGCTGCGTCGAGCCTTTCCACGATCTCCTCCGTACGTTCGTTCGGTATCGTGACGGTCTGGATCGGCTTGCGCCCTGCCGGCTTCTCGGTGAGCTTCGATACATCCATGTCGCCGAAGGCGGCGAGCACGAGTGTTCTCGGAATTGGGGTCGCGGTCATGACGAGCATGTGCGGAGAGATACCCTTGGCCGTCAGCCGCAGCCTCTGATGCACGCCGAAACGATGCTGCTCGTCGACCACGGCGAGGACGAGCTGGCGATAGATCACGGCGTCCTGGAAGAGTGCGTGCGTGCCGATGACCATCTGCGTCTCGCCGGAGGCAATGCGTTCCAGTATCGCGTTCCGTTCCTTGCCCTTCGTCCTGCCGGTGAGGATATCGATCGTGATGCCCGCCGGCGCGGCCATTCGCGAAAGCGTGGCGTGGTGCTGCCGCGCGAGAATTTCCGTCGGCGCCATCAGCACGGCCTGGCCGCCGGATTCCACCGCCGCCAGCATCGCCATCAAGGCCACGGCCGTCTTGCCGGAGCCGACGTCCCCCTGCAGCAGCCGCAGCATGCGGTCGGCTCCGGACATGTCGGCAAGGATCTCGTCGACGGCCGCCGACTGGCTTTTCGTCAAGGAGAAGGGCAGGGCGGCGATTACCGGACCGCTCAACCGGCCGGTCGGATGAATCGGTGTACCGGCGACTTTGCGCAATCGCTGGCGAACCAGCGAGAGCGAAAGCTGCCCCGCCAGGAACTCGTCATAGGCGATCCGGCGGCGCGCGGGCGCCTGTGCGTCGACATCGGTTTCGTCCCGCGGTTCGTGCAGGCGCTGGAAGCTTTCTTTGGCGCTCTTGAAGCCCTGTTGGCGCAGAAGTGCCTCATCCAGCCATTCCGGCAGGTCCGGGACGCGTGCCACTGCCGCCTCGATCGACTTGCGAAGGGGCCTCGAGGTCAGACCCGCCGTCAACCCGTAGACAGGCTCGACGAGCGGCATGTTCTCCGATTCGGCCGCGCGGACCATGTAGTCCGGGTGGACCATGGAAGCGCGCCCGTTGAACCAGTCCACCTTGCCGCTGACGATCACCGTCTCATCGATGGGCAGGGCCTTCTCGAGCCAGTTGCCCCTGACGCGAAAGAAGGTGAGCGCCAGTTCGCCGGTCTCGTCGTGGAGAAAGACGCGATAGGGCGCGTTCGATCTGCCGCCGGGAGCCGGTTGGTGCCGGTCGACACGTCCGGTGATGGTGACGATCGACCCATCAGGAGCATAGGCGATTCCGGGTTGGCGGCGACGATCGATCAGCGAATGAGGGATATGGAACACAAGATCGACCACGCGGCAGTCTTCGACCGTCTCGCGCCCGAGCAGGCGCGCGTAAAGTTCGCCGGTCTTCGGGCCGATGCCGGGCAAGGTGTCGAGGGGCGAAAACAGCGGATCGAGCAGGGCAGGGCGCATAGCAATGAAATTGCGACGATAATTCCGCCTTTGGCAAGGCTGACAACCCGCTTTCCAGCGTTTATAGAGCCCATGATCTCGATCCGCCGGAGCGGCGGAGGCAGGAAGGACATCCCATGACCGGCATTTCGCGCACGAGCGCCGATCTCGACCCGCGTCGGCGCAGGATTCTTTTCCGTGCGTGGCACCGCGGCATTCGCGAGATGGACCTGATCCTCGGCCAGTTCGCCGAGGCGGAGCTCGCCACCTTGTCCGAGGCGGAGCTCGACGAACTCGAAGCGATCATGGGGGAGGAGGACAACGACCTCGTCCGCTGGATCACCGGAGAAAAACCGCTGCCCGAGCGTTATGCGACGGAGCTCTTCTTCCGGATCGCTGCCTATCGCCCGGATTTCGACCCGGTTCGCCACGAAACGAAGTAGACATGACGATGATACCTGGCCTCGACCCTAGGAAGATACTTGCGGCGACGCGGGAAATTACCATCGGCCCGGTTCCCACGGGCGCCGAGGCGCTCGTTCTTGCCGAGCTTGCCCGGGCCGGGGCACCCGTCGCCTATATCCTCTCCGATGGCCAGAAGGTCGCCGACCTGGAACAGGTACTCGGTTTCGTTGCTCCAGACATACCGGTCCTGACGCTGCCCGGTTGGGACTGTCTGCCTTACGACCGCGTCTCGCCGAGCGCCGACACCTCGGCGCGCCGGCTCGCCGCGCTGAGCGCGTTGATCGCCCACCGCAGGAAACCGCATCCGGCGATCGTGCTCGTCACCATCAATGCAGCGCTGCAGAGGATCTCACCGCAGGATGTGATCGAAAGTCTCGCCTTCACGGCACGGCCCGGCAACCAGATCCGCATGGACGACCTTGCCGCCCGGCTCGAGCGAAACGGCTTCGAGCGGGTCCCGACCGTGCGCGAGATGGGCGAATTCGCCGTACGGGGAGGCATCCTGGATGTCTATGTACCCGGCAGCGGCGAGCCTTTGCGCCTCGACTTCTTCGGCGACACGCTCGAGGCGATCCGATCCTTCGACCCCGCAAGCCAGCGCACGATCGGGCAGGTCCGGTCCCTCGACCTCAATCCGATGAGCGAGGTATCCCTGACGCCCGAGACGATCAGCCACTTCCGCAAGCAGTATCTTTCTCTCTTCGGAGCGGCGACGCGCGACGATGCGCTTTATCAGGCCGTGTCGGAGGGACGGCGCTATGCCGGCATGGAGCATTGGCTGCCGCTTTTCTACGATCGACTCGAAACGGTCTTCGACTATCTCGACGGCTTTCGCATCGTCACCGACCACCTGGCGCGCGAGGCCGCGGCAGAGCGCTCGAAGCTCGTTCTCGACTATTACGACGCCCGCCTCGCTTCGGCTTCGCCGGGCAAGTCTCAGGTCACCCAGAGCACGCCCTACAAACCCGTGCCGCCGGACATGCTCTATCTCACTGCGAAAGGCTTCGGCGAAGCCCTGAATGATCGCAATGCGATCCGCCTTTCGCCCTTTACCGAACACGAGGGCGAAGCGCGCCAGGTCGTGAACATCGAAGCGCGTCAGGGCCTGCGTTGGGCCAAGCCGGCGGGCGAGGCCGATACCGATGGCACCCGCACCAACGTTTTCGATCAGGCCGTGAAGCATATCGCCGAGAAGCGGGCAAAAGGCGCCAAGGTCATCGTGTCCGGCTGGACCGAAGGCTCGCTCGACCGGCTGCTTCAGGTTCTGGCCGAGCATGGTCTCGCCAATATCCGTCCGGTCAAGGCGCTCGCGGATATCGGTTCGCTCAAGCCGGGCGAGGCCGCATCCGCGGTTCTAAGCCTCGAAGCGGGATTTGAGACGGGTGATCTCGTCGTCATCGGCGAGCAGGACATTCTCGGCGACCGTCTGGTTCGCCGCTCCAAGCGCCGCAAGCGAGGCGCGGATTTCATCGCGGAAGTGACCGGTCTCGACGAGGGGAGTTATGTCGTGCACGCCGAGCACGGCATCGGGCGCTTCGTCGGCCTCAGGACGATCGAGGCCGCCGGCGCGCCGCATGACTGCCTCGAGCTCGTTTATGCGGACGATGCCAAGCTTTTCCTCCCGGTGGAAAACATCGAGCTCCTGTCGCGCTATGGCTCGGAAGGAACCGATGCGGTCCTCGACAAGCTCGGCGGTGTCGCCTGGCAGGCGCGCAAGGCCAAGCTCAAAAAGCGGCTGCTCGATATGGCCGGCGGCCTCATCCGCATTGCTGCCGAAAGACATACGCGCCATGCGCCGGTCCTTGCGGCACAGGACGGGGTCTACGACGAATTCGCCGCCCGCTTCCCCTATGACGAGACCGAGGACCAGTTGAACTCGATCGATGCCGTCCGCGACGATCTCGGCCGCGGCCGGCCCATGGACCGTCTCGTGTGCGGCGATGTCGGCTTCGGCAAGACGGAGGTGGCGCTGCGGGCCGCTTTCATCGCGGCGATGAACGGCGTGCAGGTCGCCGTGGTCGTGCCGACGACCCTGCTTGCGCGGCAGCACTTCAAGACCTTTTCCGATCGTTTCCGCGGCTTGCCGATTCGAATTCAGCAGGCCTCGCGGCTGGTCAGCGCGAAGGATCTGGCGCTCACGAAGAAAGAGGTCGCCGATGGCAAGACGGACATCGTGGTCGGCACGCACGCGCTGCTCGGCTCGTCGATCAAATTCGCCAATCTCGGCCTGCTCATCATCGATGAGGAGCAGCATTTCGGTGTCAAGCACAAGGAACGCCTGAAAGAGCTGAAGAGCGACGTGCACGTTCTCACGCTCTCGGCGACGCCCATTCCGCGGACGCTGCAGCTTGCCCTCACCGGAGTGCGCGAACTGTCGCTGATCACGACGCCGCCGGTCGACCGCATGGCGGTGCGCACCTTCATTTCGCCCTTCGATGCTTTGGTGATCCGTGAAACTTTGATGCGCGAGCACTACCGCGGCGGCCAGAGCTTCTATGTCTGTCCGCGGGTGAGCGATCTTCCGGAAATCCATGATTTCCTGAAATCCGACGTGCCCGAACTGAAAGTTGCCGTGGCACACGGGCAAATGCCGGCGACCGAGCTCGAAGACATCATGAACGCCTTCTACGAAGGGCGCTACGATGTGCTCCTCTCGACGACGATCGTTGAGTCCGGTCTCGACGTGCCGACCGCCAACACCTTGATCGTGCATCGTGCCGATATGTTCGGCCTTGCCCAGCTCTATCAGCTGCGCGGTCGGGTAGGGCGCTCCAAGGTCCGCGCCTTCGCGCTCTTCACGCTTCCCGTCAACAAGACGTTGACCGGGCCGGCGGAACGACGCCTGAAGGTCCTTCAATCGCTTGACACGCTCGGAGCCGGGTTCCAGCTCGCCAGCCACGACCTCGACATCCGCGGAGCGGGCAACCTGCTCGGCGAGGAACAGTCGGGTCACATCAAGGAGGTCGGCTTCGAGCTCTACCAGCAGATGCTCGAGGAGGCGGTTGCCGAACTCAAGGGCGAGGAGGAGATCCACGATACCGGCTGGTCGCCGCAGATATCGGTCGGAACCCCGGTGATGATCCCGGAGGAGTATGTGCCGGACCTCAATCTGCGGCTCGGCCTTTATCGGCGCTTGGGCGAGCTGACCGACCTCAAGGAGATCGACGGCTTCGGTGCGGAGCTGATCGACCGTTTCGGGCCGCTGCCGACGGAGGTACAGCACCTCCTGAAGATCGTCTACGTCAAGTCGCTCTGCCGCACGGCGAATGTAGAAAAGCTCGATGCCGGACCGAAGGGCGTCGTGGTCCAGTTCCGCAACAAGGAATTTCCCAATCCCGCAGCACTCGTGGGCTACATCGCGAAACAGGGAACAATCGCCAAGATCCGCCCGGACCAAAGCATCTTCTTCCAGCGCGACCTCGCAACACCGGAGAAACGGCTTTCCGGCGCAGCGATGGTGATGACGCAGCTTGCAGCGCTCGCTAGAGCCGGATGAGGAACGGTGTGCGCGGTTGATCGCGATCACCAATTTCGTAAACCCGTTCCCGACGGCGACACCGTGCTGCGATCAATCGTCCGCGGCGGGCCAATTGTTGGACGGTTCTTCGATGACCTGTTCGCTGACGGAGTCGGCGGGATCCGGGTCTCGCTCGTAGGCGAGCCGAAGCTGTCCGATCTCGTCAAGAATGGCGGCGTAGACATCCTGTTGGCGCGCGCCGACAACGACGGCGGCGTCGACCAGTTTTTCCAGTTCGAGGCGCAGCTCGGCACGCCAATCTTTCATCGTCATCGACCTTCCTCCTCAGCTCCATCTGAAAGTTCGATCCAGGCCGGCGCGTGATCGCTTGTGTGCTCCCATCCCCGGACATGCTTGTCGACCCCCGCAGCCGAAAGCCTTTTGGCGACATCCGGGCTGAGCAGGAAGTGGTCGATGCGAAGGCCGGCATCCCTCACGAAGGCATTTCGGAAGTAGTCCCAAAAGGTGTAGACGCGCTCGCCGGGATGAAGCTGCCGGAGGGCATCCGTCCAGCCCTGTCCAAGCAGGCGATGATAAGCGTCTCTGACCTCGACGCGGAACAGCGCGTCGTTCACCCAACGCTCCGGTTTGTAGACATCGAGTTCCGTCGGCATGACGTTGTAGTCGCCAGCGAGGATCACCGGCACGTCGAGTTCCAGCAGTTCTGCCGCGTAGGCCGTCAGCCTGTGGAACCATGCCAGCTTGTATTCGAACTTCGGTCCCGGATAGGGATTCCCGTTGGGCAGATAAAGGCAGCCGATCACGATGCCATCGATGGCTGCCTCGATATAACGGCTGTGCGTATCGTCCGGATCACCAGGCAGGCCCTTGCGCGTCAGCATTGGCTCCCTGTCTCTGGCGAGGATCGCCACGCCGTTCCAACTCTTCTGGCCGTGCCAGATCGCCCCGTATCCGGCAGCCTCGATGGCCTTGACGGGGAACTTCGGGTCTGGTGCCTTCAGTTCCTGAAGGCAGACGACGTCGGGGGACGCCTCCTCCAGCCACCGAAGCAGGACTTCCAGACGGCCATTCACCCCGTTGACGTTATAGGTGGCGATCTTCACGGAGCTAGTTCTTGCGATCGCCCTTGTCGCCCTGGCCGGGCTTGGCATCGTGTTTCGCCTTCTGTTTCCTGTCCGACGACAGGGAACGGCCGACATCCACCGATTGTTTGAACTTCCCGCTTTCGTCGCGCCGCACGTAGCGCTTGTCGGTCCCGGTATCGATGAGTTCGCGCTTCGACATCACTGCCTCCGTTCCTCAGCTTGCCCGACAGAACGCACGGAAAGCCGAAAAGTTACAAACCACTGGCCGCCGCGACATAAGCTTTCCTGTGATCCGGCTTGTCTGGCGTGGACCACATGGGGTTGCAGTATATGGATCCCGCTTGGCTCTCCCCAGCACGCAATGTCGGCCGTGTTTCATCTCACTCCGCCGGATGGTCCGGCGAGTGAGTCGACGTGATGGACGTAATTCCGCCGCGTGTTCTGATCGACGAGGGCAGCGGGAGCGGCAACGACCAGTCCCGCGGCCGTTCCGACGGAATGGGCGGCCCCGGCGGTCGCCGCGACGATATGGTCCCCGAGCCCCAGGCGACTGTCGGTCAAGGTCTGGCCGCTGGACAGGCGGCTGCCGATCAGTCGTACGATTTCGGGGGACTCCGCGAACTTGGTATGGTGCAGATTGTCGCCTGCCTTGATTTTGGTGAGGTCGACGACGGTGATCCCATTCGCCGCCAGCTCCTCCTTGTAGGGCGACTGCTCCGGATCGATCGCTCCCAGCCGGGAGACATTTCCCCATACGCGACGCGAAACGGCGAGCGCACGGTCGTCACGCGAGACGAAGAGGGTGAAGCGCGGCCGTTGCTTGCCCATGTCGGCGATCTGCGAACCGAAGACGTCGACATCGACGTCCGGCGCCGCCAGCATGACATTCCTGAACTTTGCCGGCAGCCCGTCGTTGCGGATGGCCATCTGGCGCAAGGACTCCAGCGCCAGCCAATTTCCCATCGAATGGGCCAGGATCGAGACTTCCTTGACCTCGGGATCACGCGCCAGATACTGGAATAACCGTTCTACTGCGTTGCGGGTATAGTTGGTGCTTTCGCGATCATAGCCATAGGCCAGCAGACTCCCGCGTGACGGCCACGTCGCGAGCACCGGGACACTGCGCGCGCCCGAGTCATGGACGATCTGCGCGAAACGGAAAACCGCATCCTCGAAATGGTTGTTGAACCCGTGGATAAAGACAAGGACACTGCCGTCCGGGCTCTTGCGCACCTGGCTGTTCAACCATTTTTCGGCCGCACCGCGGTCGATTTCCTCAGCCTTCAGTGTTGCGAAATCCGTCTCGGGATTCGGTGGAAGCTTGCGCGGCCAGGCGACTTCGCCGGCCTTGCGGACCGTGTCGGACGGAATAGACACGGTGATGTCTGCGAATGTCGGGCTAGGCGCGCGCTCGCCGCTGAACATCTCGCCCGGTTTTTCCGCCCTGCCTCGGGTGGTGGTGACCAGCATCTCGACTTGAGCGGCCGACGGACTGGCCGCTACCGGCTCGAGCACCCCTGTCGGGCGGCCCGCACATGCGGAGAGCAGCATCAGGCACAAGACGCACGGCAACGACGGCCATGATGGTACGCCGCCCCTGGCGTTCCGGTTAAGGTGCCGCGCCAAATCGATTACTCCTGTAAAATACCGTATCCACGCCGGCAGGAAGAGGAGCGGCGATCGAACAATTCGTCGCTCCCAGGTTCTGAAGCGCCCGATACAGACGTCAACTCACCTTCTTCACGGGCGGTATCGTCCAGGAACCGTCGATAATGGAGGGATTGCCCTCGTCGGGCCAATACAGGCGCATCATGAGGATAAATTTTCCCTTGGGGGCCGGCAGCCAGTTTGATTCCATGTCCGGTCCCGGGGATTCATGCTGAATCAGCAGGTCGATCGAGCCATCCGGATTGGCCTTGAGCGGTTGCCGAGCGCTGATCGAATAGCGATTGAGCGGATTGTCGACGAAGAAGTACTGCGCGTCATACATGGTCAATGACCAGAAACCCGAAACCGGCGGCGTAAGCCCCTTCTTGAAAGTCAGGACGTATTTTTCGGATCCATCGTATGCCCGCTTGATCACGCCGCTGTCGGACTTCAGCGAGGTGGGGTAGATCGCATCCTGGGGCCGGTTTGCCCCAAGCCCGATCGCGGTGATCAAGGCACGCTGGAGATAATTTGTGCCGTAGATGCCTGTTTTCGTGGTGAAGCCCCAGCCGTCGATGTCCTGAACGTCGCCATCGCTGAATTTGAAGTGCATCATGATGCGCGCAAAACCGACCTCGGGGACGCGCTTTGCGAAGGCTGGATCGAACTTGGTCTTGTCGAAATCCCGGCCGGGAACGATGCCCAGTTCAGCAAGCTTGGCCACCATGGGCGCATCTGCGTCGGTGGGCGGATTCCGTTTCAGGAGTTCGGCGAACAGCGTGAAGTATTCGACGGCGTCCATATTGTTGACTTGCTCGCGAACGGCGGTCTTCATGTCGATCGCCGGATCGACCTTGCCCTTGGGCGCGGTCCAGTCCTTCCCCCAGGCGCTCAAAGGGTAGAGCTTCACTTCATCCTGCAGCTTGTGGACTTCGGCGTAGTCTTCTGGGGTTCCGGTGCAGTAGATGCGCCCGAGCAACCAGACGATACTCGTCGGAGACTTGTATTGCTTGACCCCTTCCGGGAGCGCGCCTTCCCATCCGGGACCGGTAACCACGAAGGTCTGTGCGCCCGTGCCCGTGGTCCGCTTTCCGGGAACGTCGAACACGGTCGTCCAGCCATCCAACATCGGAAACAGGGCATAGCGATCGTTCAGGTCGGGCAGGCTGACCACCCACGGTTCATCACCGACGTCGAAGAATGCGGTCGTATAGAGCGTATCGGCGTTGGGCGCCGTCACGTCACGGAACTTGGCGTCCGGATATCGGCGCAGCTTGATGATATGCCCCATCGGGCCCCGGGTTCCTTCGGTCTCGGCGACGTTGGTGATCACACGCCTGGTGATCTCCATGGTCACAAGAGGATAGGCATAGATGTAAGCCTCCACGGCCGATGCGAACTCGTCGAGACCCTCCGGCAAATTCGCGACCAGCCCATCGCGGGCGGTCGCCGGCGAACCTATGGAGCCCGCCGCCATCAGGCCGAGACCGGCCACCGTCAACTCACGGCGCGTAATATTCATTGTACCCTCCGATAATATCGATTTGTGACGAAATGCTTCAAGTTCGGTCGATGCAGATCACGGCGTAACGGCCGCCATAAGGTAATAGACCCCGCCAAAACGCCGGAGAAATCTTGCTACGACAACTTAATCGCGAAAGATTTCCAACGAAGTTGCATACTGCTATAGTGCGTGTATTTCGTCTTGCCTTTTCATGCCAAGTTTGGTCCCCGAATGTTGAATCCTGCACCCTCGATCAGGATCAGGGCTTTCCTGCCAATTGCGCCCTATCTGGCCCAACGCGGTGTCTCGGCGATCGAATTCTGCGATCGCCTCGGCATCTCGCCGAACGTGTTCCAGAACGCAGACGGCTGGCTTCCCCGCGCCCAGTGCTTTCACATGGCCAACGAGCTGGCGAAGGTTGCGGCGGATCCGTTCGCGGGCGCGCATGTCGGCTTCATGACTGAACTCCGCGATCTCGGCGTGTGGGGACAATCGGTTCTCGCGGCAAGAGACGTGGCCGCCGCATGCGCGCTCGCGACCGTCAACGTGCCTACCATCCACCGCGGATCGGAGGTACGCTTCATGACGGAAGGCAAAACCGCTCGAATTGTCTTCCGCTTCGCGGACCGTTACGAGTTCGATCCCCGGCAGTTCATCTTCGGCAGCCTGGCGGTACTTCGCAAAGTGCCGCTTATGGCCGGCGAACCCTCCGCGATAAGGGTTCGGCTGACAGCTTCGAGGATGCTCGGAAACGGGGCGCTGGAGGAGTGCTTGGGGTCCAACATCGAAACGGGATGCGACCACGACATGATCGAGTTCGATCGGGAGCTGCTCGACCTTCCTCTCAAAACCGCCGGAACTCGGCCTTCGAAGGCGACAGAGGCCCTAGCTTCCGCGGTAGAGGCGGCGAAGATGCTCAGCGAAAGGCTGTCCGATGGTCATGCGCTTGGATTGGAGACCGTCGCGAGAACCCTTGGCATGTCGGCTCGGTCCCTGCAGCGGCGCCTCAAGTTTTGCGGCGTCGATTTCGAGGAGTTGCTTGATGACACGCGCCGCAGTGAGGCAATCCGGTTGATCTGCGAAGGTGTTCATAGCATGACCGACATCGCCTTAAGGGTAGGCTACAGTGATTCCGCGCATTTCACCCGCGCGTTCAAACGCTGGACGGGAGTAGCGCCATCCCGCTTCCGGACTGATCGGAAATGACCGGCTGTAGCTATCCCCGCGGAAAAGAAGGTTCTCCCGATACGGTGAAACGCCGCCGTTCCACGCGGAATTTGCTATCTACGCAAGCTCAGTGAGCCGGATGCTCGGCCTTCATCTGCGCAATCTCGCGCAAAGCGCTGGTCAGCACCTCGACCGACTGCGCCCCCATGACCGCATATTGCTGCTCGATGATGAAGCAGGGAACGCCGGTCACGCCGATTTCCCGGGCCATGCCGATTTCCTGCCTTACGGCGTCCTTATCGGCGTCTGAAGCGAGGAGGGCCGCGATAACCGGCCTTTCGAGGCCCGCCTGTTCGGCGATGTGGAGGAGGACGGCATGGTCGCCGAGGTTGCGCCCCTCTTCGAAATTCGCCTTGAACAGCAGGCTCACCACTTGGTCCTGCGCCGCTTCGCCGCCGGTCGCGGCCCAGCGGATCAGCCGGTGCGCATCGAGCGTATTCGGGCTGACCTTGACGGCATCGAAATCGAAGGCGATGCCGTCTTCCACACCGAGGCCTTCGAGCATCCGGTGCGCCTCGTCGACCGCGGCCTGACCACCGAGCTTGGCCGCCAGGTGCTCTTTATGGTCGACGCCTTCCGGCGGCAGATCGGGATTGAGCTGGTAGGGACGCCACTGGATAGCGACGTTGATCTCGCCGGCGACATTGGCGATCGCCTGGTCGAGGCGATTCTTGCCGAGATAGCACCAGGGGCATACGACGTCCGAGACGATATCGATATTGACGGTTTCCATGGTGCCGGCCTTTCGCTTTACCAAAACTGCGACATAGGCCGGCCGGAAACATCTTTCAATGCATCAGCGAACGGGTGCCGGCCTACTGAACACGCTCGTCCCACCAACTCGGCAACTGATAACCGTAAAGCGGTACCGTCGTCGGCCGGCCGATATGCTTCCACCGGGCAATCCATTGCGCATCGAGATGGTAAAGCGGAACAAGATAGGAATTGTTGACGAGGAGCCGGTCGTGCGCACGAACGGCGGCGGTGAAGTCCTCGGGGTTGC
This sequence comes from Sinorhizobium sp. GQ132, assembly GCF_059758575.1. NCBI lineage: Bacteria > Pseudomonadati > Pseudomonadota > Alphaproteobacteria > Hyphomicrobiales > Rhizobiaceae > Sinorhizobium > Sinorhizobium sp. GQ132. The sequence continues at coordinate 48,919 of NZ_JCAXDX010000013.1, read as the reverse complement.
GCGCCTGCAGGATGTTGTTGATCAGTTTATCGACGTCCTTGTCGGCGACGCCGGCGAAGTTGTCGCTGCCTTGCCGGTCCCGAGTTTGCGAACTCCAGCGATTGATCTGTTCGAGACCGGGGGAGAGCGACGAGGGAAATGACTTGATGATAACGTCGAAATCGAAGGATTGGCTGCGCAACTGATATTGTGAATCGTCGACGGTGCGAACCCTCGCTGCGATGCCGAGCGGCGCGAGAAACCGCTGATAGGCAAGCGCAACCTTCTCCTGGCCGGCATTCTGGCTCATGATCTCGAAAGCGAGCGGCGTACCCTTGGCGTCGACCATCTTGCCGTCCTTGATGGAGTAGCCCGCTTCGCGAAGAAGCGTCACCGCTTCCCGGAGCACGTTGCGATCGCGACCCGAGCCGTCCGTCACGGGGAGCCGGTAGGTGCCGTCGAGGATCGCCGGATTGATGCGCTCCCTCACGTCCCCCATGAGGTCCAGTTCACGATTGTCAGCCGCCACCCCGAGGAAGGAAAGTGTCGAATTCTGCCAATAACTCTGCGTACGCGTATAGGCGCCGTCGAAGAGATTCTTGTTGACCCATTCGAAGTCGAAAACGAGAGCGAGCCCCTGCCTGAGCTTGATGTTGTCGAACATCGGCCTGCGCGTATTGAAGACGAAGCCGAGCATGCCGGACGGTGTCTTCGGCTTGAACGTTTCCTTGATCACGTCGCCGCTGCGAACGGCGGGAAAATCGTAGGCGCGGGCCCATTTCGTTGCACTGCCCTCGGCGTAGATGTCCACCACACCCTTTTTGAAGGCCTCAAACAGGGTGTTCTCCTGCAGGAAATATTCGACGGAGATCTCATCGTAATTGTCGAGGCCCACCTTCGAGGGCAGATCCTTGGCCCAATAGTCGGGGTTGCGGCGATAGACGATCCGTTCGCCAGGCCTGACTTCCGCGACCCGGTAGGGACCGGAGCCGAGCGGTGGCTCCAGGCTCGTCCGATCGAACGTCTCGACGTCGATCGCATGCTTCGGCAGCACGGGCGAAAGTCCCAGCAACAGCGGAATCTCGCGATCGGCCTCCTCGGTGAAGGTGAAGCGCACGCCACGTTCCCCGACCTTCTCCATCTTCGCAACCTTGGAGAGGCGGTTGCTGAAGGGTGCGCGCCCTTTGTCGCGCAACAATTCGAAGGTGAAGATCACGTCTTCGGCGCTCACCGGCCGGCCGTCGGCCCAGCGCGCCTTGGGATTGAGGTTGAACTGGATGAAGGTGCGGTCATCGTCCCATTCGACGGTTTCGGCGAGCAGGCCGTACATCGTGAATGGCTCGTCCTGCGAGCGCTGCATGAGGGATTCGTAGACCAGGTTGCCAAAGCCCGGGTCCCACATGCCGCGCGCGGTCGTGCGCATGCTCTTCAGAATGAAGGGATTGAGGCTGTCGAACGTGCCGACCACCCCATAGGCGACCTTCCCGCCCTTCTTTACCTGCGGGTTGACGTAAGGGAAGTGCTTGAAATCGGCAGGCAAGGCGGGTTCGCCATGCATGGCGATCGCATGCACGGGCGCGGCCAGAGCGCCATTGGCAAACATGCTGGCTGCCAGGAGCATCACCAGGCCGGAAACAACTGCGCGCAACTTCACCTCCCGTGGGGATTCAACAGGCCGATTCCGCGCAAGGTATCAATGCGGGAGCGCATTTCCAACCGGCGCCGGGTCGGGAAAAGAACAAAGCAGGCTCCTGCCACATCCCTCGCCGGTTCGAAAGGGCCGCTCAAAGCAAATGATTGCACAAAATCGCAACAAACACTGGATAAACCGCACGAGCCAATGTAACAGGTGTTTCCGGAATCGGGGCCATTCAAATGCCTCATTTGGCCAACAGGACAACGGCGGCTGACGATACTCACTCTGCGGAACTCTGTTCCGTGACCGGATTTCAGGAGACGGAATCACAATGATCTTCAAGTCGAACTTCACCACACGCGCGGGATTGGCAGCGCTGGCGCTTTCTTTCGCAGCAGCCGGTGCGCCGAACGTCGCATCCGCGCAGCAGGCGGGAGGCAAGCCGCCGCAGGGTTGGTTCAAGGTCTGCACCAAGCAGGAAGACAACGATGTCTGCATCGTCCAGAACCTGCTCACCGCCAATAACGGCCAGCTGGTGACGGCCGTCGGCCTCATTACCGTCTCCGGCAAGGTCAATCGCAAGGTCATGCAGGTTTCCGTACCGTCCGCGCGCATGATCCCGCCCGGAGTTCAAATGCAGATCGACGGTGGCAAGGGCGTCAAGCTCGACTACGCGATCTGCATGCCCGACAAGTGCGTTGCCGAAGCGCCGCTCTCCGACGCGCTTATCGCGCAGCTGAAGAAGGGCAACGAGGTCGTCTTCACCTCCGTCAACTTCCAGCGCGCTCCGAACCCCATCAAGATGACGCTCGAAGGCTTCACCGGCGTTTTCGACGGCGAACCGATCGAGCAGTCCCAGCTTGAAGAGCGTCAGCGCCTGCTGCAGGAAGAGATGCAGAAGAAGGCGGAAGACGCCCGCAAGAAGCTGGAAGAGGCGCAGAAGGCTGCCAAGCAGCAGTAATCGTCAGCTTCTCTGAACAGGTAAAACGCCCGGCTCGGTTCACACCGAGCCGGGCGTTTTCGTACCTGCTTCTGCCGACGAAGTGCGGCGACTCTGCGTGTTTTCAGCCCGGCGCCGAGCGGATGCGGCAGCTACCCGCACGCACCTTTTGCTCATTCCGCTCTAATGCTGATAGGTGGCCTTCGGCCTGTAGTGTCCGGCGTCGGCCTTTTCGAACAGCGCGTCCACCTGGGGGTGACGGATCGGCCTGTCGCTGTCATCGGAAACGAGGTTCTGTTCCGAAACATAAGCGACGTATTCGCTTTCGTCGTTCTCCGCAAACAGGTGATAGAAGGGCTGGTCCTTTTCGGGCCGGATCTCCTGCGGAATCGCATTCCACCATTCTTCGGTGTTCGCATATTCCGGGTCGACGTCGAAGACGACGCCGCGGAACGGGAACATCCGATGGCGAACCACCTGTCCGATCTCAAACTTGGCGTTTCTTTGTTTCATGACGCAACACATCCTTTCAGACAGTTATCTGGGTTGTCGCATATGGAACATCAAGAGGTCCGGTCCTCCGGTAGCGAGGCTTCCATCGGCGTCGAACTGAAAAGGCGGGCTTCGGATGAAACCCGCCTTCCTCGTTTCATCTTGCATGGACAGAACCTGTGAGGGCCGTCCGCTTCGCCATCAGACGGAATAGTACATGTCGTACTCGACCGGGTGCGGCGTCATTTCGAAGCGCATGACTTCCTGCATCTTCAGTTCGATGAAGGAGTCGATCTGGTCATCGTCGAAAACGCCGCCGGCGGTCAGGAACTTGCGGTCCTTGTCGAGGCTTTCGAGCGCTTCGCGCAAGCTGCCGCAGACGGTCGGGATCTTCTTCAGTTCCTTCGGCGGCAGGTCGTAGAGGTCCTTGTCCATGGCCTTGCCGGGGTGAAGCTTGTTCTTGATGCCGTCGAGACCGGCCATCAGCATGGCGGCAAAGGCGAGGTAGGGGTTCGCGGTCGGATCGGGGAAGCGGACTTCGACGCGCTTCGCCTTCGGGTTGGTGCCGAAGGGGATGCGGCAGGAGGCCGAGCGGTTGCGGGCCGAATAGGCAAGCAGAACCGGTGCTTCATAACCCGGGACGAGGCGCTTGTAGGAGTTCGTCGACGGGTTGGTGAAGGCGTTCAGGGCCTTGGCATGCTTGATGATGCCACCGATGAAGTAGAGGCAGGATTCGGAAAGTCCGGCATATTCGTCGCCGGCAAAGGTAGGCTTGCCGTCCTTCCAGATCGACAGATGCACGTGCATGCCCGAGCCGTTGTCGCCGAAGATCGGCTTCGGCATGAAGGTCGCGGTCTTGCCGTAGGCATTGGCGACCTGGTGCACGACATATTTGTAGATCTGCATCTTGTCGGCGTTGCGCACGAGGGCATCGAACTTGACGCCGAGCTCGTGCTGCGCCGCTGCCACTTCGTGGTGGTGCTTTTCCACCGTCACGCCCATTTCGGACAACACGGTCAGCATTTCGGAGCGCATGTCCTGGCTGCTGTCGACCGGCGGAACCGGGAAATAGCCGCCCTTGACGCGGGGGCGGTGACCGAGGTTGCCGGTCTCGTAGTCCGTGTCGTCATTGGAGGGAAGTTCGGAGCTGTCGAGCTTGAACCCGGTGTTGTACGGATCGGCCTTGTACTTGACGTCGTCGAAGACGAAGAATTCCGCTTCCGGACCTACGAAGACGGTGTCGCCGATGCCGGAAGCCTTGAGGTAGGCTTCTGCCTTCTTGGCCGTGCCGCGCGGATCGCGGTTATAGGCTTCGCCCGAAACCGGATCGAGAATGTCGCAGAAGATGACCATGGTAGACTGGGCGAAGAACGGGTCCATATGCGCCGTTTCCGGATCGGGCATGAGCACCATGTCGGATTCGTTGATAGCTTTCCAGCCGCCGATCGAGGAACCGTCGAACATGACGCCGTCGGCGAACATGTCTTCGTCGACGCAAACGACATCCATCGTCACGTGCTGCAGCTTGCCTTTGGGGTCGGTAAAGCGCAGGTCTACGAATTTGACGTCGTTTTCCTTGATCTGCTTCAGAACTTCATTCGCAGTCGTCATTTGTTGCAATTCCCTGTGTGATGACGAGGATTGGAAAAACGGGGCCGGACGGCCCCCGGATCGGTGAGATCGCCGGACGCGATCAGATGGCGTCGAGACCGGTTTCGCCGGTGCGGATGCGGATCACTTCTTCCACATTGGATACGAAAATCTTGCCGTCGCCGATGCGGCCGGTTTGCGCGGCATTGCGAATGGCTTCGATCACGGCCTCCGCATTTTCATCCGCCAGCACCACTTCGACCTTCACCTTCGGCAGGAAGTCGACGACGTATTCTGCGCCGCGGTAGAGCTCCGTGTGTCCCTTCTGCCGCCCGAAGCCTTTGGCTTCCGTGACGGTGATCCCCTGCAGGCCGACCTCCTGAAGGGCTTCCTTCACTTCGTCGAGCTTGAAAGGCTTAATGATCGCTTCGATCTTTTTCATGAGAAAATGTCTCTCCGCTTCTCCCTTTAAAGCAGGTTCTGCCCGCTTGGCCTCACACTATGCACGTAGCGTGCCACTTTTGTAGCGGAATGACGCGCAGATTGCGAAATTTCCAGTGGTAACGCGATGGGTGCCGATGGGGCAGTGGCTTCTGCAACGGCATTCTGCCTATTTTTTATGAGGTTTTGCGTGTTCGACCCCGTTGTGCGACGAAGGACCGCCGCGTTTCGTGGTCAAAGCATGTTATTTGAGCACTTATAGTGTGCAATTGCATATTTTTTAGTCACATCACTTTCCGTCAACGCTGCTCTTGTCTTGCGCTTTCGGTCGGGCTTAGATCGTTTCCATGCTTCACGCGCTTTCGAATATCCTCGTGACCCCGGCGGAAATGACAGAGGTCGACAAGGATGCCGCTCGCTCGGGGATCGACAGCTTCTCGCTCATGCGTTCGGCGGGAACGGCCGTATCGGCCGCCGCCTTGAGGCTTTACCCGGAAGCATTGCGCTTTGTCGTGCTTTGCGGCCCCGGCAATAACGGCGGCGATGGCTATGTCGCCGCAGCGGCGCTCGCCGAAACCGGCGCAAGCGTCGCCGTCTTCGCGCTTGGGGACGCGGCGATTCTGAAGGGCGACGCCGCGCGGGCGCGCGATGCCTGTGCGCTGGTGGCCGGACCCCTCGACGCCTACGCACCGCAATCGGGCGACGTCGTCATCGACGCACTTTTCGGGGCGGGGCTTGCGCGCGACGTGCCGGAGGAGGCGAGAACGATCATCGAGCAAGTGAATGCGAGCGGAGTACCGGTCCTCGCCGTGGACCTGCCATCCGGCACCGACGGGCGTACGGGCGAAATCCGGGGCTTGAGCTTCGTTGCGGCTCACACGGTGACGTTCATGGCGGCCAAGCCCGGCCATCTGCTGATGCCGGGCCGCGCCCGCTGCGGCACGCTTGAAATCTTCGATATCGGCATTCCTGCAAGGCTCGTTGCGGACAGAGCCGGCGATCTCACCGTCAACACGCCCGCGCTATGGGAGCGACACCTCGGCGCGCTGGATCCCGCGACCCACAAATACAAGCGCGGCCATCTCGCCGTGCTTTGCGGCGGACCGGTTTCGACCGGGGCCGCGCGGCTATCGGCGGCGGCGGGCCTGCGCGCCGGTGCGGGGCTGGTGACGCTTGCTTCTCCCACGGAAGCGCTTGCCGTCAACGCGTCGCACCTCACCGCCATCATGCTCAAGGAAATCAGCAACACTGCCGGCCTTGCCGCCTGGCTCAAGGACAGACGCCTGAATGCCTTCGTTCTCGGACCCGGCTTCGGGATCGGTAAAAAGGCCCGGGATTTCGTGCTCATGCTCTGCGGTCGCGCGCTGGTGCTCGATGCCGACGGGATAAGTTCGTTTCGAGAGGGCAGGGAGCAGCTTTTCGACAGGATCGCGGCAGAGGGTGGCGAGGTGGTGATGACGCCGCACGAAGGGGAGTTCGCCCGGCTCTTCCCGGATATCGCCGAGGATGCGGCGCTGTCCAAGATCGAGAAGGCGCAGGCCGCAGCAAGGCTCAGCCATGCCGTGATCGTCTATAAGGGTGCGGATACGGTCGTTGCCGCGCCGTCCGGCCGGGCCGCTGTCAATGTCAACGCGCCGCCCTGGCTCGCGACGGCAGGTTCGGGCGACGTGCTTGCGGGGATCATCGGCGCCCATCTGGCACAGGGAATGCCTGCCTTCGAGGCGGCAGCGGCCGCAGTCTGGCGCCATGGCGAGGCGGGCGTCGGGGCCGGCCGCGCGGCAACGGCCGAAAGCCTTGTCGAGAGCATAGCGCCGCTTGGAGAGAATGCTTAGAACGCCGAGCGTTCTGCCAGGAGAACACTTCCAGGAAAAGCGTGTAACGTTCCGTCCGGAAGTGCGCACTTTAAAGCGCTAAGGTGTTTTACTACGCCGATGAACAGTGAAACGAACTGCGCTAGCCGCGCGTGCCCTTGGCGATCGGTTCCTGGTAGGTGAAACCGAGGTCCCACGGGAAGTAGATCCAGGTATCCTGGCTGACCTCGGTCACGAAAGTATCGACGAGGGGGCGACCTTTCGGCTTTGCGTAGACCGCGGCGAAATGCGCCTTCGGCAGCATCGCACGAACCTCGGCGGCAGTCTTGCCGGTATCGGTCAGATCGTCGACGATGAGAACGCCTTCGCCCCCATCCTTCGCGATCTCAGGTGAGATGCTCTTGAGCACCTTCATCTGACCCTGCGTGTCGTAGTCGTGATAGGAGGCGATACAGACCGTTTCGATCATCCGGATGTTGAGTTCCCGGCTGACGATAGCCGCCGGAACAAGGCCGCCGCGCGTGATGCAGACCATCGCGCGCCATTCCTGTCCGTTGTCGGCCAACCGCCAGGCCAGGGCGCGGGCGTCACGGTGAAACTGATCCCAGGATACAGGAAAGGCTTTCTCGGGAAGAGACATGGCGGACTCCGGCTCTCTTGCGCTGTCGGCGATAAGCGTTGCTGCAGTTCGACGGCCACGCCGCCGACACTTGTTCATGCCTGATGCAATAGCGGCAATGCAGCCGAAAGTGCAAGAGCCAGTGCGGGCGCGAGCACCGCGATCTGCGATGATTTCGCGGCCGAGGAGTTCAGGGCTGGTTTTTCTCGCGCGAGCTGCCGATCGCCTCGATCATCGCGATCACCCCGGCTTCGGCGGCGCCAAGGACCGCGGCATCGCGGGCCCGGATCACGATATCCGTCGAGAAGCTCTTGCCGTCGAATTTCGGATAGGAGCCGATGCTCGTTTCGGGATGGTTCTTCTGCACCTCGGTCAGCGGCGCTCCGATGTCGCCCTCGCCATAGGGGGAGCGAACCGTACGGGACAGGACGGGCGTGCCGGCCTCGAGGCTCGGTAACAGCGCGTCGAGCATCGCCTGGAAGACCTGGGGCACGCCGGCCATGACATAGACGTTCTCGATGGCGAAGCCGGGCGCGGTCGATACCGGATTGGGAATGTGGGTCGCGCCATCAGGCATGCGGGCCATCCGCTTGCGCGCTTCGGTGAACTCCATGCCGCGGCGCTCGTACATCGCGCCAAGCAGCTCCATTGCCTTCGGCTCGTGAATGCACTCGACCCCGAAGGCCTTCGAAATCGCATCGGCAGTGATGTCGTCATGGGTCGGACCGATGCCGCCGGACGTAAACACGTGGCGGTAGCGGCTGCGCAATGCATTGACCGCCTCCACAATCGCGTCCTGGTCATCGGCGACGATGCGCACCTCGCGCAGATCGATTCCGACCATCGTCAGCATATCGGCAAGGTGGCCGATGTTCTTGTCCTTGGTCCGGCCGGAGAGAAGCTCGTCGCCAATGGCGAGCATGGCGGCGGTGACGATCGTGGGGCTGGTCATTGGCGCTCCGGGCGTATTCGGATCGCGAACGCGATCTCGTCGGTGTTGAAAAAAGCTGAACAGTCTGTCGACCATCCCTGCACTGGCAGTGGTATGTGTTTTGATAAATCCTGCCGGCCGCGGCGATCAAGCGGAATTGCCGGACAACAAGGAGTATCGTTTTGGCTAGAGTACTGGTTCTTTACTATTCGGCCTATGGGCATATCGAGACGATGGCCTATGCGGTCGCGGAAGGTGCAAGATCGGCCGGCGCCGAAGCGGTCGTCAAGCGCGTTCCGGAACTCGTGCCGGAGGACGTGGCGAAGGCTTCGCATTTCAAGCTCGACCAGCCGGCACCGGTCGCGACCGTCGAGGAACTGGCGGATTACGATGCGATCATCTTCGGCGCGGGCACCCGCTACGGGACTGTCGCTTCGCAATTGCGCAACTTTATCGACCAGACCGGCGGCCTCTGGGCAAAAGGCAAGCTCGTCGGGAAGGTGGGCTCCGCGTTCACCTCGTCGGCGACCCAGCACGGCGGCCAGGAATCGACGATTCTCGGCCTCATCCCCACGATGATGCATCACGGCATGGTGGTCGTCGGACTTCCCTATGCCTTCCAGGGTCAGATGGGCATTGAGGAAGTCAAGGGCGGCTCGCCCTATGGCGCCTCGACCATTACCGGCGGCGACGGTTCGCGGCAGCCGTCCGCGGTCGAACTCGAAGCGGCTCGCTTTCAGGGTGCGCATGTCGCGCGGATCGCCGCAAAGCTTGCGGACTGACGATCTCAACATTCTTGCGCGGCTCCCGATCGAGCCGCGCGCTTTTTTTAGCGGGCGATTCGCATCACAACTCGCCCATCGGCGGGGTCGCCGAACATCGGCCGAGAAGCATTCGCAAATGTGGCCCAATGGGGCAATTTTGTGTTAACATCGCAGCATTCGGCATCAGAAATGCCCGACGGCGACGTGCGCTTTTTAGGTAGCCACGGTCGCTACAGCACTTGAATGGCTGCGGCGCTTCTCAAACCGGCTCCGATTCAGGGAAGCATGCGGCAATAAGGAGGAGCATAAGGGGCCCGCGCGGCGCGGCCCGTCGAGGGCAGGGACTGTCCTTGAACATCCATGGGAGTGAAGGATGGTGCAGATCACTTATTTCATCGTTCCACACGATGGAGGCTGGGCCTACAAGGCAGCCGATGCATATTCAGAGCCCTTTCCCAGTCGCGAGATGGCGCTAGCGGCCGCCAAAGCTGCAGCAGCCGAACAGCAGGTCGGTGGCGACGACGAGGAGATCAGCTTCCAGGATGAGAAGGGAAACTGGCATTTCGAGCATGCCGACGGCGGCGATCGACCGGAAGCGACCGTAGAGGATGGCTGACGATGCTGCGTTGGCGGGCAAGTGACGCGGGGCAGTTGTCCTTGGCTATGTGACCGGCACAGCCGGCGACTGAATGGAGAATTTCCATGCATTACAATGTTCAGATCTTTACCTGGACTGCACGCCTGGGCGTTCACCAGGTCGGATCGGTCATCGAAATAGACGCGCCGAACCCCAAGGCGGCGGCGATTTCGCTGTTGGGATTGCGGCTCGAGGAGACTGGCGAGTCGTCAAAGCTGGCGGTCAGGGTGTGGAAGGGAGAGGACGCCACGAGAGCCGACTGCGACTGTTTCTACTATCATTGAGCCGGTCATTGACCGGCTCCTCGCCGCACGGCCGGGATTTCTGTTCAGGCCAATCTCTTTTGTGCGATGGCCTGACTGACGAAGGCTTGCCCGGCTCGCAGAAGAAGTCCCTCATCTGTCGTGCCCGCCTGATATTCCCGGATCAGCATCCTCCCGAACCGTCGAGCCTGCGCGCTCTCGCGGGGCCATCGATGTTCGCGACACAGCATGTCGAACACACGCTGCAGCGTGTCCAGGTCTTCAGGAAGCAAGGCGATGCCGCCGAACGCTTGCAGTGAACGCACGCCCCACCCTCCTAGTCATCATCAGGGATGCCATTGAGCCCTGCATCATCTTGCCATTGACATGCCGCGATTGAACCCCTGGCGAATCAGGGGTTGCGAAATTTCTTGGGCAGACGCCATCCCCGATCCTCGAACGGACCGGCCAGGCCATGAGGAACCTTCAGAAATGTCCGGGGTTGATCTGGCGAGACCGAAAGGAGCTAGCCCATGAGCGATCCCAAACATGACGATCTGACCGACCAGCCGATGCCGTCTCCCACATGGAAACCGGAGCCGAAAGAAATGGACATGGAGCAACAGCCCCTCCCGGACCAGGACGCAGAGTCCGGCACCAAGGAGGCAGCCGAGCCGCCGGCCAGAAGTGGCCAGACCACAAAGAAAGAGAAACCGACCGAAGGCGCAGGATCGGACAATCCGATCCATCACACAGGCCGTGTTCCTCCAAAGGTGACCAAGGGCGAGCTTTGAGCACGTCGAGCGGCTGACGCAGCTGGACTTGCCCGCGCGCTTCAGAAACGATCTAATCGCCTCGACTCACAAGGGCGTTTCATCGGGATCGCTTCGCAACCCGCGTGACTATGCAATCGCGGTTTCATGCATGTCGTTGTGCCTGACCTGGGCGGCGTATGGGAGATTGTAGAGGGATCCATGTTCTACGCGATATTGGCCTATCACGAGGAAGAAGTGGTCGAATCCTGGACCGGGGAGGCAGATGCCAAGCTGATGGACGATCTGCTGCAGGTCAATGATCGCCTCGTCCGGGAGAAGCGATTGGGGCCGGCCGCACGGCTTGGCTCGACCAGGGACGCCGTGACGCTGCGGGGCGAGGGTGCCGGCATGATCATCGACGGCCCCTTTGCCGAAACCAAGGAGCAGTTGCTCGGCCTCTACGTGGTCGATTGCCCGAACCTCGAAGCCGCCGTCGAGACGGCGCGCGAATTGCGCCGCGTCAATCCGACCGCCGTCTACGAGATCCGGCCGATTTCGCTCTATCTGCCCGGTGCCGCGCTCTCGGCCCCCGACGAGAGTCCGGCCTGATTTCGCGCGGCATGGTCGGTAATCGTAGGGAGCGGTTTTCGTCGACCTTCTGCTCACGCTGCGTGCCTCGACCGAAACGGCAAGCTACGCGACGCGCCTCCTGGGGCGTGCCGGTGCGGCGTATATGCGTTCGAAAGCAGGAACTCAGGATTGAGTCAGGTCCCCAACCGCTCTCTTTGGTTCTATATCATACCCCATATGTTCAACGCCGGGCTGCGATGGCAATCTCTACGGGTGTAATGGATGCAACCCGAAGGAGAGGCGTTCATGCCCGAAGTACCACACGAAACACTATCAACGAGCGATGAAGACCGGCGAGAGTTTCTGAAAAATTGCGGTCGTTTCGCCGTTGTGACACCTCCTGCAGTGACAATGTTGCTTTCCACCAGCCTGACGTCAAACGCAATCGCCAAGTCCGGCGGCGGCGGTGGCGGGAAGGTTAAAGGCAACAACGGCTGGGGTAACGGCGCAGATCCAAGGAACCCCGGCAGCTCCCATGGCAAGGGCGTAGCTCGCGGCGGCCGCGGCGCGGGACAATCACAAGAAAGCTCGAAGACCAGCCGAGGTCGGTAAGCCGGCCCATTTACGCTTCGCGATTAAATTGGTGTCGTTTCTTGCGCCGTGCGTCATTTCAGACGCACGGCGCTTTCGCATGATGTGAAATCCTGGCGCGCCCCCTGCGATCTCGCTGGGACTGTCCTGAAAACGCCGTTCGCAAAACATTCCCTTGACTGAATCGACTAAGTATTTGATTTAGGCTGCGGGCGGACGTGGCGAAACTGGTAGACGCAAGGGACTTAAAATCCCTCGGGAAACCGTACGGGTTCGATTCCCGTCGTCCGCACCAGAACCGCCAGATACCCCACCAGCCAAGTGCTCCGCCTTCCGATTCCGGCGTGCTACTGCCTGAGACAGGCAACTCTCAAGAGCCGGAGATCTCGAACGGCTGATCGACGCTTGCGCTCCTGCCGCTGTTGGTGTCGTTGAAGCGGTAGCGCAGCACATAGTTCCCGGATGGCGCCCCGGCGACGTCGATCCTCAGCGTCGCATAGATTTCCTGGTTGCGCTGATAGCCCTTGAAGGTGAAGTCGCCGAACGCCTTCTGGCTGGCGAGCACCTCTCCCTTCGGGTTCAGGATGTCGAAGTCGACCGTGAAGCGTGTCTCGAGCTTGCCCTCGTCGCTTGCTTCCTTCCAGGTAAGTCCCACGGGCTCGACATAGGATATGAGCGTTTCGCCGGCTTCGAATACGGGGTCGGGCCGCGGCTCGTACATTGCAAAGCCCGCCGGTGCTTCTGTGACGAAAACCGCCTTGCCGATGGAGAAGGGAAGGGTCTGCGAAAAGTCGCTCACGGCCTTGCGCAAGGTTTCCTGCGCGCCGGCGGCATCGCCGGAGCTCGCCTGCTGTTCGGCCTTCGCCGCGGCGTCGGCAAGCGGACCCGCCTCTGCCTGCGTGTCGGCAAGCATGACGGTGGCGTTCGTGAGGGCCGCCAGCAGGAGCAGGTATTTCGGCATCGCGCTTTTCCAGAATGCCCGATCGCTCTGAGCTTTCGGTATTTGGCACCCCAAGTCAAGGCAAGGCTGAAGCCGGGCGGCGGCTGTTACTGCTTCCAGAAGATCGGAGTGAGCACGACGAGGACGGTCAGGACCTCCAGACGCCCGAGCAGCATCATCAGCGACAGCAGATAGAGCTCGGGATCCTGGAGTGTCGAGAAATTGCCCGCAGGGCCGATAAGGCTGCCGAGGCCGGGGCCGACATTGGAGAGGCACGTGATGACGGCCGACACGGCCGTGACGAGATCATAGCCAAGGGCGCCCATGACCAGACTGCCGAAGACCCAGAGCAGGATATAGGTGATGAAGAACAGCAGGATGGCGCGCTGCACGTCCGCGTCGACCGTATTCTTCCCGTACCGGACCGCGTAAATCGCATTCGGGTAGACGAGCTTGTTCAGGGCAGACCGAATGGCGTTGAAGAGAACGACGAACCTGTAGGCCTTCATGCCGCCCGCCGTCGAGCCGGAACAACCGCCGATGAAGGTGCATATGAACGCGACCATGACCACGAACGGTCCCCAAAGATTGTAGTCTTCGCTCGCATAGCCCGTGGTCGACAGTATCGACGTGATATTGAAGAAGGCATAGGTAAGCGCCAGGTGGAACTCGACGCCGTTCGCGAGCCGGTGATAGGCGGCAACCGCGACCGAGAATGCCGTGAGATAGCCCAGAAATACGATGATCTGAGGATCGCGAAGCGCGTCCAGCCGTCCGCGCACGACGAGCACGATCAGGATGGAGAAGGGCAGGCTGCAGAGCGTCATGAAGAACGTGCTGACCCAGAGCAGGGGAATGCTGGAAAAGTAGCCGAATGACGCATCGTGAGTCGAAAAGCCGCCCGTGGCGACGGTCGTCATCGCGTGGTTGATCGCGTCGAACCTGTTCATCCCGAGCATGGCGTAGCAGATCGCGCACAGCAGAGTGATCGATACGTACACGACGAGGAAGGCGCGGCCGAAGCTTGCGAGCCGGGCAAAGGGTTTGTCGCTGGTGTCGGAGGATTCCATCTTGAAGAAGGACATGCCGCCGACACGCAGATAGGGAATGATAAACAGGCCGAGAACGACAATGCCTATGCCGCCGAACCAGCTCAGGAGCGACCGCCAGAGCAGGAGGCCGGGCGGTGCGTCATCGAGCCCGACGATTACGGTCGAGCCGGTCGTCGTTACCGCCGACACGGACTCGAACAGGGCCTGGGCGAAATCCAGATTCACCGAGGAAAGCCAGAGTGGAATGGCGCCGACGATCGAAAACACGATCCACAGGACGTTCACCACCAGGAAGCCGAATTTCTTCGAGAAGGGCGGAGGACCTGCGCGTGTCGCCATGAACGTCGTCGACGAGATTGCGCCCGTCATAAAGGCCGTCACGGCGAAGACCTGCCAGTCCGCATGGCCGTAATAGAGATCGACCAGAGCCGGAATCAGCATCGCGCCGGAGAGATAGAGCCCCAGGATCGCCGCGAGATGGACAGCATGCCGGATCAGATTCGCGTTCAAGCTCTTGATTTCCTGCAAGCGGTTTGTCGGTGGGCCGGCGATCGCCCGAAGCGGGCGCGATAGTGCCGTGCGTGACCGATTCGTGTCAAATCGATGGTCTCCGGCGCGGCAATGTGCAATAGCGACTGCCATCGGCAAACTCAACGGGTGAAGTCACGTGATGAAGCAGGATGTTGAAAAAGCGGCAGCGGCAATGCGCGAAATCTTTCCGCCGACGCCGCTTCAGCTCAACGAGCACCTGAGCGCGCGCTATGGGGCGACCGTCTTCCTGAAGCGCGAGGACCTTTCGCCGGTGCGCTCCTACAAGATCCGCGGCGCTTTCAATTTCTTCCGCAAGTCGCTCGGCTCCGGAGCGGCCGGGAAGACCTTCGTTTGCGCGTCCGCAGGCAATCACGCTCAGGGCTTTGCTTTCGTCTGCCGTCACTTCGGCGTTCCCGGCGTCGTCTTCATGCCCGTGACGACGCCCCAGCAGAAGATCGACAAGACGCGCATGTTCGGGGCCGAATTCATCACGATCCGCCTCGTCGGCGATATTTTCGATCAATGTTACAAGGCGGCGCGCGAGCATGTGGAAGCGATCGGCGGCGTCATGGTGCCGCCCTTCGACCATGAGGATATCATCGAAGGCCAGGCCACGGTTGCAGCGGAGATAGCCGAACAATTGCCTGCCGGCCTCGCCGCCGATCTCGTCGTCCTGCCCGTCGGCGGCGGCGGCCTGGCCGCGGGCGTGACCGGCTATTTGGGCGACAGCCTCTCGGCCGATCGCTTTCTGTTCTGTGAACCGGAGGGGGCGCCGAGCTTCAGGCGCAGCCTGGAACTCGGCAGCGTCGTTACGCTCGACCAGGTGGACAATTTCGTCGATGGCGCGGCGGTTGCACGGATCGGCGACCTGAACTTTGCTGCGCTCCGGAGATTTTCGCCGGAGCAGGTGTTGCTGCTGCCGGAGAATGCGATCTGCCTGACGATCACCGAAATGCTGAATGTAGAGGGCGTGGTTCTCGAACCCGCCGGCGCGCTTGCAGTCACCGCACTGGAAGCGCTTGGCCGCGACAGTCTCGAAGGCAAGATCATCGTAGCGGTCGTTTCCGGAGGCAATTTCGACTTCGAGCGCCTGCCGGACGTGAAGGAGCGGGCCATGCGCCATGCGGGGCTCAAGAAATACTTTATCCTGCGGATGGCGCAGCGCCCGGGCGCGCTTCGCGATTTCCTCGGTCTCCTGGGAGAGGAGGACGACATCGCCCGGTTCGAATATCTGAAAAAGTCGGCCCGAAACTTCGGCTCGGTGCTTATCGGTATCGAGACGAAGCACGCCGAGAATTTTCCCGTCCTCAAACAGCGTTTCGATGCAGCGGGGCTGCGCTACCAGGATATCACCGAGAACGAGATGCTGGCCAACTTCGTCATTTGACAAGGCGGCACGTGGCCGGCACCGGGTTCACCAATTTTCGCTTTGACAGGGCCGGCGAGCACAGCTAACTGTGAGACATGGCATCGTTTTTCTCGAAATTATTCGGTCGCTCCGGCGGCTCTGAAACGCAGGCGCAGCCTGCGGCAGGCAAGTCCGAGAACTATGCGGATTGCGTAATCCGCGCGACGCCTCAGCGCGAGGGGTCGCAGTACCGGCTTGCGGGCAGCATCGAAAAATCGATGCCGGACGGTGCAACGAAAGTCCGCAGCTTCATCCGGGCAGATCTCTTCACCTCCGAGCAGGACGCCATCGACTCGGCGCTGCGCAAGGGACGGCAGATCATCGACGAGCAGCGCGCGGCCCTTTTTTCCGACGACGCTCAGTCCCGGCCAGTCTGACGTCCGGTACCTGTGACGAGCACAGGGATCAGGCAATCAAACAAGCCGAGCCGGATGAGGAAAAGCATGTTCTGCTTTCCGCCCGCATCGCGAGTCAAAGCTTGATCCTGAACCGGGCGAAACCGTCGCTGCCGTCGCCTGCATCCTCGATCTTCACCGCCTTGACCTCCGCCAGGAATCGACGCGCCTTCGGGCCGCTATCGAACAGCACGCTCGTGTCCTTCTGCGGCGCAAATGTCCAGTTCGCGTCCGCAGAGGGGTTGATCGTTCCCTGTTCGACGATGTAGCGCACGATGACGTCACGGTTGGTGTCGGGCGCGACGAAGACGACCTTGTCGCCGGTGATGCCCGGAAAATTGCCGCCGCCGCCGGCACGGTAGTTGTTGGTCGCTACGACAAATCTCTGCTTGGGATCTATCGGCTTGCCATCGAATTTCAGGTCGCGGATGCGGCTGGCCGCCGGGTTCGCCACGTTGCCGTCCTTGTCGTATTTCGCAGGCTGCGAGAGGTCGATCTGGTAGGTGACCCCGTCGATCACGTCGAAATTATAGGAAGGGAAGTCGCCATTGATCAGGCTTGCATCGGCTGATCCCGGCGCAATCCGGTTGAAGATCCCGGCGGACATTTCGAGCCAGTTGCGCACCTCGTCGCCGGTAATGACGACCGCCTGCACCGTATTCGGATAGAGGTAGAGGTCGGCAACGTTCTTGATGGCGATGTCGCCCGCTGGAACGTCCGTATAGTACTCGGCGCCGCCGCGCCCGCCGGCCTTGAACGGCGCCGCGGCGGAGAGGACCGGCAGGTCGCGGTGCTCGGTGTCCTTGAGCATGTCGCGGATATACCAGGTCTGGGCCTGGCTCACGATCTGCACCGACGGATCGTCCGCGACGAGCGCGAAATAAGAGTAGAGCGGTGCCGAGGTTTTGCCGACGGGGGTGCGGACATAGGCGAGCGTCGCTTCGTGGTCCTTCTGCGCGGCTGCCAGCACTTCCGGCTTGTCACCGACCTCGGCGATCACCTTCTTTTCTTCCCGGCGAAAGATGGGCCGCGCCTCGCTTGTCGAACCGATCACACGCCACTCCCCCCCGTCGCGTTCGAGCAGGAGATCGATGAGGCCGAGATGCGATCCCCAGAAGCCGCCCATGACGCCGGGCTTTCCGGAAATCAACCCTTTGGCATTGTCGACGCCCGGAGTTCCGTCGAACTTGGGTCCCGGAAAATCGAGGTGGCTGTGGCCGGTGACGATGGCGTCGATACCTTCGATTGCCGCCAGCGGTACGGACGCGTTTTCGAGATTTTCGGCATAGGCCTGCTGCCCTATGCCGGAATGGGACAGAGCGATGACGATGTCGGCACCTTCCTCGCGCATCTGCGGCACCCAGGCTTGCGCGGCCTTGACGATGTCGCGCGCATTCGCCTTGCCTTCCAGGTTCTTGGCGTCCCAGGTCATGATCTGCGGCGGCACGAACCCGATGAGGCCGATGCGGATCGGATGTTCCTGACCGGCCCCGTCCTTAACTTTCCGATCGAGGATCACATAGGGCTTCAGGAAGAGCTTGTCCTGGCGCGGGGCGGCGGCCATGGCGCCATTGGTCAGATTGGCGCAGACGACCGGAAAGTTTGCGCCGTTGATCACATTGAACATGAAGTCCAGGCCGTAATTGAACTCGTGATTGCCCAGCGTGCCGCAGTCGTAGCCGAGTACGTTCATCGCGGCGATGACCGGATGCATGTCGCCTTCCTTCATGCCGCGCTTGTAGGCGATGTAATCGCCCATCGGATTTCCCTGAAGAAAATCGCCATTGTCGACGAGGATCGCGTTCGTCGCCTCGGCGCGGATGGCGTCGACGATCACAGCGGTGCGCGCCAGGCCGAGCGTATCGTTCGGCTTGTCGGCATAGTAATCGTAGGGAAAGACATGGACGTGCAGGTCCGTGGTTTCCATGATCCTGAGATGCGCCTGGTTTGCAGCCGCGCGGGTCGCGAAGGGATGCAGCACGACACATGCCGACGTGGCGGCAAGACCGCCGAGCAGGGTCCGGCGCGAAATGGGATGCAAAACGGTCATCGATGATCTCCCCTCGAAAGCGCGTTCAGATAAGCGTAACTATGGCGGAATGGCCGGGCTACGCAAAGCGGCTGATTTTTGCAGACGGGGTTGCCGCCGCGTCTCGGCGGATCACGGTCTCAGATGCCGACATTGGGGCGGTCGATGACCTCGCGCAGCGAAAAACTCGAATTGATCTTTACCACATGCGGCAGCGCCGAAAGCCAGTCGCGATGGATGCGTTCATAGTCCTCCAGATCCTTCGCTGCCACGCGCAGGATATAGTCGTATTCCCCGGACATCAGGTAACAAACGAGCACATTGGGGCAGAGCTTCACCGCGGCTTCGAACTCCGCAAGCGTCTTGGCGAACTGCCCGGAGAGCGAAATATGCACGATGACCATGATCTTGTAGTCGAGCGCCTTGTGGGCGATGCGCGCATGGTAACCGGCGATCGTCCCGGACTTTTCGAGAATATCGACCCGCCGCGAACAGGCGGACGGCGAGAGGCCGACCCTCCCTGCGAGGTCGGCGTTCGAGATTCGGCCATCCTGCTGCAGAATGCGCAGAATCGAACGATCGATAGCATCCAAGCCAGCCATTCGCATCTTCTTTCGAATAGTCGCTGTTTTGCGCAATAACTCCCGAAAGCAATGCATGGATGAGCTCGTCTTTGCAAGGACATTCGGAATGCCATCTGCTTTGCTGGACCCCTCATCAGCGCGGCAAAAGCCCACAGATAGGAGAGGAACGCAAAGATGCGTGTCGGTTGCCCGAAGGAAATCAAAAACCATGAATACCGTGTCGGCCTTACGCCCGGATCAGTACGGGAATATGCAGCCCACGGCCACGAGGTTATCGTGGAAACAAAGGCCGGGGCAGGGATCGGGGCGGATGACGACTCCTATCGCGCAGCCGGTGCGAGGATCGTACCGACAGCCAGGGAAGTCTTCGAAAAGGCGGATATGATCGTCAAGGTCAAGGAGCCGCAGCCCTCCGAATGGGCGCAACTGCGCGAAGGCCAGATTCTCTATACCTATCTTCATCTCGCACCGGACCCGGAACAGACCCAGGGGCTTCTCAAGTCCGGCGTCACGGCGGTCGCCTACGAGACCGTGACGGATGAGCGCGGCGGGTTGCCGCTGCTTGCGCCGATGTCCGAGGTCGCGGGACGGCTGGCGATCCAGGCGGGCGCGACCTCGCTCCAGAAGGCAAATGGAGGCCGCGGAATCCTGCTCGGCGGCGTACCGGGCGTTCTTCCGGCCAAGGTCGCGATCATCGGTGGCGGCGTCGTCGGCCTGCATGCGGCCAAGATGGCTGCGGGTCTCGGGGCCGACGTTTCGATCCTGGACCGGTCCCTGCCGCGTCTGCGCCAACTCGACGATATCTTCAACGGCCGTGTCCATACGCGCTACTCGACGATCGATGCCTTGGAAGAGGAAGTCTTCTCCGCCGACATGGTCATCGGAGCCGTGCTCATTCCCGGCGCTGCTGCGCCGAAGCTCGTCACGCGCGAAATGCTGTCCGCCATGAAAAAAGGCGCTGTCATCGTCGATGTCGCGATCGACCAGGGCGGCTGCTTCGAGACGTCGCATGCGACGACGCACTCCGAACCAACCTATGAGGTCGACGGCATCGTGCACTACTGCGTCGCGAACATGCCGGGGGCCGTGCCGATCACGTCGGCGCACGCCCTCAACAATGCGACGCTCCAATACGGACTTCAGCTCGCCGACCGCGGCCTCAAGGCGATCGCCGAGGACCGGCATCTGCGCGCCGGCCTGAATGTCCACCGAGGCCGCGTAACCAACGCGGCCGTGGCCGAAGCGCTCGGCTACGACGCCCACGCTCCCGAGGCCGTCCTTCACGTCGCCTGACACGCTGAACCGCCCGGCGCCGTCGAGCGCCGGGCTCCCACTCAGGCCGCTTCGATGCGGCACTGGTAGCAGTTGTATTTTCCCGAGCGAACATGCACGAAGGCGACGTCCGGCCGTGCCAGCAATTCCTCGGCCCGCTGCTCGAGGTACTCGGCATCGACGGCCCCGCCGGTACCGTAGACGATGCGCTCATCACTCCCGTAGCCACGCAGAAGATAGCTCTTGCTGGACGCGAGAATCGGCGGCACGGAGGCTCCGTCGTGAACCGCGCAATTTTCGGCATGCATGAAGATCGGTCCCGTTTCGGCATAGGCCTGAACCGACGAAAACGGCCGGTAGGCCAGAACGAGATACGGCTGGCCTTCATCAACATCACGAAGACAGTGCCGGCACGGCACGCCGTCGCCGTCCGAAATGCGCCGCTCGGGCCGGTGGCCATAGGCATCCCGCCCGCCTTGCCTTAGCCGCTCCGCCTCCTCGACGGGCATTGCAACGTAATTGAGTTTCATGGCGCTTCTCCCGATTGGCCGAATTCAGGAGAAAGATGCGCACTGGCGTCAGGGAACGACACCCGATACTTGCCGAACTTAGATCTAAGATTCTGAAGCCGTTCAGAGCTTCTTCGCGAAGGTGAGAAGTTCCTCGTCGCTCAGCGGCTCGACCACCGTCTCCCGCGTCGCGACCGGAGAAAAGCCGAACTGCTGGTAAAGCTGCAGCGCCCGGGGATGATCGAGATTGTTCGTCGTGACCGTGACCTTGCGCGGGTTCATGGCCCAGGCCGCAAACAATGTCTGCAGCAAGAACCACTTACCGAGTCCCAGGCCGAGCGCGTGCTCCATGAGCCCGAAATGGGTGAGGTCGATGACGTCATCGTCGAGTTGCCGGAATTCGAAGAAACCGGCCGGCGCACCGTCCACATAGAGGACCATGACCGTCGTTCGCTTGTCGTGGAGGATAGCCGCCAGATCGTCGTCGCTCATGCGCAGGCGCTCCGCCCAGTGCCAGCGCTTTCCGACACGCAGATAGAGAAAGCGGTAATAGGCGAGGGGAATATCCGAAACGCGCAGGATCGCCGTATGGATGTTGATCGGCATCGGCAGACTTTGCTTCGGCGGCGACGTCATTTCGAGTTCGGTCACGTGCGCCGTGATCGCGGCAGGCTTTGACCTTGGCATGGCTCTCACTCTTTACCGATTGCAACCGGAGTATCCGGCCGGCTACCCCATTCCGACCAGGAGCCATCATAAAGCGTATTGTCCTCATGTCCCAAGGATTGAAGCGCAAGCGTGATGATGGCGGCGGTAATGCCGGAGCCGCAGCTCGTGACGACCGGCTTCGTCAGATCGATGCCGGCATCCGCGAAAGTCCGGCGCAGCGCATCGAGATCCTTGAACCTGCCCTTTTCGGAGAATACGCCCGAAGGCAGGCTCCTTGCGCCCGGCATATGGCCCGACCGCATGCCTGCCCGCGGTTCCGGTTCCTCTCCGGCAAAGCGCCCGGCGCTGCGCGCATCGGCAATCTGCGAGAGCCGGTGCTCGACCACATCTCTCATGCGCTCGAACGAGGTGACCGCGTTCGGGTTGAAGACTGCGTTGAAAACCTGCGGGCTGAATTTCGGGACCTCGGTCGTCGTCGGCCGGCCGTCCGCTTTCCAGCCGTCCATTCCGCCATCGAGAACGAAGACGTTTTTGGCGCCCATGATTCGGAACATCCACCAGACTCTCGGAGCGGTGAAAATCCCCGGGCCGTCGTAGACGACGATCGTGTCGTTCTCGCTGATTCCCATTGCGCCCACGGCGTCGGCGAATGCCACGGGAGAGGGCAGGGTGTGCGGCAGCGCGCTCGACCGATCGGCGATCGCGTCCTGATCGAAGAAGACCGCACCGGGAATGTGCGCGGCGGCGTATTCGGCTTGCCCGTCGCGGTTCTGCGCCGGCAGATACCAGGAGGCATCGATTATCTTGACCGACGGATCATCGAGGCGCTGTTCAAGCCAATCCGCAGAAACGACAAAGCGGCTCTTGTTTTCGTTATCACCATTCATCGTCGTCACTCCACTGGCTTTCTCATGTGAAAGAACAATTTCCCTGCCCGCACTAAACTGCAACCCCATCTTCGGGCGTCGCGAAGCGTATACGGAAACGCCTGTTTTCCTTGCCCTTCTTCTCGATCTTGGCAATGTGGATCGCACCCACTTCCTGCGTCTCGGAAACATGCGTTCCGCCGCAGGGCTGGCTGTCGATCGATGAATTCTCGCCGATGCAGACGAGACTGACCCGGCCAAGCCCCATCGGCGGGCGGACGTTCTTCGACTTGACAATGCCCGGATTGGCGGCCAGCTCCTCGTCGGTGATCCACTGCACGTAGACCGGATGGTTCTCTTCGACGAGTTTCATCAGCGCTGCCGTGACCTCGTCCTTGTCGATCGTTTCGCTCATGTCGAAGTCTACGCGGCTTTCCTCCTCTCCCACGGCTGCGCCGGTGATCGGGAAGGGGCAGACGACCGACAGCAGGTGGCAGGCCGTGTGCATGCGCATCAGCCGGTAGCGGCGCGGCCAGTCGATGTGCAGCACGAGCTTCTCGCCGACCGCCGGCGTGGGCGCGCCGCCGACAGGCATGTGAGCGATGACGTCCTTGGTCGCGCCATGCCGGGTTTCGACGATGTCGATGCGGCTGCCGTCTTCGCGCTCGAGGAAACCCGTGTCTCCCGGTTGCCCGCCGGATGTCGCATAAAAGCAGGTCTGATCCAGCTGGATGCCGCCGCCTTCCAGGATTGCCGTCACACGTGCTTCGCAGGTCGAGAGGTAAAAATCGTCTCGGAAGAGGGCGGTGACGGTTCCGGTCATGGCAATCCTATCCAGCGGGTTCGTATGGCACTGCTATGTTCGAGGTCGTCTTCAGCCAGTCCGGAACCGGCAAACCCTTAGAGGTCAGGAAGTCCGGATTGAAGAGCTTCGACTGATAGCGGTTACCATAGTCGCAAAGGATCGTCACGACCGTGTGTCCCGGCCCGAGGTCACGGGCAAGCCGCACGGCTCCGGCGATGTTGATGCCGGTCGAGCCGCCGACGCAGATACCTTCCTGTTCGATGAGATCGAACACGTAGGGTACCGCTTCAGCATCGGGAATCTGGTAGGCGAAGTCCGGCGTGAAGCCTTCGAGGTTGGCGGTGATTCGGCCCTGACCGATGCCTTCGGTGATCGAGCTGCCGCTCGACTTGAGCTCGCCATGGGCATAAAAATTGTAGAGTGCCGCCCCTTCCGGGTCGGCGATGCCGATCTTGATCGCCGCATTGCGGGCGCGCAGACCTTCCGCCACACCGGCAAGCGTGCCGCCGGAGCCGACGGCGCAGATGAAGCCGTCGACCTTGCCGTCGGTGTCCCGCCAGATTTCAGGCGCCGTCGTGTCGACATGCGCTTGCCGGTTGGCGACATTGTCGAACTGGTTCGCCCAGATGGCGCCGTTGGGCTCTGTTTCGGCGAGTTGGGCCGCCAACCGGCCGGAGATCTTCACGTAGTTGTTGGGATTCTTGTAAGGCACAGCCGGAACTTCGACCAGTTCGGCCCCAAGCAGGCGCAGCGCGTCCTTCTTTTCCTGGCTCTGGGTTTCGGGGATGACGATGACGGTGCGGTATCCGAGTGCGCTGCCCACAACGGCAAGGCCGATCCCCGTATTGCCGGCCGTACCTTCGACAATCACGCCGCCCGGTCGCAACTGCCCGGCCTTCTCGGCCTGGCGGATGATCCAGAGCGCCGCCCGGTCCTTCACGGACTGTCCGGGATTGAGGAACTCCGCTTTGCCGAGAATGTTGCAGCCGGTCGCTTCGGAAACGGCCTTTAGCCGGATCAGCGGCGTGTTGCCGATTGCTTCGAGCACGGACGGAAGAACAGGCATTTTGAAAACCTCGCGCTAGACGGAACGGGTGCCGGCATTAGCCAAGCACTAACCTCGGTCGACGGCAAGCCGATAAACATTTGGTTTCATGGGTAGGATTGCCGAAATATTGGCGTGTTTTCGGCTCACTCTGTCTTACAGGCAAGGAATAGCGTTTCGCAGCTTTCCTGTCCCGGGCAAAAAACGTCTCTGCCGTCAATCGACGGGCGGGAAGCGGAGATTGCGGGGCAGGCGCTTGCCGTCCGGAGAGGTATGGGACCGCCGCTTATGCGGTGGCCCCGGTGAGAACCCCCGTCGACGAGCGAGGAAAAGATGACAGCCGTATTCACCGCCCGCCCCGAACATGGATTGGCATGGGTCACCGGCGCGAGTTCCGGAATCGGTCGAGCCGTGGCGCTTCGATTGGCCGAGGAAGGCTATTCGGTGGTGGTCACGGCGCGAAGTCACGAGAAGTTGGTAGACCTTCAGCACGAAGCGGCCGGAGCAGGGCGGATGATCGTTCTCGATGGAGACGTCACCGATCCGAAGGACATGGAGCGGCTCTTGGCAAAAATCGAATACGAGCACGGGCAGGTGGCACTCGCCGTGCTCAACGCCGGCGTCGTCCTGCCGGTCCGTGGCGACGACCTGCAGCGAGACGCCTTCGACAGAAGCTTCGCGGTCAATCTCAACGGGGTCGTCAACTGCCTCGTTCCGCTTGTCGAACATATGAAGGCCAAGGGGCATGGACAAATCGCGATCATGTCGTCGGTGGCCGGCTATGGGGGGCTGCCGATGGGCGCCGCCTATGGTGCGAGCAAGGCGGCACTCATCAACATGGCGGAGAGCCTGAAATTCGATCTCGACCGGATCGGCATCCGCCTGCAGGTCATCTGTCCCGGCTTCGTGGATACGAAGGCCGTGCCGAAAGGCGGATTCCCGAGACCCGCGCTGGTGAGCACGGAAGAGGCGGCGGAGCGGATATGCGCGGGGCTGAAGTCTTCGCGTTTCGAGATCACCTTCCCGAAACGATTTACGTACTTGGTCAAACTGCTGCGGATCCTGCCCTATGGGCTTTATTTCGCGCTTCTCGATCGCTTGGTACCGGGGAGGGCAGCTGTCGCCGCGCCTCCGAAGAACAAGCGCTCAGGATCCGACGGACAGCCGTCAGGCGGTGTCAAGCATCAGCACCGCCCTCGACCCCTGCAATCTTGACCCGACATCCCATGCCCGGCCAAGGTCCGCGCCGTGAGATCGTGGTTGATCGAGCGGATGCCGGTTATCTGGCGCTTGCCACCTACCGGACGACGAAGGGGGACTTCTCCGATGCGCTGATCGCCCACGGCGGGCGCTTGGCAGGCTGCGCCGAAACGCTGACCTTCGACAAGCCGGCAGCCGATCATGCCGGAATGCGCCTCGTAAACCGATGATCAGCTGCTGGTGCCGGAGGCAGCCGTCGCTTCGGCCCTGAGGAAGAGGCGCTCAGGCTCAGAACAGCCGCGTCAGGCGGTGTGAAGCACCAGCACCGCGCCGAAAATCAGTGACAGTCCAAGCCAGCCGATCGGTTTCAGCCTCTGGCCGAAGAAAAGGCGGCCGCAGATGGCCGTACCGAAGATTCCGGTTGCGCCGAGAATGGCATAGGCGATCGCCAAGTCCATGTCCTTGATCGCTTCCGCCAGGAGCGCGAAGGCCGCAAGCACCAGGACGATCGAAAGGGCACCCCAGCCGCGGCGGGCAAAGCCGTTCGACTTCGTCGAGGCGAGATTCGCTGCCACATCGAGCACACCGGCGGCGACTGCGAATGCGAAGGAGAGACCCGACGCGCTCATGCGGCGGCTTCCGCCGCATCGCTCCTGCCGGCATTGAGGAGAAGTATCCCAGCCACGGCCATCGCAAGGCCCAGCATCTCGCGACCGGAAAGCGCATGGCCGAAAACGAACACAGAGACGAGCGTGATCACTGCGACGCCCGATCCTTCCCAGACGGCATAGGCGACGCCGACCGGAATGGTCTTCACCGCTCGCGCCAGGAAGACGTAGGAGAGCGCGATCGAGGCATACATGACGATATGCCCCCAATAGGTGCCGGAGCCGGATGCCGCCTTCATCACGGTCAGGCCGACGACCTCGGTCGCGATCGCAAGGACCAGGAAAAGCCATGCGATACGCATGAGGAAACCTACGAGAAAAATCAGCCCGAAAAAATGAAAGCTGGCTCGCCGGGCAGGATGAAACCGCGAATTACGAATTCTCGATTCCACTAGCCGTGTCAACGCCAAAGACGCCCGAAACCAGCACTCAGAGAGCGAGCTGTCGCTTTGGCGCGAGAACGAGGCATCGTTCGAACGCGAGATCTCACCGCCGTCGGCGTTCCTCGCTGCTATCCAAGCACGATGTGCCAGGAATGCTTGCTCGTGAAAGTCTGCTATGGCCTCTATCGCGCGACTGAACTCGAAGCGGCCGTATGCGATCTCGGCAGCGACCGTTGGGCCGGGAGGCGAATAGCGGACATTTGGCATCGCCGATGCAGCCTCATTTGTTTGTCACCTCTGGATAATTGCCGAGACCACCCTCTTCGGTGTCGGAACCGAAGCAGGTCATGCGTCCTTTGGACGTCAATCAAGGAGACATTCCATGAAAGCACTCAACGACAAGTCTTCCTCGGCCATTGTCGCGGTGAGCGACATCGATCGGGCGAGGCGTTTCTACAGTGATATACTGGGGCTTGAGCTCAACGACGAAGGCATGGAAGGCGTGCTGGTCTACAAGACGGGTGCGACGTATCTGGTCGTCTACAGTTCGGAATTTGCCGGCACCAACAAGGCCAATGCCGTGGTGTGGGACTGCGGACCAGACATCGACGCCATCGTTGCCGACTTGGGTTCCAAAGGTGTGACGTTCGAGCGCTATGAGATGGAGGGCGTGTCATACAAGGACGGGCTCCACGATGCGAACGGGTTCAAAATGGTCTGGTTCAAGGATCCCGACGGCAACATCCTCCATCTGAACAGCGCATGAGCTGCTTCACGACTTAAGGAAGGGACGATGAAGTAGCGCACTTTGCTGCGCCAGATATCCGGAGATTGGAACCGAGATGCAGGGCAATTCGGTCGCGGCCTGGATACGCCGGCTGACTTCATACTGAACCGTGAGATACAGAGATGGACAATTCGCGAGAGATGACATGACGCGCAAAGATTTCGACGTCAGTTCGGTCAGGCCAAGCGGAAGCGCGCCTGCTCAGGCAACGCTTTTTGATCCGGGTGCTGAAGGTCCCTGGCGCGGCTCTTTGCCGGGCGACGCACTCGGAGCACCGGTGACCGTGCTCGCCTACGGCACCAACCGCACTGGCGAAGGCCCACGCCTTCACGTGCATCCCTATGACGAGGTGTTTGTCGTGATCGAGGGTCGGGCCCGTTTTTTCGTTGGAGACACTGTTCTCGACGCGACTGCCGGTCAGGCTGTGTTTGGCCCGGCGGGCATCCCACACCGGTTCGAAAATCTCGGACCAGGGCGCTTACAGACCATAGACGTCCACCATTCGCCGCATTGGATCCAGACCGACCTCGACTAGACGGCCCCGCATAACACCTATCCGCCCTTCAGGAGGGGTGACTCTTCCAATGCCTCGATCATGTATTCAATGAAGGCTCGAACCCGATGCGGCAATGGTCCACCGCCAACGTAAATGGCGTGGATCAGTTCGAGATCACCTGGATTGCAGTCCTCGAGCAGAGGCACGAGCCTTCCGGCGGCGATGTCGGCGGCGACGTGAAACAGCCCGAGCCGTGCAACGCCGGCTCCGGCCAGCACCACCTGCTTCATCGTCTCACCGTTGTTGACGACCAGGCTTCCGGTGACCGCCTGGGCGATCTCCCGGCCGTCCCACCGGAAGGGCCATGAGGGCCGCTCGCGGCGAAAGTTGAAGGTCAGGCAGTCATGACGCTCAAGGTCGGCGGGCGTCTGGGGTTTTCCTTTGCGTTCCAGGTACGAAGGCGCGGCGCACACCACTCGTCTGCTCTGACCGAGCTTTCGCGCGATCAGGCCGCTGTCCGGCAGGTTGCCCATGCGAATGGCGACGTCGGTCTTTTCCGCGACGAGATCGACGATACCGTCTGCGAAGCTGAGATCAACGATCAAATCGGGGTTCCGCGCGATGAAGGCGGGCATCGCCGGCGCCACGAACATGGTGCCGAACGGAATGGTGGCGTTCACCCGAAGCCGGCCACGAACGGCGCCGCCCGACGCTTCCTGATCAGCATCGTTCAGAGCCTGCAAGATCTTGAGCGCGGCGTGATGATAAGCCTCGCCTTCTTCGGTCAGCGTTAGCGCGCGGGTCGTGCGCATCAGAAGGCGCGTGCCAAGTCTTGCCTCCAGACGCGCGATCAGCTTGCTGACTGCCGATGGCGTGATGTCGAGGCTGCGCGCGGCTGCCGAGAAGCCGCCCTCCTGCACCACCCGCGTAAACACCTCCATCTCGCCAGAGCGTTCCATCAAAATGCGCGGCACTGATGATCTCCATTCACAGGTGCATGTCCAGCGGCGGCAATAGTTCCTCGGGCTCTCAGATCATAGATTGCATTCGGACACAATCAGGAGCCACGTCATGGATTTGCAACTGACCGATAAAACCGCGCTCGTTACCGGCGCCACCGCTGGTATCGGGCTCGAAATCGCCCGCGCGCTCGCCCGCGAAGGCGCGAATGTGATCATCACCGGCCGCGACCGGCCGAAGCTCGACAAAGCCATCACCGACATCAAGACGTCGGGCGGGGAATCCGTTGCCGGCGTTCTCGCAGACGCTGCCACCACTGATGGCACAGCGACCATCGCCAAGGCCGCCCCGTCGGTCGACATCCTGGTCAATAATCTTGGCATTTACGAAAGCAAGGACTTCGGCGCCATCACCGATGCTGACTGGAGCCATCTCTTCGAGGTTAACGTGATGAGCGGCGTACGCCTGTCGCGCGCTTACCTGCCTGGCATGCTGGAGCAGAACTGGGGTCGGATCATCTTCATCTCAAGCGAGTCCGGCCTCGCCATCCCGCCCGACATGATTCATTACGCGACCACCAAGACCGCGCAACTCTCCGTCTCGCGCGGCTTGGCGCAATTGACGCGCGGCACCAACGTCACGGTGAACGCGGTGCTGCCGGGGCCGACCCGTTCGGAAGGCATCGAGACCTTCCTGCGCAGCCAGGCCACCGATCCTTCCGCTCCGATCAAAGAGATCGAGGCAGAATTCTTCGCCACTGCGCGCTCCGCTTCGATACTGCAGCGGATGGTGGAGGCAGAAGAAGTGGCAAACCTCGTCACCTATCTCGCCAGCCCGCGTTCGTCGGCCACCAACGGCGCAGCACTGCGCGCCGAGGGCGGCCTCGTCAATACGATTGCCTGAGAGAGCGTGTCCGATGTCGAATTCTCCGCTCACCGTCATTGCCATGACTACCGCCAAAGCCGGCAAGGAGACGGCCCTTGGGGCTGCCCAGGAAAAGCTCGTCGCCGAGACTCTCATGGAGGACGGCTGCCTGCGCTACGAACTGCACCAGTCCCTCGATGACGGCCGCATTCGCATCTTCGTCGAAAGCTGGGAGAGCGAAGCACAATGGCGTGCCCACATGGAAGGCGCTGCCATGCAGCGGTTTCTGGCCAGCGGCGTCGGCGACTATTTCGCCGATTTCTCGCTGCATCGGCTGGCGAAGATCGCCGGCTGACACAGCCGCAGCACACTCCTGACAACGCAATTTTCAAGCATCCGGAGACAGACGATGAAATACCTGCGTCGCCTCGCCATCACCCTTGCCCTCGGTTTCAGCGCCGCCAGCGCCCATGCAGCAAACGTGCTGGTCGTTCTTTCCGATTCAGACCATCTCGACCTGAAGGACGGCAAGGTCTTCCAGACCGGCTTTTACCTCAACGAACTGATGCAGCCGGTCGAGGCGCTGCTCGATGCCGGTCACGAGATCACCTTCGCCACCCCCAAGGGCACGGCGCCGTCCATCGACAAAACCTCTATCGACAAGATGTATTTCGGCGGAGACGAAGCTGCGATGAAGGCGAGCGAAGCGCAGCTTGAGGAAATCGGCTTGCTGTCTGACACTGCCTCGCCCGTAATCAGTCTCGCGCGGGTCGAGCAGATCGGCTACGACCATTTCGACGCGGTCTATGTCCCTGGCGGCCATGCCCCGATGCAGGATCTTCTTGTCAGCCCTGAGCTCGGCAAGTTGCTGACGCATTTCCATGAACAGGGCAAGACGACCGCGCTCGCCTGCCATGGGCCCATCGCGCTCATCTCGACCCTGCGGGACCCGAAGGCTTTCACCACACAGCTGGAAACCGAAGGCGCAGCGAAAGCAGACCGTGAATGGATCTATGCCGGCTACAACCTGACTGTGATCAGCAATGAGGAAGAGGAACTGGCAAAGGGATTGCTCGGCGGCGGCGCGATGAAGTTCTATCCGCAGGATGCTCTCACGCAAGCAGGTGCTCGCTATAGTCAGTCCGATGCGCCCTTCAGCGCGCATGTCGTCACCGATCGGGAACTGATCACGGGCCAAAATCCGGCCTCGGCCCCCGCCGTGGCGCAGGAACTCCTCGAGCGCTTGAAGTAAGAGGCGACATGTCCGGCCAGCACGAGGCCAGCCGGCGAGACCGCGCTCAGTTGCGGTGTTGATGCGGGGCTCATCGAATGCAAAAGCCCGGCGCAGCAGGAATGCCGCGCCGGACCTCGAGTTGAATTGAGCAAAGAGGACATCTGAAGCTGAGAACATCGAGGCACTGATTGAGCCGTGGACGTCCCTGATACGGATAGTGAAATGCTACCGGTCGACGGCGCGCCCCGGACAACGACATCACCCAGAGACGCGTCATAAGCCCGCCCTTGCCGAAGCGTGATCCGCTCCTATTCTTCATCTAAGTACATGGAGAAATAGAGTGGCAGATAATGACAAGGAGCCGGATCGTGACCGCGATGTCGTTTCCACTGAGGGGCATGGGGTCGCAAGTGATGAGAAAAATGCGGCCTATAGGAGAAGGATGGTGCAGGAGGCCCTCCGTGAAGGAAACCCTGCCGGAGTGAAAGCGAAGGACTATCTCAGCAATAGATGGTTGTCCGGCGGCTCGTGGTAGACCGTCGACGAGAGGAAAGCATGGCAGATAATCCGAAGAAGAAAGGCCGCGACCGTGAGCTGCTTTCCGAGCAGGAGCACGAGGTGGCCTACCTCATGAAAACGGCGAAGGTGACGCGGCAGAAGGCGTTGAAGGCGATCCGTGAAGCTGGGCCGAACCGCGAAAAAGTGATGGAATACCTCGGCAAGAAATAACGCTCAAAACAGCGTCGCCTGCTGGACCTCCTTTGTCTCCGGCTCAAAGGGAGGTCGCGTTCCGCCTTTCGTGGCGTTCGTCTCCTGATCCGCGCCTTCTCCCATGCCGCGTGATAGTTCGTGTGCAGCTCGGCACGCGGCGATAATATCGATAGATGCCGCTTGCGGCGTTTCTCATTGCGTAACGCGGAATAGCTTCGGACCCTATGAATTCCCCGTTTGCCGGCCTGTGTGGTCCGCAAAGCAGCCAAAATGTAACCGAAAAGCAAGCCAGCACCGAACCTTTTAGAGGCTTGGTGCATTTACATGATCGGTTAAGTACATGAAAATACTCAAAGAAAAAGCCCCGCACCGTGAGATGCAGGGCTTTGGAAACTGGCTCCCCGGGCCGGATTCGAACCGGCGACCTATCGATTAACAGTCGAGTGCTCTACCGCTGAGCTACCAGGGATCATCTGCGCCGCAGAAGTGAGGCTGCTAATACAAATGCTTTTCCGATTTGCCAAGCGGTTTTTCAAAAAAAATGTCGGTAGGCGGTTGCCGCCCTGTGGAGAAGGCACCAACTGTGGGGTCATTGGTACGGAAGAAGAGTGATGGCGAAGAAGCATTTTGGCATCGATCCCAGGACGCGTGAGATCGTGCTCGGCAAATGGCGGATGAGCCTGCCCAACTCGCCGGCATTGCGCGTGCTCATCGGCGTTCTGCTCGTCTTCGGCGGTCTGCTCGGTTTTCTGCCCATCCTGGGCTTCTGGATGGTTCCTCTGGGCCTGCTCGTGCTTTCGCACGATATTCCCTCGATGCGCCGACGGCGGCGCAAGCTGGCCGTATGGTGGGCCCGATGGCGCAGCAAGCCGAACTCGTCCGGCAGATCCTGAGAGGTGGGCCTCGCGAAGAGTTCCGCCAGCATCCGGATGCAGCGCATTTCAGTCGGCGGAATTGCGCGCCTTTCGACGTCGTTTGGGCAGGAGGGCGACAATGACGCAGGCGAGGACCAAAGCGACCGGCCAGAAATCGGTGGCCTGGTCCCAACTCCACCTCCACATTTCATAGCCCTCCAGGTGAGGCGGCGGCAGCTTTGCGCTGATCTCGAAATCACGTTTCTCGCGGCCGTGGAAGTGTCCGATGGCGAAGGCGAGGCCGATGATCAGCGCCAGCCTTCTCGGCGCAATCGCCATGAACAGGAGGGCGACGACTGCTGCAATACAGAAGCCCTCGACCACATGCCCGAGCCAGTCGAAGTGGCGCTGAATGTAGCCCCAAGGAATATCCATCATGTCGCGCTTCGAGTGCCGCCCTCCCGATGAGGCCGGCCGACGGACCGCTATATCACAACCGCCGATCACGAGACCACACGATCCTCCAGGTTTTTACGCCCTTCGCGGACGTCTTCGGGAGCGTGGGCGAGCTCGTCCTTCTTCCAGTATCCGGACGCTGAATGTGGTCGCAAAGTACAACTTGTAGTTAATCCAAAGTGGTCAATAGACAGGAACATCGCGTTCGGCAACATTGGAGCGCTTTCAGGAAAAGGGTGTAACGGTCTTCCGTAGGAAGTCCGTATTTTCATAGCGTTAGCTCGTCACTCCGACGGGGCCCGACGAAGTCGGCGCCTCGAAGGCCGTCCGGGTTTCCCAAGACGAGCATCGCCTGCTTTACAGCACTGTGGAGAGAAAAATGGCGCATCTGATCGGTGGCATCGCCCCTTGGCTCGGGCTGGACAACCACATCTTCGGAACGAACGATCCGGACATTATCTTCGGAGACCCGTTCACGACCGGCAATAGCCTGGGAGTCTCCGAAATCGGCGGCTTCCTGTCTTCGGGGCAGGGTGGCCGCGACAGCCTTGACGGCCTTGGGGGCAACGACACGCTCTTCGGCGATGCTTGGACGATCTCCGATCAGGGGCGTGGTGGCGACGACCAGCTCGACGGCGGCGCCGGCGACGACACGCTGTATGGCGATGCCTTCCAGATCGATGCGATTGATTCCGCTATCGTCGCCGGAGGGAATGATCGTCTCTCGGGCGGCAAAGGCAACGATACACTCTATGGCGATGGCTACAATTGCCTCAGAGGACGTGGTGGAGACGACTGGCTCGACGGCGGCGCCGGAGACGATAGTCTCTCGGGCGACGCTTTCTCCCTGGGCGATTTTTTCGTTGGCGGGAACGATCGACTCCAGGGCGGAGAGGGCCATGACAAGCTCTACGGCGATGGCCTCGACCAGGGCGTCGTGGAATCCGGGATCGGCGGCAACGACCACCTCTATGGCGGTTCGGGCAATGACTTTCTCGTTGGAGACATTCTTTTCTCACGTGGCGGCAGTGGCGGCGACGACCTGCTCGACGGAGGCAAAGGCAATGATGTCCTGTATGGCGATGCAGAGGTCGGCGTGGACACCGCGGGTGGGAACGACCTCTTGATCGGCGGCACCGGTAACGATCAGCTCTGGGGCGATGGTCGACTGACCGCAGCCTTCGCGGTCGAGACCGGTGCCGATCAGTTCCTGTTTTCACGAAACAGTGGTCGGGATGAGATCTTCGACTTCGAATTGGACAAGGACGTCATCCAAATCGCTGGCTATGGCTACGACGACTTCGCTGATTTTTTGCCCAACATCGGCAACGATGCTGACGGGAACGCTGTCCTGCAGTTGAATGGTACCGTCGATCAGGTCACTCTGATCGGCATCCACGCCGCCGACCTCAGCGCTGCCAACTTCGTCTTTGCGGGCGCGGAGTTCGCCTTCGTCTGACGCAGGTAAGATTTGTCGGTAACAAAGCTGAATGGGGTGGTTTTTTGGAGGCCTCGCCCGGAATTGAACCGGGGTACAAGGATTTGCAGGCTTGCATCCAATGTTGAAATTATTGCAGAAATGGTTGGCGTGTCGCAGTCATCCTCGACCGGGCACTCGGGGTAGACCCACTGCATCCAGTGTGCCTTCAGCCAAGCGGTAGAAATGGGCCTTGTCTCGTGAGACGAGTGCCTCCAGCGGCAGATGAAGGAACGTATGTCCCGCGCTGTAACCCGTTGCCACCATCATCCCGAGAGGGCGTGCTGCCTCGGCGGTTTCCACTGACATAAAGTCTACGAGCTCTTCGTAGGGACGAGAGCCCTTCCCGCGGAAGATTGCGCCGCGCCAGATTTCAGGCTCATTGAGGTCCACCACTTTTTGCATTGATTCCGCCTCCTGTACGCAATCGCAGGTAGCACGCAGCAAGGATTGACGATAATGAAAATTCACAGACCTTGCGCCGATCGCGGGCACGCGAGCTTACGTCCGCACCGCGCGCACCGGCATCCAGCTCTATGCCGGCCATGAGGTCGGCAAGCCGGCAATTTATGTCGTGAAGGTGTACGGGGCCTTCAATTCAGGGCCGATCTGTCCTGAAAAGTGATGACGATTTCCGTAAGTTCAAAGTCAATGCAAGCAAAGGTGTCAGGAGCGTCGCTCGCGCCCAATTTCAAGAATGCATTGAGCTGAGCACGATCCAAGAACGGAGACGACGAGGCAATGGGTAGCAGAGACAGTATTTCGCCGTCGACGCTCTTTGCAAACGCTTGTGGATCTCCATCAAGGATGTGGACACCGGAAATTTCGACAATGCCGGTCGCGTAGTCGTCGGTCCCAGGCGGCGGGAGCGGTCCGGGCATGCCGAGGTCGTGGCATAGCTCTGTCCGGAAGGTGATTTTCCCAGTCTCAAATCCGAAGTCGAGAAATGATGCGTCGTGAAGCCGTAGCGCTCGTTGAACATTGCTAGCTTCATTTGTTCCCCCGTCTGACCCGTTTTGGGCGCTACCGAGATCGCCGTCGCGCGC
The DNA here is from genome assembly GCF_059758575.1 of Sinorhizobium sp. GQ132. Lineage (NCBI taxonomy): Bacteria > Pseudomonadati > Pseudomonadota > Alphaproteobacteria > Hyphomicrobiales > Rhizobiaceae > Sinorhizobium > Sinorhizobium sp. GQ132. The sequence continues at coordinate 13,680 of NZ_JCAXDX010000013.1, read as the reverse complement.
TCGGCAGGTAGCCCTTGCATTAATCCGCCTCCTGGACGCCTCGCGGGTAGCACGCAGCAAGGATTGACCACAATGAAATTCACAGACCTTGCACCGATCGCGGGCACGCGGCCGCCTTCCATTCCCCAAGGTCGAGGGCGATTTACCGCATAGCTCGCCTCTTCAGGCGAGCTATCGTTACAGTTGTCTCAATCGTGATTGCAATTTGCGAAGCCGTCGCTTAGGCCTTGATTCATGCATTTCGAGCACAGAGGAAAACCAGCTTTGGCGTGGAAACTGTTCGCGTGCCTTAACGTGCTCTTTGGTCTTGCCGAGCTAGGGCTTTTGATGGGCGGCTTTGGTGAGCTCACAATGTGGAGAGTCGTGAACGATATCTTCTCTGTCTTAGCAACTAGTGTAATCGTGCTCTATGCTTTCGGACCAGTATGTTTCTCACAGGGCCTTCGCAGGGGCGTCGCAGTTGCACTTACTTTGCACGTCATCGCTGAATTTGCAGACGCGCTTTGGACGATTTACGTGTCCTACACATCTGTCGATGCAGACCTTACGCCAATTGGCGCGTGGATACTTTTGGCCTTCTTGTGTATCATCAATTACTTCACCATGCTTGCCACTTGGAGATACAGCATAGGTCAGGCAGGAGGAAGTGGTTCTTTGCCGGCTCAGATCGCGGTGCCGATCGCGCGGCGTTCAAGGCCACACTGATCATGAGCGCCAAGCTCACCGACATCGATCCGCAGGCCTGGCTTGCCAACACTCTGGCTCGTATCGCCGACGCCCGGATCATCAGGCTCGAGGACCTGCTCCCGTGGAATTGGCACCAACGAAGTCTCTAAAGATCAGTGCCTAACCTGCGCCCCCTGATCTCATTCGTGAATTTTCCCCACCGCCGCACTTTCGAGAAGAAGGCAATGCAATGAGGGTCATAGCAATCACTTCCATGCTCGTCGGAACGAGCGATTACCCTCTCGTTCCTGGATCCAAGTTGGAAAAATTGGGGAAGTTCTTAGGAGTTCCAGACCGCTGGGATTTCGGTATCGAAGACGAATTCACGTGCCAGTTGGGATATGCCGATTTTGAGTTTTCTTTGCGAACACGTAGCAATTGTGTCGAAGTTGAGAGGGTGTGGCTCGAACTGTGGAATGCACATCATAGTGAGCCGCAACCGAAAAGGTCTGCTATACGTCTAGTCGAGGGGATTGAGGTCGACCTCGGCGGCTTCCAACCGGGCATCTCGTTATCATCTGCTAAAGCACTGTTAGCCTCGTTGCGGATTTTCTACGAGGAATTCAGTCAAGCCGATGGCAGCGAGATAGTCAGCAAAATCGTTCTCGAGACGAAGTCCGAATTATACTTTTTCCAGGGCGATTATGAGCCCCGGCTCATGGAGATACACTTTTTCGCTGGCGACGAATAACCCGCTGTTACGCGTGGCCCTCGCCGGATGCATACAGCAAACGCTACGAGGTTCTCCCTGTGAACGAAGTTCCGAAAATTAAATTGTTCTTTGAATGGGGTGGTGGAGTTCTTTGGTGCGCCAATGACGCTGCTCATCAACGCTTTGACGTAGGGCCTATTGAGGACAAGCTGTCTTTGCCGAATGAAATCCGAGAGCGATTGCACGGCATGGCAGTGTGGCATGATACAGCACTGGATTGGAACAATCCTCCGGGATCTAGCCCATGGTCAAAAGCAGAAGATCTCAGATTTGCCGAAGCAGTTTACCAGCTTGTTGAGGAGATCAGACGGGAACTTGGGCCCGGCTATGAAGTCATCAGCGAACATTGCCCCGTCTATTGAATTCAATTGGGATGTCGGCACTCCCTCTGCGGCAATTCGTCAGATGCGGAACTCGTCGAGAATTACATGCATGGCGCGGATCGCAATGTTTACGGTAAGCATCCGGTGAAGGCCGCAGCTAGAGACCTTCAAGAATTTTCGGCATGATTTGCGAATGACTAGCTTGCCTCAGGGTCCGAAATGCCGACAGCAGATCTGAGTGGATGGCCTTTGGATAAGGTCTCGAAGGCGACGGCGTAGCGTTTCCTCAAGCCTGGGGCGCGAAGATTATTTTCCAAGACGGAGAGTGCGTCGGCGCGGTTCCCATGGGAGACCATCTGCGCTGCGGCCAAAAACAGGTACCAATGCCGTTGCTTGAGCATTCGCTCATCGCCCCGTTCGTAAATCTTGATCAAGTCATGTGGAGTTCGGATCTCATCAAGAAGTGGGGCTGGCCATCGTTCAATAAAGGCAACAATCTCACGAATACGCGCCTTCATTTGATCGCTGCCGCTTGCAAACCATCTAACGTGTTGCTCCTTTGGTGCAGTGAACTCAATTGGCTGGCTCACGATGATTTCTGGCGCATCCGCCAAAAGAGATTTGTTGCCCGCCACCAGTTCTAGCGTCGCCTTGGTTACAGATCTCATGCCAAGCCGCATGGCCGGGTGAAGGTGCATTTCTTCGTCCGGCTGATACGTGGGGAAGCAATCCGCTGCGAAAACGATGTCCTGCTCGGCTTCCTCCAGGATTCGCATGTAGGTAAACGAACCCTCTCGTCGTTCGAAGCCCAAGAGCGCCAGTCTTTCATCGCCGACGGAGTTTAGCGCCGCAAGCAGGTCAGCTTTAATCTCTTTTTGGGTCCGCACCGTGTTTCCCTTTAACTTCCAATCACCGTCTCACAGGGCCGCAGGTCAGGCAGCTTGATCTCTTCGTCTTGACCGGCGTTAGCCTCCAACTCCTCGAGCTGCAACTCCATCTGTTCGAGAAGCCTGGCCTTGCGCTCCGAGCGGCTGCCATGGATGTCGCGCTTCAGCTTCTCGATCTCGAGCCGGAGCCGGGCAATCAGTGCCTCCGAGTGCGAGTTCACCGCCTGGGCCCGAGCGGCAACGGGTTCCGCCTCACCTCGTGCCGCGCGTTCTGCGAGGATCATCGCGTGCGCACTGGTGAGGTCGTCGGCAAGCTGATCGGCCGCATCGATCATGACGGCATGGAATCATATTCGCTCCCGCCGTGCCAGCGGTTTGCTCATCCCGCCGACGTCGACGCCAGGTTTTTTGCGGCATTCGCCAGTCGCCAGTCGATGCATTCGATCAGATAGCCGAGCTGCGCCGGCGTGATCACGGCCGTGCCATCGGCCGGGCGGTTTCCAAACGAAATCCGACCAAGCGCAAGGCAAAGAAAAATGACCCGCCGGTCTTGTAGAACGATGTTGCACGGATTTGCCGAGTGTGCCGGGAAGCCGTTGAAAATCAAGGGAATCCAGTTGCAACGAGATGCGACATCCGCATTCGCACAACACGAAGCTCTCTGCCACTTATCGCTTTGATATCATTGTGGAAAATTTTGGAGGCCTCGCCCGGAATTGAACCGGGGTACAAGGATTTGCAGTCCTCTGCGTCACCACTCCGCCACGAGGCCTCTACGATTTGCGATTTTTCAAATCGTGGCGCGGATTTAGAATGATTGCCCGCAATCCGCAAGAGGGTACATTTGGAATAGGGTCTTTTTTATTCTGTATAATATGGCTTCGGTTCTGTGGAGGCGTGGCCATAGCGCCCCAAGGCGCAATGCCCCCACTTCTAACGCGTTGAAATTGCGTACTTCCGTGAGAAACGCCTGCACACCTCGTCGGGAGCCTAGTGGTACCGCCGGATGAGGCCGACAAGCCTGCCTTGGATCTTGACCCGATCCGGACCGAATATCCGTGTCTCGTAAGCCGGATTGGCGGCTTCGAGCGCAATAGAGGCGCCCTTGCGACGGAAACGCTTCAGAGTTGCTTCCTCGTCGTCGATCAGGGCGACGACGATATCCCCGGGGGTGGCAGTGCTTCCGTTCCGGATGATCACCGTATCGCCATCGAGGATGCCGGCCTCGATCATCGAATCACCCTTGATCTCGAGAGCGTAGTGCTCGCCGCTGCCGATCATTTCGACCGGTACGGAAATATCGTGCATGTTGTTCTGGATTGCGGAAATCGGCACGCCGGCGGCAATGCGTCCCATGACCGGGACAGCGACCGACGCGATCTCGGCCAGGGGCGCCGGTTTCGGTGCAGGGGGCGGGGCCGCAGGCTTGCCCAGACTGCCTTCGATCACGCTCGGCGAAAAGCCGCGGCGGACCTGCGAAACACCGGCATAGGCCTCCGGCAGCTTGATGACTTCGAGGGCTCGAGCGCGATTCGGTAGCCGGCGAATGAACCCGCGCTCTTCGAGTGCGGTGATCAGACGGTGGATGCCCGATTTGGAGGCAAGGTCGAGGGCATCTTTCATCTCGTCGAAGGACGGCGGAACCCCGGATTCCTTCATTCGTTCATGAATGAACAGAAGCAATTCCTGTTGCTTGCGGGTCAGCATGGCGTCACTCCAGAATCGCGAAACAAATCAAGAACAGAACCTATATGTTCCATATGTGTTCCGCAAGTGCCTAAAATTCCGTGAATACCGCTTGCTGCTGAATGCCTGTCCGCTTCCGATCCGGCGTGTCGTTGGCGATCGCTCGGAATGTCGGGGCAGGGGCGTACGCTCACTTACAGCGGCCGGCCCAGTCGCTCACCTATGCCATGCTAATAGGCAAGCCGCAGTCCGCCCGGCGTAAGAACGTCGAATTCAGGCTCGGGATAGGGCCCGTACCACTGGGTATAGGTCGTGTTGGTCGAGCCTGTGCTGGCGCACCCCGAAAGGGCGAAGAGGGAAAAAATTACGGCTGCCACCAAAGATTTAACAGGCATGTTTTTCTCCACTCGCGGGAGTTGCCCAGACCTCGAACGGGTCAGACTAAAACTTTCTCTCAAATCAGCTTTTTTGGCAAGCGCAGGCGAGCCGCGGCATCGACCGAGCTCTGGCAGCCTGACGTCCGGCATCGGTGGAAGTTACCTCAGGTAAGACCTGTCACCTAGGTGTCCGGGCTGGACAAGAGGGGAATGGTGGAGTCGAAGGGAGTCGAACCCTCGACCTCCGCAGTGCGATTGCGGCGCTCTCCCAACTGAGCTACGACCCCACTGGTCACTCGTTGTATAAGATTTTTCGGCCCCGCGCGCCAGTGCATTCCGTCTGCCGGCTTCACCCTTGCCGCCCGGTAGGGCACGCTGCAATTCATCCACCCGAATATCGCCCCTTCGCGATGGAGTCCCAAAGCAGCTTCTTCCGCTCCGGCAGGTGACGCAAAGCGTCGGAAGGGCAGGGCAGCCATGAGCCTTGCGGGTGGGGAAGACGGCCATCAGTGACGAGAAGTCGGGAATTCCGGCGTGCCCGGATCAATTCTGAAATGGCGGAAGAGGTGGGATTCGAACCCACGGTACGCTTTCACGCACGCCGGTTTTCAAGACCGGTGCCTTAAACCGCTCGGCCACTCTTCCAGGTGATTGCGGAGCTTCGTGAAATTCGTTTCCGAGTTCTCGATGGACCGGCGATCGCCACCGGGTTTGCTGCCCATTCACCAACGGCTGGCTTTTTAGCAGCTTTGATCACAGCGTCAACTTGCTCCGGAGCATTTGCTTGCATTCGAGGCGTGCCGCGCCGCATGCGCCCATGGCACGGTTGTGGGCCATCGTCACGGGCGCCGTCCGCTGTCCGGCGCTGCAGGCGGACTTTCGTCGCCTGCCCGAGCGACGTAGGCCGCGACGTCCCGGCTTCTGCCGTCCAGGAGCGCCGCTCCGGCAAGCAGATAAACGGCAATCGCCAACATCGACAGGAGCATTATGCCTAAGGGGAGGCCGGTTGCCGCCCGTCGCTCCGGCGGCCCATAATCGTATCTGTCGTCCATTGCGATATCCTCTCGGACGTTGGGCCGGAGCACGGGCAGCACGCCAACCGGGGACGGAGCCTCAGAGTTGCACCGACGGGAAGCTTCGGCCAGCTCTGAGGCCGCCGCACCCCGCGGCCGACGAGCCGCGTGGGTACTTATTGCGATATGTGTCGGCAGGGAAACCCGGCAACGGGTTTCGGACCTTTGGCGCGCTCTATCGGACTATGGTCCAGCGGCTCATTTACGTTTCGTAAACCATAGCGAGCGTTTTTTAGCGTCCGTTCGTCCTCCGGTTCGCAATTTTGCCTTGTTGTTGTCATGATTGTTCGGCTGTTCCGTTTCGGGACGGCGAAATTCTCGCGGGGGAACTACTGCACGATTGCGACGATCGTTGCGCGTTCGGTCGGATGCGTGAGCGCTGCAGGAGCGGATTTCGGGTGCGGCTTTGCGAATGATCTTGTGGGACAGATGACATCCAATAACGGTGCGGCATATCTTGTGAGGGGGCTCCGTCTCGCAGCGGTTCCGTTGCTTTGCGCGGTGCTTGCGGCCTGCGGATCGACGACGTCGAGCGTCAAGAAGACCAAGTCGCGGAGCAAGGAATACTTCGCCGAGTCCGTCTATGGCGTCAAAGCCAGCCCCAGAGTCGCTACCGGAAACAACATTCCCAAGGGCGGTGGCCGCTACCAGGTAGGCAAACCCTATCAGGTCAAAGGCAAGTGGTATCAGCCGAAGGAGGATTTCGGCTACAACAAGAGCGGGATGGCCTCCTGGTACGGGTCTGCCTTCCATGGCCGGCTGACGGCCAATGGCGAGGTCTATGACAAGCATCACCTTTCGGCCGCTCACCCGACGTTTCCGCTGCCGAGCTATGCGCGCGTGACCAACCTGGAGAACGGCACGTCCGTCATCGTCCGTGTCAATGATCGCGGCCCCTATGAATACGGCCGGATCATCGACGTCTCTTCGAAGACCGCCGACCTGCTGGACATCAAGCGCAAGGGCAGCGCCAATGTTCGCGTTCAATATGTCGGTCGTGCGCCGCTCGAAGGCAATGACATGCCCTACCTCATGGCCTCGTACGTCAGGAAAGGCGACCGTGGCCCGAGCGTGATGCCGGAAGGGCAGATCGCCTCAGGCGTTATGGTGGCTTCCAACGAGCCGCTGCGCGACATGGTTCCGAATCTCCGCGCCGTTCCGGTTCCGAACAGATCGACGCTCGATGCCGGCGTGCCGGTGAACGCGCTCGCAAAGCCGGCGCAGGCCTCGGCGGCACCAAGCGCCTTCGACGAATTCGTCGTTCTGCCGCAGATCGGCCCCATGCCGACGTCGCGCCCGCAATTGATCCCGCTGCCGGATGGCAGCATAGCCTATGCTGCGGCCTATGTCGAAGTTCGCGTCAGCGACAAGCCGTCGCCCTTCGAGGCGATCATGGTCGATCGCAATCCGCTGACCCCCGATTCCATTCTCGCCTATGCGAAGCGCCAGTACCGAAACGCCGACTCGCGCTGACGCCGGTTGAAGAGGGCTTTTCGCGCTGATATGCCCATGCAGAACCGGAGTTTCTCATGCGCATGAAGTGGCTTGCGGTCGTAGGGTTCCTCGCGGCCATCGTTTCGGGGCAAGCGGTCGCGCAGACGCCCGCCTTCGACACCAAAGCGAAGCAGATATATCTCGTCGATGCCGAGACGGGCACAGTGCTCTTTTCACGCGACGAGGATGCACCCGTCCCGCCTGCCTCGCTCGCCAAACTCATGGCGATGGAGGTGGTTTTCGAAGCCCTGGATAAGGGCGACCTGACGTCCGAGACGAGTTTCGAGGTTTCTGAACATGCGTGGCGTACAGGCGGGGCCCCCTCCGGCACTGCAACGATGTTCGCCGCGATCAAATCCAGGATCCGCGTTGCGGATCTCATCCAGGGCGCAACGGTGCAACTCGCCAACGATGCGTGCATTGTCCTGGCTGAGGGAATTGCTGGCAGCGAGGCTGCTTTTGCCGAACTGATGACCAAGCGGGCCCGCGAGCTGGGGCTGCCGGTCGCCACATTCAGGAATGCCACGGGGCTGCCGCATCCGGAAAACAAGATCACGATGCGCGAACTCGTCGCCCTTACGCGGCACCTGTACGAGGCGCACCCGAATTACTACCGGCTCTATTCGCAGCCGGAATTCGAGTGGAACAAGATCCTTCAGCGCAACAAGAACCCTCTGATCGCCGCGAATGTCGGCGTCGATGGATTGGCGACCGGCTTTGCGGAGGGTTTCGGCTTCTCGCTCGCCGTCTCGATGCAACGGGGCGACCGCCGGGTCTTTCTCGCGATGGGGGGCCTCGAGAGCGAAAAGGAGAGAATCGACGAGAGCCGCAGGGTCCTGGATTGGGCGATGACCGCTTTCGAGAAACGGCGCATTTTCGCAGATGGTGAAACCATCGGAGAGGCGAGCGTCTACGGCGGTGCGGATTCCCGGGTGGCGCTCGTGGCGGGCGGCCCGGTCGACGTTCTGCTGCCGGTAAAAAATCCCGAACGGCTGACGGCACGCATCGTCTACAAATGGCCGCTCAACGCACCCGTCGCTGCCGGTCAGCAGGTCGGCGTCGTCAAGCTCTGGAACGGGGACAAGCTGCTGCGGGAAGTTCCCGTGAAGACGGCGAGGGCGGTCGAGTCCGGAACGCTCACGAGCCGGGCGCTCGACGCGCTGCAGGAACTGCTGTTCTTCTGGCTGTGACAAATGCGCTTTGCGACGGTTCCTTCCGCGGGACCGATCGGCTAAACAGAGACGATAATGCACGCCGATCCGGGAATTGAAGTGTCGCTGACCAAGGGTTTGTTCATAACATTCGAGGGGGGAGAGGGGGCCGGCAAGTCGACCCAGATGCGCCTTCTTGCGCAAGCGCTGAGCGCGCGCGGCTACCGCGTGCTCACCACGCGCGAGCCGGGAGGCTCCGCGGGTGCCGAAGCCGTTCGCCACGTCCTTCTTTCGGGCGCGGCGGAGTCCTTCGGAGTCCGGATGGAGGCGATCCTCTTTGCGGCCGCCCGCAGCGACCACGTCGAGGAGGTGATCCGGCCGGCGCTCCAGCAAGGAACGATGGTCCTTTGCGATCGGTTCATGGATTCCTCGCGCGTCTATCAGGGCGTGACCGGCAATCTGGAACCGGCCTTCGTCGAGACCATGGAACGCGTTGCGGTGAACGGTGTCATTCCCGACTGCACCATCATTTTCGATCTTCCCGCCTCGGTCGGGCTGGAGCGCGCCCGCCGCCGCGCCGCAAACGACCGTCCCGACCGATTTGAAAAGGAACAGTTGGCGACGCATGAAAAGCGGCGCGAAGCCTTTCTCGATATTGCCGCGGCCGATCCGGAACGATGCCGCGTCGTCGATGCCAACCGTCCGCCGACCGCGATCGCTGCCGAAGTATTGAGTCTGGTCGAGGCGCTATTGCCGCTTGAGGGCAAACCGCACCCCTCGAATGCGGAAGCGACGTCATGACCCCGGAACAGCCAGGTGTGCTGGAGGGCGCGCTTGCTCCCGTGATGAACAGCAAGCTCTTCGGTCATCAGGAGGCGGAAGCCTTTCTCGCGCAGAGCTACCGGTCCGGAAAGGGTCATCACGCGATCCTGATCGAAGGGCAAGAGGGGATAGGCAAGGCCACACTCGCCTTCCGCTTCGCCAATCATGTCCTGAGCCATCCGGATCCGGCAGACGCCCCCGAAAGGCTTGCCGACCCTGATCCCGCCTCTATCGTCACGAGACAGCTCGGTTCGGGCGCATCGCACAATCTCCTGCATCTCGCGCGCCCAGTGGACGAAAAGACGGGCAGGACGAAGGGCGCGATCACGGTCGACGAGGTTCGCCGCGCCGGCAAGTTCTTCGGCCAGACGTCGGGCACCGGAAACTGGCGCATCGTCATCATCGATCCGGCCGACGATCTCAACCGCAACGCCGCCAATGCCATTTTGAAGATGTTGGAGGAGCCGCCGCGCCGTTCGCTGTTTCTGGTGCTCACCCATGCGCCGGGAAAACTCCTGCCGACCATCCGCTCGCGTTGCCTGCCTTTGCGGCTGAAGCCTCTGGACACGGAAGCCCTGCGCCAGGCGCTTGCGCATCTCGGGCTCGATCTCGCGGGCCTGAATGCAGAGCGCGTCCTCGCCGCCGCAAACGGCAGCGTTTCTGAGGCGCTGAAGCTCGTCAACTATGGCGGGCTGGATATAGCCGAGGCTTTCGAAGACATTCTGGCCGGGCAGGGCCCGGCTGTCCGCAAGAACATGCACAAGCTGGCCGACGTGCTTTCGGGCAAGGACAGCGAAACGATCTTCGATTTCTTTTCGTCGCTGCTGTCGGGGCGCATCATGCGGATGGCACGCGAGGCGGCGATCGCCGGCGACGTCGGCGCGGCCGAACGGTTCGCCAGGCTGTCCAGCACTGTCGGCGAACGCCTGACGCTGAGCGCGGCCTATAACCTCGACCGCAAGCAGACGGTCCTTTCCCTCCTCGATGATCTCAAGGAAGCTCTATAGGTCGGGAGCGAAGACGGTTCACGGCCACAGTCAGGCCGCTCCGGCCTAAATTCAACGTGATCTACCGGTTTCCTACCCGAATGCGATGCGGTAATAGCACCCCATAGTTTCTGTCCCGAGGATATCGAAGCCCGCTATGAGAGATACGTCCCCGTTCTACATCACCACCGCGATTTCCTATCCGAACGGCAAGCCGCATATCGGTCATGCCTATGAGCTGATCGCGACGGATGCCATGGCACGCTTTCAGCGGCTTGACGGGCGCGAGGTCTTCTTCCTGACCGGGACGGACGAGCATGGACAGAAAATGCAGCAGACGGCGAAGAGGGAAGGGATTTCTCCGCAGGAGCTGGCCGCCCGCAATTCGGCCGAGTTCCAGAATATGGCGCGGCTGCTCAACGCCTCCAACGACGATTTCATCCGCACGACCGAACAGCGCCACCACGAGGCCTCGCAGGCGATCTGGGTCCGCATGGGCGAGGCGGGCGACCTTTACAAGGATTCCTATGCCGGGTGGTATTCCGTTCGAGACGAGGCCTATTACCAGGAAAACGAAACGGAACTGCGCGGCGACGGCGTACGATACGGACCGCAGGGAACGCCTGTGGAATGGGTGGAGGAAGAGAGCTACTTCTTCCGGCTGTCCGCCTACCAGGACAAGCTCCTCAAACACTACGAGGAAAATCCAGACTTCATCGGTCCGGCGGAACGGCGCAACGAGGTCATTTCCTTCGTCAAGTCGGGCCTGAAGGACCTCTCCGTCTCGCGCACCACATTCGACTGGGGAATCAAAGTTCCGAACGATCCCGCTCATGTCATGTATGTGTGGGTCGACGCGCTGACCAACTACGTCACCGCCACCGGCTATCTGACAGATCCGACAGGTCCGCGCGCGAAGTTCTGGCCCGCAAACATCCACGTCATCGGCAAGGACATCATCCGTTTCCACGCCGTCTATTGGCCGGCATTCCTGATGTCGGCCGGTCTTCCGCTTCCCAAGCGCGTCTTCGCTCACGGATTCCTGCTCAACAAGGGCGAGAAGATGTCGAAGTCGCTCGGCAATGTGGTCGATCCGTTCAATCTGGTCGAGCATTTCGGCCTCGATCAGATCCGCTATTTCTTCCTCCGCGAAGTCTCGTTCGGCCAGGACGGCAGCTACAGCGAGGAGGGGATAGCGACCCGCATCAATTCCGACCTCGCCAACGGTATCGGCAATCTCGCCAGCCGTTCCCTGTCGATGATCGTCAAGAATTGTGACGGCCAGATTCCGCTCTGTGGGCCGCTGACCGACGAAGACAAGGCGATGCTCGCCGCCGCCGACTCGCTGATCGAAACCGCACGCGAGGAAATGGGCAAGCAGCTCATTCATCGCGCACTTGCGGCGATCATCGCCGTCGTTTCCGAGACCGACCGCTACTTCGCAGGCCAGGAGCCCTGGGCGCTGAAGAAGACCGATCCGAGCCGCATGGCAACCGTGCTTTACGTCACGGCGGAGGTCGTTCGCCAGGTCGCGATCCTTCTGCAGCCATTCATGCCGGAATCGGCGGGAAAACTCCTGGATCTCGTCGCCCTACCGGCCGACCGTCGCGATTTCGCCCATCTCGGCGAAGCCGGGCGCCTCGTGTCGGGAACGCCGCTCGAAGCACCCAAGCCGGTCTTCCCGCGCTACGTCGCGCCGGAAGCCTGAACGAGACGAAAGCATGCTGATCGACACCCATTGCCACCTCGATTTTCCAGATTTTGAGGCCGAACGCGACGCAATCATCGAGCGCGCGCGCGAGGCCGGCGTGGCGCAGATGGTGACGATTTCGACCCGGGTGAAACGTTTCGACACGATCCTCGCCATCGCCGAGAAATATCCGAACGTCTTCTGTTCCGTCGGCACGCATCCGCATAATGCCGATGAGGAACTGGACGTGACGGCCGACGATCTCGTTCGGCTCTCCGCCCATCCCAAGGTCGTCGCGATCGGCGAGGCGGGGCTGGATTATTTTTACGACAACGCGCCGCGCGACGCGCAGGCGGAGGGATTGAGGCGGCATATCGCGGCAGCGCGAACAACCGGACTGCCGCTCGTCATCCATAGCAGGTCGGCCGACGACGATATGGCTGCCATTCTAACAGAGGAATCGGGGAAGGGCGCCTTCCCCTTCCTTCTCCATTGCTTCTCGTCCGGCCCGGACCTTGCCCGGATCGGCGTCGAGCTCGGCGGCTATGTGTCTTTTTCGGGGATCCTGACATTCCCGAAATCCGAGGAACTGAGGGACATAGCCAGGACAGTCCCGCGCGATCGGATGATCGTCGAGACGGACGCGCCCTATTTGGCACCGAAGCCCTTCCGCGGCAAGCGCAACGAACCGGCCTACGTGGCGCACACGGCCGAGGTGCTGGCGCAAGCCATTGGCGTCTCCAGCGAGGAGATTGCCGAAATCACCACTGAAAACGCCTTCAGGATCTTCTCGAAGATGCCGAGGCTTTGAAATGGCGTTTCGGCGGGTCTTCACCATTCTGGGCTGCGGCTCGTCGCCGGGCGTGCCGCGCATCACCGGTGATTGGGGCGCCTGCGATCCGTCGAACCCCCGCAACCGTCGCATGCGAGCGGCCTTGCTCGTAGAACAGTTTGCGCCGGACGGCGGCAAGACGACCGTGGTGATCGACACCGGCCCGGATTTCCGCGCCCAGATGATCGCGGCGAATGTACGCCACATCGATGCCGTGCTCTACACCCATGCCCATGCGGACCATCTGCACGGGATCGACGATCTGCGCGGTTTCGTCATCGAGAATCGCAGGCGCGTGCCGATCTGGGCCGATGCGTTCACGATGGCCCGTATTCGCGACGGCTTCCGCTACTGTCTGGAGTCGCCGCCGGGCAGCGGCTATCCGCCGATCGTCGAGCCATACGTTATTCCCGACGACCTGCCGCCGTTGACCATCCATGGCGCCGGCGGGCCGATCCCGTTCGAGCCGCTGATGCAGTTTCACGGCAACGTCCATTCGCTCGGCTTCCGCATCGGCGGTTTTGCCTATTGCAGCGACGTCAGCGACTTTCCGGTGGAAACGGTCGGGAAGCTCGGCGGGCTCGATCTGCTCGTCATCGACACGCTGCAGTACAAATTTCACCCGAGTCACTTGTCCCTGGTGCAGTCGCTCGTGTGGATCAACCGGCTACGGCCGAAACGCGCCGTGCTCACGCATATGCATGTGCCGATGGATTACGAGACCGTGTGCGCCGAGACGCCGGATCACGTCGAGCCGGCTTACGACATGATGCGCATGGAATTCGATATCGACCAGCCGTCGGCGGAAGACGCATAAAGTCCCATATCAGAGATTTTATCTAACTCACTGATCTGAAGCGACTTACGCCTTTCTTAGATAACGGCGTCTTGTTCCATAATCTATCTTATGCGACGTATGCA
>NZ_JCAXDX010000012.1:0-121410 GCF_059758575.1 Sinorhizobium sp. GQ132 | reverse complement strand
CGTGCCTATCGCTTTGATCGACGGGGCGGTGAAGTTGATGTTCAAAAGCTTGCTCGAAAGGCATCCCGCGCTCTTCGACCGCCTCGGGGAGCACAGGGGGAAGCGCTATGCCTTTTGTCCGCTCGACGTGCCGCTCGTCTTTGTGGTGGAGCCGTCACGCGCGGCGGTGTCGGTAACGCGCAAGCCGGCCGATTGCGCTGCAGACGCTGTCGTGGAGGGCCCCCTATTCCTGCTACTGGCGCTTCTGGAAGGCCGCTGCGACGCAGACGCCCTGTTCTTCTCGCGGGCGCTCACCGTCGGCGGAGACATGGAGGCGATGCTGGCCCTCCGCAACGCACTCGACGGCTGCGAGATCGACCTGCCGCGCGACCTTGGCGCTTCCGCCGGGCCGCTCGGACCGCTGGTCAGCCGCACCGCGGCAGCAATCCGCCGCCGCACGCTTTCCGGGGAGAATGCCGCATGGAACTGATCTGCCCGGCGGGGACGCCCGCCGCTTTCCGCGAGGCCGTCGATGCCGGTGCTGAAGCCGTCTATTGCGGCTTCCGCGACGAGACCAATGCGCGGAATTTCCCCGGCCTCAACTTCTCGCGCGAGGAACTCGGCGAAGCCATCGCTTATGCCCATCGGAGAGGCGCTAAGACCTTCGTCGCGCTCAACACCTTCATGCGCGCCGGACATGAAGGCTTGTGGTACCAGGCAGCGGCGGACGCGGTCCGGCTCGGCGCAGACGCGCTCATCCTTGCGGACTTCGGCCTAATGGCCCATGTCGCGGAAACCTATCCCGAGCAGCGGCTGCACGTGTCGGTGCAGGCATCCGCGTCCAATCCGGATGCGGTGAATTTCCTGGTGGGGGCCTTCGGCGCAAAGCGGGTCGTGCTCCCGCGCACGCTGACGATCTCCGACATCGCGCGGCTCGCCCGCCAGATCCGCTGCGAGATCGAGGTCTTCGTCTTCGGCGGGCTCTGCGTTATGGCGGAAGGTCGCTGCTCGCTGTCATCCTACGCCACCGGCAAATCGCCCAACATGAACGGCGTGTGCTCCCCCGCAAGTCACGTGCGCTATCGGCAGGACCGGGGTGATCTCGTCTCCGAGCTTGGCGCCTACACCATCAACCGCTTTCCCCGTGACGAGGCGGCCGGCTATCCGACGCTCTGCAAGGGGAGGTTCGACATTGCGAATGCCCGCGGCTACGCCTTCGAGGATCCGGTCTCGCTCGACGTCATGGAACAGATCGACGCCCTCCGGGAGGCGGGCGTCAGTGCACTGAAGATCGAAGGGCGGCAGCGGGGCAAAGCCTATGTCGCCGAAGTCGTCGCAACCCTACGCAAGGCACTCGATGCTCGCCCGGAAGAGCGCCGTACGCTTCTGGCCCGCCTCAGGCTGTTGAGCGAGGGGCAGCGGACTACGTCCGGCGCCTACGAAAAACGCTGGAGGTAAACAGGCATGAATGCCGGCAAACCCACGCTGACGCTCGGTCCGGTCCTCTATCTCTGGGAGGGGGAAAAATGGCGGGACTTCTACTTTCGCATCGCAGACGAGGCTCCGGTGACCCACGTCGTCATCGGAGAGACCGTCTGCTCGAAGCGGCTGCACTTTACCGATCCCCATTTCCCGCCGGTGATCGAGCGGCTCCTGGCGGCGGGAAAACGCATCGTCTTTTCCACCCTCGCCCTCGTGACGCTCGAGCGCGAGAGCCAGTATGTGCGCAGTCTGGTTGCCGACAGCCCCTACCCCGTCGAGGCGAACGATCTCTCCGCTCTGGCCCTGCTTGAAGGCGAGCCGCACTGGATCGGGCCGCTTGTCAACGTCTACAACGCTGCGACGGCCCGTGTGCTTGCGAGGCGGGGCGCAAGGAGCATATGCCTGCCCCCCGAACTTCCGGCAAGTTCAATCGACGAGATCGTTTCGCAAACGCCCGGCGTCGCCTTCGAAATGCTCGCCTTCGGCCGCATGCCACTTGCAATTTCGGCCCGCTGCGCTCATGCCCGCGCCAAGGGGCACATCAAGGACAACTGCCAGTTCGTCTGCAAGGACGATCCTGACGGACTGGCCGTGAACACGCTCGACGGGCAGTCCTTTCTGGCGCTCAACGGCGTGCAGACGGTTTCCTTCACCTGTCAGGCGCTCCTAGCCGATCTGTCGGACCTCATCGGTTCCGGAGTGAGGCGCTTTCGCCTTTCGCCACAGGATTGCGACATGGTGGCGGTCGCCCGTCTCTACGACGAGGTCCTGCAGGGCAACGTGGATGCTGAAGACGGTCTCGTCCGGCTGCGGCAGATCTATCCCGCCGCCCCGTTCTCCAACGGGTTTCACCACGGACAGGAAGGCGCCGCCTGGGTCGCCCGCGCACGAAACATTGCACACGGAGCAAACGCATGAAAGCGAACGATTCCGCATTGGAAATCGCATCGACCTTCGCACAAGCAAACGAGGAGATCAGCCGCGCAGTCGGGCGCATGCGTGGCGCGGTCCTGAGCAGCGCCGTCGACTGTGAATGCCGCGACCGAGTGGACGGGGCGCTGCGCGACCTGGAAAAACTTGAACGGAACCGAATCGCGCAGCGCCTGCTGGCCGCTGCCGACGAGCAACGGCGAAGGATCGAGGCGCTGCTCGTGTTGCTTGCTGATTTCGACTCGAACGAACCCGCGGCGTTGGACGACGGCATGATTGTTGAAGCGGGCTTGCTCTTCGGCGACATCGCCGCGACCGCCGAGCTGGGTTCAAGTCTGTTGAGACAATCGCGCCAGCTTCGGTTTGCAAGCGACATGGTGAAGGAGATTTCCGAAAGCGCCAGTTGCGCGTCTGCCGGCATCGATGAGTAAAGCCACTCAGTATAATGAAGGGATGGACTGTATGAACGCCTTGAAGCGAACCCCGTGGCGAGAAGCGGCACTGGACATCGTCGTGTCTCAGACCATCGCTCTTGGAGAGATGAGTTCTCTATTCGAAGCGCTCCACGAGGAGCAAAAGCACGCGGGCGGTACAGATGGGCGTGTTCTTCGTGACACGTGCCGTCCTCTCCGTATCCGACCCTGACGGCCGGTAAGAAAATGAAGCCGCGATAGCCGACTGTTGGGAGCGCAAGCTTTGATAATTGGTCTGCTCTTTGGGGAACTCGTTGAATCCAATAAGTACGCTTTGCGCTCTCCCCAGTTACATACATGGCGTGAGAGTGAATTAGATTGACATCGAGGCCTTCCCAGGCACTCCCGCGCGAGTCATATCGCTGCCGTTTAGACCAAAAGTGAGACTACCCCCTGTCTACCGGATAGGTCGCCAGGGGGTAGTCTTTTCGACACCGCGGTCTGTAATCGAAAACTCAACCGTTCAGATCGAGAACGATACGGCCGTCTATCTTGCCTGCTTCCATTCGCTCGAAAATGGCGTTGATGTTCTCAATCTTGTCCCAGGAGAAGTGGGCCGCGACCTTGCCCTCGCCGGCAAATTCTAATGCCTCCTCGAGATCCTGGCGGGTGCCGACGATCGAACCGCGTACCGTGATACGCTTCAACACCGTGTCGAACACCGGCAGGCAGATCTGCCCGGGCGGCAGACCGACCAGCGCCATCGTACCTTTCGAACGCAGCATGCTGTAGGCCTGTTCCATGGCCTTCGGCGAGACTGCCGTGACCAGCGCGCCGTGCAGGCCGCCTGTTCGCCTCTGCACCTCTTTGACCACGTCGGGCGCCCGCGCGTCGACAACAAGATCGGCGCCGAGGTTCTCGGCAAGGGCGAGCTTGTCGGAGAATATGTCGGCTGCGGCGACATGCATGCCCATGGCCTTGGCGTACTGGACCGCCATGTGGCCGAGGCCGCCGATGCCGGAGACGAGAACCCATTCTCCGGGTCTGACCTCGGTCTCCTTTAAGCCTTTGTAGACTGTCACGCCGGCACAGAGCACCGGAGCCGCCGGTCCGAATTCCAACGTCCTGGGCAGCCGCCCAACGTAATCGGGATCAGCTAGGCCATATTGGGCAAAAGTGCCGTCGACCGAGTAGCCGGTATTCTGCTGGCTGCCGCAGAGCGTCTCCCAGCCGGTGCGGCACGGCGTGCAGCAGCCGCAGGCGGTGTGCAACCACGGCACGCCGACCCGGTCCCCTTCCTTCAGGTGTGTGACGCCGGCGCCGAGCTTGGCAACGTAGCCAACGCCCTCGTGACCGGGAATGAAAGGCGGATTGGGTCTCACCGGCCAGTCGCCCTTGGCGGCATGCAGGTCGGTGTGGCACACGCCCGTGGCCTCGTATTTGATCAGGACCTGTCCGGGTCCTGGCTGCGGAACCGGAACTTCCTCAATCACAAGCGGCTTGCCGAACTCTCGGACCACAGCGGCTGTCATCGTCATGTCGATATCCTCCAAAGCTCAATGTCGGCGCCGGCGAAGCCGGCAGTGCGCACCCCCTTCGAGCAGCGCTAACGAGCAAGAGCTTAGCGGCTGGGGACCAGCGTTCCTTGACGGGCATCAAAGAAGGGCATTTCCACGAGAAAGTTGTCTCAGAAGCGAGACCGTGGCCCGCACTAACCAGGGCGGCCGGCAACCCTGACTTGGATACGGTGGCAGAGGGACAGCACGGGCACATTCGCCCTAACGATTTTGGATGAACCTACTTTGCCAGCGGCGGGGTATCTGGAACGCTACGGCAGTAAGCAACAGGGCGGCAAGCGACGGCACCCATAGAGCGAGATCCCCTGCTTCTCGCACCAGGACCGCGCCCATGATGGCTCCTGCAAACATGCCAAGCCACGGCACGATTTGAATGATCCACTGCGTGTTGCGGACGCCCATCGCCCACCGCCCGAGTCCGCGGCCGAAGCGCGAGAGTGCCCCCGTGACGTACGTCAAACCAACCGGCAGACCTTCGATCTGCTCGACAGAGGCGTTGACCGCTCCCATGGCGAAAATGAGCAAAACGAAACCGAGTTCTGGTTGGCCTTCTTGCAACGCGGCGCATGCGAGGAGAACAGATACAAACAACAAGGCGGCTTGCGGTCTAAGCCGGATCGATACGATCACTCCCGCGGCGTTGCCGAGTACGAAGCTGACCAGCCCTCCTATGAGAAGCAACCCTTGAGCGGCATCGCCTTGGACGAGTGCGACGGACGCACGAGTCGTGTTGCCGCTCATGAAGGACACGAAGTCTCCGATGGACATGAGTCCTATGGCGTCGGTCATGCCCGCTAGGAACGATATTGCAGCGACAAGCGCCAAACCAACAGAACTCCGCCGCCGTTTTATGATCCGCCTCCGCCGCTGCACCGTCATTGGTTTCTTCCCAAATTGAAACGCAGGAACGAAAGCAAACTGCGCCCTCTGTGGCAAGCACTCCAACTCCGCTGAGACCACTTCCCAGAGAATACGGAGGAGGGGTGCTTCTCAAGGCGTGGATTGCGCAACCGGCTATCGGCTCGCACCTCACCAGCGCCCGCTTTAACATAACCCGGTGGCGAACGCGCAAGCATCGTTGCGATCAGCGAGTTGAGAACTCTTCGGCACGTGTGAAAAGGCAATCTACGGAATGCTTGGGGCGATGGGATTTGGTTTGGTGCCGGTTTCCGTTGGCGAAGGGTGCAACTTAGCCGTAAGCGTGGCGTGATGACCGCCTACCGGCACTGCCGCGGAGTGGGAATAGTGTCCACCAAGTGCTAAGTGGACACTATGGCGGTATTTGATGTCGGGAATGAGCGCGGCGGCGCGGGGTCAACAGCAACCTGCTTTTTGGATTTAAACCGGTCGTATCGCAAGAGACCGCTTTTCCACCGCTGGGAACTGTCTGCGCTACACGCTTCCTACAAAGGACTGCGCGAGGTACAGGCCAACGCCGCGGTGTTCGACATGAGCAGGAAGCCGGACGGCTAAAACAGACAGGGCGCTCGACCCTTGCGGGGAGCGCCCTGTCGGACCCGGACGACCGCGCGCGGCAGGTAAACTGCTCGGGCCAAGCGATCATCGAAACGGGTGCTAGGCGATAGATGATGTCCCACTCCCCGGTTTTCAAGGCTCATCGACACGCTCGAGTTCGAAGAAATAGATCCGCTCGTCGCCTCTGATCGTCATCGCCCCCATGATCCTCACCTCATCGATGCGCCGGAAAAAATCGATGATGGGCTGGTGGTCATAGACCATGGCTGCGCTCTCGACGCCACGAAACACCAAGCTCTTCAAGGAAGCCACTGGCCCTCTCGCCCGCAGTCGACGCTGAAGATGGGAAAACAGATTTCTCGCCACACGCGTCCTCCCGAGCTGATGGAAGCGCAGCGCCAGGCCAAGCGGTATCCAACTCGGTTCGAGGGCGACCAGCCGGCGTTCGCCCGAGCAAAACAGCAATGCGTCGGCGCGCATGTCCGGCGTGAACCGTTTGCCGAACCAGCCGAGATTTTCCAGCACGCCGTCGAACGGATGTCCTGCCGGTATGCCGCGTCCCCTCCAGAGGCCGACGAGTTCCCGCGGCTCGATCTGAGGTAGGCGTTGAAACTCCTCACAGACCGTCTGCTGTTCTCTCACCGGAAGAATTATCCTTCTGCTTCCGCTCCCTGACCCGACGCTTCGATCTGGCGTCCCGTCGGGCGATCCGCAACTCATCCAGCGTCGGCGTCCACCAGCCTCGATCGAGCTGGCTCTGGGTGGGCGGTGTTCGTGCGGGCCAGGCCGTCACCAGTTCCTCGAGTGCGCCCGCTCGCCAGGAGGCCCAGACATATTCTTCGCGCTCAGCCGCGGGAAAATAGAACATACTCACCGCCGCCGGGCCGGCCAGTTCACCGTCCGTGCCGGTGAAGAAGACGACGCCGACATGCGTGCCGATCGCGCGCTCGAGCGGCGGGGCATCATGGGCGGGAACCGGATAGCGCTTGCGCCGGCGCTCCCTTGCCTTCGCTTTGGACGTCTCGTCTGCCTCTGTACCCTTGAGCGCTTCGCGCCTTTTGCGGCGGGCTTCGGGCTCGCTGCGCATAGCGGCCCGTTCGATCGCCGGCCAGCGCCGCCGGAGTTCGTCAAACGAGCGGTAAGGTACAGTCCAGAGGCGCCGATCGGCGTCCCAGCGCGCGTGCGGGATTTCGCGTATTTCGTCGATGACGCTACGTGAATAGGGGGTCCGGATCTGAAAGGTTGCCGGCCCGGCCTCAAGGTAGCGGCTCTCGATCGGCTCGAAGGCGAAGGCGTCCCTGCCCTTCTCGTCCGCAAACCTGTCGGCCTCCGCCTCCATCTCGGCCAGCCAGCGGCTGATGCGCTTTTGGGCTGTGCGGCCCGGCACGAACCATGCGTTCAACCTGTCGCTCCAGCGGGCACGCGGGAACGCCTCCCGAAACTGTGCAATCGTTATTCGGTCATGAGGTAGGTCTGTCGTGGCGCCCACACGGGCGGGCGCGGGAGATTGGTCGTTCGTTTCTTCATCCATGGGGCATGGTCCGAGCCTGCCAATTTTGTCGCGATCATGCGGCCCGTCTGGATTTTCCGAGACGCTTGATCGCCTGTTCGAGCGGCCGTTCGCCGTCACAATAGTCCTGCCAGGCTGTGGTTTTCGCAAGCAGAGCCGGTACCGTGCGCACGGTATATCGCTTCGGGTTTAGGTTCGATTTCACCTGCGTCCAGTTGAGCGGCATCGAGACTGTCGCGCCCGGGCGAGCCCGCGGTGACAGCGGCGCCACGGCCGTCGCCATCCGATCGTTGCGGAGATAGTCGAGGAAGATCCTTCCGCCGCGAAGGCTCTTGGTCATCTTGATGAGATAGAGGCCGGGATTGTCGCGAGCCATTTCTTGGCAGACATCATGGGTGAAGCCCTTGGCCTCTGACCATGACAGAGGCTTGCGCTTATTGATGGCAAGCGGGGTGACGACATGCAGTCCCTTGCCGCCGGTGGTCTTGCAGAAGCTGCCGCCATCGCGGTCATTGCGCATACGGACCAGGACGAAGCTGCCGTGCAGCCGCTTGCCCTCGAGCGTGAACTTGAAGTCACCCTTCCTCAGGGCCTCTTCCGGCGACTTCCTGCCTTCCGGCTCCCAATAGCCGCGGTCCCACAGCATCACCGTGCCACCGCCATATTGACCTATGGGAATGGTGCCTTCGAAGTCGCCGTAGTCGAGCGGGTGATCTTCAACCTCGACGGCCAAGCGCTTGTCATGCGAATCGAGCGAGGGTCCTTTGGTCACCGCCCAGCTCTTGAACACGCCGTCGAGCTCGAGCCGCAGATCATAGTGAAGCCGTGTGGCGTCGTGCTTCTGGATCACGAATCGCCGGCGGTTCGACGGTTTGACCTGAGCCTGACCGCTCGGTTCGTTTGTCTTCTGAAAATCGCGCTTGGCACGATATTTTGAGAGATTGTCGGCCATGCTCAGCGGCTCGATACCCGGAGCGCGCCAGCGTCTGCGAAACTGCGCTCGACGGCAGTGGCTTGGCTGGATGCAATGTCCGCCGAGACCTCGATTCCGCCTGCGAGCGGCGCGTCACGACGAGCGCCCTCTTCATGCGAGGCGTCGCCACCCGACGGCGCCGCACCGGCGGTGTTGCGGTCGCCGGCCGCTCGGATGAAGATGTCGGCCCGGGATATTCCGTGCTGCTGAACCAGATGTTCGACAGCAAGGTCGGCGGCCTCTCGCGTTTCGAATGTCGCACTGATCGTCGTAGTCCTGTCGTCCGTCATCTGGCTCTCCCGTGTTGCTTTGACAGGATGACAACGCCGCCGGCGGCCGGTAGTTTCGATCGCGAGCTCGAGGCGCACGCTGAAATGGTTGTTATCGCGACGAAGCCTGCCATGTGCTCGCTTTGTTCGGCGTATTCCACATGCCGACGCAATCGCGATCGCTGAAGCCGCCATGAACGACATGAGCTCGATCCCAGTTCGAAAAAACGTCCATGTCGACATGGACGCGTTTTATGCGTCGGTCGAGCGGCGGGATAATCCGGCACTTCGAAATAAACCAATCGCCGTCGGCGGATCGGCGGCCTGCGGCGTGGTGGCGGCAAGCTATGAGGCTATGGTGTCCACTCGGCGATGCCGTCGGTGACCGCCAAGCAAAAATGCCCGGACCTGATCTTCGCGTCGCGCTTCGACGTCTATGAAGCGGTTTCGCAGCAGATCCGCGCGATCTTCGCCGAATATACTCCAATGATCGAGCCACTCTCGCTCGAGGGGCCTCGATCTGAAGCAGCAGACTTTCCCTTGCGGAAGGTGAAATAGGCGATGGCGAGGCCAACCACCGCGTAGATGGTCCAGGGGTGAAGCGCCCAGTGGAAGTAGGAATACTTCATCGCGACGGGGCTTTCGAGACTCCTCGGAGCGGCCTGCCCATGCGGCGGGCTGTCGAAATGATAGATGGGTTCGGCGACGCCCCAGAACATTAGGCCAATGCCGATGCCCATGCCGACGCTGAACATCATGCAGATCCACTAGGCGGTACGGAATTCCGGCCGCTCGTCATCTTGTCCGAGCCGGATCTTGCCGAAGCGGCTTACGGCCAGGAAGAGTGCGAAGATCAGGAAGCCGGCCGAAGAAACGACGAACCCCCAGCCGAAGCCGTCAATGATGCTGTTGAGAACCACCTTGCAGATAGAGGACAGGCTTTCAAGAAACACCGTCCCCCAGCCGACGAATCCCAGGATGATGAACATGGCCGGCCAGAATACGGCCGGATCGATCCGACTAGGTCGTGATTGCTGCATTTTTTCCTCCTCCTAGTTAGTCCCTCGGCGGCCGGTGCTACCGCGCGGCCCACCCTCATGCGACCCTATCCGGCGGATCGCGTCCGTCGACAAAGGCGTGCTATTCTCGACCACCTTCATCCCCATCGCCGTCCGCGTCTGTTTTGTCGCGCTCCCGACGGGCTTTCCCAATCAGGCAGCCTTGCCCATGGCGGACAGCACGTCCGCCACTGTGTCGCCGAAGGACGACGGGGTCGGAACGATCGCGACACCCGCACTCTTCAGGATTTCGACCTTTTCCTGCGCCGATTCGCCGAAGGCGGAGATGATCGCGCCAGCATGGCCCATGCGGCGGCCCTTCGGCGCCGAAAGGCCTGCGATATAGGCGATCAGCGGCTTCTTCATGTGGTCGCGCGCCCATAGTGCGGCTTCAGCCTCCTGCGGGCCGCCGATTTCGCCGATCATCAAGACCGCATCGGTGTTTGGATCTTGCTCGAAGAGCTCCAGCATGTCCTTGAAGGACGAGCCGTTGACTGGGTCGCCGCCGATACCAACCGAGGTCGACACGCCGATGCCGAGTGCCTTCATTTGGCTTGCGGCCTCATAGCCGAGCGTGCCCGAGCGGCCGACGATGCCGATGCGGCCGGACAGATAGATCGATCCGGGCATAATCCCCATCAGCGCCTCGCCGGGCGTGATCATGCCGGCGCAATTCGGCCCGATCAGCGTCATGCGGTCCTCATAGCGGTAGCGCCGCATGTAGCGCTTGACCCTGATCATGTCCTGGGACGGGATCCCGTCTGTGATGCAGACGCAGAGCCGGATGCCGGCGTCGGCCGCTTCCATGATCGAGTCGGCCGCAAAGGGCGGCGGAACGAAGACGATTGAGGCATCCGCGCCGGTTTCCTGCACGGCGCCCTTCACCGTGTTGAAGACCGGCATGCCGAGATGGGTCTGGCCACCCTTGCCCGGGGTGACGCCGCCGACCACGTTGGTGCCGTAGCGCTTCATATCTTCGGCGTGGAAGCTGCCGATCTTGCCGGTGAAGCCCTGGACGATGACGCGGGTATTCTTGTCGAGCAGAATGGACATGTCTGGGCTCCTCAAGCAGCCTTGCCGGCAGTGAACGAACGCCATGCGGCGACTGCCTTGTCGGCAGCTTCGGCCAGCGTTTCCGCGACGATGATGTTTTCGCCGGCTTCGGCGAGGATGCGCCGGCCCTCTTCCATGTTGGTGCCGGAGAGGCGGACGACGAGTGGAACCGGCACGCCGACTTCGCGCAAAGCCTTGATCACGCCTTCGGCCACCCAGTCGCAGCGGTTGATGCCGGCGAAGATGTTGACGAGGACCGTCTCGACTTGTCTGTCGTTCAACACGGCGCGGAAGGATTTCGCCACGCGATCAGGCGAGGCGCCGCCGCCGATGTCGAGAAAATTCGCGGGCTCGCCGCCGGCGATCTTGATCATGTCCATGGTCGCCATCGCCAGGCCCGCACCGTTGATGATGCAGCCGATATTGCCGTCGAGACCGACATAGGAAAGCCCACGGTCGGACGCGTAGGTTTCGCGCGGATCCTCTTGGCTCTTGTCGCGCATCTCGGAGATATGCGGCCGGCGAAAGAGCGCGTTCTCGTCGAAGCTCATTTTCGCGTCGAGCGCCACGAGGTCACCCCGACGGGTCACGACCAGCGGATTGATCTCCAGCATCGAGGCGTCATAGTCAACGAAGGCGCGATAGCAGCCGAGCAGGGTCTGCGTGGCGCGGCCGATCAGGGCATTGTCGATGCCGAGCCCGAATGCGATCTCGCGGGCCTGGAAGTCCTGCATGCCGACACCGGGATCGACGGTCGCGCGGATGATCGAGTCCGGCTCGGCCTCGGCGATCTCCTCGATCTCCATGCCGCCCGAAGACGAGGCGACGATCATGATGCGCTCGGATTTTCGGTCGAGCACGAAGCCTATATAGATCTCGCGTGCGATATCCATCGCCTCCTCGACATAGAGGCGGCTGACCAGTTTTCCCTGCGGGCCGGTCTGGTGCGTCACAAGCGTGCGGCCGAGCATGGAATCGGCGGCCTCGACGATCTCGTGGTCGGACGAGCAGAGCTTGACACCGCCCGCCTTGCCGCGCGCACCGGAGTGGACCTGCGCCTTCACCACCCATCGGTCACCGCCGATCTCCCTGGCACGATAAGCCGCCTGCTCGGGACTATAGGCAAGACCGCCGCGCGGGATATGGATCTGATAGCGGGCGAGAAGTTCCTTGGCCTGATATTCGTGAATGTCCATCTCTGTCTCCCTCAGCGGCTGGCGATGATTGCTTCGTGGGTGGCGAGCACGTTGCGGGCCATGCGCTCGGATGCCGCGTCGATCATTTTGCCCTCGAGCGATGCGGCACCCTTGCCTTGGCTCTCGGCGAGCTTCAGCGCCTCAATGATGCGGCGGGCGCGGTCGACCTCGTTTTCCGGTGGAGAGAAGATATCGTTGGCGAGTGCGATCTGGCTCGGATGGATCGCCCACTTGCCTTCGATGCCGAGGGCTGCGGCACGGCGCGCAGCCGCCTTGTAGCCGTCGGGATCGGAGAAATCTCCGAAGGGGCCATCGATGGCGCGCAAACCATAGGCTCGGCAGGCGACCGTCATGCGCGAAAGGCCGAAATGCCACTGGTCGCCGGGATAATCCGGGTTGAGCCCGCCGATATTAACCGTACGGGCCTTCAGGCTCGCGGCGTAGTCGGCGACACCGAAATGCAGCGCTTCGAGGCGTCCGCCGAACGAGGCGATGGCCTCGACATTGGCCATGCCGAGCGCCGTTTCGATCAGCGCCTCGAGCCCGACGCGGGTCTTGTAGCCCTTGGCGATCTCGATCTGGTTGACCATCGCCTCGACCATGTAGAGGTCGGCCGGTACGCCGACCTTCGGCACGAGCAGCGTGTCGATCCGGTCGCCCGCCTGCTCCATGAGGTCGACGACGTCACGATACATATAATGCGTGTCCAGCCCGTTGATGCGTACCGAAATGGTCTTGCCGCGGCCGCGCCAGTCGATCTCGTTCAGCGCTGCGATGATATTGGCGCGGGCCCGCTCCTTGTCCGGCGGCGCCACCGCATCCTCGATGTCGAGGAAGATGTAGTCGGCGTCGGAATTGACGGCCTTCCCGATCATTTCAGGGTTCGAGCCCGGTACTGCGAGTTCGCTGCGCTGCAGCCGCAGGCGGCGGAGATGGTTTATCGTATGGCTCATGATTTCCTCTGCTTCCCGGTTTTCAGGCTGCCTTGGCTGACGACGCGGCGGCGGCAGAACGGAATTGGCTGATCGCCGCACCCACGCCCGCGCCCGCTTCGATCTTCAGGCCGCAATCGAGCAGCGTCAGTTCGGCGGCGGAAAGCGCGCCCAAGACCATGACCTCGTTCAGCGAGCCGAGATGGCCAATGCGGAAGACCTTGCCGGCTACCTTGCTGAGCCCACTGCCAAGCGAGGTGTTGTAGGCTTGGTAGGCGTGGCGGATGACCTCAACCCCATCGATGCCCTCCGGCAGACGGATCGCCGAGACGGTGTCGGAATGCCACTTCGGTTCGGTCGCGCAGAGCTTGAGCCCCCAGGCGGAGACCGCAGCGCGGACGCCGTTGGCGAGGTGATGATGACGGACGAAGATAGTCTCCAGGCCTTCTTCGAAAATCAGGTCCAGCGCGGCCCTGAGGCCGCGCAGCAGCTGCGTCGGCGGCGTGTAGGGGAAGTAGCCGGTGTCGTTGGTCTTGATCATGT
This sequence comes from Sinorhizobium sp. GQ132, assembly GCF_059758575.1. Lineage (NCBI taxonomy): Bacteria > Pseudomonadati > Pseudomonadota > Alphaproteobacteria > Hyphomicrobiales > Rhizobiaceae > Sinorhizobium > Sinorhizobium sp. GQ132. The sequence continues at coordinate 108,019 of NZ_JCAXDX010000012.1, read as the reverse complement.
CCTCGAAGGAGAAGTAGCAGCGCATGTGGCGCGCGGTCTTGGCCGCCTCGAGCGCCTTCTGGCTGACAGACAGGAAGCCGAGGCCGGCGGGCATCATGAAGCCCTTCTGCGAACCGGAGACAGCACAGTCGACGCCCCATTCGTCCTGGCGGAAATCGATCGAGCCGATCGAGGAGACGCCATCGACGAAGAGCAGTGCCGGATGGCCGCAGGCGTCGAGCGCGGCGCGCACCGCGGCGACATCCGAGGTGACGCCGGTCGCGGTTTCGTTATGCGTTACGAAGACGGCCTTGATCCGGTGCGCCTTGTCGGCGGCGAGCCGCTCGGCATAGAGCTCGACCGGCACGCCTGTTCCCCACTCCCGGTCGAGGCAATCGACCTCGAAACCGAGGCGTTCGGCCATGTCGACCCAGAGATGCGAGAACTGGCCGAAGCGGCTCATCAGTACCCTGTCGCCGGGGGAGAGCACATTGGTCATTGCCGCTTCCCAGGCGCCGGTGCCGGACGACGGATAGATGAAAACGCGACCGGTCTGGTTCTTGAAGACCTTCTTGATGTCGGCAAAGAGCGGCAGCGTGAGCTCCGGAAAGCCTGGAGAGCGCATGTCCTCCATCGGCAGGTTCATCGCCTGGCGAACCTGCTCGGGAATGTTGGTGGGGCCCGGAATGAAGAGATGATTGTAGCCTGACATCGTTCCTCCAATGGCTGCGTCCGCGGACGGCGTTTCCTCGGCACCAAAGCTGCCTTTCGGGGCATGCCCGCACAACACTCGCTCAGGCAGAAAAGAATGCCGGACGGGCAGCGCGAGCGCGGCCCTGACGGGTGGTCGCCTGGAGGAGATGGGTAGGAGAAGACTACCCGCAGGTAGTCACTCCTGATTGCGCCGGCGCTCCTTGGCGTAAAGGGCGACCGCCATGGCGCGATTGCGCACCTCGAGCTTGTCGTACAGATTTTTGAGGTGGTATTTCACGGTATTCTCGGAAATGCCTGTTCGTGCGGCGATTTGAATATTCGTCCAACCATTGGCCAGCATGCCGAGCAGCTCACTTTCCCGAGAGGTGAGCTGTTGGAACGGCGTGTTCGAGATTTTCGAGAGCACCGTATAGGGAATGCAGATCCGACCCTGCATTACGGCGGTGAGCGTCGCGAACAGGATTTCAGGATCTTCGAACTGGTAGCAGAGACCATTGACACCAAGCCGGATCGTCTCGTTGACGACCGAAGGATTGCTGGTGTCGGCGAAGAGAACGATCCGGGGGTCGAATCCGAGCCGGCCGAGATCGGCGAGCACTTCGGGCGCCTCGGCATCGTCGAGCTGCCAACTGAGCAGCACGCAGTCCGTCTCGACGGAGGCAAGCTTCTCGCAAAGTTCGGCCGATGTCCGCGCCGTATCAACCATGGAAAACCTGGCGTTTTCGGAAAAAAGTCCACGAAGAGCGGCAATCACCAACGGGTTGCGCTCCGCGACCAAAACTCGGCCTCCACCGTCCTGCGACATGTGCCTCCCTGCGTCTTATGCCGTGACATGCGCCCATGAGCGATGGCCTGGACACTACCATCAGACGTCGCGCACATTTCACCGTCGAGCGACGAAACGTGTCCTAAAACGCCTTCTTCCGAGGGTAATGTGCACAGGGTTCCGCACATTTCTGCTTCGGAGTGGCCAGCAGAGCACGAGTAGACATCGATCACGCGAGCACGCCGCGACCGGAAGCCAACCCGGTCATCCCACTCCGTTCCACCTCTCGCTCCCATCTCCTCAATGCCGACAATGGTACCCGCATCGGGGTAACCATTCCACCTCTTCCGTCCGATGTACGGAGTCAGAACGACCAGCAGATTGCGGCCGTTTTCCTCGGAGGCCGTTCATATAGGTCCTCTGAATGGTTTCGATGCCGTTGCGTCACGTTCGGATCACACCATTCTCTAACGCCAGCAGGTCACTCGTGCGGAAGGGGTCCCCGGAAAGGCCGTGCTTTGCTCCCTTCGAACGATAAAGAGAAGGGGCGAATGAACCGCCCCGGTCTCATCGTAGCAACAGTGCCTGAGCGCTAGTTTTTCAGGCGCGCTTGAGTGCGGGCTCCAGGCCAACGGCGGCGGCTAACCCGCCGATATCCTCGATCTCGGTATATTCGTAATAGGGATTGGCTGGCTCATGGCCGCGGTTGACCCAGACCTTGCTCTTGATGCCCAGGTCATAGGCGGTCATCAGGTCGTAGCGGAAGGATGAGGACACATGAGTAATGTCTTCGGGCCCGCAGCCGAGCTTGTCGAGCATGTATTCGAAGCCCTTCATCAGAGGTTTGTATGCCCCGACTTCTTCCGCCGTGATGACCATATGGATGGGCGCGCCCAGCTTTTCGACGACGGCCGATTGGAAGGACGCCAAGGCGCTGCAGAGGCCGTTCCCTGCAGAGGCGATGACGTTGCTGCCGGTTGGCCAGCAAATAGAAGCCGGTCAGCAAGCGACGCTCTTCTGAATGCTCTCAACGCTGGCGGCTGAGTCCCTGGCAGTATCCACCTTCACCGCCCTTCATGACCCGTTGAACCGGTTTCATCGTGCTTGGGAAGCCATATGTGGCGGAATTCGTCCTGATGCCGCCGGTCGCGCTATCGTCGGTTTTCTTGGCGGGCGAAGCGGCTCGGCTCTTCGCATTGATATCAACGCCTTCGTAGTAGTCGAAGGCGGCGAGCGCGGGTCCGAAGCTCGTAAGCGTCCCAAACGAGACGATGGCGGCTGCCATATAGTGCTTGGTAGTCATTGAATTCTCCTTTGTGCGGGTTCGCCATCGCGCCCTGGCTCGGGAGGTGTCAGGGCGCGATGGCGACGAAGTCCGAACAGATGCGAGGGAACCGCGCGGCGTCGGACAGGACAGACCCTAGAGGTAAGTTGTCGCGTGGTTATGCGAGTGAATGTGCTGTTCGGGGCAAAGTGTATCAACGACGGTTGGGGGTCTTGGATGCTCGTGCCGCCGCAAATTCCCCGATTTAGTCATGTTGCCGGGCAACATGGGGCGTACAACAGAATGCCATCGTCGAGGCCGAGGTTTCGCAGTTGACACTGTTTGATACACTTTTTTGAATGCGGAGCCTGGGCGCTGGCGATATGTGTTTGTAAAGACAACTCCGCCCCGGACGAGAGCGATATGCAACCGACGCCTCACATCGCCGTTGTGGATGATCATCGCGATATTCGCGACCTGGTCGGGAAATATCTCACACAACAGGGCTACCGTGTTTCCGTCGCGGAAAGCGGCGAAGCGCTTCGACGCCTCTTGGAGAAGGGCGCCCCCGATCTCGTCGTGCTGGACATCATGATGCCTGGCGAGGACGGCCTGACCGTCTGCCGTCAGTTGCGCACGACGACGGAGCTGCCGGTCATCTTTCTGACGGCGATGGCAGACGGGACGGACCGGATCGTCGGCCTGGAACTCGGCGCCGACGATTACATCACGAAGCCGTTCAACCCGCGCGAACTCCTGGCAAGGATCCGGGCGGTGCTGCGGCGCGTCAACAGCCTCCCGCCCCAGCGCGGAAGGATCAGGGCCAAATCGATTCGCTTCGACGTCTGGGAACTCGACACTGGCCGCCGGGAGCTCCTCGGGCGCGATGGCGTGAGCGTGGCGTTGAGCACGGCGGAGTTCCGGCTGCTCAATGCCTTCCTGGAGCACCCCGGTCTGGTGTTGAGTCGTGACCAGCTGCTTGACCTTACGGCTGGGCGTGCGGCCGAGAGCTTTGATCGCAGCATCGACAACCAGGTCAGTCGGTTGCGCAAGAAGATCGAGAGCGACCCGAAAAATCCATCTTTGATCAAGACGCACTGGGGTGGAGGATACAGCTTCGTGGCGGAGGTAGAAACCTACTGATGCGGTGGTGGAGGAAGAGCCTCGCGGCTCAGTTCATCTGTTTTCTGTTGATGGCGCTTGTGTTGTCGCAGGTGATCGGGTTTCTGATCTCCTGGGACGAACGGGACAAGGCTTTGCGTGCGGCATCGAAGGGTGAATTCTTGAGCCGTACGGCGTCGCTTGCAACTCTGCTCGAGTCCATTCCTCCGGGTTTCCATACCGATGTCCTGCGGGCAAGCGGAACAACGTATACACGCTTTTGGATGTCGGGACACGATCCCGTCGATACGCTCGCCTGGCGAAAACAGGCAGTCGCGCAACTGGAGGAACCGCTACCCAACCTGCTCCCAGCCTATCGCCCGCCTGAGCTAACCTCGGCTGCGCCAGCCAAGACGCCGTCAGCCAAGGGTCTCAAGCTTTTCGAGAGGGCGATTGCCTCTGAGGGCTGGACGCGACTTTCGACTGACGTATGGAGCCTGCCCCGGTTTGCCAAGTTTCTTCCGCTGGGCGATTCCCACGGCATGGGACTTGCGGTCCAACTCAGCGATGGGCGCTGGCTGAACTCCGTCTATCGCAAGACGATGCCGAATCCTTTCTGGAACACGCAGTCCCTCGTCTCGCTCGCCGTCACCGCGACAACGCTTGCGTTGATCGGTGTCTTCGTAGCTAACCGCATGGCAAGACCCATGCGCCGGCTGGCAGGCGCCGCGGAGGCTCTCGGCAGAGGCCAATCCGTCGAGCCACTGCCGGAAACGGGTCCCGATGATATCCGCAGGACGACGGAGGCCTTCAACCGGATGCAGGCGCGACTTACGCGCTTCGTCGAGGATAGGACGCGCATGCTCGCTGCGATCAGTCACGATATTCGCACGCCGCTTACTTCGCTGCGTCTGCGGGCCGAGTTCGTGACAGATAGCGACGCTCAGCAGAAAATGATGGCGACGATCGGCGAGATCCAGACGATGACCGAGGCAGCGCTTGCCTTTGCGCGCGAGGAGGCCGTGACGGAGCCAACCCGTACCGTCAATTTGACGGCTTTGATCGAAAGCCTCTGTGACGACCTTGCTGACCTCGGGCAGAATGTAACATTTCTCGATAGCCCCAAGATCACCTATCGCTGCCGTCCGGACGGCCTCAGGCGCGCCGTCCGCAACCTGATCGAAAACGCCGTGCGCTACGGCAACGAGGCTCGCGTCCAGCTCAATGAGACGCCCTCCTCCGTTCGAATCGCAATTGAGGACAAGGGGCCTGGGATTCCCGAAGCAGATTTCGAGCGTGTTTTTGAGCCATTCTTCCGACTGGAGTCCTCGCGAAATCGCGAAACAGGCGGGGTTGGCCTAGGCCTGTCGATCGCCCGGGCAACCGTTCGCCACCACGGCGGCGACATCACCCTGTCGCGACTGAAGAATGGCCTGAGCGCGACGATAACGCTTCCCAAGTCGGATCGAGGCGCTTGAAGCGCTGCTACCTTGGCTGTGGATAAGGTGTTCCGGCCGCCCTTGCGCGGATAGCGGCAACCCTACCGTCCAGATCGGCGACGAGCGCATACCGCATCCCGGCGGTGCAATGGCGATGTGTGCGGCCGCGCCCTTCCCTGATTGGCGGCTTTTCAGCTTGTGTGCCGCAATGACGGTTGCACGCCGTAGGCCTGAGCCGGCGCCAGCTTCAGGCACGGCGCTTGTTTTTCGGCACTTGCTGTCTGAGCCGCGCAAGTCTCTTCGGTAAGGTCAGCCGCCGGAACAATCATCGCGGCGCAAAGGATCGAAGCTGCACTCAGCAGTAAACCCGCTAATACATTCGCCGCTGGCCGCGCACCAGCTTCACGGCGATCACGAAGATACCCAGGCTCACTCTCGACGAGTTTACGTTTCATGCTTCAGAACTTTCTTGAGGGATGATTTGATGGTCGAAGCTTAGCCGCAACTTGTCGCAATATTTTCCCAGATTCTATGGTAATTTGTATCAGCATGTTTCGGCCAGCTTAGTGTAAGGTGCCGGAAATATAATTCAGTCCGAGTAGCGGCCGAATATGCGTCAAAAACAAAGCTCAGCAGAGCCGAAATTCAGCTTGACACTTTCACCAGGGAAACTCGCGCGGGCGGAGCAAAGCCGCAGCGCCAAACCAACCGTCGTGGCGTGGGAACTCGATCGCCCTGCGCCTGTAGCACCAGGCCAGCCTGTCTCGCGCGCGGCCTCATCCAGCATGCTTTGAGATAATTCGTTACAACTCGGCGGTTCCACCGGCAAATCTCTGCGACAAACGCCAACTATCCTTCGGTTGTCGAAGCGATCTGCACGGGAGGTGTTCATGCCCTGCCTCGCAGCCGCCAACTCCGAGGATTGTTCATGAAAAACAAGCATCTGATCTCCGCTCCCATTCTCGGTGCACTGCTTTGTCCTGGCGCGAGCCCGGCACAGGAACCGGCGGCTACCGCAGGCGAGAGACTTTTCCGCACCCGCTGCGCCTCCTGCCACAGCCTGAATCCGGGCGAAAACCGTGTCGGTCCGCATTTATCCGGGCTCGTTGGCCGCTCAGCCGGCAGTGTGGAAGGCGCTCGCTACTCGAAGGCACTCAGCGCATCGGGATTAGTCTGGGACGAAGAGCGTCTGCAAGACTACTTAAACAATCCCCGCCAGGCTGTGCCGGGCACCACGATGAGCGTCAGCATTCGCGACGCGGCGCAGCGATCGGCGATCATCTCCTATCTGCGGAGTAATCCTGGCGAGACGACCCAGTGAGGCAAGCATGCCGCTGGTCAACGTTCAAGCAATCGCTGGCGGTTCGCCGCCGCTAGCCTGGCAAGGAAAGGTATCATGGCTCAATTGACCATCAACGGCGAGAAGCGGAATATCGAGGTAGATCCCGAGACCCCCCTTCTTTGGGTACTACGCGAACAGGTAGGTCTGACCGGCACCAAATTCGGCTGCGGGATAGCGCAATGCGGCGCCTGCACAGTTCATATAGACGGTGCTGCGACGCGCTCCTGCGCGTTGCCGGTCAGTGCAGTAGAATCAGGTCAAAAGATCGTCACGATCGAAGGCCTGTCCGAGGACGGCTCCCATCCGGTCCAGCAGGCATGGCTGGCGCTCGACGTTCCACAATGTGGATACTGTCAGGCTGGCATGATCATGGCCGCCGCCGCCCTCATCAGCAGCACGCCAAGCCCGAGCGACGACGATATCAGCGCCGAGATTAACAACATTTGTCGCTGCGGGACCTATAACCGCGTCCGCGCCGCCATCAAACTCGCCGCTGAAACCGCCAGCGCATCCCAGAAAAGATGAGGACCTGACCATGACAGTCGCAACCTTGTCGCGCCGCAAATTCCTCATTGGCACCGCCGCCACGGCCGGCGGCCTCTCGCTCGGCTTCCATGTGCCCTTTGCGGCGCAGGCTGAGGGGAGCTCCGCCGTCCTTCCTGAGATCAACGCTTGGGTGCTCATCCGCCCGGATGACACCGTGGTGATCCGCATCGCTCGTTCGGAAATGGGCCAGGGAACATTGACAGGTCTCGCACAACTTGTGGCCGAAGAGCTCGAGTGCGATTGGTCGAAAGTGACCACCGAATATCCGACTCCCGGGGACAGCCTAAGGCGAAACCGCGTTTGGGGCAGCTTCTCGACCGGCGGCAGCCGCGGTATTCGTGAGTCACACCAATATGTGCGCGAGGGCGGAGCGGCCGCACGGCAAATGCTCATCTCAGCTGCCGCGAGCCTTTGGGAGGTGCCCGCGGACGAGTGCTCGGCCGCGAACAGCGTCATTACCCACGCTTCTTCGGGTCGCACCGTCACATACGGCACGGTCACCTCGCTAGCCGCACAGATGCCGCTGCCGACGAACATCGCTCTAAAAGCACCGCGGGAGTGGAGGATCGCCGGAAAGCCGCTACCGAGGCTCGACACGCGCGACAAGCTCATAGGCAAACAGATTTATGGCGTAGATCTGACGTTACCGGGCATGTTGAACGCCTCGATCAAGGCCTGCCCGGTCTTTGGAGGCAAAGTTGCAAGCTTCGACGCGACGGTCGTATCTGGAATGCCCGGCGTACGAAAGGTCGTCCAGGTCGATGACACGGCCGTTGCCGTCGTTGCCGACACGTGGTGGCAGGCGCATTCCGCCCTTAATGCGCTGCCGATCGTTTGGGATGAAGGCCCGAACACGAACGTCACCAGCGAAACGATTGCCGCGATGCTGAGAGAAGGACTGGATGCGGAGGACGTCGTCGCTGGCACGGAGATCGGCGATGCGCGAGCCGCGCTTGACGGCGACGCCAAAGTGGTGACTGCGACCTACTCCTTTCCGTACCAAGCCCATGCCACCATGGAGCCGATGAACGCTACGGCGCGATATACGACGGACAAATGCGAAGTCTGGGTGCCAACACAAAACGGAGAGATGAGCCTTGCCGCCGCGGCCGAAGCATCCGGCCTGCAGATCGAGCAATGCGAGGTCTACAAGCTCCACCTCGGTGGCGGCTTCGGCAGGCGCGGCAACTATCAGGAATACGTCCGTCAGGCCGTAAAGCTCGCCAAGGAACTCCCGGGCACACCGGTGAAGCTGATCTGGTCGCGCGAAGAGGACATGCTTCACGGTGCCTACCACCCTGTAACGCAATGTCGTCTCAGAGCTGCGCTCGACGCCAGTGGTAACGTGGCTGCTCTTCATATGCGGATCAGCGGCCAGTCAATTCTGTGGCCACTTCGCGCCGAAGTGCGCGAAACCGGTCGCGATCCGGCCGTCTTCCAAGGTCTGAACGATGGCGGGACGGAGGGCGCCTTTGGCTACACCATTCCCAATCTCCTGATTGATTACGCCATGCGCAATCCGCCAGTTCCTCCCGGTTTCTGGCGTGGGGTCAACCTCAATCAGAACGCGCTTTACGTCGAGTGCTTCATCGATGAACTAGCGCATGAGGCCAGCATCGATCCACTCGAATTCCGCCGCAAGCTGCTCGTCGACCATCCCAAGCACCTTGCCGTTCTCGAGGCAGTCGCCGAACGGGTCGGCTGGGAAAAGCCGGCAGGAAACGGGATCCATCGCGGTCTTGCCCAGATCATGGGATTCGGCAGCTACGTCGCAGCCGCGGCGGAAGTCTCGGTCACAGACGGTCAGCTTAAGATCCACCGCATCGTCGCGGCGACGGACCCGGGCCACATTGTAAATCCCGCCCAAGCCGAGCGGCAGGTGGAGGGCTCGTTCGTCTATGGTCTTTCAGCCTGTCTCTATGGAGAGTGCACGATCAATGGCGGTCGCGTCGAACAGGAGAATTTCGATACCTACGAGGTCATGCGTATGGACCAGATGCCGGCCGTCGAAACCATTCTCATGCCATCGGGGAATTTCTGGGGCGGCGTCGGCGAGCCGACGATCGCGGTAGCGGGACCAGCGGTTCTGAATGCGGTCTTTGCGGCCACTGGCAAGCGCATCCGACAATTGCCGTTGAAGAACAACAGCCTCGGCGTTTGATGGGTGGTGGCGAAGGCATCGCGCGCTGCCGAGGCGCCTTTCAACGACGCTTTATGAGACCGCCCGTTAGGGCGCCCGGATGATTTGTCCTCTCGGCGCAAGCTCCAGGGACGAGAAACGAGGCTCCCGACGCGACCGCGGGTGATGGTGCCGCAGCCATGGCGGGTCAAACCCCGCAAGCTGGCTTAAGCAGCGGCGCCATGGGCGCACCTCGCCAGTGATCTGCCGCTCGAGATAGAGGATTGTCAGCTCGGCCAAGTGGCCGAGCGTTACCTGGAGGTTGTCTAATCGCATTCCATCCGTCAAGCTGGTTTTAGCATTCAACGACCTTGCCGGCTTGCGGGACAGGCAACCCGGCTTAATCGATTGGATGGATCTGCCCTCTCCGGCCGTGTCCTTCTGAGCTATCCAGTGCTGGGAGCAGGGTTGTCTCCGCGGTCGACAAATGTCGCCGCACAATGGTCTTCGCAGGTGGGATCTTCCTAATGTTCGAGGCGCAGTCTCAACGAGCTGCAGCCACCAGAAGCGGAATGATCCTGCCCACGTCCGCAGCAGGGACGCTCAGCACCAAAGTTAGACGGCGCGCTGAGGGACGAAGGCTGAGCGTCGCCTATATGGTCGCGCCAGCCGATGCGTTGAACCGCCGACGCCGAAGGTAAGAACACCAACTCCCCGTTGTTTTACCCAAAGTCCTTCCACCTCATCCAACGTCAACCCAATGAGATTGCGCACTGGCGACGATTTCGGCCACTTGCATCTTCCTACAATTTCGCTGCCCGAACGCTGCCATTAAGATCCGGTTCTCCGATCTGAACAGTCAGGGTCGAAACACAGAGCGATGGCAGCAAACTGAAATTTCCCCCGATGGTCGACAACCGCAGACTCTCACTGTCCCTGAGGACGCTCCACGCAGCGAAGCATCGCGAGGACCTTCACCCCGCATTGCGCAAACTTTGCGTACGACACGGCCTGTCGCACATGACATTGCTTGTGGTTCGCAACGGAGGCAGGTCGGGTTTGTACCCCGACTACTGCACGACATATCCAGATACGTGGACTGAGATATACATCGACAAGGGCTATTTCGACATAGACCCGGTGATTGACGTCGTCCGTTGGGGATTCCTCCCGGTGGATTGGTCCTCTCTCGATCGGCGGTCAGCACAGGTCTACCGATTGTTTAAGGAAGCGCGTTCGTACGATATTGGCCCCTATGGCTTGACGATCCCCATCCGAGGCTCGAAAGGCGAACGGTCTCTCTTTTCCGTGACCTCGAACCTGCCCAAGCGCGACTGGTCGCGGCTACGCGCTTCGAGCATTCACGAGCTGCAGATCCTTTCCCACTATCTTCATGAGACGATGCTGTCTGCAAGCGGTCTTCGAGAGATTGGCCGCTACCGGAACCTCTCCAGGCGCGAAAGCCAGTGCCTTCAGCTTCTTGCAACAGGTCGGATTTCCAAACAAATAGCAGCGGATCTAGGCATCTCAGAAAACGCGGTGAAGTTGTACCTGCGATCGGCAAGACAAAAACTCGGTGCTTTTACAAGTTATCACGCCGTTGCCAAGGCAAGCTTCCTCGAGTTGATCAAAATCTGACCGCGCCCGATCGCATTCGCGGCCCGTCCCTCTCTTTCGACATTCCCGGAACGGTCAACCTCCCGAAATAGGTAGATTGGCTACCCGCTCCCCTGGGTCCACAGATGAGATCAGAAGCTCACGCATGGCAGATGCGGGCGGCAAATAAAACATCTCGACGATGGCTGAGATGAAGCACGCCACCCGCCGGCTATATCGGGAGGTAGCGATGGTAGATCGAATAACTATTGAACACTGGCGGAATGCTCCCAGACTTACCGCGTTCGCAGAGTTCTTCGAAAGAACCGCCAGCGGAAAGGGTGGAGCACCGGATCTTGCCGAACCGAAAATCGACATGAGCCTGCTCGACTTTGATCTCGAGAGCGCAATTTTCGCGGATACGCATCGGCGTCTTTGGGGTAATTTTGACAGCCATTACTTTGCCAGTATTCCCTATAGGCTTGAAGAGGAGTGCCGTCTGGGTGCTGCACTACTTTCCTTCGCCTTAAGGACCTGGGCGCGCAACGCCTCCCCAACGACAATATACACGCTGGGCACGGGCACCGGTTGCCTCGCGCGCACGCTCGCCACGCTTGGCGATGGTCGCATCGAGGCGCTCTGCTGCAGTCCAACCGCAGCCAATCGAGCGTCGTTCTTCGCGAACCGGGGAAGCGAGCACGCGCACTTCTTCCACGGCCCATTCTTTGAGTTGGACGACGATCGATACGCGACCGACAAGGATCTTCTCCCATTTCGGGGCGGCTTTGACGTGCTGTTGGAAGACACGACGTTTCAGATGTACGACCGTGATCGGCTAAAGCAGCTGGAGTTCGTTGTTCCTCGCATCCGGTCTGGCGGTCTCCTCGTGTAGGTGCAGAAGCTCGCGCATGAAGACCACGACATCTATGAGGAACGCGAGCGGCAGAAGGACGAGCTTTTCAAGACCCGATTCTTCTCCACAGGTCACATCTCCAAGAAAAAGGATGAAGTCCTTAACACGATGACGGATCTTCAAGTCGATCTGGCGACCACGGTAGCCGCTCTGCGGGCGTTTTTCCGATACTCAGTGCTGACCTGGAACAGCGGGAATTTCTACACCATCGTGTCATCCAACTCCCGCGCTTCCATGTTGGAATTGGTTTCGCTGATGGTGAAGCCGGCAATTCCACCGAACTATTGCTACGAACGATTGCCAGCGGCGATCATCGATACCGAGGCAGAGGCCTTGGCTCCTGATCTGACGTGGCGTAGCGCGAAAACCATGTTGCTACTCGCCCCCAAGCTCGGCGTCATGAAATGACGATAATCGGAAAGGCCGGCGAGCATTGCAGCGCAGCCGACGTGCGCCGCACGTTGTCTGCCTTGATGCCGCATCTTACCTCCTATTGGGAATGTCCCCTTCGACACTACGCGTCGGTTGCCCACGACGTCGAGAAATTCCATTCCGAGTGTTGCGCGCGTCGCCATGCAATGGAGCTGCTATGCCGTTGCGTCGAGCGGGCAGCTCTCAGATCCGGTTACGACCCTGAGGAAGCTCGAAGCGCCAGCCTTCAGTTGATGGGGGCACCGGTACTGCAGACCGGTCCGCATTGCCTGCTGCTGATCGAGCCGGATGCGTTCTACACGCATCTGTTCAGCCTGCTAGGCCTGCAGGCCCATGGCCGCGAATGGTACATCACCTATCATGCCTCGACGGTCAGTTTCTCGGAAAAGGCAAAGAAGGGTCCGGGCTGGCTCTGGCTTCAAGACGAGCCCCTCAACGTCTTCGGCTTACCCCGGAGCCGAATGGATTCATTCAGCATCTGCGGGTTGAATGGTCCCTATCGCTTCGCGCTCTCGAATGCCAAAGGCGATCCGGCACCAAATGCCACTGCCGCCGGCCTCCTCGGCGAACTGCCGTCGGAGGAATTTGGTTCTGCGGCCGACGCAATCAGGGCGGCCAATCAAACCCTCTGGCGCGGCAAGCTCCCCTCCCCCATCAAGCTGCTTCAGCTCGATGATTTCGACATCGCAGACCTGGTCGCCGACCATCTCGAAGACGCTGGATCCTGGATGTCGGCTGGTTTCATCGGAGACGGAAAGGTCGCCGAGAGCATCCTGGATGCCATGGATCGCCTGAACATTGGACCGTGGCAGGGTTGGGTCCGCAGGACGACCGATCTCTTCTGGCGCATGGAAAAAGGGAGGATTGTTCCGCTCCGCCTCCAAGACAACGCCCTCAGGGCCAAGTGTCCGTCGGACTTCGAAGTGAAGTTCCGGCCGAACAGCATCGCAACGGCGCTTCGGCAGCGAGCGATCGTGCCGAGCCTCTATACTGTGTTCCTGGTGACTTCCATTTTGCCTGGCGTGAGAGCGCTTGGGGGATGTCGCCAGACGATCTACTACCCGCTTATGCGCTATCTCACCGCCATCGGGCTTGAGCGATCGGGTGATTTCGATTTCCTGACCGAAATGCGTGAAGACGACCAACCTGGGCTTTGGGGCCATCGTGTCTTGAAACCTCTCAACGGCAATCCCTTCCGGGAGATCAAGCTCTTCAGAGGAGCCGAGACGCCTCTTGAAACATACGCGGCGATGCCTTTGGTGCAATCGAGCGGTGACCTCGCAAGTTTCATCAGCGATCCGATTTGGGCGGACCTTTCAGGGCACATCGCCAGCGGAGCTATCACCTTGGGGTCCGAGGAGTGGCAGTGGTAGGGCTCGTGATCGAGGATGCTGAGCGGCTTCGATACTGGGATTTCGTCCGACCTGACCTGGAACTTCTGTCGGAGGTCGATGTGTCGATTGAAGAAGAGGCGGTAATCAGACGCCTGTCAGTCCGGGACGTAGACGTGTTTCGCCGCATACGCCTAGAGGCGCTTTCACATGAACCGCTTTCGTTCGCGAGTGTATATGGCGATTGGGTCCATCTCTCCGACCGCGAATGGCGCCGACATCTCGACCAGCCAGTTTTCGCCGCGTTCTTGAATGGTGAGCCCGTCGGCATGATGGGGCTAAGATTTGAGCGTGCAAGGAAAATGGCGCATCGTGCAAGGCTTGTCAGCGTGTATGTGCGGAAAGGCGAACGAGGGACCGGGGTTGCGGCAACCCTTTTGCATGAGGTCACGGAGCATGCACGAGACCGCGGAGCACTGCAGCTGGAGCTTGCCGTAAATGCCGACAATTCGGCAGCGATACGCTTCTATCAGCGTCACGGATTCCTAGAGGTTGGCCGCATTCCAAACGGCTTACTGGGTCACGATGCGGAGAATGACGAGTTAATCATGGTCCTGCGCTTGAAGAGATAACCATTTCCGTTCGTTTCACTTCACTCGCCTCATTAGGCCAATTGACGGACATTTGTTTGAGTATGAGTTCAGCTGAGCTTTGCGTCTAACATGGCTCACCTGTTCGTATGGGTTTGCAGCGCGACAAACAGGGTGAGATCTCATCCAGATTGTCGCTCTATATGGGTTTCACGGAAGAGTCGCGGCGTCACCCCGAAGCGTCTTTGGAAGACCTGCGTGAAGCGTGCGGTCGGCGCAAGCCCCACCCGCCTTGCGATTTCCTTCAACGGAAGTTCTTGGGAGAGCAAGATACGCGCCGCGTCCAGCCGGACGGTCTCGATATACTGTGCCGGCGTCTCGCCGATCGCGGCGACAAACCGTCTGTAAAACGTCCGCTCCGAGAGGCCAACCCTGGCCGCAAGGCTCGGCACATCCAGCGCGGTATCGAGATTGGCTTGTGCCCACACCAGGAGATCTGCGAGAGGAGCATCGGCTTTCGCCTGGGCAAGCAGCAGCGGGCTGAACTGAGACTGATAGCCGGGACGGCGTGCGTAGAGGACTAGGCGCTTGGCGACCCGACTGGCAAGCGCGCTGCCGAGATCCTCGCTGACCATGGCGAGGGCCATGTCAATACCGGTGGTCACTCCCGCCGATGTCCAGACGTTGCCGTCGACGACATAGAGTGCATCGGCGTCGACCGCAAGGGAGGGGTAGAGTCGCGCGAGCGCTTCGCAGGCGCTCCAGTGTGTGGCAACACGCTTACCGTCCACCAGTCCCGCCGCTGCGAGCACAAAGGAGCCGGCGCAAACCGACCCGAGTCGTCTGACGGACGAGGCGCTCCGCGACAACCACCGCCCTAGTTTCGGCGTCCGGGTTGCTGCCGTGACCGCGCCGGCCTCGGCCCCGGCCACCAGGATTGTGTCAACCTCTCGTGGCACCTTCGCCAATGCTTTGGTTTCGACGATGACCCCGCTGCTACTCGGCACCGCACCGCCGGTCGGCGAGGCCAAATGCACGGCATAGCGTCCAGGCTCTCCATCCTCTGCGAGTGCGTGGTTGGCGGATGCGAAAACGGAAGCCGGGCCGGTCGCATCCAGCAATTCAAAGTTTTGATAGACGACAATGACGATATGATAAGGCACTGGCAGGAATTACCATCTTTTTGTCATTCCTGCCAACTCTGTGTGCCTGCTAGTGTTCACACCGGTGGTCGGCCAAGGACCACCACCGCAGGGAGGAGTAATCATGACTGAAGCATCGCAACCATCAAAGTCAGCGCCCGAATCCCCCACGTCGGGCTGGCAGTCGATACAATGGTGGCCCACGGCTATCGGCTTGGCATTCGCGGCTTTCGTTTCGGTCGATCTGCTCAATGGTTCGGAGCACGGCACGGACTTGGCTGCGATCGTCGTCGCCTCGGGCCTCGTGTACCTGGCAGCGGCTGCCTTGGAGATTCCGTGGGTTTCCTGGCCGGTATTCCTGCTATCGGTTGTAGTGATCACCGTCGCAAGGTTCGGCCTCATACCTTTCGATGCGACATGGGCGATGCTTATCCTCGCCGCCCTCTTTGCGGTCTATGGCGTGATCCGGGCTCTGAGACGTCCTAACCGCGAACTGCCGCTGCAAGCCATCGCAATGAGTGCCTTCGGCGGTTTAGCCACCGTGGCCCTCTTTATTAGCCCCTTTGTGGGAGCGCTGCTGGTAGCGGCGGGACTGGTCGCGCATGCCGGCTGGGACGTCTATCACCACGTCAAAAACAAAGTCGTCGTACGGTCGATGGCCGAGTTCTGCTTCGTGCTGGACACTGCTCTCGCGATCGTCATAGTCTTAGCAACACTGAGAGGCTGAGAAGGCTGAGATGGGCACCCTGCCGTAGGTTACGGCGTTGAGGTTGATCTCGATGCGCTCGCGCTGCGACGCCCTTCGACAAACCCGCACGGTGTCCGCTGTGACGCAACCTTGTCATGCCTTGACCCAACACTACAACGCCAATTCGCGGCGCAATGCTTCGAGACGTTCCATGGCAATCACACCGTCTGCGATCGTCGGGGCCGAAGTTTTATGTCCCGCTAACGCCGGGATAACGTCGGCGAGCAGCGGATGGTAACCCTTTGGGTCCTCGTTGGCGGCCGCAGTGAAGTTGGGTTTCCAGATTAAAGTGTCGACGGCATCGTTAAGCGTGGCAGCGGGATCGTCGACCTTAAAGGGCGGGTTGCGGTTCCAGCGTACGTCGATGACGTTGTCGACCTCGATGCGCTGGTGATCGCCCATAATTTCGATGCGTTCGACGGGCGCGCCGCGCGATTGCGCGGTGCCCATGGCGATCGTGCCGATGGCGCCGCATTCGAAATCGAAGTTCACATGGAAGAGCACCTTGCCCCTGCCCTTCTCGACCTTGCGCGCCGTCAGCTTGGTGACCGGCGAGACGAGGAAGGAGACGAGGTCCATGTAATGCACACAGTGATGCAGGAAGAAGCCGGTATAGTCGACATTGCCTGCGAAATAGCCGGGCGCGGTCATGTAGTAACCGGTAAGGCCGTAGATTTCCCCGAAATGACCAGACCGCAGGATGTTGGCCGCGATCTTGTTCCCTGCTGAATAGCGCTTCATGAAGCCGAGAAGCAGCGGCTTGCCGGACTTTTCCGACGCCGCGAGCAGTTCGCGTGCCCCGGCGGCGCTACCGGACGGTGGCTTTTCCATGAAGACGGGAAGGCCCCGCTCCAGCGCCATCTTGCCGAACAGGAGATGCTGGTCCGGCCCGACCGCCATGCCGACGGCGTCGATGTCGGAGCGGCGTATGAGCTCCTCCGCATCACTCGTCAGGTTTGAGACGCCGAACTGCCGACCGGCGGAGGTCAGACGATTGCCGTCGATATCGCAGAGCGCGCCGATCTGCACATCATGGCGAACGAGTTGCGGAAGCAGCATCTGAGTGGCGTGGACGCCGCAGCCAATCCAACCGATCTTGAGTGTCATCGACGATATTCCGTAAGCAGGACGTGGGACTTGATGAATGCGGCACTCGCGGCGAGACGTTCGCTCTCGTCCTCGTGCGGAGCACGCCACTGCGCAAAGGGCACGCCGAAGCGGTCGTCGTTGCGACGGAAGGGTTCGAGCGAGATCGGGCCGGCATAACCGATATCATGGAGCGCGCGGAATACCTCGACCCAATCCGTCGCCCCGGTACCGGGAAAGCCGCGGTGGTTCTCGTTGGCCTGAAAATGCACGACGCGCTTTCCGCCGAGTCGGATCGCCTCGGCAATGGAGGCTTCCTCCATGTGCATGTGGAATGTGTCGAGCATGAGCTGGATGGCTGGATGATCGACAGCGTCGAGCAGTTCAATCGCCTGCTGCGTGGTGCAGAGCACGTCGCTTTCGAACCGGTTGAGCGGCTCGACCGCCAGGACGACGTTCAGTCTGGCAGCATGATCGCCCGCTTCCTTGAGGCCCGCGACGCAGCGAGTCTTGCGGGAAAAGCGCTCCTCCTCGCTCACCGGCTGCGGCGGCCGGCCGGCAAAGACGAGCGGGTTGCCCGTGAGCGGGCCGCCGACGATCGTGGCGCCGAGAGCTGCGGCGCAATCGGCCGCATGTTTGAGGTAGTCGACGCCGGCGCGATGCGCGCCCGGATCATCCGACGAAAGATTGCGCTGCAGGTTGACGCGGGCGGCGAGAACGACCTGGAGCTCGGCAGCCTCGAGCGCATGGCGCGCCTCCTTCAGGTCGAGCTCGCCCGGTTCAGGCACAAGAAGCTCGACGAAATCATAGCCGAGCCTTTTCATCTCGGAAAACAGCGGGAAATGCTCCGACGTAAACGGCCGCGCATATTGCATGGAGATCAACCCGACGGGGTTCATTGTCTGTCCTCTTTTACTCGGTTCAGCCCTTCACCGCGCCTTGGGTCAGCCCGCCGATCAGGCGGCGCTGCACGAGAAGGAAAAGGATGGTGGCCGGCATCGCGCCGACGACGGCGCCCGCCGCAAGCAGGCCCCATTCGATCTGGTATTCTCCGATCAGCGTCTGGATCGCCACCGTGACCGGACGGACGTTCCTGCCGCCGAGCGTCAGCGCGTAGAGATATTCATTCCAGGCCGTGATGAAGATGTAGATGCCGGTGGAGATAATGCCTGGTATCGTGAGTGGCAGCACGACCCTGAGCAGTGCCGTCAGCCGCGAGCAGCCGTCGATCATCGCCGCCTCGTCAAGGCTTTTCGGGATCGCGCCGACATAGCTCGTTAGCATCCAGACCGCGAAGGGAATGGCGACCGTTGCATTGGCGAGGATCAGGCCGAAATGGGTGTCGAGAATGCCAGCCTTCCGCATCAGCACGAAGAGCGGCAGGATCAGGAGCACGATCGGGAACATGTTGATGAGCAGGAACTGCAACATCAGAAGCTTGCGACCCGCAAAGCGGAAGCGCGAGAAGGCGTAGGCCGCCGTCACCGCGACGGCAAGGCCGAGCACCACTGTGCCGCAGGCGATGATCAGGCTGTCGAGCATGTTGTCGAGGAAGGAGGTCTGCTGGAGCAGGCGCACATAGTTGTCGAGGCTCCAGCCGGCGGGCGAGACGGAAACGCCGGTCGCGTTCAGCGCCTCCGTCGGCGTCAGCGAAGTCAGCACCATCCAGACGAAGGGCCCCATGGCGAAGAGCACGATCAAGAGTACCGGCAGGTCGGTGGTGAGGATACGGCGGAACGTGGAGGGTCTGTTCATCGCTCAACCTCCCGCATGGTACGGGCAAGATAGACTGCCACGATCGCGCCGAGCAGGATCGTGAACGTCACGGCGATCGTCGTGCCGTAGCCGAAATCGAGGTTCTGGCGGGCGCGGACGAAGGCGTAGAGCGGCAGGGTATGGGTTGCATAGCCCGGGCCGCCGCCGGTCATGACGAAGATGACGTCCATGGAATTGGCGACCCAAATGACGCGAAGCAGTCCCGCCGTCGCTAGCACCGGGGCGATGCCGGGCAGCGTGATGTGCACGAACTGGCGCCATGGGGAGGCGCCGTCGATGGACGCGGCCTCATAGTGGCTCCGTGGAATTCCCTGGAGGCCGGCAAGGATCATGACGGCGAAGAAGGGAAAGCCCTGCCAGGTGAGCGTCGCTATGACCGCATAAAGCGCTAGATTCGGATCGGCAAGCCACGGCACGGCGGACTGCACGACGGAGAGATAGATGAGGATATCGTTTAAGACGCCCGTATTGGGATCGTAGATCCAGCGCCACATCAACGCGATCACCACGCTCGGCAGGGCCCACGGAATGATGATGAGAGCGCGCGCAAGTCCCCGCCAGGGGAATTCCCGGTTGAGCAGCAGCGCAGTCAACAGGCCGAGCCCCATCTGAAGCGGCACTGTCAGGCCGATCCAGATGGCGGTATTGCCGAGTGCAGTCCAGAAGACGGGATCGGCGAAGAGTTTCACATAATTCCCGAACCCGACGAAACGGCTGGCGTTCGGCTTCCACAGGACAAGATCGTAGAGACTGGTGAAGACCGCCTGGGCCATGGGAAAGAAGACGATGAACAGCGTGACGACCACGGCCGGCGCCAGCAGCATGTATGGCATCAGCCGCACGCTCCAGGGCGTCGGAATGGCAGGCGTCGTCGGAGATGGAGCGGTTGTCGCGGTCATGCGGTCGTTCCCGGCAGTTGGCATTCGGAAGCCATCCGCCCTGAGGTTCGGGCGGGCGGATGGCAAGGGTGGAGCGTGCGCAGACTGCTCGCTCCGGGGGGCTACTGCTGCGCGAATAACGCCTCGAGCTGCTGCATCATCTGCTCGGAGGTGATCTGGCCGGTCAGCGCTTGCTGCATCGCCGTCTGCCAGGCCGTATTGACGAACTCCGACGTCGCCGTGTTCTGCGGCAGCACATGGGCGAACGGCAGTGACTGAACTGTCGCGTCCACGAAACGACGCTCATGCAGCGTCCAATTTTCTGCGCCGCTCTTCGTCACGGTCATCTGGCCCGTCGCCTTGTTGAAGGCCACGTTGTTGTCACCCTCGGCCAGGAAGGATATCCACTTCCACGCCGCATCCTTCACCTCCGACGAAGTGAAGATAGCCAAGGACTCATCGCCGTAGGACGTCCAGCGCCCACCGCCGCATTCCGGCACAGGCACGGCGGAAACCTTGTCGCCAAGCGCCTTGACCATGTCGTTGGAAGAGCCGATGTGATGGATCGTCATCGCCGTCGTGCCATTCTTGAAGGCACCGGTGATTTCCTGGAAGCCATCGTTCGGTGCCGATGGCGGAATGACCTTGTCCTTCTGGAAGAGATCGATCAGCCACTGGTTGGCGGCAATCGCCTCCGGCGTCGTTAGACCGCCGGACTCGAGCTTGGCGCCCTGCGAGAGCACGAAGGCGCCCCACTGGTCCCATCCGCCCTTTCCGCCGCGCAGGCCGAAGCCGTAGGTTTCCGGCGCCTTGGTGAGCTTTATTGCCGCGTCGCGGAACTCCTCGCAGGTCGCAGGCGGCTTCAGGCCCGCCTGCTCGAAGAGGTCGGCGCGATAATAGAGATAAAGCACGACGTACTGGATCGGCAGATAATACTGCTGGCCGTCCGGACCCTTGTTGAGTTCCAGAAGGTTGTCGAGCAGGTCCGCCTTGCCGGGCCAGGCATCGATGCGCTCGCCGATCGGCTCCAGCGCTCCCATTTCGATGAGACGCGGCTGCGCAAACAGCTTCACCATGGCAGCATCCGGGGCATTGCCCCCGACAAGCGCGGTGTAGAGATTATCGTAATAGCTGTTCCAAGGAACGTTTTCAGCCTCGATCTCGATGCCCGGATTGGCGGCCTCGAATTTGGCGACCAGATCATCCATCGGATTTTCGGGATTGTCGAAGTGATACCAGAAGCGGACAGTTTCCGCCGATGCAGTGCCTGCGAGAAGCGACGTCGCGAACGCAGCGCCGATTGCCAGTTTCTTCCAGTTTTTCATTGTCTCCTCCTCTGAAAACCCAAGTCAGTTGCCGGCAGCCATTCGTTTTGCCGCCACCCCCGCGGCCACCAGCGCCTCCCGCGCGGCAGCCAGATCGAGGGTATTCTGCAGAAAGCCGTGCGTAACACCCGGCACGACCGTCAGAGTATCGCTGCGCCCGAGGCTCTTGAGGCGGGCGTGCAGCAGGATGCTGTCGGAAAGCAGCGGATCTACACCTGCGGCCATCAGGTGAAGTGGCGGCAGGGCCTTCAGTGTTTCGTCCGAAGCGACGAGCGGACAGGCCAACGGGTCGGCTGACATATCTCGGTGACCGACATACCAGTGCCAATAGCGTTGCATCTTTGCGGTCGTCAGACCCGGTCCATTCTCGAAATCGCGGTAGGATTGCGTATGAAAATTGCCAGCATAGGTTCCATAGAAAAGCAGTGCGCCGGCAGCGGTTTTCGCTGTGGCTTGCTCGTGAAGCATGGCGGCCAGCGCCAGGTTGGCACCCGCCGAGTCGCCCGCAAGGATGAGAGGGCCGTCAGCGACGCCGAAGGCGCCGGTAACGGCAAAGGCGGAGCGGAACGCTGCGACAACGTCCATCAGGCCCGCGGGATAAGGATATTCGGGCGACAGCCGATAGTCCGGCAGCAGCACTGGCAGACTGCACTCCAGCGCAAGGACCCGCGCACAGCGCTCATGGGTCTCGGGGCTGCAAAACGCGAAACCGCCGCCATGCACGAAGATGACCGCGCCCGGCCGATGATCTGGCGGCACGAGAACCTTCAGCCGCACGCGCGCAGAGCCAAGGATTTCATCCGCGTCGACCCAGGCGTCGCCCACAGCAGCCATCTCGGGGAGATCGCGGTTCCAGCGGCGATTGCCCTGCGCAGTCAGCGCCCTCCCCTGCGCAGGAGGCAGCGTCGTCGGATCCGGTTGCGGGCCGGTTTCTCGCTCGACGCGGTCAAGGAGCGCCGCCATTTCGGAGGACAGCCGGGACATGTGGGGAGCCGCGTTCATTGGCTCGCATCTGGGAAAACGTCGGGACCGAGGTCCACGATGGTCGCGATGTGGTGCCGAAGTGCTTCACTCGCCCTTTCCACGCTCCCACTTTCCACCGCTTCAATGATCGAGCCGTGACGCTGCGCTGTTGCGACAAGATCGCGGGGACTGGTGCTGCGTGAAATCTTGAAGCGGTGATTGTGCACCAGACAGCGGTGCAAGATCGGGTCCAGCGCGGGGAGTTCAGCATCCTGAAAGATGCGACGATGGAAATCGCGGTCAAGAGAGGCGAGCTCAAGCTCGTCGCCAACGGTCGCCGCTTGCAGCATCTCAGCGAACAAAGCCTTAAGATCGGCAACAAGGGTACGGCTCGGCATCTGGAGCGTACGCCGGATGCCGCTGCACTCGATCTGCTGGCGCACGCGGAACATCTCCACCGCTTCGGCTTCAGTGCATTCAGAAACCTGCGTGCCCCGATGCCCCTGCCGACGCACAAGCCCCTCCTCCTGCAATTGCAGCAGCGCCTCGCGCACGGTTCCCTGGCTGCAGGAGAAATGGGCGGCAAGATCAAGTTCCGTCAGTGACGCGCCGGCAGGAAGCACTCCGAGCATGATGTCCCGCTTGAGCGCATTGAAGGCGGCCGCCGACTTAGCCGGTTTTGCGTCTCGCGAATGTGACTGAGCCGAAAAGTACTTCATGTGCGTCCGCGGAGTTGCCAACCATCTTGCCTGCGATTATTGATATTGATATCGATAATGGAGGTCAAGGGTAATGCCGACCTTTTGGAGGACCAAACCGTGACGGCAATCAGCTTGGCGCAGATCCAGAAATCCTATGGCTCGCTACAGGTCATCCATGACATTGATATCGACATAAAAAGTGGTGAGTTCCTCGTTCTGGTAGGTCCTTCCGGTTGCGGCAAGTCTACTCTACTGCGCATGATTGCGGGGCTTGAGGAGATTTCCGGAGGCAGACTCGATATTGGAGGAAAGCTGGTGAACGCGCTTCCGCCATCCCAGCGAGACATCGCGATGGTGTTCCAGGATTATGCCCTCTACCCGCATATGAGCGTGCGCGAGAACATGGCATTCGGACTCAAGATGCGCGGCGCTGACGAAGCGATGATCAGGCAGCGCGTGACGCAGGCGGCCGAGATCCTTCAGATCCAGCCATTTCTCGACCGTCGGCCTGCCCAGCTATCGGGAGGTCAGCGCCAGCGCGTCGCCATGGGCCGCGCCATCGTGAGGGAGCCTTCCGCTTTCCTTTTTGATGAACCGCTGTCGAACCTCGATGCAGCGCTGCGGGTAGAAATGCGGCTGGAGATCGCGAAACTCCATAACCGCATGAAGGCGACGACAGTCTACGTCACGCACGACCAGGTCGAGGCGATGACGCTTGCGGACCGCATTGTGGTGCTGAATGCCGGGCGCGTCGAGCAGGTGGGCCCGCCGCTGGAGCTGTACCGCCGTCCAGCCAGCCTCTTTGTCGCCCGTTTCATTGGCAGCCCGACGATGAACACTATCTCCGCGGAAGTCGTCACACATGGCGATGAGGTCGCAGTTCGGCTGAAGGGCCGCACAATCAAGCTTGGGAACGAGACCGCACATGAACTGCGAGCCGCGACCGCAACCGTTGGAATCCGCCCCGAGGATCTTGTCGTCTGCGCTCCAGAAGAAGCATGGTTCGGCGGAAAACTTGCTGTGGCTGAGCGATTGGGTAGCCAGACTTATGGCTATCTGGAAACCGGCGACGCGCGTATGCTGACGGTAGAGTTTCCCCGCGAGAGTACCATTAGCGTCGGCGATCTGATCCACGTGCGCCCAAACCCAGACGCTCTTCATGTGTTCGATGGCTCTTCCGGTCGGCGATTGAATTGACGAGTGCTGTAAAGGCGAGCGAGAATCCTATTGGGAGCTAATACAGCTCCCGGTTTCTGCGCGACCAGTGTCCGACTGCGTCGCCTTCGCTCTGGCACCACTTGAGAAGGCACTGCACCTTGGCTGAAGCCTCGTGCGTAGGCTCTGTCAAGCTCAAAGGCCGGGAGGACGCCGTGCCGTATCAAGGCCTCATCGTCACAATCAAGAAACGACCCGACTGTTTTCAGGCTCGAACCCTGGCTCATCGAACGACTGAGATGAAGGCGCGGCCTCTTAGCCCCCTCTCGACAGACTCCGCTCACCACCCTTTCGCGGCGGATCAAACCGGAAAGACCGACCCGAACACGTCATTCGGCGATCGGCTTGGCGACGACCGCTTAGAGGTCCGCATTGCGGCCGTCCCTCGTCCCAGCCCTGGAATTTCGTCGTCCACCCACCGACAACGCTGATGAAGGCTAATTCTCGACCCGTTGCAGTAGTTCAGCTATCTTTTGGCGAACGACTGGGCCGCGCGTAAGAGGGGACCATTTCCGGGCGCTTCGGCATTGGTTTTTGGCACGGCGCTCGGGCTGGTCTCCCCTCAAGATCGCCGCGCCCGTGAGCAGCTTCGCAGGCCTGCATGCAGTCGATTGTCAGGGCGGCTTGCGAAATTGGGCCGCTAAGACAGCCCCGAGTAAGTGACTGCGGCACACATTGTCGTTGCCTTTGTGTGTTGACAATTTCTCGAAATTTGCCGCTCTTGTCGTGCCTCCCAGTTTGAGATTTGAGGCATTTCCATGGAGCACTTTCCGTACATTGGCTCGGGCCCATATTGCTACGCCAACTCCTTCGCGATGCTGTTCCGCGCTCATGCGCCATCGACGGCGGTCATCGAGTTCGCGACCGCCAGCCCCTTTGGGATGCAACTCGTCGGCGGAACTCTGCCGTTCTTCGATCCCTATGGATGGACGCCGGAAGCTGGCTTCGACGGAGCCCTTCAGGCGATGGGGTGGGCTTCAACGGTCATCAAGAGCACGAACGCGAACGAGGCTCTGAACCAGCTTCAACGGGCACTCTCCGATGGCCCCGTATGGGTTGGTCCGGTTGAAATCGGGCATCTTGGGCATCAGCCGGGAATGAGCGGCCCTATCGGATCGGACCATTACCTCGTCGTGCTTGCCATCGAAGATGGGCGGGTACGGATGCACGATCCGCAAGGATATCCTTTCGTGTCACTGCCGGCAGACGCCTTTCTGACCGCATGGCGCGCCGAAACCATTGACTACGGCGCGCCCTTTACGATGCGGACCAATTTCCGGCGCGATCGAGAGGTCCGTGAGGATGACATGATCCGAGCGTCGCTGTCGAATGCGATACGGTGGCTTTCAATGGAGAACGCGACGCATTTACCCGATGGAACGGTCGGCAATGCCGAGGCGGCCGAGGTCTTGGCAGACATGATCGAAGGCGGCTGCAATGACGATCTGCGTGGACACCTGATCCACTTCGCCGTGCGCGTCGGCGCAAGGCGTCTCGCAGATGCGGCGACGTGCCTGGCACGGATCGGCCATGCTGAAGCGGCCCGCATCGCATCCGAACAGGCTCAGTTGGTCGGATCACTACAGTACCCGCTGGTGACAGGTCATGATGCAGAGGCCGCCGCCATATTGAGAGCTTTAGCGCCGACCTACGCGCGATTGCTGTTTTCCTTACAACGAGCACAGTAATGCGGGGCTGTGAACGCCCCCAAGTGAGACCAACAGGAACCAGAACAATCGACCCAATGCGGCCGCTCCGCGACTTGCTCTCGGATTTCCGCTGTTGGGCGTAAAGCAGTGTTCGCGGTGCTATGAGCCAAACTTGACAACCGCCACAAACGTCAACCGATTCCGCAGTGCGAGCGGACGCCTTGCGAGCGCTGTACCTCGATCCGTGCAAGAGCTGGGGCTCCCAGGTGAGACTGGAGTTCTTGAAAACATCGGGTAGTTGAAGCCAGAAGGGCTGCCCGCAGCACGGCCTACCACGCCATTTAAGGCTGGTCCCAGAGTGCTCCTCGCACCTTCGCCGACGCGAGGGCAGACTTTACTGACCGAGAACGTCTTTTCGCCAGCGGCCGGATCGGCTGCCAGGGCCGGCATCGCATTGCAGATAGCGCGACAGAGCGGTCATCACTCGAAGCTTCATGCAACATACCTCTTGCCCCGTCTTCAGCGCTGCGGGGGCGCGGTACGAGCAACGCCGTTAACTGAACAGCCCTTTGGCGAAGGCAGGGTGCGGTGCGATGCGATTGACAAGCATGAAAGGCGGAGTGGTCGGAAGTGCAGTCATCATGGGCGGCGTGAACGATCAGTCACACGGGATCTTGCGCTCCTTGCGCAGCGTCCGCTTCATCGGCCTGTACACAGATCGCATGACAGAGTAAGCAATCTCTAATCAATACTTCCGAGGGGAAAGGACAGCAATGGAGTTCGATCTCCGCCGCGTTTTGGACGCGCTTCCGGCCATGGTGTGGATCGCACTGCCGGACGGGCAGCTCGAGCTTGTCAACCGAAGCTGGTCTGAATACACCGGCCTCGGTCTGGACGAAGCCCGTGGCGCGGAATGGCAGGCCGCGGTCAACCCGGACGACCTCCCCGCACTGCTCGAACGCTGGCGGTTGATTCTGGCGTCCGGCCAACCAGGCGAGATCGAGGCGCGCGTTCGACGCTTCGACGGGCAGTATCGCCGGGTTCGTGTGCAATGCAGTCCGATGTTCGACGATGCCGGACGGATCCTCAAATGGTGCGGAACGGTCACCCACGTCGAGGATCTGCGGCGAGCTGAGGAGACCTTGCGGCGACGTGAGCTCGACTTTCAGTTGATCGTCGACAGCATCCCGGTTCCGGTCGCAGTGACGATGCCGTCGGGGGCGGTCGAGGGCCTCAATCAGGCCACGCTCAAATATTTTGGCAAGACCCTGGAGACGCTGAAGGAATGGGAAGCCACAGACGCCGTCCATCCTGAGGACTTGGAGCGCACAATCGCCGCCCACAATGCAAACTATCAAGCAGGTCGATCCTACGACATCGAGACCCGTCTGCGACGCGCAGATGACGTCTATCGCTGGTTCAATGTGCTGGCTATGCCGCTGCGGGATGTCGACGGACACATTCTGCGATGGTTTGAGTTGCTTATCGATATTGACGACCGAAAACGCGCCGAGGCGGCCCTCCAGGCCGCGAACGACAGGCTGGCGCGTGCATCGCAGGTCGCAAGCCTGGTGGAACTCTCCGCCTCGATCGCGCACGAGGTCAATCAGCCGATTGCCGCTGCACTCGCCAACGCGCAGGCCGCGCTTCGCTGGCTGGGAAGGGACCCGCCCGATCTTGTGGAGGTGAGAGAGGCGCTCGACGATGTCGTGAAGGACGGCACGCGGGCCGGCAATGTCATTGATCGGATACGCTCCCTGTTCAAAAACGCACCGCCGTCGCTCGAGGACCTGGACATCACCGAGGCGCTCAGCGAGATCGTTGCCCTTAGCCGCAGCAAAGCCCTGAAGAACGGTATCTTCCTCAAGGTCCAACTCTCGGAGAGCTTGCCGACCGTCCGAGGAGACCGCGTACAGTTGCAGCAGGTGATGCTCAACTTGATCACCAACGCCATCGAGGCGATGAGTGATGTCGACCATGGCAATCGCAATCTTCGGATCACCGCCGGAAGAGACGACGACAATGTCTTTGTCAGCGTGCAGGATTCCGGTCCGGGCTTGAAGCAAGCCACCTTGGAGCGTGTCTTCGAGCCGTTTTACACGACCAAGCCGACCGGTCTCGGGGTGGGGCTGTCAATCTGCCGTTCAATCATAGAGGCCCACAGCGGGGCGCTATGGGCGATGAACGCCGCGAATGGCGGCGCCGTGTTTTCGTTTACGGTTCCCATTTCCGCGTCGGCCAAATCCAGAATGGGCGTTCAGGATGCCATCATGCCCTCTCAAGCGCCCCAACCGCTCGCCGTAACCTCCTGAGCTGCTTCGGTCAGTTCCACAAGCGAATCGATGAAGGGACCGTATCAAGTGCTATCGTAGTGGTAATCCTCCTAGGCAGCGCGACTCGCGAGGTCTCGCGCAGTCCTGCCGACCAATGCCACCGGTGATTTGATGACCGTGCGACCTGCCGCATCTGCGTCGGCATATTCAACCATGGACCGCCAGGCGCGAGCGCCTACCTACAGCCAATGCAAGGCGGCGATAGCGTCGAGGGTGATGACCTCGGACCCGTCGCAGCGAAGAATTCGCGTGAACTAATTGTCCAGGCGCGATCAACACGCCACGCTCTCGACGCGCCGCGCTAGAAGTGCACGAGCCACAGAAGGCCAACAAACCCTGCCCAACTGCATACTTACAGCGGAGAGAGTCGCCACAGGCTATCCCGGCATCTGTTGCCCCATTTTCGGTTGGCGTGGATCGGCGAGCGGGGGCACGCGCGCGACCCCGAAAGCGATTGCGAGTGCAAGCAAGCAGAGCAGCCCGCAAAACACGACGATGCCTGGCCATCCACTGCGGCTCCACACGAAGCCGCCAGCCGAACCTAAAAGGCTCGATCCGGCGTAATAGCTGAAGAGATAAACAGCGCTTGCATAGCCTCGTTCGCCGAAGGCGCGACGGCTGACCCAGCTTGATGCAATCGTGTGCGCGCCGAAGAAGCCGGCGGTGACGAGGGCGATGCCCCCAACGATGATCCAAAGCGGCGTGGAGCCCGTTGCGACGATCCCGGCTAGAAGCACCGTCAGCGGAACCCAGAAGGTGCGGCGGACGCCAAACTTACCGGCCGCTCGGCCGAACCATGTTGAACTTATCGAACCCAGTATGTAGAGAAGAAATATGGCCCCGATAGCCGAGCCGCCAAGGGCGTAGGGTTCGGCAACCAGACGGAAAGGCACGTAGTTGTAGACCGTCACGAAGGCTCCCATCATCAGGAAGCCTTCGGCATAGAGCAGCAGGAGAGCCCGATCCCTCAGAACCTTGCGATAGCTTGCCAGGGCGGACCGGAGCGGTTGCGTTCTTGTAACGAAGCCTCTTGAGTTCGGCGCACAGGCCCAGAAGACCAGTGCCGCCGCGGCGCTGAAGAGCCCGGTGGCGCCGAGTCCCCATCGCCATCCGAACCATTCGGCCGCGAAAGCCGCACCAAGGCGACCGATCATCCCGCCAAGGGCAGAGCCGGCGATGAAGAGCCCCATTGCCGGGCTGATGGCCGATGGCACAACCTCCTCGGAAACATAGACCATCGCGACTGCCGGCACCCCCGCAAGCGCGATGCCAGCCAGGCATCGCAGCAAGAGCAGACTTTCCCAACTCGGCGCCAAGCCCGCGAGCGAACCGTATACTGCAGCGCTCGCCAGAGAAAAGACCATGATCGGTCGGCGTCCGACACGATCGGCAATCCAGCCGGCGAAGATGATTCCGATGGCCATGGGGCCCGTCGCAAGCGAAACGGCCAGGCTCGCCGTCTCCGGAGAGACAGCAAAATGCGCCGTGAAGAACGGGAGCAGCGGCTGCGCACTGTAGAGGAGCGAGAATGTCGAGAAACCGGCCATCACCATAGCGAGGGCCAGGCGCCGATACTCGCGCGTGCCGAGAGCGATTAGAGCGGTGTTATTGTCCATGGCGCAGTGCCGACCTGGCAACGATAAAGGAATACGACATCTTTGCTCCTCCCCCGACACGCCGTCTTTGGTTCACAGGCGGATGATCACCGATTTCAGTTGCGTGTAGTGCGACAATGCGTCGATGCCCTGCTCGCGGCCGTAGCCGCTATATTTGAAGCCGCCGCACGGGGTCTGCACAAAGCCACCGCTATACTCGTTGACGACGATACGGCCCGCTTCGAGTCCGGCGGCGACACGATGCACGCGGCCGATATCTCTCGACCAGATGCCTGCGGACAAGCCGAGCTCGGAATCATTGGCAATGCGGATGGCGTCCGCCTCATTCTTGAACGGGATCACGCACAGGATTGGGCCGAAGATCTCCTCTCGCGCGATCTCCATGTCGTTTCTGACGCCGGTATAGACAGTAGGCTCAATGTAGTTGCCGCCCTCGAGCTCGGCGCCGACTGCAACTTTGCCGCCGATCGCTGGCGTCAGGCCGTCGCGCTCGGCAACGGCGAAGAAGCTCTTGATCTTCTCGAACTGGGCTTGCGTCGTGATCGGTCCATTGGAGGCATCGAAATCGGGTCCAAGACGCAACAGCGCGACGTTGTCGATGAGCTTCTTCACAAACGCATCGTGAATGTTCTCCTGGACGAGCAGACGCGTTCCTGCCGCGCACCACTGCCCGCTGTTCCAGGTGAACGCACGCGTGGAGCCGGCCGCCGCGGCTTCGAGATCCGCGTCGTCGAAGACAATGTTGGCGCTCTTGCCACCAAGCTCCAGTGTCAGCGGAAGGACGCGCTCCGCCGCTATGCGTCCCAACTCCTGGCCTGCTTTGAGGCCGCCGGTGAACGAGATCTTGCGCACGTCAGGATGCGCCGCCATTGCCGGTCCTATGGCGCTTCCCTTGCCGACGACCACATTTAGGACGCCCGCCGGCAGACCGTGGTGGACGGCGAACTTCGCGAAGGCCACGAGGGAGCCGGAGGTGTGCTCCGAAGGCTTGGCAACGACCGTATTGCCCGTCGCCAAGGCGGGAGCGATGGCACGGGCAGCCTGGTGCAGCGGCGCGTTCCAGGGCAGGATGACACCAATGACGCCGAAGGGATCCCGCCGGGTATAGACGTGGTAGTTCGGCCCGACATTGATGACTTCGCCGTCCATGACGTTGACGATGCCACCATAGAACTCGAAGTACTGCGCCGTCAGATCGAGCAGCGTCGCCATCTCCCGGCCGGGTTTGCCGGTCTCCTGGCTCTCGATGTCGACAATGTGCTGTCCCTCTTCGCGAAGCTTACGGGCGACGTCGACGAGGATGCGCCCGCGTTCGGACGGCCGCATGTCGCGCCACGCCGGCAGCGCTGTCGATGCCGACGCGACCGCGAGGTCGACATCCTTGGCGCCGCCATTGGAGACCTCCTTGATTTTCCTTTGGGTCCGGGGATCCAGCTTGTCGGCATAGTGCCCTTCGATCGGTGCGACATCAGTGCCGCCGATGAAGCTCAAAGTCCGTTCAACCATTTATCTTCTCCTTGGCCGGAGGCCGTTATTGTTTCCTAGCCGACCGCAGCCACAGACTTCGACTCGGCCCATCGATCGCCGACGGCTCCCTTTTTCACCAGTGCATCGATCTCGTTCTCCTCGAATCCGAACGATGCGAGTATCGAACGCGTATGCGCGCCGAGTTCGGGGGCTGGCTGATGATCCATGCCGTTCATCTCACGGCTGTTGATCGGAAAACCTGGCATGCGGATCCGCCCCAATTCTGGGTGGTCGAGTGTCATGATCATGTCATTTGCCTGCAACTGCGGGTGCCGCAGCAGGTCATCATACGTGGCGACCGGGGCGCAGAGAATGTCCGCTTCCAGGAGTGCCGAAAGCCAATGGTCACGGCTCTTCGTGCGGAAGCGGGCACCCAGAATTTCCCGCATTATGCGCCGGTTGGCGACGCGCTTCGACGAAGTGGCAAAACGTGGATCCGACGCCAACTCCGGTAGACCGAGGACGTCGCAGAGCCTTTCCCACCGGCCGCCATTGTAAGCGGCGAGCATAAGCCAGCCGTCCGCGGCTTCGAACGCCTCGTTCGGCGCCGAATAGGGCGCGGCGCTCCCGATCTTCTCCGGCACCTCACGATCCGTGAGGTAGTTGGTAAGTGATACCTGCTGCAGTGCGATGGATGCGCCGAAGAGGCTGACGTCGAGGTGGGCACCGAACCCGGTGGCCTGGACTTTGCGCAATTGCGCAAGGATACCCATTACCGCGACGTAACCCGTGAAGACGTCGACGACCGGCGCCTGCACCTTCGTTGGCTCGGCTCCTTCGCTGCCGATAATGCTCATGAGACCGCTGTCGGCCTGCATGATGCCGTCTACCCCGGCACGACCCGCATAGGGGCCCTCCTGGCCATAGGCGGAAATGGAGCAATAGATCAGCCGGGGATTGAGCTCCTTGAGCGCCTCATAACCGAGGCCTAGCCTCTGCATGACCCCTGGTCGCATGCTCTCCACCAGAACGTCCGCCTTTCCCACGAGCCGTCTTGCGAGATCGACCGCACCGTCCGCCTTCATGTCAAGGCTGAGGCCCAGCTTGTTTCTGTTGAAGCCGTGAAAGAGGGCACTGTCCTGCCCCATCCAGGCCGGACCGAGCTTGCGGCCGAGTTCACCGTACGGCGGCTCCACCTTGATGACGCGCGCCCCCATATCGGCCATCAACATGGTGCATGTCGGCCCTGCCCCAACATGGGTGAAATCGATGACGGTGAGATTGTTCAAAGCATCACGCAACATGATCGTCTCCTTGTCCTGGTACGGCGCAGGGCGTTATTAAGCCGGCGACTGCCATCACAATGCAGCTTGGGTTCGGCGCGCGATCTCGGCGCCCGCCAACTGCTCGAGTTCCTTGACCACCACGGTCATGTCTTCAGTCGCATGACCATGCGCATGAGCGAGCTCGTAGAACTGCTTGGCGAGCGCCGAAACTAGAAGCGGCGCGCCGGCGGCATCGGCTTCGCGGGCGCAAAGCCGCAGGTCCTTGCGCATGAGTTCCAGGCGGAAGCCGAAATCGAACCTGCGATCGAGGATCCGGCCCGCCAGAATTTGCTCGGTCACATAACTACGCGCCGTGCTGGCGTTGAGAACCTGCAGGATGACGTCGGCGTTGAGCCCCGCCTTCACTCCGAACAGGATCGCCTCCGCGGCGACGACCAGGTTCGTCCCGACGATCATGTTGTTGATGAGTTTCAGGATCTGCCCTTGGCCGACGTCGTCGCCCACGTGCACAACGTTGCGGCCGAAACTACGAAACGCTGGCTCGAGCGTTTCGTAGGCCCGCCGGCCACCGGAAACCATGATGGAGAGTGTACCGGCTTCGGCACCTGGGACGCCCCCTGCCAGGGGACCGTCAAGCGCAACGATGCCCCGCTCGGCGAGCGCCTCGGCGACCTCCCGCGCAACGCTTGGACCAGTCGTCGAGTGGTCGACATAATATCGTGCTCGGCTTCCGTGGATGATGCCATCCTCGCCCAGCGCGACGTGTTTGACGATTTCCGGGGTTGGCAGGCACACGAGCACCGCATCCGAAACGCTGCCTACCTCAGCGGCAGAGCCGCAAACCTTGCCGCCCAACCGGGCGATCATGTCAAGCGAAGCCGTGTTCGTATCGAATATGTTCAGTTGAAAGCCGGCTTTGATGAGGTGTCGGGCCAAATGGGCGCCCATTGCGCCCAGCCCTATGAATCCGATGTCCTGCATGGCTGGATACTCCGTTCTTCGATTCGCGCCGTGGCGATGGCGGTTCGGGTGGCTTGCGCGCTCAGAGTGTGCGAGTGCGTGCCCTGAAACGGACCCGAGCGACATCGGCGGCGGGAACCGAACACACGGCCGCCGCCGGGAAGAACGCCCCGCCTGCAAGCATGATGGTGCTGAACCAGCCGGTTAAGTTTGGCATTGGGGGGCGCTTCGCGGATAGAGCCGAGCCGAGCCGCCCGAATACGGCCGCGATGCGGGACCCGGCAACGAGCAGGCGCGGCCCTGGCGGAAAGTTCGTAGTGATTGTCATGGTCTCCTCCACGTTCTGTGCCCAACAGGGAGCGCCTGTTCTCGCCTCGCCACAAGCGAGTTTTGGTCACCCTTCGTTGACCTGAGGTCAACACTCTGGCGAGGGCGCGACCGTTGACTTTCGGTCAACAACAGCGCTCAAAAAACTCGCTCACGCCTATCCGTCGAATTTGACATCGTTCCGAACCGGTCCGAGGAGGACCTTTGCTGACGGCAGGGAGGAACACGCCATGTCAGAGATTCTCGAGCAGATGCCCACCGGCCTATCCCGCGGGACGGCCGCGGCAGGCAAGCTCACAACCGCGCAGAAAAAGGCGGTGGTAGCGGCGACCCTTGGCACAATCGTCGAATATACGGACTGGGTCATCTACGCCACGTTCGCCTCGATTCTGGCACAACAGTACTTTTCCGCCGGCGATGGCCTGACGGCGCTCCTGCAAGTCTTCGCTGTCTTCGCCGTGGGCTTCGTGATGCGACCGATCGGTGGTGCGGTGCTTGGTGCATTCGCCGACCGCTATGGAAGAAAGGCGGGTCTGACGCTTTCGATCCTCCTGATGTCCGTCGCATCCCTCGCAATCGGCGTGTGCCCCAGCTATGAAAGCATCGGCATCGCTGCTCCGATCGTACTCGTCCTGGCGCGGCTGGTGCAGGGCTTCTCAGCCGGCGGGGAGTTCGGTTCGGCCTCGGCGTTCCTGGTGGAATCGGCCCCTGCCGAACGACGCGCCTTTGCCGGCTCGTGGCAATGGTTCGCCATCAATGCCGGCACGCTGGTTTCGTTCATTCTCGGCTTTGGCCTGGCGACCTTCGGCAGCGAATCGGGGCTCGCCGATTGGGGATGGCGCGTCGCCTTCATCATTGCTGCCCTGCTCGGACTGATCACCCTCTGGATTCGCCTGTCTGTCGGCGAGACGGAGACTTTCAAGAAGCGCGTCGCCGCCGAGGGCGTCGTGAAGAACCCGCTCAAGGACGTCCTCTTGAATCACCGTCGGGACGCCCTGCGCGTGGTCGGCATCGCGATGGCCGGCAACCTGCTCAACTACGTCTGGATGGTGAACTACCCGTCCTACATTCACATAGTGACCGGCATGCAGCGGGCCGACACGCTCCTGATCGGGGTGATCTCCGTCACGATCTCGCTGGTGATTATTCCTTTTATCGGCAAGCTCGCCGACCGGATCGGACGCAAGCCCGTGCTGATCGGCTTCTCGCTTCTCTCCGCCGCTTGGGCGTGGCCGAGCTTCGCATTGCTCTATCCTGGCATGAGCTTTGCAGAAGCGCTTCTCATGATGACGATCCCGATGGTGATCATGACCGGATTTGCCGGCGCTGCCGCCGTCATGATGGTCGAGCAATTCCCCGCAAAGGTCCGCGTCACCGGAGTCGCCCTGCCCTATGCTCTCTCCGTGACGCTTTTCGGCGGCACTGCCCCTTACATCATCACCGCGATGAACGGTTGGGGATATGGTGGCTATACCTGGATCTACCTCGCCGTGATCTGCCTGATTGCGGCCATCACCTATTCGCGCCTGCCTGAAACCAAGGGGCAACCTTTGCGCTGACAGGCGGAGTCGGTCAGAAGTGTTCCCGCCCTCGCAAGAGGGTGGGCCCTTTCCGTTTCATCCCCCGGCTTAAACCGGTTCTGTTGCGTGCCCCGCAATCTCGGCCTGCTCCAGCAACCATACCCGGAAGCGGCGGAAGGCCGGATTTCGCAGCCGGTTGCGGGGATAGAGGAAATAATAGGTGAAGTCGCCGCGATCGAGTGCGCGATCGAACGGCGCTACGAGGCGCCCGGATCGAAGGTCGTCCAGAAAGAGGGCCTTCTGGGCGATCATCACTCCCTGCCCCTCGAGTGTCGCCTGATAGGCAAGCGTTGAACTCGCATATTTGGGACCGGCATAGGGGTCGATGGACCGGCCCCCCGCGGCTTCCACCCAATAGCGCCAATCGTCCGGCCGCACGAGCGAATGCAGCAGCGGCACATGTCCGAGGTCGTCAACCGCCTTCAAGGCGTGTCGTGCCTGGAAGGCGGGCGTGCACAGAGGAAGCAGCTCGTTCTTCATCACTCGGTCGACTTCCACGCCGGGCCAATTGCCATCGCCGAGACGAATGGCGCCGTCGACGTTCTCGCGTTCGAAATCCACCGTCTCGTTCGACGTCGTGAGCCGAACCTCAGTCGTGGGGTTGAGCTCGTGGAAGCTGCTGAGCCGCGGTATCAGCCATTTCATTGAGAAAGTGGTATAGGCGCGCACGCGCAGGATCTCGACCATCTTGCGGCCGGTGAGCTTCTGCGTCTCCTCGCGAATCCCATCGAGGTGTCGGGTGATTGCGGCGAGGTATTGTTCCCCCTCGGAGGTCAACACGATCTCCCGCGGATCCCGCCGGAAGAGCCGTACGCCGAGAAACGTCTCCAATCGCTGCACTTGGCGACTGACGGCGCCCGGCGTCACCAGCAGTTCGTCGGCAGCCCGCCTGATGCTCTGAAGGCGGCCAGCGGCCTCAAAGGCACGCAGCGGATTGAGTGGCGGCAATGTGTCCATGACCAAGCTTAGGCAGCTTGTTGCCTTTTGGTCAACACCGCGCCGCAGCTTTGTCGTTCTGCCGAATTTCGGTTCGCCATTAACCTTCAGAGATCGAAAGGCAGTCTGAAGTGGAGGAACCCAATGGACTCGATCGTCAAGGCAGCGGAGCCCCCGCGGTCGGCAGCGCCAGCCGATGGCATAAGGCTGGAGGCATCGCGCGACAATGAAAGCGGCAAGGGCGTTTTTCCCCGTATTCGTGCCAGCTCACCTGTCGCGGATCGCTATGAGCCGATCATGCTTTCGCCCGAAGCGACCATCTACAGCTTCACCGTCATCCATCCCAACCCCAAGTCGGGCCTGAAACCGTTCGCGCTGGTCTACGCCGATTTCGCCGAGGACGTACGGGTGTTCGGACGACTGGCGCTCGCTGAAGGCGAGCGGCCGCGCATCGGCGCGCCGGTCCGCGTGGCCGCCGCACCCGATGCCAGCGATGTCAACAAGGAGTACCTCTTCGTGGTAGCGGAGGAGAACGTTCAATGAGCACCGAAGTCTATGTCAGCGGCGCCGCAATGACTCCCTTCGGGCGCCATAACGATCGCTCCATGCAGGAGCTGGCCCAAGCGGCTGTTCTGGGGGCCCTTGAGGATGCGGCAATCGAAAAAGGCAGCATCCACGCCATTTATGCGGCCAATGTCTACGGCGGCATGGTTCTCGGCCAGGTGTTGATGCGCGATCTCGGCATCACCGGCCCGGCGCTCTACAATGTCGAAAACGCCTGTGCAAGTGGCGCGACGGCCGTTCATCTCGCCTGCCAGGCGCTCCGCCTGGGTCTCTACGAGACGGTGCTGGTCTTCGGCGTCGAGCAGCTCACGCAGCTCGGCGGCGGCACCATCCCGCTGCAGCGCAACGATTACAAGACCGAGCTCTACGCCGGTCAGGGCATGACGTTGCCCACTGTCTATGCCATGCGCGGCAGCCGCTATCTCTACGAGCGGGACGAGACCCCGGACGTGCTGGCTGAGGTTGCGGTCAAGAACAGGGCGCACGGTGTGCGCAATCCGTTTGCCCAGCAGCGCACGGCAGTGACTGTCGAAGAGGTTCTGCAATCACGCCCGGTGGCCGAGCCGTTGACCTTGCTGCAATGCTGCCCGTCCGCGGTCGATGGCGCCGCGGCCGTGATCCTGACCACGCGCCGGCCGTCGCAGCAGGCCGCTCCCGTGCGCGTGCTCGCATCGGCGGTCCAGTCCGGTCATCAGGAGCTCGGTTGCGACGATATCCTGGATGCCGAGATCACGTCCCGTACGGCGCAACTCGCCTATGAGCAGGCCGGCGTCGATCCCAAGGACATCGGCATGGTCGAACTGCACGACGCCTTCACCATCGCCGAGCTACTCTACTATGAAGCGCTTCAGCTCGCCCGGCCGGGAGAGGGCGCGGCGCTTCTGCGCAGTGGCGCCACGGCGCTCGGCGGTCGTGTGCCGGTCAATCCCAGCGGCGGACTTCTGGCCAAGGGCCACCCGCTGGGTGCAACCGGCGTCGCCCAGATAGTCGAGGTCGTCTGGCAGATCCAGAATCGAGCCGAAGGCCGGCAGATCGAGAACCTGCGCCTCGGCCTTACACAGTGCACCGGCGGCGGCATCGCGGGAGTCGACCATGCAGCGTCCGCGGTTCACATTCTGGGGGTGTAAAATGAGCGATCAAAATGTAGCCATCGTCACCGGCGGCGCGCGTGGCATAGGCCGCGGGATTGCCGAAGCCCTGTTGACGGCGGGTATGGACATAGCGCTGCTCGATCTCGACGCCGATGCGCTCGCCGCCACCGCCGCCGAGCTGATGACTGCTCACTTAGAGCGAAGCGTCGTCGGCATCCGCACCGATATCACGAAACGTGACGAAGTCGAGCACGCTGTGGCCACGGTCATCGAGCGGTTCGGCCGGATCGACGTGCTCGTCAACAATGCCGGCATCGTGCGCGACCGCCGTCTCGTCAAAATGGAAGAGGATGACTGGGACAGCGTCATTGCCACCAATCTCAAGTCCCAATTCCTCACCTGCAAGGCGGTCGTGCCCCATATGATCGACCGGCAATATGGCCGGATCATCAACATTTCGTCGCGCGCTTGGCTCGGCGGTTTCGGCCAGGCGAACTATTCGGCGGCCAAGGGTGGCGTCGTCAGCCTCACGCGGAGCCTTGCGATCGAGCTGGCATCGCAGGGCATCACCGTCAACGCCGTTGCACCGGGCATCGTCGAGACACCGCTTTTCCAGACATTCGCAACCGATGTGCAGGAGCGGCTGAAGAAGAGCGTGCCCATGCAGCGGACAGGCACGCCGGAAGACATAGCACAGGCGGTGCTTTTCTTCAGTTCGAAGGCGAGCGCCTACATCACCGGCCAGTTGCTCTACGTCTGCGGCGGCCGTTCATTGTCCAGTCCAAGCGTGTGAGAGGCATCATGACAATCGTGACAACGATCAATGGCGCTGTGGCGACCATCCGGATCGATCGACAGGAGAAGCTGAACGCGCTGGATGTGACACATCTCTGCGAACTTCGTTCGGCGCTCAAGCAGGCCTCGGACAACAACGCGGTGCGGGTCCTGGTGCTGACGGGAACGGGCCGGGCCTTCTGCGTCGGAGCTGACCTGACAGCCGGCCGCGACAACGAACGCAGCCTTGCCGCGGCCTTTGGGCTGCCGCTCTCGCAGGCAGGGGACCAAGGGCTCTACATCCGCCTCTTCAACCTGCAAACGCTCGAGATTCGCAAGCCCCTGATTGCGGCGGTCAACGGTTTCTGCCTTGGCGGCGGCCTTGAACTGGCCCTGCAGTGCGACTTCATCATTGCGACCGAGGGCTCGAGCTTCGGTCTGCCTGAAGTCGTCGTCTCCAGCCTTCCTGGCGGGGGCGGTGTTCCGAGCTTGCTCGACGCGGTACCCAAGGGTGTGGCGAGGCGCATGCTGCTCACCGGGGAGCGCATCGATGCCAAGAGAGCTTACCAGATCGGCTTGGTGACCGATCTTTGCGCCGACGGTGAATTGGGGGCCCTGATCGAGAAAATCGCGACGACAGTTGCCGGCAACGGTCCGATTGCGGTGCAACTCGTGAAGATGATCGCGAGCCAATCCGCCAATATGTCCAAGGCGCAGGCGTTCCAGCTCTCCGAGCTTGCCTGGGGTATCCTGCGCGACACGGAGGATCGGCGGGAAGGTCGACTTGCCTTTAGTGAGAAACGGCAGCCGATCTACGTCGGCCGTTGAGCAATGTCAGTGCTCGAGGACCGAATCTTGCCAGGCCTTCACCATCGACGCCGACCCAGTGGTCTCTGAGCAGGCATTTTCCTGCGGGTCGCCTCGGTCGTAGGTGGCGCTGTTCCATCTGGACGGGTGGTGAGCCGAGCGGCGGAGGGCGAGACGGCGTTCGGAAATCGACACGTCCAGGAGCATCCCACGCGATCACTATCGACGCCGTGCGGCCGCCCGGCGCGGACCTCGGCGACCGGGCATCGCCTGGACGAGGCGGTTCTTGCCGCCCGCGGCCATCTTGCCTGATCGCCCAAAGGCGCGGGCCGACAGTGCACTGGCATCGCAAGAATGCGACAGCGGCCGAAAGCGGGGGACGGCGCATGTTCACCAGGGGAGCTAAATCCTTCACGTCTAGTTCACAGATTGAAGGAGAATGATCATGAAAACCTGGTTCATCACCGGCGCCTCCCGCGGCTTTGGCGCAAGGGTCGCGCAACTCGCGCTCGAACAGGGCGACAATGTCGTGGCCACTGCACGGAACGCTGCGGGTGTCACGGACAGGCTGCGCCAGCATTCGAACCTGCTGGCGCTG
This sequence comes from Sinorhizobium sp. GQ132, assembly GCF_059758575.1. Classification (NCBI taxonomy): domain Bacteria; kingdom Pseudomonadati; phylum Pseudomonadota; class Alphaproteobacteria; order Hyphomicrobiales; family Rhizobiaceae; genus Sinorhizobium; species Sinorhizobium sp. GQ132. Next base: position 68,065 of record NZ_JCAXDX010000012.1, on the reverse strand, counting down.
CCGCTCGATGTCACCGACGAGGAGCAGGCCCGCGCGGCGGCGGCGCGCGCCGTAGAGCGGTTCGGCCGCATTGATGTGCTGCTGAACAATGCCGGCTTCGGCCTGCTCGGGGCTGTCGAGGAAGCCACGGCTGAGGAGGTCGAGCGCCTCTATCGCACGAATGTGTTCGGCCTGCTCGGCGTCACCCGCGCGGTGCTGCCTTACATGCGTGCGCAACGCTCCGGACGCATACTCAATATCTCTTCTATCGGCGGCTATCGCAGCGCGGCGGGCTTCGGCGTCTATTGCTCCACCAAATTCGCTGTAGAAGGCCTCTCCGAGGCCCTTAACCAGGAGCTCGCGCCACTCGGCATCCATGTCACCGTCGTCGAGCCGGGCTATTTCCGGACCGACTTCCTGGATTCGTCGTCTCTGTCGGTGAGCCCCACACGCATTGAGGATTACAACGGCACGGCTGGCGCCACACGCAGCCGCACAACCGACCTCAACCATAGCCAACCCGGCGATCCAGCCAAGCTTGCCAGCGTGCTCGTCGCCTTTGCGGATGCGGTCAATCCGCCGGTGCGGCTGCCGCTGGGGAGCGACACTGTCGCTGCAATCGAAGCGAAGCATGCCGCCGACGCAGCGATCGTGGCAGAATGGCGGCAGATCTCGCTGTCGACGGACTTTGCCCCGCCTGAGGCGGCGAACGCCTGAGTTCGTGCGCGCCGGCGTACACCGCTGCCGGCGCGCTTCATCTGTAAAGCGTGGCGACTCGGCACTTGAAGGTGCCAAGTGCTGTCACCGATCTCAGGTATCCTGAGCAACCGTTCGAACAACCTCGATGAGGAGCGCTCAAATGTCCAAGACTAAGCCCTCGGGCAGCAAGCCTGGGCGGCCAAACAGGCGAGACCTCTAGGGGTGCCGCCCTTGCTTGGATGAGCTTAGGTCCCCAGCCCCCTCGCTCAAAAGCGTTTTGCGATACTCCGTCGGCGTGGTGGCTGTCACCTTACGGAACGCCGCAGCGAATGCCGAGGGTGTCTGGTAGCCGACCGAGAGGGCGATCTCCGTCACCGGCAGCTCCGGCATGGCCAGCAACTGCCGCGCCTGCGCAATCCGCAAATTGACCAGCCATTGGTGCGGCGTCTGTCCTGTGGCACGCCGGAAGGCGGTACAGAAATGAAAGCGGCTGAGATTGACCGTTGCCGCCAGTTCATCGAGCCCGATTTCCTCCTCAAGGTGCTCGCGCATATATGCGGTCACGCGCTTGACCTGCCAGTCCGCGAGCCCTCCGCGAGGTTCCTCCACCGTCAGCGCCCCGAGGGAGGAGTGTCCACGCACCAGTTGCAGGCACAGGAGGTCAATGGCTTGCTCCACGAACAACCGAGACGACGGGTCGTCCAGCCGCGCCTCGCGGCTCAACAATTCGAGAATGCGAGCGGCTGAAGGGTCTTCGAAGCCGACGCGCCCAATCAACTCGACGCGTTTGCCGCCGGCAAGGAGATCAGCGCTCGCTTGGAGCCGCTCCTGAGGGAAATAGACGTGCGACACTTCGATCGGGCCGGCGATATCCCACCGCCCGTCATGACCTTCTGGAATGAGCGTGATCGTTCCGGGCCTTGTCCTTGAAGCATGGCGCCTGCCATCACAACGCCAGGATATCTCCTGGTCTGAACCGTAATAGGTCATCACCACATGGCTCGACAGCCCTTGCAGCGAATCGTGCAGCGCCCCATGGCTCCAGCGGGTGGTCAGTCGGGTTTCACTTCGAAGCGCCTCGCCCACCAGAGCGGGTGGACGGTCCAGGATCTTGCCAATGCTTTCGACGGCATCACCAGCCAGGCCAATGGATGCCTTATCGCGGGCATTTTCCGCGGTCGTTGCTCGCGTTGGAAATGTCATCAATCCCTCTCAGAGTGCGATACCCGCAATCTACGAACACTCGCCGCAACCGAGCGACGGCCCGACTTCCGCACAATACGTATTTCTTTTCCTCGACGGCAACACCGCCTCACCGCAGAAAAGGAGACTGATCATGAGCAAGAAGACCATCCTCATCACCGGCGCCGGTTCGGGCTTTGGCAAGGACGCCGCCATCGGCATGGCCAAGAACGGCCACGACATCATCGCGACCGTCCATGTCTCGTCGCAGGTTACGCCGCTGCGCGAGGAGGTGAAGGCGCTGGGGCTCGACAATGTCCGCGTCGAGCGGCTGGACCTGACCGACCCCTATGATATCGCCCAGGCTCAGGCGTGGGACTTCGATGTCCTTTGGAACAACGCGGGCATGGGCGAAGCCGGTCCGGTCTGGGAAATCCCTATCGACCTCGTCCGCAAGAACTACGAAGTTAACGTCTTTCTGCCGCTCGTCCTCACGCAGGGCGTGCTGCGCCGCTGGGTGTCGGAAGGCAAGAAGGGCAAGGTGGTCTTCACCTCGTCGATGGGCGGGCTGTTCACCCCGGCCAACTGGGGCACCTACGTTTCCACCAAGCACGCGCTGGAGTCGATCGCCGAGGCGCTGCAGCAGGAACTGGCCGCATACGGGATCAAGATCCAGACGATCAATCCGGGCGCCTACTACACGGGCTACAACGAAACGATGGCGGACAATCCGTTCCGTTGGCTCGACGACAGCAAGCACTTCACAAAGCGTGCCGACCTGCGCAAGGGCTTTGACGACTTCTTCGCCACGCCCGAGGGTCGAATGGACCCCGCCGAGATGATCGACCGTATGATCGAAATCGTCCCGGCCGACACCGGCAAATTCCGCAACGTCGTTCCGAAGAAGATCGAGGACATGCTGAAGGAACACCAACTCGCCGCCTGGGAAAATCAGATCTGACGCCGCCCCATCCGGCCGTGATGCGAACAACCCCTGCCCCGTCACGTTACGGCCGGACCCTTCTCTCGAGGAGCACAGACATGAGCTTTTACTCAATCTTGGGGGGCATAGAGTCGTCTCGGATTCCGTACTCCTTTGAGTTGGAAAGTGCCTACATCGGCCAGGTACTCCGCATCTCTGTCAGCGAGCAGCGCACGAAAGTTTTCCGACACCAGCAGCGATCGTCCCAAAGTTCTGCAACTCGCCGCGATCCGGCAAACTTCGTTCACCGCCGGGCCGATCACGGTAAAGTCCAGCCTTTCGTCGCTGCCGATGTTGCCGTAGAACACTTCGCCGAAGTGCAAGCCGAGATAGATCGACGTTGTGGCCAAGCCAAGACCGCAACGCCGTTCGTTGAGCAATGAGAGGTTCTCCGCAAGTCTGCTTCTCGCCCGAAGCGCGGCGTCCGCCGCTTCCTTGGCATCTGTCCGATTGAAGATGGCAAGAACGCCGTCGCCGATCAGTTTCAACACATCTCCCCCACAGTTGTGGATCCCCGAGATGGTCGCCTCAGCATAGTCATTCAGCATGGCGATAAGCTCGCTGCTGGGCACCGTTTCGGACAGCGACGTGTAGTTTGCCATATCCGAGTACCAGAGCACCGTATGAATGCTCTCAACTCGACCCCGTGCGATGCGACCTTCCAGCACCCGCTTGCCGGCATCGTGCCCGAGGTAGACTTCAACAAGTGAACTCGCCACCTGACGCAGCGCCGCCGACTTGATGGCGAGCGTCAAGGCGGGCACTAGCCTGCGAAAGGCATCCAGATCCTCACGGCGAAAGCCGCCCGGCCTGTCCGTCGACCAGCGGCAGTAGAGATTGTCCATCTCCCCGATCGCGTCGTTCCCACCCAGCGGGAGTATCTGGGCAAAGTAGCCGGTGTGGCCTGCTTGCTTGAGATCCGCGAGAACTGGGAACTGGTCCGGCACCTCGCCGACCAAGGGCAGATGGAGCTCGGAAAGCCCATTCTCCAGCATGTGATGGAAAGGGCTGCTGCGCCACTGCCGCGTATTGTCTTCGGAATCGTCGCGAAGGAACTCCCGCTGCCGGGCGTCGACGCTCTTGCTCGGTTCCCAATAGAATCCCTCCGATTCTCGGACCGGATGAAGCGTATCCAGGAAGATCGCCGCCTCGACGAGCTCGACGCCGAGCGCGCGCACGCGCTCGCAGAAGCCCGCGATCAGGTGGCCCTCGCTCGCGCCGCGAAGGCCCTTGTTGAGAAGCCAGTCGAGAATTCGGTCGGTCCTTTCGCGGGTCATCGTCTGCACTTTCCCAATCGTCCCCTCATGCCTTGATCGCGTCGACAAGTGCGCGAAAGCCGGCGGACATATGCCGCCGGCTCGGATAGTAGAGATATAACGGCTCTTCCGGCTGGCACCAGTCGTTCAGCACCCGGATCAATTCACCGGAGGCAATGAACTTCTCGACACGATTTTCCCAGACATAGGCGAGCGCAACGCCGCCGAGCGCGGCCTGGGTCATGAGCTCGTGATCGTCGAGCGACAGCGGCCCTGTCGGCTGGAACGTGATCGCTTGCCCGTCCCTCTCGAATTCCCATGCATAACGCGCCCCGGACGGAAACATGTTCTGGATACAGAGGTGACGCTTGAGGTCATGCGGCGTCAGCGGAACCGGCCGCCGCTCGAAATAGCCCGGCGATCCGACGACCACGAGCCGCAGTCTCGGCTTGATGCGCACGGCGATCATTCCCTCCGCCACGCGCTCACCGAAGCGAATGCCGGCGTCGAAACCTTCCTGCACAATGTCGACGAGTCTGTCGGTCGCGCTGATCTCGAGCTCGAGATTGGGGTTCTTCTGCAGCAGCGGGCCGATGATCCAGCCGATGACGAACGGGGCGATCGAGTTCGGGACGTTCAGCTTGACCCTGCCGAAGGGCGTATGGCGAAAGCGGTTCAGCGCATCGAGCGCCGACGTGATCTCGCCGAAGGCCGGATCGAGGTGCGACTGCAGCAGCGCGCCCGCCTCGGTGAGCGAGACGCTACGCGTGGTACGATTGAGAAGGCGAACGCCGATCCGCTCCTCCAGGTTGAGAACGGCGTGACTGATGGCCGACGCAGTCACGCCCCGCTCCTCCCCCGCCCTGCGAAAGCTCTTGTGGCGGGCAACGGCCGCGAAAGCCGACAGCTCAGACAACTCGCTCGCACGCATTACTGAATCTCGCTCAGCATTATCTCTCAAAAAACAAATCTTATACATCAGCGATTTTGAGGTCAAATTCCATGCCGTCAGCAGAGAGCTGAAGAACAGGACATCGGAAGGAGATCGTCATGAAAGTATGGTTCATCACCGGCGCGTCCCGCGGTTTCGGAGCGCTGATCACCAAGGAAGCTCTGGCCGCTGGAGACGCCGTCGTCGCCACCGCGCGCAACCCCAAGGCCGTCGCGGAAAAGATCGGCGAACACCCGAATCTGTTGGCGGTCGCCCTCGACGTCACCAACGAAGATCAGGCAAAGGAGGCGGCAGCACTCGCCGTCGAGCGGTTCGGCCGCATCGACGTACTCGCCAACAACGCAGGCTACGGCCTGTTGGGCGCAGTCGAGGAAGCAACGGCAAGCGAGATCGAGGCCCTCTACGCCACCAATGTCTTCGGAGTCCTGAAGGTTACGCGCGCCGTGCTGCCGCACATGCGCCGCCAGCGCTCGGGCCATATCCTGAACTTCTCGTCGATCGGCGGCTACTTCGGTTATCCGGGCTGGGGCGTCTATGGCTCGACGAAGTTCGCCGTCGAAGGCCTGTCGGAGTCGTTGGCAGCGGAAGTCGCTCCCTTCGGCATCAAGGTGACGATCATCGAGCCTGGCTTTTTCCGGACGGACTTCCTGCACGACACCTCGCTGGCGATCAGCCCGGCTTCCATCCCGGACTATGTTGGAACCCCGGCCGGTGACATGCGCCATTTCGCAGCCACTGCCAATCACGCCCAGCCCGGTGACCCTGCAAAGCTGGCCAGGGGCATCCTGACCCTCACCAATGCGGTCAATCCTCCTTTGCGCATGCCATTTGGCAGTGACACGGTTGCAAAGATCGAAGAACAGAATGCAAGCGTTGCCGAGGAGCTGGCGAAATGGAGGGAGCTTGCTGTCTCCACGGACTTCGACGTCTGATAGAACGGCGTCCCTCAAGTCATCCCGGTCGGCAGAGCCACCGGGGTGACTAACGTAATACATGCATCCACACGCAGGCTATTGATTGACGCCAGCACATGGTGGGCAGCCGCCGCATGCAGCTAAACGAGGGTTCGTTGGAGGTCCAGGACGGCTCGCCTTTCAAGCGACTCGAACATCGCGCCGGGTTTTAGAGGCTATCGTCTTGACTCGATTGAAGCTCACACCTCCTATGGCCGCACAGGAATGGGGTATAGGATGCGAACTGCACGCGTAATGTCGTTAACGCCCGAACTTGTGGCCATGTGCGAAAGGGAGGAGCCGGAGCCGGAGCCCGAAGAAGGGTGGATCCCGCTGTCGGATCGGGAGTACAGCGATTTGGCTGCCCGACTTTCCAATGACTGCGTTGACGGCGAGCTTTGGATCTTTGCCTATGGTTCTCTGATCTGGAAGCCGGAATTTGAAATCGCCGATCGTTTGCGGGCGGCGGCCTTTGGATGGCACCGTTCCTTCTGCCTCGAACTACCCACCTGGAGAGGCACTCCAGAGCAACCCGGCCTGATGATGGCACTGGAGCGCGGAGGTCGATGCGACGGGTTCCTCTTCAAGGTTGCGGGAAACGACTGCCAAAATTCGATCGAACGACTCCTGCGGCGCGAGGTCTGGGACCAAGAAAGCATGTACACGACGCGCTGGATCAAGACCTTGACAGAGAGGGGGCCGATCAGGGCCTTGAGCTTCTGGGTCGGACCTGTGGGAGAGGGAGTCGCACTTCGTCAGCCACTTGAAAGGGTGGCATGGATATTGGCGAGAGCATGCGGCTATGCCGGATCCTGTGCCGAATATCTATATAACACGGTATTCCATCTGGAGAATTCCGGAATACATGATAGCAAGCTTTGGCGGCTTCAACAGTTGGTCGCGAAAGAGATCAGACTCCTTCATCAGCAACACGGTGCAGCGGATCGGGCGTCTCGACGAACCGTGATGGACTAACACAGGGATGGTTGTGAAACCGCCTTACGCGTCCGGCGCGATTTCCGGCTGCTCGCGCTTGCCGCGGAACATCGGACGTCCAGCATAAAGGCCACCCGCAATTTCCAGTTGGAAACGCTGCTCGTCGCGATCGCGGACATTACCCGCTATGGCGTCGATTTCATGCAGCTCCGCGCCTAGCGTTTCCAGCGCCTTTTGGCCGAGAAGCATTGCCGATTCGAATGTTTCGCGAATATGGAAATCGACACGCGCCTTGACGAGGTCGAGCGCATGACGGCGATCAGTTGCGCGCGCCAGAACCGGGACAAGGGGGAACTCCGCCTTCACGAGCTCAACGATCTGCGTGGCGTCCTCAGCCCTGTCAACGCAGACCACGACCGCCTGGCTGCGCCCCGCGCCGGCTGCATGCAGTATATCGAGCCGCTTTCCGTCCCCATAGTAGACCTCGAACTCGAACTCCCGCGCCGTATTGATCATCTCGACGTCGATGTCGATGATGGAAATGTCATGACCGTGATCGAGCAGGAGCTGGCTTACAATCTGCCCCACCCTGCCGAAACCGATGATCAGGACGGTGCCCTTGAGGTTCTCCGGTCGCTGCACCCCTTCCAATGAAGCGGGGATCGACTTCTCCACGACATTCAAGGCCGCGATAATCAACGGTGTCAACACCATCGAGATTATGATGATGGCCGTCAAAATGGCGCTCTGCTCGATGGTGATGATGCCGACTGAAAGTGCAGCCGTATAGAGTACAAAGGCGAACTCGCCGCCCTGCGCCATGAACACCGCCCGCTCGATCGCCTCCCAATGGGAGGACCTAAGCAGCCGTGCGACCACGTAGATGACGAGCGCCTTAACGACCATATAGGCCGCGACATAGAAGAGGATCGTCTGCCAGTTGCGGACAACGACGCCAAGGTCGAGAGACATCCCGACGGCGAGAAAGAACAGGCCGAGAAGGATGCCGCGAAACGGTTCGACATCGGCTTCCAATTGATGCCGGAACGTGGACTCGGACAAGAGTACGCCGGCGAGAAACGCGCCCATCGCCATCGACAGGCCGCCAAGTTGCATCACATAGGCAGATCCGATCACTACCAGCAGCGCTGCGGCCGTCATGACCTCGCGCGCCTGGGCGCTCGCGATTAGGCCGAATAGTGGGTTCAGGAGATAGCGTCCGGCCAGTACCAGACCGGCGATCGAAGCTACCCCGACGCCGATCGCTAACCAGTCGATGCCCTGGCTCGCAAGCGCGCTGCCGGGAACGATTGGGGCAAGAAAGGCGACCAGGGCGAGCAAGGGCACGATCGACATGTCTTCCAGCAGGAGGATTGAGACGATCCGCTGCCCCTTCGGCGTCGAGGTCTCGCCGCGCTCCTCAAGGAGCTGCATTACAATCGCGGTCGACGTTAGGACGAAACCCGCGCCCGCCACGAATGAGGGCGCGACCGGAAAACCAGTGAACACACCGATCGCCGTGAGACAGACGGCGCACAGCCCAACCTGGGCGGCTCCAAGGCCAAAGATCTCGCGCCGCAATCCCCACAGCCGCGAGGGTCTCATCTCCAGACCGATGATGAAGAGGAACATGACGACGCCGAGCTCGGCGATCTGGAGGATTGATGCCGGATCATCGAGCAGCCTCAGTCCGAACGGGCCAATCACCACACCACCGGCGAGATAACCCAGAACGGAGCCGAGCCCCAGGCGTTTGAACAAGGGAGCCGCGACGATCGCCGCACCGAGGAGGCCGATCACAGGCAGCAGATCCATGCCGTGGGACTCTGAAGACACTTTATCCACTCCCCGCCCCGTCGCGGCTCCTAAAGCTGCGCTACCGAGATTTACCCCCGCCTCACCGTCGTGAATGATGAAACTGGCGGGTTTTTCTCGAAATGGTAATTGGCATCCCTGTGCCCCTCAGCCCCTTAATCGGGACATTCGGCACCGGTGCTGACCCAGGCATCGATCAATGCGGCAAACGTCTCCTGCGAACCGGGAGGAGCACTGCGACCTTCGCCAGGGTGCCAGGCCCAGCCGACCAGATGGTCTTCGCCCATGTGGCGTATGAGATCGGCAAGGGACCGATTGCCGTTCCGGCTCGTGTCTTTCACCTGCCGGCAGATCTCGCCCACCGTCAATCCTTGCCACGCCATGCTGGCCGGCGCCAATGACCAGTGCGCGTTCCCCGGAATTGATTTCATGCGGCTGCCGACCACCGGACGATTCTCGGCACCGTGGCAGGTGCTGCAGACAAGTCCCGCCCGACCCAGTGAGCTTTCGCTGGCATTCATCAACGGCACATGCGGGTGCATGTCTTCACCCTGCGTCGGGCTGCGGGTCGCCGGATGGCAGTTGATGCAGCGGGGATGCGTGATGACACGGCTTGCCTCCTCGAAGATGGCCTTCGAGCGCGAGCTGGTGTCCGCAATCGCCTCAAAGTCGGAAACGGACTTGAGGGCTCCACCATCCGACGTTTCGGCATAAGTCTGCAGGGATCCCATACCGGCAACGATACCTGTCGCAGCGAGAACGGCGACGAGCGGGATGGCGAAAATCCGCTTGATCATGATCACGCCCTCCGCAATTCGTTATGGTCGATCGGCAGCGAGCGCAGACGCTTGCCGGTTGCCACAAAGATCGCATTGAGGAGCGAGGGCGCGACGCCCGGTGTGCCGACCTCTCCTATGCCGCCTGGCGCCTCGGAACTTGGCACGATATGAACCTCTATCTTCGGCGTCTCGTTTATTCTCAGAACCGGAGAATCGTCGAAGTTGCCCTCCACGACGGCGCCGTTCTGGACTGTGATGCGTCCATAGAGAGCAGCGCTCAGACCGTAAATGATGCCGCTCTGTATCTGGGCTTCGACCGTGTCCGGATTGATGACCTGGCCGCAGTCGACGGCGCAGATGATGCGCTCGGTCCTTAGGCTTCCGTCGTCCCCCACGCTCATTTCCGAGATCATCGCCGCGAAACTGCCGAAATCCTCCGAAAGTGCAATGCCTCTTCCCTTACCAGGGGGCAGAGCGGTTGCCCAACCGGCCTTCTCCGCCGCAAGATCAAGCGCGGCGAGGAGACGCGGCTTATGCTGAAGCAGGCGCCTGCGGTATTCCAGCGGATCGACGCCGGCGGCATGGGCCAACTCGTCGATGCCGCCTTCTATGGCAGGAAGGTTGCGTGTGGCACCGACTCCGCGCCAGTTGCCAGTCAACATTCCCTCCGGTGCCTCATGGCGCACGAAGTCGGTATATTTGTTCGGGATCGCATAGGGGGTTTCGGCCCCCGCCATGATGTCGAGGTCTATGCCATCGCGGGTGAAGGCCGGCAGCCAGCGCGCCATTACGGCAGGGCCGATGACGCGGTGACGCCAGGAAACGGGCATGCCGTCGGCGCCCAAGGTCGCCGTGACCTTGCTGTAGTTCAGGTAACGATAGCAGTCGTGGCGGATGTCCTCCTCGCGGCTCCAAGTGACCTTGACCGGGCCCTCGACCTGCTTTGCGATTTTCGCCGCCAAAATGATCCCGTCGACATCAAGCCGCCGCCCGAAACCACCGCCCAGCAGGTGGTTGTGCACAATGACCTTCTCCAACGGAAGCCCGGTCACATCGGCGACGGCTTGCCTCGCTCGCCCCATGACCTGCGTACCAACCCACACGTCACAGCCATCGCTGCGAACGTGCAGCGTGCAGTTCATCGGCTCCATTGCCGAATGGGTGAGGATCGGGAGACGGTAGACGAACTCCAGCGCAGGTCCGTGCTCGGCTTCGGCTTTTGCAACATTGCCCTCGTTGATGTGCGGCAGGGCGTTGCCATCAATCGCCTCTTCCGCACGCTTCTCCAAGTCCACCAGCGAAAGAGTGCCATTCGGGCCTGGCTCCCATTCGATAGAGAGAGCAGCGAGGCCCTTTCGTGCGGCACCGGTATTGTCGGCCACGACGGCAACAGCATCCTCGATCCGGACAACTTGTTTGACACCTTTTACCGCCATTGCCGGTCCGGCTTCGACCGCGCCCAGTTTGCCGCCGAAGTGGGGACAGATTGCGATCGCTGCGTAAGACACGCCTTGCGGACGGGAGTCGATGCCGAACTTCGCGGTGCCGTTGACCTTTTCCGGACTGTCAAGGCGCCGGACGGACTGGCCGATCAGCTTGAAGCTGGACGCAGGCTTCAGTGGCATTTCCTGTGGAACGGCTTCGGCTGCCGCGGCCTGTATCAGGCTGCCATAGGCGGCGCGGCGGCCGCTTGTGGCGTGGACGACGTGCCCGGCCTCGGCACTGCACGTCTCGGGCGCGACGCCCCAGCCACGCGCAGCAGCGTTCACCAACATGATGCGAGCGGCAGCGCCCGCCTTGCGCATCGGCTCGTAAACAGCGCGGATTGCGATGGAGCCGCCGGTGATCTGGTCGCCGAGCAAAGGGTTTGCATAACGCGTGGGATCAGCAGGCGCATGCTCAAGCTCCACCTGATCCAGGGAAACTTCCAACTCTTCGGCCAAGAGCATGGCTACCGAAGTATAAATGCCCTGTCCCATCTCCACGGACGGCATGACGAAGACAACCTTGCCTTCGGCAGGGATGCGAATGAAGGCGTTGGGTTCAAACGCCTCTGCGGCAGCGGACGAAGGCGAAGGCTGCAGGCCAATGACGAGGCCCGCTCCCGTCAGCGATGCGCCAATCAGGAAGTGCCGGCGCGATAACGGAAGGGTGAGTTTGTCGTGAACGGCCATGGCAGATTACCTCCCCGCTGCAGCGAGCTTGATGGCGGCGCGAATGCGCGGATAGGTGCCGCATCGACAGATATTTCCGGCCATGACGGCATCGATGTCGTCGTCGCTCGGCGAGGGATTGGCAGCAAGGAGCGCGGCCGCGGACATGATCTGTCCAGACTGACAGTAGCCGCATTGGACGACATCGATGTCGAGCCAGGCCTTCTGCACGCGGGCGCCTTCGGCAGTCTCGCCAATCGCCTCGATCGTGGTGATCGGCTTGGCCGCCGCATCGGCGACCGGCATGACACACGACCTCACGGGCACGCCATCGACATGCACCGTACAGGCACCGCACATCGCAATGCCGCAGCCAAACTTCGTTCCAGTGAGACCTATGGTGTCGCGCAAGACCCATAGAAGTGGAATATCGCCATCGACATCGACGGCATATTTTTCGCCGTTAACCAGAAGATCATAAGTCATGTGAACACCGGCTGATAGCCGTCCCCTTAATCATAGAGCCCGTGCTAGAAGAAATCGCGCAGAGATCTTTTCACAGGTGTGTTTCGGTGAAGGAGCAGTTTTGTTTTTTGCTTCGTTGCCCGGAGGTCTCCGCTAGCGCGGCAGGAGCGCACGTCGCCATGCCCAGGCTCGAGGTCGCGGTGGCGATCATACTGCTGAATGCGATCATCGTCATCTCCAATGCTTTGAAAGATCCCCGGCATTGCTGACGGGTAGTTTGGAGGTGATTTGCTGCATGTGTTTCTCCGTTTGCCAGCGCACGTTTCACACGTACCAGGTTCGCTTATGAGCATGCTGCTGGACGAATGCCGTCGACGCCATCGTACGAGCGGCTATGCCGTTCATACCTTGGTATGAGAGAGATCACTGGCCGATGCCGCCGATCAGTTCAGTTCATGGCTGCCACCTGTGCAGGAGGCAACCATCAGCCCCGCACCGTTTTGTCAGCAGTGAGCCAGCAGTTTGATATTGGGAGCCTGACCCTTTGCGCGAGTCATCCAGTGCGGGGCAGACGTGGGCAGGGTGGGCTCATGCGCTCATCACGATTTCCAGACATTCAATGAAGGCCGTGGTGTCTAACGGCTTCCTGAAGAAGGCCACGGCCCCGCTGGCAATGGCGCGCTCCTCGATGCCAGGCTCAGTACGAGCGGTAATCAAGATCACAGGCACCTGGGATTGCCGCTCCGCGATCAATCTTGTCAGATGAATGCCGCTCATGCCCGGCATCTGGACGTCCGTGACGACGCAGGAACAACCCGGCATGACACCCGCTTCGATGAATTCCTCGGCTGATGCGAAACCACGGGCAACATATCCGAGAGAACGGATCAGCCTGACAAGCGCTGACCGCATCGCCTGATCGTCGTCGATAATGGAGATGAGTGGTTCCCCAGCCACGCGGTGTCACTCGCTTCTTGTTAGCTTGGCCGCGGAGATAGGCGGAGCGCTGACCGTCAGCCTCGCACACGCACCACCAGTTGAAAATCATACTCAGGTGTTAGCGTCAGTGCTCAAGTGCCAGGTTCAAGGCGTCGGCCATTCGCACCAGATCGGCGAGCGTACGAGCACCCATCTTGCGCATCGCCGCGCCACGATGGATTTTGACCGTTACCTCGCTGAGACCCAGATCCCCGGCGATCTGCTTGTTCATCCTGCCGGAGGTAGCCAGCATCATGACTTCCCGCTCGCGAGTCGATAATGTGGCAAAGCGATCTTTGAGACCGGCAGTAAGGCCTTCCGCGGCGCGTCGGCTGCGATCGCGGTTGATCGCCGTGCTCACCGCATCGAGCATGTCCTGGTCGCGGAAAGGTTTCGACAGAAAGTCTACGGCCCCGGCCTTCATGGCCTGAACAGTCATGGGGATATCGCCGTGACCGGTCATCAGGACGACGGGTAAGTTGATGCCCAAGCCGCCAAGCTGTGCCTGGAATTCAAGGCCGTTGATGCCCGGCAGCCTTACGTCGAGTACGATGCATCCGGGTAGATCCGGTCGCTGGGCATCGATAAATTCGCGGACTGCTCCATAGCTGCGCGTTTCAAGGCCAACAGAGCGGAACAGGCGGTCTAGCGCGCGACGCAGCGCTTCATCGTCATCGACGATGTGGACAATCGCTCTATCGTCCGGACTGTGCGACATCTAAAAGGCCATGTTCTCTAAAAGCGTTGGAACCATAGCATGACGGGAACTGTCTCGGAGATAACACCAAGGTATTAGCCAATCGACTGTTAAACTTGATGCGGTCTCCTTCATCGATTCGCTTATGGGACTGACCGAAGCAGTTCACGAGACCATATCGCCGAGCGGTTGAGGCGCTTGAGATGGCGTCACCGGATCCTGAACGCCTATTCTGCATTTTGCCGACGCAGGAATGGGAAGAGTAAACGAAAACACGGCGCCACCTTTCTCGGCGTTTGTTGCCCAGAGCGCACCGCTGTGAGCCTCTATGATTGAACGGCAGATCGACAGCCCCACCCCGAGACCGGTCGGCTTGGTCGTGTAGAACGGTTCGAAGACACGCTCCAAGGTGGCTTGCGTCAAGCCCGGACCGGAGTCCTGCACGGTGACAAAGACATTGTCGTCGTCTCTTCCGGCGGTGATCCGGACATTGCGATTACCATTGTCAACATTGCTCATCGCCTCGATGGCGTTGGTGATCAAGTTGAGCATCACCTGCTGCAACTGTACGCGGTCTCCTCGGACGGTCGGCAAGCCGTCCGAGAGTTGGACCCGTAAGAAGACACCGTTCTTCAGGGCTTTGCCGCGGCTAATGGCAACGATCTCGGTGAGCGCCTCGGTGATATCCAAGTTCTCAAGCGACGGCGGTGCGTTCTTGAAAAGGGAGCGTATCCGATCGATGACAGCTCCGGCTCGCGTGCCGTCCTTCACAACGTCGTCAAGTGCCTCGCTCACTTCCGCAAGATCAGGCGGTTCCCTTCGCAGCCAGCGAAGCGCAGCCTGCGCGTTGGCGAGTGCAGCGGCAATCGGCTGATTGACCTCGTGCGCGATTGAGGCGGAGAGTTCCACCAGGCTTGCGACCTGCGATGCACGCGCCAGCCTGTCGTTCGCCGCCTGGAGGGCCGCCTCGGCCTGCCTCCGATCATCGATGTCGATCAGCATGTGGAGCCAGCGAAGGATGTTGCCTTGCGGATCCCGTAGAGGCAGGCCCAGGACGTTGTACCACCGGTAGACGCCGTCGGCGCGACGGTGGCGGCTCTCGACATTGTACGCGTGGTCCCCTTGGTGCGCGGCGAGCTGCTCGGCGATCGTCCGCTCGAGATCGTCCGGATGGACGACGTCGGAGGCCTTCCAGCCTTTCAGCTCCTCGAATGTCCTGCCGAAATAATCGAGGGTCAGTTGATTAAGGCCTTCGACCTCGCCTGATGGTGTCGTCACTGCGACCGGAAGTGGGATGCTGTCGACGATCAACTGAAAATCAAGTTCGCGCCGCCGCAGAGTCTCCTCAGCTCGCCGAAAATCCTCGACATCGGTGACCGTTCCGCACCATTTGATGATCCGTCCGGCATTGTCGAGCATCGGACTGCATTGCACGCGAACCCGGCGATACTGCCCGTCGAAGCGCCGTACGCGCGCGTCCATCTCGCCTGGTTGGCCGGACGCCAGAATCAACCGCCAGCGTTCGAGCAGTGCGGGGAGGTCGTCCGGGTTGACCGCGGCCTGCCATTCCGCGCCACGGGCTTCGTCCAGACCGAGGCCGGTGTATTCAGACCAGCTTCGGTTGACAAGCTCGAGCTGCCCGTCCGGCAGTGCGATCCACACCATGGCCGGAAGCGCGTCCAAAACGCGGCGGAGATCGAACTCCATTGCTGTCCTTTCCCCTCGGAAGTATTGATTAGAGATTGCTTACTCTGTCATGCGATCTGTGTACAGGTTGATGAGACGGGCTCCATGTACGCCATTCGAAAGACCTCTTATGATAAACTGCCGCCCCGAGAGCTTCCGGAGGATCAAATGATCCGGCTTGTGCCACCGCTACGAGTTGCGACCGAAGCAGATGCAAGGGCGCTGGCGGATCTCGTCAACTTCGCCGGCGAGGGTTTGCCCCTGTACATTTGGGAGGGACTTGTAAAGGACGAGCAGGAGCCTTGGGAGGTCGGCTGCGCTCGGCAAATAGAAAAGCTGCGCGAAGGCCAGATCGTGGTTGTGGACTTTGGAGACGGCGCCGTGGCGAGTTTGACAGGATATCCAATCGGCTCGGAGCCCAAGCCAATTGGCGATGACTTCCCCGCCCTGTTTCGGCCGCTTCAAGAACTGGAGAACAGGGCGCTCGAAAGCTGGTATGTCAATGTGCTGGCCTGCTATCCCGAATACCGGGGGCAAGGACTTGGCTCGAGGCTACTCACTATTGCAGAACAAATAGCGCGGGAAGAGGCGCTTCGTCGGATGAGTGTCATCGTCGCCAACAACAACGCAGGTGCAAGAAGACTGTATGAGCGGCATGGCTTCGAAGTTGCTGCAACACTGCCCTGTGTGAAGGAGGGCTGGGAGACCGATACAGAGTACTGGATGCTCCTGATAAAATCGCTCTGTCCAGTGGAAGGCCGCTAAGTCTGCACTGCAGACGTTCATCGCCATCGCAGTGAACTTCCGTCCTCCACCCAAAGCGGGAGTCTGTGCCGGGTCCTAAGCGCCAGTTTTTCACCACTAGTTGGCTCCGAGCCGCAGCCGACACATGCAGCTCTCGATCTTCTCCAATAGAAAAAGGACCTCCCCTCGCGAGGCCTGCCGTCCGAGCGTTCGTCTTCACAGACGGGGTATTAATGACAAACGTTGTGCACGGCACCAGTTGTGAGAACCGGTAGCGCAGGAGTCAATTGGCTGATCAAGGGACCTTAGCGTGCTGCCGACGTGGTCGGATTTCGAAGAGCGGTGACCCCGTTGGACCATGGATAGCCCAGCGGGCGGCTACTTCTTGAAACGAACACCCACGCCGCCACCATTTTCCGGGATGAACTCAATTCCTGCCTTGGCGAAGGCCGCGACGATGCTTGCAAGATTGTTGATGATCGGAACGTGAGCTCCCCGTTCAAAATCCGCAATGGTCTGGCGGGACACGCTGGCTGCTTTGGCCAACTCTGCTTGGCTCCAACCCAACATAGCTCGCGCCCCACGGCACTGCTCCATCGTAAGAAGATCGTTACTCAAGGCAAACTTTCTGATTGACTTCCTACATTTTGTAGGAAAAGTTATCGGCGACGATCGAACAGGTGCGGGAACACCTGCTCGATCTGACCACAACCCAAGCTGTAAGGAGCTCGGATCATGGCTGATTCCGACAATAGCAGAACTTTGTCTGCGGTCACCCGGGGAGACTTCCATTCCTTCGTGGCCTCGTCTTTACCCACATGTCCAGCGCTTGCCACGACGAAGCCCCTGCCTTCGTATGCGTGGAACGACGATCCCGCGCTCGCGGTCTGGCAGCAATGGTGCAAAGCTTGGCAGCATTTGAGCGAATCTAGTTTGCGCCAGCAGCAGCTCGAAAGAGCGCTCTTTCCGGCTGTTTTGCCGCCACCGCTTGAGCAAACCGCAGGTTCGCGAGCCTACGACGAGGCTCTCGAAGCTGAAGATCGTGCATCCGTCGCGGAGGACGAGGCGGCGAAAGCCCTGTGGAGGACACCGGCGCGATCGATAGCGGGGGCAACGGCAAAGCTCCACGCTGCCATCACCAAGTGGCAACCCTCCCCCACAAGCGAAGAAGATCCCTGGCCGCAAATCCGCTCAGTCATTGCCGACCTCCTGAAGATCGATATCGCCTCTGTTGCGAGCGCACGTAATCGCCTGTCGGCGCCCGAATTCCAACCCGAGCCTCCGGGGATGGTCCAACCACTCGCGTGATCCCGGGATTGCGGGCGAGCTAACAAGACATGCGCACCGCGCTCTTTGCGAGCATTTCGCCTTGGAAATCACGCGTTAGAGCCTGCCCCAACGCGGCATTCCGACTCTTCCAAAAACGAAAACCAAGGAACTTCAAATGAAACTGGGAAGCCAATTTCGTCCACGCCTGCTTTCCGCGCTTCTGATCTCAATCTTTCTCGGGAGTGCTCCGTCGACGTCGGCGCAGGCACAGGAAACCGGGGAGCTTCGGATCGCCACGTCCTACAAGCTGATGACGCTCGATCCGCACTATGCCAATCTCAACGAGAACACCTCGCTGCTCTCCCACATCTACGAGCGGCTGGTCTATCAGGACGAGAATCTCGAGCTGAAGCCTGGCCTTGCCACCTCCTGGCGGCCGCTGTCCGACACGCAATGGGAGTTTAAGCTCCGCGATAACGTCCGCTTTCATGACGGTTCAGACTTCACGGCGGACGACGTCGTCTACACGATCGAGCGCATCCGTGACTTCCTCAAACCGCCTAGCGGCGGCTTTCGCTCCTATGTGAGCGGCATCAAGTCGGCCTCGGCGCCCGCCCCCCTCACCGTGCTTATCGAGACCAATGGTCCGGTCCCCAATCTGCCACTCTTCTTTTCTTCCATTTTCGTGATGAACCGGCCCGTTGGAGGCTTCGAGGCGACGGAGGACCTCAACGCCGGCCACTCTTCCGTCGGTACCGGTCCCTACCGGTTCGAAAGCTGGCGTTCCGGCGAGAGCCTGAGGCTCATACGGAACGACGACTATTGGGGCGGCAAGCCCACCTGGCGCAATGTGACGTTCCGGGTCATCGAGAACCCGGCCGCCCGCGTTGCGGCGCTCAGCACCGGTGAGATTGATGTGGCGGATGCCATTCCGGCACGCGACGTCGCCTCCTTGAAGGAGCGCGGCGCCAGGATTGCAAGCGTGGGTGCCGCGCGCGTCAACTTCGTGCAATTCGACGTGTCGCGGGAGACACTTCCGGGCGTGACGGGAAAGTCGGGCGAACCAATCGCCAATCCATTCAAGAACCCTCTGGTTCGCCTTGCGCTTGCGATGGCGACGGACCGGGGCATTTTGGTCGACAAGATCCTCGCGGGCTATGGCACGGCTGCGGCTCAGGTATTTCCGAATGGCCTGCCGGGCACCTCGGCAAATTTGGTGCCAGGGAGGCCCAACTATGAAGAGGCAAAATCCCTTCTTGCGAAGGCAGGCTTTCCGAACGGCTTCAACCTCGTTCTTGCAGGGCCCGCCGGACGCTACCCCGGTGACGCCGAGAGCCTTCAAGCCATCGCCCAAAGCTGGGCGCGTATTGGCGTAAACGCCCAGCCATCAGCCGCTCCGTTCTCGGTCTTCAATACCAAACGTGCCGCCGGCGACTACGCAGTCTGGTACGGCGGCACGTCCGGCGAGGCGGTCGATATCATCCTCCATACCCTGCTGGCATCCCCGAACCGCGAGCGCGGAACCGGTGCCCTGAACTTCGGGAACTATCAAAACGTTGCCTTCGACGCGATGCTCGCAAAGGCGGAGAGCATTGAGGTGGGGCCGGAGCGGAACCAAGCGCTGGCGCAAGCCACGGAACTCGTTATGGCCGACCAGCCGATCATACCGCTCTACCATTTCCATCACATCGTCGGTTACGGTCCGCGGGTCGGCTCCTATGTGATGCATCCCCGCGGCTGGACGACCGCGATGCAGACGCTTGCGGCAGTGGAGTAAGCGATCATGGGCATGATTTCAGTTGCATTGGGAAGGCTGTCGCAAGCCTTCCTGCTCCTCATCGTCATGTCGTTGATCGGATTTATCGGCATCCACAGCGTCGGCAATCCGGTCTTCAACGTGGTCAACATCGAAACCGCCACGCCAGAAGATATCAGGCAGGCGACAATCGCGCTCGGACTGGATCAACCGATCTGGAGGCAATATCTCGTCTTTATCGACAATGTCGTCAGCGGAAACTTCGGCACCTCCTACATCTATCATCTGCCGGCCTTCGAGCTGGTTATAGCCAAGTTGCCGGCGACGCTGGAACTCGCGTCTGTCGCCATGCTCATAGCGGCACCGCTTGGAACGGGGCTCGGCCTCCTTGCCGGCCGACGGAGCGGAACCCTGTTTGATCGGGCCTTGCTCAAGGCGAGCGTGTCGGCGCTGAGCATCCCCTCCTTCTGGCTGGCGATGATGCTGATCCTCGTCGGCGCCATCCTGACAGGCTGGTTCCCATCCGGTGGCAGAGGCTCGACCGCAAGTTTCCTGGGGCAGGAATGGAGTGTCTTCACCGGCAACGGGCTGTGGCACCTCGTGCTTCCGGCATTGGCGTTGGCGATACCGAACATCGCGCTGATCGCCCGTCTTTCACGATCGGGAACGATTGAAGTCGAAAGCCTGGACTACACGCGGTTTTGCCGCGCCAAAGGGCTTTCGCCGCAGAGAATTCTGTTCCGGCATACGCTCCCGAACATCAGCGTCCCGATCGTGACGATCATCGGCCTGCAGTTCGGCGGCATGCTCGCCTTTGCTGTGGTGGTGGAGTCGATCTTCTCGTGGCCTGGCGTCGGCAAGCTCTTGATCGACTCCATTCAGCTCCTCGACCGCCCGGTGGTGATGGCAACACTGACCTTCATCTCGGTCGCGTTCGTCGCGCTGAATGCCCTGGTCGACCTCTTCTATGCCGTGCTCGATCCGCGCGTGCGCCTGTCTTCGTGAAAGGTGACCCCGTCATGAAAGCTCAAATTTTGAAGGCGCTCCGAAAGCGTCCGCATGGACCAGTCCTGACCGCGTCCAAGATGCTGCTTGCGAGCTACATTTTGCTTGCTATCGCGGCACCGGCAATCGCACCACAGAACCCCTACGATCCGTTGCAGATCTACGGATGGGAGGCGTCCTCGCCGCCGGGCACGATCGGTAGCGGCGGCTATCTATACCTGCTCGGGACGGACGGGCTCGGCCGCGACATCGTCAGTACTATCCTCTATGGCCTGCGCATCAGCCTGGTGGTGTCGATCACCAGCGCGGCGATCGCCGCGCTGGTCGGGCTGACGGCCGGTGTCAGCGCCGCATATTTCGGCAAGTGGGTCGATGTCGCGATCATGCGACTCGTGGACCTGCAGCTCAGCCTGCCGACGATCCTGATCGCGCTCATCGCCATCGTCACGCTCGGCCCGGGCGTGGACCGGATCATTCTGGCGTTGATCATTGCGCAATGGGCGACCTATGCGCGGATCGCGCGCGGCGTTGCCTTGAGCGAGGCGAACAAACCCTACATGGATGCGACCCGATTGATGCGGCTGCCGACGTCGCGGATCATCTTCCGCCACTTGCTTCCGAACAGCATCGCGCCGGCCGTTACCTTGATCCCGATCGAGGTCGGCCATGCCGTCGCACTCGAGGCGACCCTCTCCTTCCTGGGTTTGGGCGTTCCGATCGACAAGCCCTCGCTCGGCTCCGCGGTCGCAAACGGGTTCCAGTATCTTCTCACCGGTCAATACTGGATCAGCCTGTTCCCGGGGCTCGCCCTCTTCGGTCTGATCGCAAGCATCAATCTCGTCGGTGAGGACGTTCGACGCAGCCTCGATCCAAGGAACCATTCGCTATGACAGTGGAACACGTGACGACACCCCTGTTGCGGGTTGAGAACCTTAGCCTTCGCCACGCTTCGGGAGACGGCTTGACGACAATCCTCTCTGACGTGAGTTTGGAACTCGGACGCGGCGAGATCCTCGGCATCATCGGCGAGTCGGGAGCCGGAAAGTCGACGCTCGGCAATGCCGTGCTCGGCCTGCTTTCGCCCGAGCTCCAGCAGACGTCCGGGACGATCGAGTTCAATGGTCAGGCGATCCACACCATGACGCCCGATGAGCGCGAGGCGCTGCGAGGGCGTCGGATATCAGCGATCTTCCAAGATCACACCGCCTCCCTCGATCCGCTGATGAGCATCGGTGCCCAGGTGGAGGAAACCTGCCTTGCGGTCGATGGCTCACTTTCCAGGCGCGAGGCGCGGGCCCGCACCCTCGATCTCCTTGCCCGTGTCGGAATTCCGGAGCCGGAGCCACGATACCGCAACTACCCGCACCAGTTCTCCGGAGGACAAAGGCAGCGCATCGTCATAGCGATTGCTCTTGCCGGCTCTCCCGACATCATCATCGCCGACGAGCCGACCTCGGCGCTCGATGCGACCGTCCAGAAGCAGATCCTCGGACTACTTCGAAACCTTGTAGACGAAACGGGCGTTTCCATCATCATCGTAACTCACGACATGGGCGTGATCTCCGAGATCACCGATCGGGTCCTGGTGATGCGCAAAGGACAGGTGGTGGAAGCGGACCGCACGTCCACCATTCTCGATCAGCCCAGCCACGAGTACACACGCAAACTGCTCGCCGCCGTTCCGAGGCTCCGGGTCACCGCTTTGACAACCAGCGCGGACGACGGATGCCGCCGAAGTGTTTCCTCGATCGGAGACGACAAGGCGCCGATGTTTCTCGTCGCCGACGGCGTGTCGAAACAATTCGCGCAGCAGGGTTTTGCGTGGGGCTGCGGCCGAAGCAAGCCAAAGTTCGGCTTGCACGACGTTGGCCTCCAACTGCCACGCGGCAAGATCACCGGCGTTGTCGGCGAGAGCGGAAGCGGCAAGACGACATTCGGCCGTATCATCGCCGGCCTTGATACGGCGCTTGCGGGCAGGATCCGGATCGGTGCCAGCGAATTCGACGTTACCAGAGGCGGTCGCCGTAACGGCCTTCTCGGCCGGGTGCAGATGATCTTCCAGGATCCTTCCGCGTCCTTGAACCCCCGCATGACCATCGCCGAAACGCTCGACGAAAGCATCCGCTTCGGCGCGAAGCTCGCCGCCGGGGAAGAACCGACGGACGCAGCGGCGATGATGGATCGGTTGGGGCTCGCTCGCAGCCTGCTCGCCCGCTATCCGCACCAGCTCTCCGGCGGTCAGAGGCAGCGCGTCTGCATCGCGCGGGCCCTGCTCGCGGCGCCTGAGATCATCGTCGCGGACGAACCGACATCGGCACTCGACGTGTCGGTGCAGGCCGAGATCATCCAACTTCTGAAGGACACCATCGCCGAGCGCGAGATGACGATGATCTTCATCTCCCACGACCTCGCCATCGTCCAGGAGATGTGCAGTTCGGTCTACATCTTCAAGGACGGCCGGGTCGAGGATTTCGGACCATCCGATTTCATCTTCTCACGATCCGACAATCCCTACACGCGCACGCTCATCAACGCCCGACCGCACCGCTTCAGATGCTGAGCTGTGCCGGCGTCTCAACGAATGGGCCCAGCTCCGAACCACCATTTTCTTGAAACACGTGGCACGTATCGCCATAGAGGGTGACTCCATGAATGACAGGTTCACATTGGCCGTGACTGGCCAATCGCTCATCAAGCACGATATTCGCGACATCTCTGCCCCGGCTTTCCGTGAGGTTCAGTCTCTCCTTCGCAAGGCGGATCTCTCGTTCACCAACTTTGAAGGGACCATCCTTGGGAGCCACGGCGGGTGGCCACTTAAGGGATCCTTCTTCGGCTGCAGCGATCCAGCCGTTCTCGACAGCCTTCGTGCGATCGGGTTTCGCGCGCTTTCCCTTTCGAACAACCATGCGTTCGACCTCGGCCCATCCGGCGTGCTCTCGACACTCGAGGAGGTGGAGAAGCGAGCCTTCCTCCATGCCGGCCTCGGCCGTGACCACGCGCAAGCCTCACGGGCAGGCACCGGAATGATCGGTGGACGGCGCGTCGCGATCGTGGCGATGGACGGCGGCCCTGGTCCGAATTTCATGTACGCGGCCGACGCCGAGGACAATCGCCCAGAACGCCCGGGGGTCAATCGGCTTCGGCTGTCCCAGGTCATCGAGGTCGACGAGACCGCGTTCGATCAAATCCGGGCTATTCGCGACAAGGTTGGGTACACCGCTATCGATCTCACCAACGACAGTCAGCCGGACGATCCGCCGCGCCTCACCCCGGAATCCGAAATCGGCATCTCGCGTGCGGTCTTCAAGCGATCGGAAAGGTTCGGACGCAGCGTCAAGATCGATGAGGCCGATCTTGCCAGGATTCTCGCCTCGATCGCGGCTACGGCCGCGGACGGATCTCTGGTGATCGCCTATCTCCACCATCACCATTGGGCGTCCGACTGGTATCAGGTCCCCGACTGGGTGAGTGGCGTTGCCAAACGATGCATCGATGCGGGTGCTCATATGTTCGTGAGCCACGGTGCGCCCGTCCTCCAGCCGATCGAGATCTACCGGCGCCGGCCGATCTTCTACAGTCTCGGGAATTTCATTTTCCACGTGCGTTCTGAGAAGTCGACCTGGACGGCACCCGAAGTCTGGGAGAGCGTCATCGGCCTTTGCTCGTTCGGCGATGATAACGGCCTAATCGAGATCACGCTTCACCCCGTCATCATCGGAGGCGATGAAGCGCTGGCTGATGGGGTGCTGGAGCATCGCCTGGCGCCGCATCTAGCCGCAGGCGAAAGCGCCGAACGGATATTGCGCCGACTTTCCGAACAATCGACGAGATTCGGCGTCGACGTCGAGATTTCCGGCGGGGTCGGTGTCATCAGGTTTTAGCCTGTAGAGCGCCGTACCAAAGGGCTTGCTGGTTAACTCCGCAGTCCACCACGACAGCGGTAGCGGAGCGGGCCGACCCATCTCAGCCAAAAAACGCCGACGACAAGAGCGGGAATCTCTTCAGGACGAGGATGGACAACATGGAAGTTAGGGAAGAACTCATCAGCCGCTTTTTTCGCTATTCCGCGATCGAGAGTCAAAGCAACGGCCGCTCCCAATCCTTGCCGTCCTCGCCCGGACAAGCAGCTCTCGCTGCCCTGCTCGCCGACGAGATGCGCGCAATTGGCATGAACGACGTGCTGGTCGACGAGTATGCCATCGTAACGGGAGTCAAACGTGGCAACAGGCCTGAGGTCCCCCCGATCGGCTTTATCGCGCATCTCGACACCGTCGATGTCGGCCTCTCGCCCTTCGTCCGCCCGCAAATCCTCCGCTTCGAAGGCAAAGACCTTTGCCTCAACCGCCAGGAAGACATCTGGCTCAGGGTCGCCGAACATCCGGAAGTTCTTGAGTGGGAGGGGAATGACATCATCATTGGTGACGGCACCAGTGTCCTCGGCGCAGACAACAAGGCGGCAATCGCGGTCATTATGACGCTGCTTGCCCGGCTCGATCAGCAGGTGGGCCACGGCGACGTCTTCGTTGCCTTCGTGCCGGACGAGGAAATCGGATTACGCGGCGCCAAGGCGATGGACCTCTCCCGCTTCCCTTGTGATTTTGCTTACACGATCGACTGCTGCGAACTGGGCGAGGTGGTCCTGGAGACATTGAACGCCGCATCCTGCGAGATCGTCTTTACCGGGGTCAGTGCGCACCCGATGTCAGCGAAGGGTACGCTCGTCAATCCGCTGCTGATGGCGATGGACTTCATCTCCCACTTCGACCGCGAGGACACGCCTGAATGCACAGAAGGTCGCGACGGGTTCTTCTGGTTCAAGGACCTCATCGCAAACGACAGCGAGGCAATATTGACCACATTGATCCGGGATTTCGATACAGATGGCTTCAATCGGCGCAAACGTCGGATCGCCGAAGTGGCGGAAGCAATGAGATCGCGCTATCCGACCGGGAATGTCCGGTACCACGTCACCGACACCTATCGAAACATCTCCACGAGCCTCGCTCGTGACGATCGTGCCGTCGCTCTGCTATTCAAGGCTATGGAAAAACTCGGGATCGAGAAGAAGGTGATCCCGATGCGCGGCGGCACCGACGGCGCGGTCCTCTCGGCCAGAGGAATACCGACACCGAACTTCTTCACCGGCGCCTACAACTTCCATTCGCGCTACGAATTTCTGCCGATACCAGCCTTCGAAAAGTCGTTGGAAGTTGCGTTCAAGATTTGCCAACTGTCGGCGAGTAGCTGAGATGAGAAAGTCGCGGCCTAAATCTCAGAGTCGTTCGTTGTCGCCGCCAACGGCCGACGCCTCTCTCTGCTCTCTATCCGTGAGCGTGCCCTGATCTGGCGTTAGGTCCAGCTTGCCCCAGATCGAGGTTTTGCGGTCGGTCGGTTTGAGCTTTCGGGATTGCTTGATTTCTACGGTAAACGGCTTTGTCTGCTGACGTATGAATCCTCCAGGCGACGAATTGCGAGCACTCGATACCGGGTTGATTATTGAAGGCAACTCCAAGCCGGTAGGTCCGTCGGCACCGAACCAGCACCCGGACATAGGAATGGAGCAACGGTTTGACCACACTGCTATGTTCCGCTTGGGCGAGTCCGTGGCACGTTGCCATCACCGCGTTCCTAGTGATCCGTCGGCATTGGCCACGTCCTCCTCGGGCTCGATGAGGCATGTCTGATCGGAGAGCGGCTTCGCCTCGATCGTCTTCCCGCAACGGCCATGCAAAACTTTCTTCCCCTGAGCGCTCAGGCGCTCATTCCTCCCGAAACAACAAAGTTTCTCCCGGCCGTCCTCCATTCCATTCCGGCCTTGTCAGGTGCGGTCCGATCGTCCCCGATCCTTGCGACAGCCATCGAGGCCGCGAAGGGCGCGGTCCGAAACCCAACGAAAGGAACACCACAATGGCAGCCATCGGCACCTTCAACTCCACCGAAAGCGGCTTCAACGGCTCGATCCGCACGCTCGCCCTCAACGTCAAGGCTCGCATCGCCCGCATCGAAAATCCCTCCGACAAGGGCCCGCACTTCCGCATCTACGCCGGCAACGTCGAGCTCGGTGCAGCCTGGCAGAAGCGGTCCGAGCAGGACCGCGCCTACCTCTCGGTCAAGCTGGACGACCCGAGCTTCCCCGCGCCGATCTACGCAACCCTCACCGAAGTCGAAGGCGAGGACGGGTACCATCTGATCTGGTCGCGCCCCAACCGGGACTGAGATCCGGGCGAGGCCCCGCCGGAAGGCGGGGCCAACCG
Organism: Sinorhizobium sp. GQ132; assembly: GCF_059758575.1. Lineage (NCBI taxonomy): Bacteria > Pseudomonadati > Pseudomonadota > Alphaproteobacteria > Hyphomicrobiales > Rhizobiaceae > Sinorhizobium > Sinorhizobium sp. GQ132. Next base: position 41,522 of record NZ_JCAXDX010000012.1, on the reverse strand, counting down.
GCCGAATTGAGAAACCGCGAGCGGGCATCGAGCCGCCTCCGGCTTTCTGGTGCCATACAGGACCGGAATTGTCTGCTCGATATCCGCGATGCGGATTTTCTCCCCGCCAAACCAGAACGTATGGCCGTCGACGGCGCAGTTCACATGGCGATCGGCGCCGCAGATCAAAAACGCGGCCGACAGCGAGCCTGGTGTCGGTGTCCTGGCCGCAGTTAGCAGTTCCGGAGAGGTTGCCAGCGCCCCCGAGGGCAAGCCAGCCTCCCGTAGCAATGATGATCGCGGCGCAGAGGATCGCGGTCAGTGATTTGCGCGGGCGGTCGGTCCTCTCCTGTTTGCCTCAATCTACCTCGGCTTCGGTTTGACCTGCGTTTACGTGCAAGGGGCTTCAGATAGTGTGCGAGGGGCGGCGCGCAGTCGGTCCCGCCTCCCCTTCGGGCAATTCAGTTGGGGCTCCTGCGGCTGCCCTGATTCCCGCTCCTCGCACGACGAGAATTCCCGAAATCTCGCCCGTTGGGAGTCGCTAATGCTGATTTCTCCGATACTCTTCATTTTTCTGGATCGGCCTTGCTCCTTGCGCTGCGCGTCGGCTCGATCGGACGTGCTTCAGACGTGCTTCTGAGCTTCATGAATCTGTTCGTTCCGACGCAAGCCTTCATGTCGTCACGCCGAAACCAGATCGCGCGACCGCATCTGAGCGGCGCGTTGCCGGCGGTGAATACGATCTGCTCGTCGGCGCGCATGCGCAGTACTTCATGCGGCTGGATCAATGGCCGCGCCGCCAGCTGCTTTGATCGCGTGCGCGACGATCCCTTGATTTGCGAACTGCGGCTGACCTGATCGATCTCGACCGTCGTCATGCCGCAGCGGCGTGAGATGTAGTCGGCGGTTTCTGGGTCGTTGATCGCAGCGAAACTGATCCAACTCGCACTCTCGAACCACTTGCTGGCGGCATCGCGTCCGCCATAGGTTTCGCGCATTTGGCCGATCGATTGATAGACCATGACAAGGGTGATGCCATACTTGCGGCCGGCATCGCGCGCGGTCTCAATGATCCGCATATAACCGAGCCGCGCCACCTCATCGAAAAGAAAGAGCGCTCTGCCCTTCATCGACCCATCGCGATTGTAGATCGCGTTGAGGAACGAGCCGATGATGACGCGTGCGAGGCCCGCATGTGTCTCCAAGGTCTTGAGATCAATGTTGATGAAGACGTCAGTATTCCCTTCGGCGAGATCCCCCGTTGAAAACGTCTTTCCGGAAACCAACGCGGCATAGTTCGGATACGACAACCAATGGGTTTCTTTGATCGCATTCGCGTAGACGCCGGAGAACGTTTCGGGTGTCATGTTCACGAAAGCCGCGACATTTTCCTTGACGAAATCAGACTGCGAATTGTCGTAGATCTCCTGCAGGCGTAGGCGCAACTGCGGCTCCGGCTCAGAGAGATTGGCGCGAACCTCGCGAAGCGTCTGGTTCTCTTCATCCGTATGGCCAGAGAGACAAACGTCGGCGATCATTGCCGTCAGCAACTGCAAGGCCGAGGCACGGAAGAAGTCGTCGCGTACACCGCGCGTGCCGCCGCTGTCGCTCATGATCCATGAGGCGACGGAGGCGATGTCCTCTTCCTTGGTGCCGCCGAATTGCCCGATCCAATCAAGCGCATTGAAGCCAGTCTCCGGCCTTTTCGGGTCGAGGACGAACAAGTCTCGGTTCGAGCCCGTTCTGTGGGCTGAAACCATCGGCGCCAGCTCGCTCGACGGATCGAGAACGATAAGGGATCCACCCCATTTGAGTGCCGTAGGGATCGTCACCGATGTCGTCTTGAAGCCGCCCGATCCGGCGAAGACGATGCCGTGCGACGATCCGAACGAACCGTCGAAACACAGCAGCGGCGACTTGCCGCCGGCGCCCCACGTTTCCGGGTCATCGGCACGGAACGAGCGCGCCGCTGTGCTGTCCCTGTCGACACGGTAGCGCTCGCCAATGACGATGCCGCCCGAGTCAGCAAAGAGTTTTTCCGCGTCCTGCATTTTCATCCAGTCGGCCTCGCCATGCAGCGCCCGCTTGCCGCGAATGCGCTTCGGCTCGGCGCTGGCGAAGGCCGCATTGCCAACGAGCGCGACACGTAGAGCGAAGCAGGCAGATATCGCTGCCGCCGCCACTCCCATCAGCGTCGAGGGATCGACATAGGAGAGGATGGACTTGCCGACCGGAACCTGGTTGCCGAATGTCGACAGCCTGATCGCCTCGCGAGCGATGGCGACAGCGATCGTCGCTATACCACCGGCAACGACGCCCCATCCGGCCGTCTTGATCCTGATCGCGCTGGCGCTCGCGAACAGGAAAACGATGCCGATGGCGGCCGCTGAGACATAAGGCAGGGCAATGCCCGCCCGGCCGAGCGTCTGCCGAGCAGCCTCCGACTTTCCAAACCCCGACAGCCAGTGTTCGATCCCGGTCAATCCGATCGTGACCAGGAACATCAGCGCGACAGGCGCGATGAAAAGAATGATCCTATTCATCGCAATTGCCAAAGGCCTCCGCGCCGATCGCCATTAGTCGCGAGCGTTCGGTGTCGTTGCTTTTCAAGCGCTGGCTCAAATCGATGAGCGCGCCCAGCAGAAGCGCGCGTTTCTCGTAGCGAAGACCCGCTTTGACGATCAGGCCGCCGAGCTCGATCTTTTCCCGCGTGTCCTTCTTTCGGGCGTCGGATGTGGTTGTGCGCGCCATCCGCTTAAGCCTCAGCAGTCCCGCCCGCAGCCGCGCCAGCCGCGTTCTGCGCAGACGATGCGCTGCTTTCGCCGACGCCAGCTCCCCTCTTCCCTCCGGTCGTGCGAACCTCGCCTCCCCGAAACCGCTTCGCCAGGTCCTCAAAAGCCGCCTGTAGCTGTGTCTCGTCGACCTCGATCTCGCCGAGACCGGCCTTGAGGGCAATCCGACCGATGCGCTCCGCCTCACGCGTTTCAGCGGCCTTGAGTTGCTCCTGCAGCTGCGCGATTTCGGCTCGAATTTTGGAGGATGGCTTCTTCATTCCGTTCGTCTCCCTGAGTGAGAAAGTTTGTCTTTCGAACCCTGTTTCAGGGAAGTGAGTGCGGAACGCACTACTGTGAATCCTACAATCGCCGAGGGCGATGCTTTGGTGGATCATCCCGGCCGTTCCGAAGGAGCGGCTTCCAAGGGCGCAATTATACGTCGCTGATGCGACGCTCTGCTTTTGCGCCCTGGCGGGGACGTCCGCTCCCGACGAACCAGTTGATTTCGTTCGCAGCCGGGAAAGAATTCGCCGTGGCAGTCCCCCATTTCTCCGTCAGCGTCGTCGCCCGTGGCTCCGGCCGCAGTGCCGTCCTGTCGGCGGCCTATCGCCACTGCGCCAAGATGGACTACGAGCGGGAAGCAAGGACCATTGACTACACCCGCAAGCAGGGTCTGCTGCATGAAGAGTTCGTGATCCCCGCCGACGCGCCAGACTGGCTACGCTTCATGGTCGCGAATCGTTCAGTCGCCGGCGCCTCCGAAGTCTTCTGGAATAAGGTCGAAGATTTCGAGAAGCGCTCCGATGCCCAGCTTGCCAAGGACGTCACCATTGCACTGCCGATCGAACTAACCGCCGAGCAGAACATTGCGCTCGTACGGGATTTTGCCGAGCGCCACATTACATCGAAGGGCATGGTGGCCGACTGGGTCTATCACGACGCCCCTGGCAATCCGCACGTTCATGTGATGACGACGTTGCGGCCGCTGACTAAAGACGGCTTCGGCGCCAAGAAGGTTGCCGTACTCGGGCCGGACGGCAATCCGATCCGCAACGCTTCAGGCAAGATCGTCTATGAACTCTGGGCTGGAGGTATCGACGATTTCAACGCGTTTCGCGACGGATGGTTTGCTTGCCAGAACCGGCATCTGGCGCTGGCCGGTCTCGACCTTCGCGTCGATGGACGATCCTTCGAAAAGCAAAGGATCGATCTTGCACCGACCATCCACCTTGGTGTCGGCACCAAAGCGATCGAACGGAAATCCGATGAGGCCTCGAAGCCGGTTAAGCTAGAGCGCGTCGAACTGCAGGACGCGCGAAGAGCCGAGAACGCGAGACGGATCGACCGGAGTCCGAAAGTCGTCCTCGACCTGATTACGCGTGAGAAAAGCGTGTTCGACGAACGTGATGTCGCCAAGATCTTGCATCGGTACATCGACGATCCCGCCCTGTTCCAAAGCCTCATGGTCCGTATCATCCTGCACCCCGAGACCTTGCGCCTTGAGCGCGAGCGGATCGACTTTGCCACGGGTTCCAGATTGCCCGCCAAGTACACGACGCGCGACATGATCCGGCTTGAAGCGGAGATGGCCGATCGCGCGCTCTGGCTCTCTCAGCGTTCGTCGCACGGGGTGCGGGAAACGGTCCTCGCGGCGACCTTTGCCCGTCATGACCGCCTGTCGGAAGAGCAGAGAACCGCGATCGAGCATGTATCGGGATCGGAGCGGATTGCCGCCGTGATCGGCCGCGCCGGCGCCGGCAAGACGACGATGATGAAAGCGGCGCGCGAGGCCTGGGAAGCGGCCGGCTATCGGGTTGTCGGCGGCGCACTCGCCGGCAAGGCGGCCGAGGGCCTTGAGAAGGAAGCCGGGATCGTCTCTCGTACGCTGTCGTCCTGGGAACTGCGCTGGAACGGGGGGCGTAACCAGCTCGATAGCAAGACGGTCTTCGTCCTGGACGAAGCCGGCATGGTGTCGTCGCGGCAGATGGCGCTGTTCGTCGAAGCAGTAACGAAGGCCGACGCCAAGCTCGTTCTCGTCGGCGATCCCGAACAGCTCCAACCGATCGAAGCAGGCGCCGCGTTTCGCGCCATTTCCGATCGCATTGGCTATGCGAAACTCGAAACCATCTATCGCCAGCGCCAGCAATGGATGCGCGATGCCTCGCTCGACCTGGCGCGCGGCAACGTCGGCAAGGCAGTCGACGCCTACCATGCCAATGGCAAGGTGATCGGGTGGGATCTGAAGGCCGATGCCGTCGACAATCTCATCGCCGCCTGGGACCGCGATTACGATCCGGCGAAGACGTCGCTGATCCTTGCCCATTTACGCAGGGACGTTCGCATGCTGAACCAGATGGCGCGCATCAAGCTCATCGAACGCGGCGTTCTCGATGAAGGAATCGTGTTCAAGACGGCGGATGGCGATCGCAACTTCGCGGTCGGCGACCAGATCGTGTTCCTCAAGAACGAGGGCTCACTCGGTGTCAAGAATGGCATGTTGGCCAAGGTCGTTGAGACCGGGCCGGGCCCCATCATCGCGAAGGTCGGCGATGGCGAGCATACGCGCCAAGTGCTGGTCGAACAGCGCTTCTACAACGACCTCGATTATGGCTATGCCACGACGATCCACAAGAGCCAGGGCGCCACCGTCGATCGGGTGAAGGTGCTCGCGTCGCTGTCGCTCGATCGGCACCTCACCTATGTCGCCATGACTCGTCACCGTGAGGATCTGGCCGTCTATTATGGCCGCCGATCCTTCGCCAAGGCCGGCGGTTTGATCCCTGTCCTCTCGCGCAGGCACGCCAAGGAAACGACGCTCGACTACGAGAAAGGCAGTTTTTACCGGCAAGCCCTTTGCTTCGCCGAAGCTCGCGGCCTCAATCTCGGCAACGTGGCCCGGACGCTCCTTCGCGATCGGCTGGAATGGACGGTCGGGCAAAAGCAAAAGCTCATCGATCTTGGTGCGCGCCTTGCCGCAGTTGCCGCCAAGCTCGGGTTCATCATCAGCTCTGTGAAATCTCCACTCCAGGACACAGTCAGGAAGGCAAAACCTATGGTTTCCGGCATTACCACCTTCGCAAAGTCAGTCGACCAGGCGGTCGAGGACAAGGTCGCAGCCGATCGCGGCTTGAAGAAGCAGTGGGAGGAGGTTTCGACCCGTTTCCACCTCGTCTATGCGCAGCCGGGAAGGGCGTTTAAAGCAATCAATGTCGTCGCCCTGCTGAAGGATGGAGCGGTGGCGGATGCCACCATCAGCAGGATCCGCGACCAACCGGAAAGCTTCGGCGCGTTGAAAGGCAAGACCGGTCTACTGGCAAGCGGCACAGACAAGCAGGCGCGAGCAATGGCGCTGACCAACGCGCCGGCTCTTGCCCGAAATCTGGAACGCTATCTGCGCCAACGGGCGGAAGCCGAACGGAAGTTTGAGGTCGCGGAACGCGCCGTTCGTCTGAAGATGTCGATCGATATTCCGGCGCTCTCGGCAAACGCAAAGGAGACCCTTGAACGTGTGCGCGATGCGATCGACCGGAACGACCTGCCGGCCGGTCTCGAATATGCGCTTGCCAACAGACAAGTGAAGGCCGAGCTCGAGGGTTTCGCTAAGGCTGTAGCGGAGCGTTTCGGCGAACGGACCTTCGTTCCTCTGGCTGCCAAGGACTCCAGCGGCCAGACCTTCAATGCGATCACGGGTGCAATGACGGCCGGGCAGAAGGCCGAAGTGCAATCGGCGTGGAATTCGATGCGGACGGTGCAGCAGCTGGCCGCGCATGAGCGCACGACCGAGGCGTTGAAGCAGGCAGAAAGCCTGTGCCAGAAAAAGAGCCAGGGGATCTCCTTGAAATGACGGCGCAAGTGTCTGCACCTCGGAAGGGACCTACGCAAAGACCGAATGCCGTCGTGCTTTTGCTGGTGGCAGCAACCACCCTTGCCGCCAGTGTTGCTGCGGCCATCATCGGCGGCTACCGCATCAACCTGACACCGAGCGAATCCCTTGGCCTCTGGCGCATCTCGGCGCTCAATCGAGTGGTGTCGACAGGCGATCTCGTCTTCATTTGTCCTCCGCAAACGCCTGTCATGCGAGAGGCCAGAGCGCGTGGCTATCTCCGCTTCGGAACCTGCCCGGGCGGGGTCGCGCCGCTCATCAAGACGGTCATCGCGGTTCCCGGGCAGCATGTCGAAATCGGTGCGGGCGTCACGATCGACGGGCATGCGATCCCTTTCTCCGATCTGGCTCAGCGCGACGGCGAGGGTCGGCCGATGGTGCCTTATTCCGGCGGCGTCGTGCCGGCAGAAAGCGTCTTCCTGCACTCACCGTTCAGGAGCTCCTATGACTCCCGCTACTTCGGACCCCTTCCCGTCGCGGGCATCCTCGGCCTGGCGCAACCGGTGCTCACCAATGCACTGTGAGCACGTTCGGCCGGTCCTGTTGATTACCGCTTCAATCATTGCCGGAACGGTTGCTTGGAGCGGGAACGTCCTTCTCCTTCCGCTCGCATGCACGTTTCCAACCCTCTGGGCGCTTGCGCGAAAGAGGCTGACGGCTGCGTGTGTCTCGGCCGGCTATTTTCTCGCTGCATCACGCGGTCTGCCACAAGGCGTGGCGGCCTTTTACGCGTTCGACCTGTGGCCTGGCTTGGCTCTATGGCTCTGCGCATCTTTGAGCTTTGTCGCGGTCCACGCGATCCTCTGGACAAGGCATTCTGGCATTCGTCCGATTTGCTATCTGGTGGCGGCCGCGCTCATGGCTATCCCCCCATTTGGCACCACCGGTTGGGCGCATCCGATCACCGCCGCGGGCGTGCTGTTTCCAGGGTGGGGATGGTGGGGGCTGGTTGCCACGACAGCCGGCCTCATGGGCCTCGTTACCCGCATGTGGCCGGCTGTCCCGATCGTCCTCATTGGGTTTTGGGCATGGTCCGCCGCAACCTGGGACCCACCGAAACTACCGGAGGGCTGGCGGGGCGTCGATCTCCAGTTCGGAGCTTCGCTCGGTCGCGACGTCAGCATTGCGCGTCACCGTGATCTGATTGCCACGATGAAGGGGCAGGCATCCGGCGGCACCCGCACCGTTGTTCTTCCCGAAAGTTCTCTCGGCTTCTGGACGCCCACCGTCGAGCGGCTTTGGGTAAAAGCACTGCAGGAAAGTGACGCCACCGTCATTGCCGGCGCCGCCATCACCGATGCGGACGGATACGACAATGTTTTGGTCGCGATTTCAGGCGACGGCGCTCAAATCCTCTATCGCGAACGTATGCCTGTTCCGGGCTCGATGTGGCAGCCTTGGCGCGCCCTGCTGGGTCAGAGCGGCAGCGCGCGGGCGCATTTCTTCGCCAACCCGCTTGTGACCGCCGCCGACGCTCGGATCGCACCGCTGATCTGCTACGAGCAACTGATCGTCTGGCCCGTCCTGCAGTCCCTGCTGCAGGAGCCGGACTTCATCGTCGCTGTCGGCAATGGCTGGTGGACCAAGGGGACATCGATCGTCGCCATCCAGCGCGCCAGCACTCAAGCCTGGGCGCGGCTTTTTGCAAAGCCAATCGTTTTTTCCTTCAACACGTGAAACCCAAAGGAGACGCCATGCTCGACGCTGCCCTGATTCAACAATGCGCAGACCCCTCGTTGAAGCCCCCGATCGTCGAGCAGTTCGTGACCGCCGCGGGCGCAAATGATCCACTTGCCGTCACCGTCAAATCAGGTGGCCGATTGATCCTCACCCCGAAGGCGACGACGCCGGACGAAGCCATCGCGATCGTCCGCCAGTATGTCGGCCAAGCGGTGGTGCGTGTCGGCCTGACGCAGTTTCCGGCCGGCGTCGGCGTTAAGGAGGCTTCCGATCTGCAGCCCGATCTGATCGACGCCTGCGAGAACCTTCGCAAGGGAACTGCGATGTTCGCCAAGGTGCTTCGGATTGTGGCCAAGTGGTACGGCAACCCTTGCAGCGACGAGGTCTTTCCGCAGATTTTCGACGATGCGATCTACGCTTGGAAGACCGGCGAATTTGAAGGCGTGCGTGTGTTTCAGGCTCCTGATCCGGGAGGGAGCGCGACGACAGACAGTGTGTCATCCTCAGACGCGGACGCCACCGACAGCTCTCCTGAGGATGCGGCCACTGAAAGTCCGGGGAAAAGCCGCAGCGTTGGATCGGCGGAGATGCGAATCGACCTTTCCCGGATCGGTGGGAAATAAACGACTGGAAATTTGAGACCTTCGTTCGCTGCCAAGTCAGATATAGACGGCTGCGCGATTAAAATTGGTCGGGAAATGACTTTAAAATAGACGGAGAATCGATTAGGGATGGCCGTATGGTAGATAAGGTCCTTCCCAAACCATTAATCGATCGCAAGGCTCGTCCGATAGTCGAGACTGCGCTTGCCGACACTCGTGTCGTCCTGATAGCCGGCCCAAGGCAAGCTGGAAAGACAACTCTCGCGCGGCAATTCTCAGGCCCTGATCGCGCCTATATCACTCTCGACGACGCCGGCGCGCTCAGTGCTGCCAAGGCTGATCCGGTCGGTTTTGTCCGGGGCCTTAACAGGGCCGTGATCGATGAAGTTCAGCGGGCGCCCCAACTGATACTGGCAATTAAGGAAAGCGTCGACCGCGACGACGCCCCGGGCCGATTTCTACTCACAGGTTCCGCCAATCTGGCAACTGTGCCCGCGATTGCGGACTCCCTTGCCGGGCGCATGGCCGTGGTCCCGCTCCTGCCTTTCGCCCAGTCCGAAATCCGTTCGACCCCGGGTCATTTGCTGGATCGTCTATTCGCTGGTGAGGAACCCGCGACCGGCGAGGACGCTATATTTGGTGATGATCTTCTGGAAACCATGCTGCGCGGTGGCTATCCGGAGGTCTTGCGCAGAGCGACGCCTGCCCGGCGGGTCGCCTGGTTGGAAGACTACGTGGCCCTGATTCTCGACCGGGACGTTCGCGACATCGCCAACATCGATCAACTCGATCGACTGCCGCGGTTGCTGGATGTTCTTGCGGAACATGCCGGCCAACTGGTGAACCACAGCAGTTTCGGTGCCGCATTGGGACTGTCGAGCGTCACCGCGCAAAAATATGTAGCCATTCTCGAGCGGCTTTTTCTGATCAGAACGCTGACGCCATGGTCGAACAACCGGTTAAGCCGGCTGATAAAAACGCCCAAACTGCACTTTCTCGATACGGGACTGCTGGCGAGCTTGCGGGAGGACGAATCCGAAGCGCTGCGTGAAAACAGAACACGGTATGGAGCGTTGCTTGAAAGCTTCGTTGTTTCCGAGCTTTTGAAGCTTGCCTCCTGGTCTGACCGGCGCTTTTCGTTTTCGCATTACAGGACCAAAGATCAGGACGAGGTCGATGTCGTCATCGAGGATCGCCGTGGTCGGATCGTCGGAATAGAGGTCAAGGCATCAGCGACGGTGAAGACTGAGGATTTCAGGGGATTGCGTCAGTTGCAGGAAGCGGTTGGCGGTCGTTTCGTGCGTGGACTGGTCTTGCACGATCATGACCGCGTGACGCCTTTCGGAGAAAAATTGCAGGCAGCGCCCTTGTCCATTCTATGGACCATGTGATTGCTGAGCAGCGTCAGGATGTTTCAAACCGATGCCCACGCATCTATTGCACGGCCGGTATCCGCAAAGCTTCCGGAAGTCGCGGCCTTTGTTCGTCACGAGGATGAAATCCCCCTCGATGATCCGAGGCATCAGATGCCAGTCGGTTTCGCCGCTAAACCCGAGCCAATTCACATTGGAAACAATCCTGGCCGTGAGCTTGGGCCACGGCCACGAATGATGTGTGAGGGCATTCATCTATAAGAAATTTCACGAGCTAGAGCCGGAGGGTTTTGGGGCACTTTCGTTCCGGAGACGCAGACGCTTCACGGATTTCGCCTTCAGGCCCAGCTCCGAAAAGCTTCCGTGGCCGTCCCCTGGCGGGGTGGGCCACAGCACAGATCTCGGCAAGTTCCACCATGCGTTCGGTGAGCGAAGGATAACCCTCAACGATTTCCTCGCTGCTTGCACCTTGCGCCTTCATCGCGGCAATCGTTCGCACTGGAACGCGAGTTCCCTTCGGTTCACCGCCCATGACTCCCTTGACGCTCCGGATCATTCGCTCAGTCTCTCGAAGCGCCTCGGCGCGGGCGGCCAACTGCTCCCTTGCCCGCGCAACGTCGACGATGAGATAGTCGTCTGCCCTTACGGTATCGGCATCGGGGTTCTGGTCGTTGGTATCGAATAGACGTTTGCGGCGTTCGGCAGACAAGATCGATCCGACGCCATACCAGAGCTTCAACCGAAGAAGATCCTCATCTGTGAGTGCTCGACCCTTGCCGCCGACGAGATGAGTTGCGACGATCCGCTTGTCGATCGCATTGTGCACAGACTTTACAGCGATCTCGCTGACAGCTGCAGCCTCGGCCGGGGCGTAGGCGTGTGATGTGCTGGCATAATCATTCTCCTTGTGGAGAATATATAGTGGAGGCGTCGTTCCCGGTAAAATTCACCAAGCTTTTCGATCTCGCTGCTCGTCAGTCTTGTGGTGGTTTCACTTCTTCTCCGGCGGTCGTTTCAGCAAATCACACGCTTCTACGTCTAGAACCACTGCTAAGCGATCCACCACATCGATGCTCGCATTGTAAACGCTGCGTTCCAGAGAACTGATGTAGGTGCGATCGATACCTGCGCGATAAGCAAGCTCTTCTTGCGACAGGCCTTTGGCCCGACGCGCGGCTTTCAGATTTCGTGCAAATACCTCTCGAATCTCCATGATCGAGAGAGCAACGGCTTGTAGAGTATTTCACCACGGAGTATTCTCTACAACGACATTCCATTTGATGAATCAAGGTGATGCCGCGGTGGCCGAAGCTTCTCTTCGTGTGGGACGGTGAACCGTTCGAAGATTTCGACTCTCTCCTATCCTCCGGTAATCTGGTATCTAATCGCAAGCCTATGCGACGCGAACTAAGCCTCGGTTCTTGGCGGTCGTAAAATGAAGTTAGAGGAGACAAGGATGAAGGACGCCAGCTCATCCGGGGCAGACGAAAAAATTGGAAGACAATCTCGCTGCGGTTTGATGCAAAAATCGGAATTAGAGGTCCTGGCTGTTTCGGCGATCCTCGAACACCGCCGGCTTCTCGCAGCCGATCAGGCCGTCTATGACGAGTGGTCGCGTGCAAGCGACGACCCGTCAACTTCCAGTTCAGTGCTCCAGACGCTTCAGGATGAATATATCGCACGCCAGAAAAAGTCCGAAGCCCATCAGGAGAATCTCTCGGAAATTCTGGACGCACTCGGCTACGTTCCAGACGTGCCGTTTGAAGGCGCCGATTAGACCTCAGACCAGGCCGCGATCCTTCGCAATGGCAACGAGCTGCGGCACAGACTTCGCGTCAAATTTTTTGCGCGCCTCGTCGAGATAATGCTGCACGGTTCTGGCCTTGATCCCGGTGAGCATCGCCGTTTCAAGCGTGGTCCTCCCCTTCGTTGCCCACACAAGGCACACCATTTCGCTCGGCGACAGCATTCGCTTCGGGTTGATTGCAGTCTTCGCTGCGATGATTTTCAGCTGGTAATGGACGGCCATCACCAACTGAACCGCCTTCTTGGGATCCAGCATCCCTGAAATATCGACATTTCTTTCCGAGGACGCGAAGGTCAGCATCATGGTGGATCCGAAACTGCCCTTAACCGGAATGGTGATGCCGCAGCGAATGCCGTGCTCAATGGCCTCGTCGCGAAACCGCCGAAGCGGAGAAGATCCTCGGGCAGGCCACTTGTCGGCTGTCCAGAAAAACATACCTCGCCCGTGCTTTCCCTCCCTCACAACTGGGTCAACCCGTGAATAATCGCCGCCGAGATAAATGCCCTCCCATGGTTCGGGATAGGAATTGAAGGTCCTGAGTTCGAGAGCTTCTGCTTGCAGATAGGCAAACCGGTCATATCCGCACGAATGCGCAAAGGTTTTCAGCGCACTTTTCATCATATGCTCGTCTTTCGCGGCTTCCAGCATATCGATGAGCGAGCGAACATGTGCGTCCACGGTTTTTCTCCTTACGTTCCTGACGCGGCGGCTCGTCTTCCCCGGCATCGTTCGTCGAAGAGGCAGATCGGCTGACCCGCGTACAGGGGGTCGTGGGACAACGATAGCGTTCGGACCTTCAGTCGATGTCTGAATCGCAAACCTGGTGTACCCGCGTCACGCGATGCAATGCGAAATTACTACCCAGCCCTGCGAAACTTTCAAGCGCGATCAATCCGGAAGGTGGCTGGAAATAGAAGGATCTCATATTGCGTGGTTGCACCGCCACACCTTGGTTCAACCTAATGCATGGCGGCTGAGCATAGTCGCTGCCCTTAGTGGTTAAATTCCACGGTAAGCGGACGGGAAAATGATGTCCTGGTCCACTAACACATTGAATCTGTAACCTGGCCGAATGCGGATTGTTGGCTGAACATTCAGGTTCTTCGAGATTGTCTGCTCCGCCACCCGACCAAACGATTCGGCGAAGTTTCTTCGCGCCGCATCGGATGCCGTATCCTGCGTCGCAAGCGTCGAACTTTCTGGCATTGTCATGTCGATCCCGGTCCCGATCAAGGCAACGAGTGCCGCCGAACTCCACGTGCGCCACAGGTGCCGATCGACCTTGTCCTTTAAGCCGCCATATCCTTCCGCGTCAGTGCCAGCCATGCCCCCGATCTGAAGGGTTGAGCCGTTCGGAAAAATGAGGTCCGTCCAGACGACAAGGACCCTTTCCTGCCCGAATGAGACCTTGGAGTCATAGCGGCCGAGCAGCTTCGCACCCTGCGGTATGAGGAGCCGGTAGCCCGTCGCGCTATCAAAGACGTTCTGGCTCACCTGCGCTGTGATCCGTCCCGGCAGATCGGAGTTGAGGCCGGTGATCAACGTAGCAGGAACGACCGAGCCGCGTTTCAGCTCGTAGGGCGAGATCTGCTTCACGATCTGGTTCGGCAGATAGCCGAGATCTTTGATGTCCTGGTTGAAAAAAACTTCCTTTGAGGTTTGGCCATTCGGATCGACATTCTGACCCATAAGGCCGGCATTCGTTGCCGCGGCATAGAGATCCGAGACCCTCGTGGCTGCACCAGTCGAATTTTGGCCGCTCGAGTCCGTGGTAGTCGTTGCCGCTTTTTCAATTTCGGAAACATCGACCTTCAATGGGGAGTCCAGCGCCGTTGCACGCGCCTGCAGGCGAGCCATCCGCTGGCGCTGGGCCTCTCGGATATACTGTTCATCCTGCTCCCGCTTCAGACGGGCCCTCCATTCTTCTTCCGATCCGAGCGGGGGGCGTCGCTCTTCCTGTTCGAGGGGTCGGCGAGCAACAGCGGGCGCCTCCTCCTCAACTTTCTGCTCGACGGCAGGCGTTGGCTGAAACGCTTCCCGCTCGACCGGCTCACCGATGATGCCATCGGCAATGCCGCGCTTGAGCTGGTCCCCGAAATTGGTTGCGGGAGTATTCGAAGCACTGTCGATATCGCTATTTCGGGCAAAGGGAAGCCCGCGCCACGACAGTCCGATCACGACCACGCCAACGAATAGCGCGACGAGAACGATGGCGATGATGATCGGCAGCCGATTGATTCGGCGCATGCTGTTCTCATCATCGGCATGAGCCGACACACCAAGATGGAGAGACTGGACCATATCTGTCTCCCCTCAATTACGCTGCATGACGGAAAGCGGGCTTGCCGGCGTAGCGCCGACTGCTGTTGCTGTATACACCCGGCCAAGGGCGATCGACGGCGTGGAGAGTCGGGCGAGCACCTGACCGTCAACGCCATCGATCGAATAGGCGAGCTCGACAAGTTTCACGTCCTTTCGGATCTTCCCGTCGGTAACGACCGTGTAGCCCCATCCCTTCAGCGCGGCTTCGAGGGCCATCCCATACTCCGACGTGCCCTTGCCCATCATGATGGTTGTGGTGCCTGCCGGGCCAATTTGCTCGGCGAGCCGGCTCGCCATATCGCCGGCGATTGCGCTTGCGGCCGGGGCAGTCACCGCAGTGGCGTTTGAGCTGGTGTCCAATCCCTCCTCGGCAGTTTGGCAACTGGAAAGAAAAACGGCAGCAACGATGAAAACGAGAGCTTTGCGCATCACTCAGCCTCCCCGCCGGATGATGATCTTCTGTTGCCGCCAGCCAACTCCGGAGACGAGGATCGCCTTGTCGATTGCGTAGTCGACGATCATCACGTCGTTCTTCATCCGGTAATTGACGACGCGGTTCTGGCCCCCGTTGACGACGAACAGCACCGGCGCATCCTGTCCCGAGATCGATTTGGAAAACTGAATGTAGGTTTTTACACCATCCGAATAGACGCGCTTCGGCTTCCAAGAGGCGCTCCCACTCATCGAGTAGGAGAAGTTCAGTTTATCGGGCGCCGTCCCGAGTATTCCTTCGGTCTCGAGCCGGGCATTAATGTCCGCGAGCTTGGTCGAGACATCCTCGGGATATTCGAAGCCAACGCGGGCCATGTACTGGCTCGGATGGGACTTGAGTTGGATGTGATAGGTACGACGCGACGTCGTGACCACCATGGAGGTGACGAGACCCGGTTCCGACGGCTTGACGATCAAGTGGATAGCCTGACCGCCGGTGGCGCCGGAGGTCGCCGGCTCCACCTTCCAGCGAACGGTGTCGCCGACGAGGACATCGCGGACGATCTCGCCGCCCTGCAGCTCAATATCGCAGACCTGCAGCGGCGAGCAGACGACGGACGGCTGAGTTTCGCCGAAGAGAAAGATAACCTTGCCATCCAGCCCGGTGGTAACCAGTCCGGGTGTGCCGCGCCACTTCCGCGAAATGTTAGTTCCCTTCACCTCGTTCGACGTCATGCTTTGTGCATGAGCACCCGTCGTCGCAATGACGAGTCCGGCTATGCAGCCGGCGGCTGCGATAAATCCTGTTCTTTGCATGTGAAGTCCCCTGCCCTCATAGCTGTGCTGTCCAGTCGAAATCCCGGACGTAGAGACCGATTGGATTGTGGCGGATGGTCGCCTCGTCCTGTGGCGCCGTCAGCGTGACCGTCGCGATGCCGCGGAACCGGCGTGTGCCCGTTTCTTTGCCCTTCCGGTCCCGTTCGTATTCGGTCCAGTCGATCTGATAGGTCTGGTTCGAAAGCGCGACGATGTTGTTGACCTCGATGGCGACCGTCGACAACTTAGCCTTCTCGAACGGTGAATTGCTTCGGAACCAGTCATTGATCTTCTGCGTCGACGGATCGGACGTCCGAAGGAGTGCGTAGGTTCGGTCGATGTATTGCTTCTGAACCACGGCGTCCGGCGTGATCGAACGGAAGCTGGTGACGAAATTGCCGAGCGTGGCGCGCACGACTCGAACGTCGGCATATTCGATCTGTTCAGGGAACCCGGCGGTCGCTGCGGTTCCAAGTTTGTCGACTTCGACGATATAGGGAACCAGTTTGACTTGGGTGCTGAGATACATAGCATACCCGAAGGCGATCACTGCCATAGTCAGACCCAGAATGCCGACGATGCGCCATGCAGCGGCTGTCTGGACATAGGAGCCGTATCGCTCACTCCATTCCTGGCGCGCGGCAAGATACGGGTTTTCTGGGGCGCGGTTCGCTGCCATTGATCGATCACTTTCTGATTGCTGTTAGTCTTTGCGTTCGGGAGGTGGCTTTGGCCCGCTCTGCCCGCTGCGACTCTGGTCCAGCTTGGCGTTGGCGAGCCCGAGGATCGATCCTGCATAAGCACCAGGAGAACCGATGGCCTTCTCCTTGGCAGCCGAGCCGGCCGCTTTTCCTGCGGATCCGATCCCTGCGCCAAAGCCTCGAAGCATGGCACCTGCACCGGATGACCCTGCGGCCCGTGCGGTTTGAGCCGCCGCGAATCCCGCCCCGGCTGCACCGGCCGCGAGGAACCCTGCCCCGGTGGTGAAGGATGCCGCCTGACCACCGTGCCTGATCGCCTCCATTCCACCTGAAACGGACGCGCCCTGAACGACGCCCTGCATGATGTTCGGAACGTAGATCGCGACGATAAAGACGACGACAGCAATACCGGCAATTGCGAGCGCTGTCTGGAACTGATCACCAACGCCAGGTTCGTTCGCCAATCCGATCAGCACCTCCGAGCCGATACGCGAGATCATGACAAGCGCCATCAGCTTCATTCCAACCGAGAAAGCGTAGATCAGATATCGGATTGCGAAGTCCTTCGTATACGACGAACCACCTAGGCCAAGCATAATCATGCCGGCGAGCAGGCCGATATACATCTCGACCATGACGGACACGAAAATCGCGGCAATGAGCGAAAACGAGATGACCACGACGACCATGGCAAAAGCAGCCGAGATCGCTAACGCGTTCTCCTCAAAGAGACCGAACTGTATCTTCTCCGACATCTTGGTCGCAACGGCGAGTCCGGCATTGAAGACGTCGGCTGGCGACGAAGTACCGCCGCCGGCGCCAATCTGAAACAGACTATCGACCACTGCCTTCGCGAAGGTCGGCCCTTGTGCCAAAACGAAGGCAAAAAAGCCGACGAACATGATCCGTTTCACAAGCTCACCGAACCAGCTCTCGAGCGATGCGGCCTGCAGAGCCAACCAGACGGCCGCGATACCAATCTCGATCGTGGCGAGAATCCAGAACAAGGTTTTTGCCGCATCGATGACGGTCGTTTCCCACCCCTTTGCGGCCGTGGTGATCTGGCTCTGCAATGAGGTAAGAACTGAACCTTCTTGAGCGAGGGCTGGCTGTGCTGCCATCATGCAGAAGGTGGTAACCAGCATCGGGGCTCGGAGCCGCCGAAAAGATATCTCCGTCATGTGCTCACCACTCGACCTTCATCTTTTCGCCGCCAGAGGTTGGGTACTCCTTCGACGAGCCGAAGAACTTTTCGCGGCGCTCCTGTACAGCCTGCTTTGCGGAGATGAGGAACCAGATGCGGGTGCTGCCGAACGCCAGGAATATCGCGATTGCGACAAGGATCAGTTTCGTTCTCACCATTCCACCTTCATCTTTTCGCCGCCAGAAGTGGAGGGAGCAGTCCCGCTAAAGAATTTCTCACGCCGTGCCTGCGCGAGGTCCTTGTCTGTCTGCTCGGCCTGAAGCCACGTTCCCATCATCGTCATATGCTGGGAGACAAGACCGCGAAGCTTCTGCACCTGCGCGACCTGTTGCGCAGCGATCTGATGGCCCACCTGCAGGGCCTTCATCTGCCCGTCGGCCGTTTCGGACATCGACCGCAGCGAGGACATCATACCTTCCTCGCTGTCGAACTGCTCGGCCGTCAAGCTCGCCGCCTTTAAAGTGCTGGCGATCGTGTCCCGGTTGATGTCCGACCAGGACTGATAGGTAGTCGCAAAAGAAGCATTGTCTGGCAGGTTGGTCTTCAGACTTGAGTAGCTCTGGAAGCGCTGCTGCAGTATGTCGTCCGCATTGCCCATCGAAAACGAAATGCTTTGCCCTTGGTCGACGATGCTGCGCAACTGATTGAGGTCGCTTTCTACCTGTCCCCACATATGCGACGGGAGGGTCGCGGTGTTTTGCAGCAAGTTTTGGTAGATGTTGAGCTGCGTTTCGATCTGCTGTGCCAACTGGCTGATCTGGGTGAGCTGGTTCTGGATTTGCTCGCCGGATTGGCCAACAAGGGAAACGAGCTCGCCATTGTTGAGGACCTGCGTCCACTCGGTTGCAGCGCCGGTGGCGGTTCCGGCCTCGGCGGGCTTTGCTTCGCCGGTAGCAACCACGAACGCCGCCAGACCAGCGAGCAATCTATTCGAAGTTAAGCAACGATGCGGCATCGTGGACTCCTTTCATTTGAAGCCAGTGGATCGGCCAGTCGCGGCCGTGTTCGGAATAGAGGGCGCGGATGCGCTTGAGGTCTTCCTTGCCGGATGCGCCGACGAAGCTGAGCGCCAGCGGCCCGAGCGCCATATCGAACAGCCGTCGGCCTTCAGGAGTGACGACGTAGTATTCGCGCTTGGGAATCGCGTTCGAGACGATCTCGATCTGCCGCTCGTTGAATCCGATCCGTTCGTAGAACTCGCGAGTTCCAGGGTCTCTGGCGGCACCATTCGGAAGGCAGATCTTTGTTGGGCAGGATTCCTTCAACACGTCGATGATCCCGGAGCGTTCGGCGTCGGAGATCGACTGTGTGGCGAGCACGACGGCGCAGTTGGCCTTACGCAGCACTTTCAGCCATTCGCGTATCTTGCTGCGGAACACTGGATGGCCGAGCATCAGCCAGGCCTCATCCAGCACGATTAGGCTGGGAGCGCCATCGAGGCGCTTCTCGATCCGCCGGAACAGATAGGTCAGTACAGGCACGAGATTGCGTTCGCCCATGTTCATCAGTTGTTCTATCTCAAAGGTCTGAAAGGCACCGAGCGTCAGACCGTCTTCCTCGGCGTCGAGAAGCTGTCCCATGGGACCATCAACGGTATAGTGATGCAGCGCGTCTTTGATTTCACGCATCTGCACCCCACTTGCGAAGTCAGATAGCGATCTTCCGGGCGCGCTGACCATCAAACCGATCTGCCGGGAAATTGCATTGCGGTGATCGGGGGTGATGGTTACGCCTTGCAGCGCCACCAGCATCTCGATCCATTCCGTGGCCCAGGCCCGATCAGTTTCGCTGGAGAGGTCCGAAAGCGGGCAAAAGGCCAGTGCCGTTCCTTTTTCTTCAGAGCCACCACCAATTTCATAGTGATCGCCGCCAGTGGCGAGCGTCAGGGGCAGGAGCGAGTTTCCCTTGTCAAAGGCAAAGATCTGGGCGCGTTCGTAGCGTCGAAACTGCGCCGCGATTAGTGCCAAAAGCGTCGACTTGCCCGATCCGGTCGGTCCGAAAATGAGAGTGTGACCAACGTCGTCGACATGAAGATTCAGCCGAAACGGTGTTGACCCACTCGCGACCTGCATGAGCGGTGGCGAGTCCGGCGGGCAAAAAGGGCACGGTGCAACGGGGTTGCCCGACCAAACAGAGTTCAGTGGGATGAGGTCGGCGAGATTGCTGGTATTAATCAGCGGCTCGCGCACGTTTGCGTACCAATTGCCTGGAAGGCTTCCGAGATAGGCGTCGGTTGCGTTGAGTGTTTCGATCCTCGCTCCGAAGCCTTCGGCCTGTATTAGCCTGCGTACTGCCTCCGCCTCCTCCTGCAAGGCTTCGCGATCACCGTCGAATAGAACGATGACCGGGGTGTAATACCCATAGGCGACCAACTGCGAGGAGGCTTGCGCGATAGCATCCTCAGTCTCGGCCACCATGCTCATGGCGTCCTGATCGATCGAACGACTTTGCGTCTGGAATAGCTGGTCAAAGAACGGCCGGACTTTTTGCTGCCATTTCTTGCGGGTGCGCTCGAGCTTTTGCCGCGCCTCCTCCGCATCTAGGAAGATGAAGCGCGATGACCAGCGATAGCTTAGCGGCATCAGATCGAGGCTGTGGAGAATCCCCGGCCAGCTCTCTGCCGGCAGTCCGTCGATCGCCACCACACCCAGGTAGCGGCTTTCAACCTTTGGCGTCAGCCCATGCTTGAGCTCGGCTGTCGCGATCCAGTCGAGATACATGGGAGCATCCGGCAGCCGGATTGGATGGTTTTCGCCCGTAATGCAGAAGCGAACGAATTGCAGCAGTTCGTCATAGCGAGCGACCCTCTCCCCGCCCCTCTCGACGACCTCGCGCGTTTCCATTCGCCGGATCGAAAGGGTGTTGGCAAAATACTGCTCAATCTCCCGGACAGCGTTCTTGAAGATGAACAGCACCGTGTCGGCGTAGGTTTTCTTGCGGCTCTCCTCGTCCGAGTAGATGTATCTGCTGAGGGCAGTCTTTTTGGGCTCCAGGTGCCGATAGGTGAGGATAAGAGCGTGCTTGCTCTCGAAATGCCGCTGATCTCGCGCAAAATGCGCCCGGCGCTCGGCATCAATCGCCCGGGTGACCGGGTCCGGGAAGTGGCACCGGTCCTCAGACGGATAGTCAACCGTCGGAATACGGATCGCTTCGACCTGGATCATCCATCCGTTTCCAAGACGTGACAGGATGGAGTTGATCTGTCGCGATAGTTCATTGCGTTCCAGATCGGTGGCACTTTCGGAGTCGGGCCCGGCAAAGTACCAGCCAGCCATGAGGCTACCGTCCTTCAATAGCAGGACGCCATCGTCAACCAGACCGGCATAGGGGACGAGATCAGCGAAGGATGGGCCGGTTGCCCGGAACCGTTTGAGAGCGACCACGCAAACCTCCTCAATACCGCCGCCACGGCGAGGTGGTCGCCTTGTAGTAGGGCTTGTAAGAAATGTGCCGGATGTAGACCTGACGCATCAGCGGGTCCGCCTTTGCCATCATTCTCAAGAGCCCGACGATGCCGATCCAGACGGCAACCCCGAAGAGCGCGGAATATATTGTCAAGACCACAAAGATCAGGATGACCGCGGCGAGACCTGTGAGCAAGACCAGTTCCCGGTCCGCGCCCATCAGCAGATTCGGACGCGAAAGTGCACGGTGGATGCGGTTGTGTTTTAGACGGGACAGGGACTCAACCATGAGCCCCCTCCCCTACTCGGCTTCGGCTGAAGAATTCGGTTTGCTCGTCCGATGCTCCAATCGAGGCGCCCGTTGCGCCGAACAGGCCGATGATGTTGGTGGCCCCGAGCAGGATGCCCGCCACCAGCACGATATACACCAGCCGCCGCGCGAAGTCGTTCAGTTCTCCCCCAAAGATGAGCATGCCGCCAGCAATTGCGACCGCTGCAAGTGCAATAGCTCCCGCGACCGGCCCGGTGATCGACTCCTGGATTTGCTGCAGCGGCCCTTCCCAGGGAAGACTGCCGCCCGAACTGGCGAGCGCCGGCGCGACGCAGGCGAGAACGATGTGCGCCGCAAGGAGCGCGGCGGCGATGACGGCATTTCTACGCGACATTGCGCGCCTCCTTCTCTTCTGTAAGCTGGTCGGATTCGATTTCGTACTGGCCGCCCGCGAAGCGCTCGACCTGAATGACGTCGCGGACGCGCCGCCCGCGCGGGGTCCGTTCTATGGAGACGATGAGATCGACCGCTTCTCCGATCACCTCATGCATCGGCTGCTGGCTAGCTTCGGCGGTCAGCTGCTCGAGACGGCGGAGCGCCGACATCGCTGTATTTGAATGGATAGTCGCCACGCCACCCGGATGGCCGGTGTTCCACGCCTTGAGTAGTGTGAGCGCAGCGCCGTCGCGGACTTCACCGACCACAATTCTGTCGGGCCGCAGCCGCATGGTGCTCTTCAGCAGCCGAGCCATGTCAACGGTATCGCTGGTGTGGAGAAGGACGGCGTTCTGGGCCGCGCATTGAACCTCTGCGGTGTCCTCAAGAATGACGAGCCGGTCTTCTGGTGCGCTCTTCACAATCTCGTCGATGACAGCATTCGCGAGCGTCGTTTTGCCGGAGCCAGTTCCCCCGGATATGATGATGTTGAGCCTGGAGGAAATCGCGCTGCGGATCGTCGATGCCTGGTACTCTGTCATCACGTCGGAGCGAACATACTCGTCGAGCGGGATAAGACGCGACGCACGACGACGAATAGTGAAGGCAGGCTTGGCGACCACCGGCGGCAAAAGACCTTCAAAGCGGTGGCCACCGATCGGCAGCTCTCCGGAGATGATCGGCTGTTCCGTGTCCACCTCTGACTGAAGCGCATGCGCAACGGTACCGATCACCATTTCCGCCGCGGCCGACGACATCTCGCCCGCCGGCGCGACGCCGTGGCCGAGCCGCTCGATGAAGAGCTTTCCGTCCGGATTGAGCATGATCTCGACGACCGTTGCATCGTCCAGCGCCACGCAGAGGTGATCGCCGAGCGCCTCCTGAAGTTTGCGGACAAGCCGAGGGTGAGAGCGAAGCTGGTTCACCGATTTCTCCTTACGCTGCCTTGCAGAGGGGGGTGCATTCAGATCGGTAGTTAGATCGGCGGAGTTTTTGAAATGTACCGGCGTCGGCGGGTAGGATGCCCGCCACGGCCATCGTCACGCCGACCTTCTTCGGCTCCCCCAACCGCTGCAGCGGCCAGCCAACACGAGCGAGGATCCGCTCGAAGCGGAGGTCGGTCACCGTGACGATTTCGGTGAAACCATTCGCCATGCACCATTCAATTATGCCTGCGAACATCGTCAGCGTTGCCTCATGTACCGAGCCGGCTCCCCTGCCCTCCCCGAGACTAGTGTCGACGCAGAAGCGGGAGCTTTCGATCATCGCGGAGTGCGCGTTGAGCTGTCCATTCGGAAGTAGCGAGGGAAAGACATCCGTAACCATGGTCGGGCCAAGCGCCGGAAGCAGCCTCGCGCACCCTGCCACTTCACCGTTGTTGGAAATTGCGAGGATGTAGGTTGGCATCAGCGCGTCGAAAGTGTCTGACTCCCGACCGTCAATAACGTCAACGTCCCAGCCCAACCGGTCGGAAAAGATCCGGGCGCGCAGTTGGTGGTGCCTGTGGAGAAGCCGGGCTTCTTCGTCATTCCGTGGCTTCGAGATCGCGAGAATCTGCATGAATTTCTCCGTCGTTGTTGCTCGGCGGTGAAATCAGCACGGATCGGTATCGGTTTGCAGTTGTAGAATCCTACAAAGCCAAGCCGAGATAAGCAGGCAATGCGGAAAAGGAATTGGTCAGTCGCATGCGGATATCGCTGCCTTCGCCCGCAATCTCGGCAATCGGAGCTTGAGACAACACGCCGACACCGCGAGTGCCCTCTTAAGGCTGACGGCAGCATTTTCGGCAGTGAACGGGGTTCCATCATGGAAGGTTGCCTTGCTGCGCAGCGTAAAGGCCCAGCCTGAGGCCGTCCTGCGAAACCGCCCATTTTTCCGCAAGACCTGGAACCAGTGCGCCTTGCTCGTCTGTCGTAAAAAGCGGTTCGGCTCCCTGAAGACGGCTAAAGACATAGCCAGTCTGTGCGGGCTCGATACCGGTGACTTCCCCTGGCCCAGCCACTTTCAGCCTCTCTGCATGGGCGGGAAGACCGATATAGGCGCGGCGAGCGCCAGCGTAAGGAAGAGCGCCTTCATTATTCGCATCGTATTCTCCGTAGTGGCTCAAAGTGATGTCTTCTTGTCAATCTGGCTCATTCCAGAAGGGCGAGAACGCGTGCCCGATATCGTTTTGCGTGACATCCGGCAGGCGTCGCGCTACGCAGTCGCAAAAGCACGCGGAGAGCGGGAATCCGAGTTCCTGCGCCCCGCCGCCAGTATGAGCAGATGCGGGTCCGACACGCTGTCGCCGACCAGGTAGCCAAGGTTGCCGCCGATAAGGTGGGGGTTTGTGCCATGAGAGACAGACCGCAATGCTCTATTCGGCTTCCAACACAACGCTGTCAAAATCAGCGCACGCGAACGGCTGCCTTCGGTGGAGCAACAGCTCAACTCAGGACACGACCAAATGCGAGACGCGGCGCCAGCGAAAGGTTGTGCGGGATTTGCTGCAACCGAAGAGACTTCTGCTGAAAGACGAAGCATTCCGGCACATTCTTCCAACAACTGCAACTATGCTTCGTCCATGCCGTAGAGTTCACAGGAGCCAAGGATATGGATCGCTTCAGGCCAAAATACGTAACATTCGACTGCCATGGTACGCTAATCAACTTTCAAATGGCGGAAGCCGCTCGTGATCTGTTCGGTCATCTTCTGGATGGGCCGAGCATGGACGAATTCATCAGGAACTTCCAAGCGTACCGCATCGATGAGGTATTGCAGGACTGGAAGCCCTATGCCGACGTTGTTCACAACGCGTTGGAGCGCACGTGCCGCCGCAACAAGGTTGCATTCAGGCCCGAAGACGCCGAAACCATCTACAACCGCGTACCGACCTGGGGACCGCATCCGGATGTGCCCGAGGGCCTAGCCAAATTAGCCAAGGAAATCCCGCTGGTCATTCTCACAAACTCCATGGTGGCCCAGATCCCGTCGAATGTGGCAAAGCTAGGCGCGCCGTTTCATGCCGTCTACACCGCAGAAGAAGCGGGAGCTTACAAACCGCACCTCAAGGCGTTCGAATATATGTTCGACATGTTGGGATGCGGACCGGAAGACATCACGCACGTTTCGTCGTCTTTCCGTCACGACCTCATGTCCGCCTATGACCTGGGTATCAAAAGCAAGGTGTGGGTCAACCGCGGCCACGAGCCGGCCAACCCTTATTATGAATACACCGAGATCCGCGATATTTCGCAGCTGCCTGGCGTTTTCGGGCTCTGACTTGAGATAAGGCAACAGCTGTTCAGGGACGAAAACGCGCGCGGGCCACTGAGCTATGCTGGAGTGCCTGCTCTGAGCTAGTCAGATTAGATCAGGGTATCCAACTTCGCAGCCCGAAAAGCACCATGAACGGACGAGGATCTTCAAATTGGGCGATCTTAGTGGACTTGCTGCTGATCAGGAACTAGGCCGGCGCAACAGCTCTGCGGCTCCGGCCTCCCGTCACCTGCCGCATGCTGCAGCGTCGACAGAAGCCTATTTTCGTGCCGCAACCGCCATTCTGTCCTCGCCGCCAGACGAGTCAGAACCCGACATTTCGGCGACACTGCTCAAGCGGCACTACGGACTGGAAGGATCGACTGCGGTCTTATCCTCCGAGGTCGAGCGCACTGTAGAGGTCTCCCTGTCCGACGGCCGCCAATTGATCCTGAAGACGCCGGCACGACAAGAGGCGGTCGAAAGCCTCCGTTTCCAAAGTGCCGCTTTGGCTGCACTGCAAGGAAGCGTGGGATTTGCTGCACCCACAGTGATCCCTACCAATGGGGGCGCGATGATGTTTGAGGAAGAGGGCCTAAGTGGTTACCTGCAGACCCGAATCGAGGGCGTGTCTCTGCACTAGGAGACGCCCACTCCTGATCTCCTCTTTCGAACTGGCAACGCCCTCGGCCAGATGGCCCTAGCCCTTGAGCAAGTCAATAATGGTTTGGCGGCACCCGTATGGACCTGCCCCCAACCGGGTCGCTGCCGACGGCATGATGGTGTCGGCAAAGGACTGAAGGGCCCATGCCTTCATGGGGAAATGCCTTGAGGTTCTAGACACCGAGATCCACCACATCTGATACCAGCCCGGCACACCATCATGTGCCCTTCTTTCGCAGCAGTCGCCGCTCGCTAAACCGCCCCAGGGTTCCAACCGCGCCCTCTGTTGCCGAACATTTCGTATCCGTCCTTCGTGACGGCGAGCGTATCCTCGAGCTTGATGAAACCGCGTTGCGGATGAAGCATCGTCGTCTCGACGGAAATGACCATGCCTGCCTCCAGGGGCCGATCCGCATCTACGCCTTCATAGGCGACGGGGTGGTTGGTCATCAGGAACGGTGCTTCGTGGCTGATGAGCCCCATGCCGTGGCAGAAGAAGTCGGTAAAGGCGGCCGAAGGCGAGCTTTTCAAAACCTTTTCCGCCGAAGCAATCATCTCACTGCCTCTTGCCCCGGCCTTGATCCTGGCAAAGGCTGCCTGCTGGATCGCATCGACTTCAGCTAGCAAGTCCTCGAGCTCCGCATCGGGCTCGCCGAGCACGCCCATCCGGCAAAGGTCACCGATATAGCCCTGGTAGTTGCCACCCGAATCAATCGAAAGCACCTCACCCTTCGCCCATGCCTGCGGCGAGGCCGCACGGTTGTGACTGGCACCCAGGGTCAGCAGGCAATACTCGAAATGCAGCCCGCGATTGGTCTCTTCTCGCCTCAGTCGTTCAATAATCTCGCCCTTGGTGGATCCCTCTCGTGCAGCCGCGATGGTGGCGAGCATGGAATCGGTGATCAGTTCGGAGGCAACCTTGAGCTTCTCCAGCTCCTGCGGTGTCTTGATCGAGCGCAGTCGCTCGAGCGTATGCGTCGCGTCCACGAAACGCGCACCTTCAAGGCGAGAAGCCAACAGATCCCGCGCATCGGCCGGCAGGAAGGGCGGTTCGACGCCGATGCGAGCACCGGCCTTGCCGATCTTTCTCAGGTGCTCGACCGCAAGCGCTGCTGCGTCGTGTGTACCCCAGGTCGCCGTATGAACGGCGGGTGTCCAGAAGGGGTTGTTCTGGTGTTCTCCCCCTTCCATGCGGTTGCCAATATATGCCGAGTGATCGGGGGAGCCCTTCTCATAAACGACGATCGGCAGATAGCGGCTGTGGCCAATCGCATCCATTGCGGCGAAGAAGATGAACTTGTAACCGCCAAGCAGGTACTGCGTGTTGTGCTTGGATGTGGCGAGCAGAACGTCGATGCCCGCCTCCTCCATGAGCTTGTCGAGTTTCGCCGCATCGAAGGGGGGCCCCGCCGCCAGCGTTTGTCTTGGGCTGATGTCCACGGAATTTCTCCCACAAAGCCGTTGTCGTGCGCCCTCAGGTACCGGGCGCGATTAGACGGAAATCCGGCAGATCCCGAAGCGCGCGCTCGGGGCCTGCCGGTGAATAGACCACGAAAAGCTGCATCGGACCGGGACCCGTGTTCCTCGTCGAGTGGAACCGGCTTTCCGGTACATAGATAGTGCAACCGGGTCCAACCCTCCGCGTCACCGGATCGCCGTTCTCGTCCTCCACCATCTGCTCCCCCTCTCCCGAGATGACGAAAATGATCTCTTCGGCTCCCGGATGATTGTGACGCGCATGCCCTTCGCCGCTCGGCAAATCCACCACACCGCCCGAGAAGCGCTCGGCCCCGTTCACCTCCGGCGCGACCGTCAGCGCAAGCCGGCCCCAGTCGAAGCCGAAGCTGTCAACATCAATCGGGTAGAGAAAATATTTGTCCTTTGCCATGCCGCGGCCTCCTCCGCATCTTGCTCGCTTCAGACCACCGTACCGATGGCAAGCGCCTTGAACTCTTCCGTCTGCTTGCGGATCGCCACCTCGGCAGGCAGGCGTTCCATGGAACTTGCTCCATAAAAACCATTGCAGCCTGGGCAACGATCCAGGATGTACCGTGCGTCCTCCGGCATCGAAATCGGCCCCCCGTGGCAGAGCACAATGACGTCCTTGCGTACCGAGCGCGCGGCAGCCGCTATCGCGTCGATTTCGCTCGCGCAGTCGTCGAGCGAGATCGCGGAAGTGGCGCCGATCGCACCTCCCGTGGTAACGCCCATATGAGCGACGACGATGTCTGCGCCCGCCTTCGTCATCGCGATCGCTTCTTCCTCGTTGAAGACATAGGGTGTCGTCAGCAGATCCAGCCGGTGGGCCTCGGCGATCATGTCCACCTCGAGACCATAGCCCATCCCCGTCTCCTCGAAGCTCCGCCGCATCCGTCCATCGAAGAGGCCGATGGTGGGGAAATTCTGTACGCCGGAAAAGCCCATGGCCTTCAGTTCCGCGAGAAACTGGGGCATGAAAACGAATGGGTCGGTGCCGTTGACGCCGGCGAGTACCGGTGTCGCCCTAACGACCGGCAGCACCTCCAAGGCCATTTCCTTGACGATCTCATTGGCATTTCCATAGGCGAGCAGACCGGCCGCCGAGCCGCGGCCCGCCATTCGGTAACGGCCGGAGTTATAGATGATGATCAGGTCGATGCCCCCGGCCTCCTCGGCCTTGGCCGAAATCCCCGTTCCGGCCCCACCTCCGATGATCGGCTTGCCGGCGGCGATCATGCCGTGGAACTTTTCAAGAATGGTCTTGCGGGGGATTAGTGGCATCGGTGTCTCTTTCAGAGTTGGCAATGTCTCGGTAGGCGGCGACTGCGGCCTCGGCGAACTGCGGATCGTTGATGTGGAGCGGAAGGCGTTCGATGCGGCGCCGGTCATTTCTATCGACGGTGGCTTCCAATGCCTCGAAGAGCGCCGCATCCGCCGCAGGATCAAAGAAGGCGCCGCCCTCGATATCCAGTGCCGACACGCCTCGCTCCGGGATCAGGAACCGGAGAGGTCCGCTGCAGAGGTTCAGCTTTGCGCCAATCCACCTTCCGATCGCGGCGCATTCCTCCGGAGTCGTGCGCATGAGCGTGACGTTTGGATTGTGGCGGTACAAGAGCCGGCCGGAATATCGCTCCGGCACCGTCTCTGGCGCCCAGAAATTGACCATATCCAAAGCCCCGACGGAGCCGACATAGGGCAATTCGGTGCGCGCAATTGCGCCGAAACGATCCTCGGTCGCCGGCAACACGCCGCCGAAGAGAAGATCGCACACCTCCGTCGTCGTGATGTCGAGCACACCCGATAGAAGCCCGCTGTCCGCAAGCTTCTCCATTGCTCGTCCACCGGTGCCTGTGGCGTGGAAAACCAAACAGTCATGATCGGCCTTCAGTCGTTCAACGATGGCAGTCACACAGGGCGTCGTCACGCCGAACATGGTCAGGCCGAGAGCGGGTTTCGCGGCCGTTTCGTCTGCCGGCCTGTTCGCCATGGCGGTAATCGCCTCTGCCGCATTTTTTAGGATCACGCGGCTCACGCGGTTGAGCCCGGCCATGTCGGTAACCGACGGCATCATGATGATGTCCGAGACGTCAACATAAGGTGCCACGTCGCCGGACGCGAGCGTCGAGACCATGACCTTCGGTAGCCCGAGCGGCAGCCTGCGCATGCCGGCGGTGATGATCGACGTCCCGCCGCCGCCACCCATGCCCACCACGCCGGCGACGTCGTCCCGGGCGGGAAGGAACCTCGCGAAGGCCTCGCCCATCGCAGCAATCGCCGTTCCCCGATCGTCGACGGAAAGCACCGCGGCGGCACCGCCCGGATGCGCCGCGGCCACGGTTTCGGCGGAGATATCAACCATAACCGTTGGGCGACGCGTGCCGACATCGACCAAAACAGGCTGGCCGCCCGCTGCCTCGACGCAGGACGCAAGATAAACGAGTTCCTCCCCCTTCGTGTCGGCCGTGCCGACGACGTAGATGCGCTTCATCTCTCCTCCCCGGCGACCCTGGCCCTCCTCTGCCTTGAAGGCCGCCTTATTTCGACCGGTTTGTCGGCACTTGCAAAATTATGAGATGCGCGTATCGTAAAGACATGGATGTCTCACGTCAACAGAGCGAATCCGTCGCACGCGCTGAACGCGGTCCCCGAGCCCGCACACGCAAACTCATGTTGGATACCGCCACACGGTTGATGCAGTCCGGTATAACCCCCTCGGTGAGTGAGGTCGCGGAAGCCGCCGAAGTTTCGCGCGCCACGGCCTACCGATACTTTCCGAGCCAGGCGGCGCTGGTTCATGCGGTGGTGCACGAGGCGCTCGGCCCGATCCTCGACTGGAGATCCGAGGCGCCCGATGCGCTCACCCGCGTTGGTGATCTGCTCGCAACTGCCATGCCGCGCATCGACGAGTTCGAAGCGACGTTCAAGGCTGCACTGAAGCTCTCGCTCGACCAGTGGGCGCAGCGGCAGGCAGGCACGCTTGGTAACGAACCACAGCTCACGCGAGGGCACCGCGTCGAGCTCCTTCGACAAGTCACCGTGCCACTCGAGGGCAAGGTGCCGGCTGAGGCCCGCGAGCAGTTGGCTCAGGCGCTCTCGCTTGTTTTCGGTGTCGAGGTGCTGGTCGTGCTGAAGGATATTTGGGGCCTCTCGTCCGAACGTGCACAAGCGGTTGCAGAATGGGCGGCGGCAGCCTTGGTCGAGGCGGCGGTCCGCGATGCGCAATCCGCGACATGATCTCGCGCATTCTCGCCGACTCGAGGAACTGGTTTGACCAATTTAGATAATGCGCGTGCATGACGACTTATGGGCAACTCATTCCTGGTTGAACTGGGGGTAAGGCATGCAGTTTTAATTCCGTAACAATCCCGGCATTGCGAGCGTTGGCCTGCGGCAATGGCGAGGAAACAGTGACCTTGACGCTCGTGAGATTTGGTAATACCAGATTGGTGCTGCGTTCGCTTGGGCTTAATATCTGTCCCAGGCCGGAAGGGTCGGAGGAGGACCCGCCGCAGAAGCGTCAATCAGGAGGATTTGACAGACGAACCGCCGTGGAAAAGGCGGGGCGGGATACACAAAAGGGGAGGAATATTATGCGCAAGACAGTGGCCGGTCTGGTGGCTGGTATCAGCTTTATGTTCGCCTGCGGGACTTCCGCGCAATCACAAGAACTGACGATTTTCTGGGCCGAATGGGACCCGGCCAATTATCTCCAGGAGCTCGTAAACGAATACGAGGCCGAGACCGGCGTGAAGGTCACGGTCGAAACGACTCCATGGGCCGACTTTCAAACGAAGGCCTTTACCGAATTCAACGCCAAGGGCTCGGCCTATGACATGGTCGTCGGCGACTCACAGTGGATCGGCGCCGCATCGGAGGCCGGCCACTACGTCGACCTCACCGAGTTCTTCAACCAGCACAAGCTAAACGAGGTGATGGCACCAGCCACGGTGAAGTACTACTCGGAATATCCTGCGAACTCCGGCAAGTACTGGTCGATCCCTGCCGAGGGCGACGCTGTCGGGTGGTCATACCGCAAGGACTGGTTCGAGGACCCGAAGGAGATGGAAGCCTTCAAGGCGAAGTATGGCTATGATCTCGCTCCACCCAAGGACTGGAAGCAGTTGCGCGACATCGCCGAGTTCTTCCATCGTCCGGACCAGAAGCGCTACGGCATCGCGATTTACACCGATAACTCCTATGACGGCCTCGTTATGGGCGTGGAGAACGCCATCTTCTCTTTCGGAGGAGAACTCGGAGACTACAGCACTTACAAGGTCGACGGGATCATCAACTCGGAGAAGAACGTCAAGGCTTTGGAAGCCTACCGCGAGCTTTACGGTTTCACCCCTCCTGGCTGGGCAAAGTCCTTCTTCGTCGAGAACAACCAGGCGATCACCGAAAATCTGGCGGCGATGAGCATGAACTACTTCGCCTTCTTCCCGGCGCTGGTCAACGAAGCATCAAACCCGAACGCGAAGGTCACCGGCTTCTTTGCCAACCCGGCCGGCCCGGAGGGCGACCAGTATGCCGCTCTCGGAGGCCAGGGCATCTCCATCGTCTCCTATTCGGAGAACAAGGAAGAGGCGATGAAATTCCTTGAGTGGTTCGTCAAGGACGAGACACAGAAGCGCTGGGCCGAGCTCGGCGGTTACACGGCAAGCGCTAAGGTATTGGAGTCCGAAGAGTTCCAAAACGCCACGCCCTACAACAAGGCATTCTACGAGACCATGTTCAGAGTGAAGGACTTCTGGGCAACGCCGGAATATGCCGAGCTGCTGATCCAGATGAACCAACGCATTTATCCCTACGTGACGGCCGGCCAGGGTACAGCGAAGGAGGCGCTCGACGCTCTCGCCAAGGACTGGAACGCGACCTTCAAAAAGTACGGCCGCCAATAACGAACGACACGCGGGTGGGTGCCCGGCTCCCTCCCGCTCTTCAACTTGGCACCGGACAGGGCTCGCGCCGAACGCGGCGCCGCGCTCAGGCAATACGCAACAGATGGCGCAAGTGCGCCCGGCGTCGGCTCTGGGAGGAGGAGCACATTGGCCACCGTGGTTATGACATCGTTGGATTCGAAGTCGCGCGCTGCTTCGCGCGGCTTGAGCGACATCAAAATTCGCAATCTTTTCATTATTCCGACGATCCTGTTCCTGATCGTCTTCAACATCTTCCCGTTGATCTACTCGCTCGGCTATTCGTTCACCGACTTTCGTGCTTCGACGAACGCGCCGGCCACATTCGTCGGCCTGCAGAACTATCGGGAACTTTTAAACGACCCCTTCATCTGGGCGAACTTCGCAATTACGGCGAAATACGTGATCGTGTCGGTTGCCGGTCAGGTTGCCGTCGGTTTTGGCACGGCGATGCTGCTCAACCGTGAAATCCCCTTCAAGGGTCTCATCACGACCCTGCTTCTGCTGCCGATGATGTTGTCGATGGCGGTGGTCGGGCTCTTCTGGAAGCTGCTCTACGATCCTTCCTTCGGCATCATCAACTACGCGCTCGGCCTCGGCTCTTTCGAGTGGCTGGCGAATCCCGAAATGGCACTCTACGCCGTCGCAATCACCGACATCTGGATGTGGTCACCCTTCGTGATGTTGCTCTCGCTCGCAGGCCTCTCGGCCGTACCGAGGCACCTTTACGAGGCGGCTGCCATTGACCGAGCGGGACCGTTCTACACGTTCTTCCGTATCACTCTGCCGCTCGTTGCGCCGATACTCATGATCGCAATCATCTTTCGCACGATGGAGGCTTTCAAGACTTTCGATCTCGCCTACATTCTCACCAGCCAACCGACCACGGAGGTGATCTCGATCCGCCTCTACAAGATGGCGTTTCAGGAATGGCAGACCGGGCGGTCCTGCGCACTCGCCTACATCGTGCTGATCATGGTGCTCGCGATCACCAACATTTACGTCAAATATCTCAACAGGGTGAAGGAGCGCTGAGATGGCGGCTGTCCAAACTCGCTCCGAGCGCGCGCTAAACCGGGTAGCGATCGCCGCCGTGCTCGTAATCACGCTGCTGTTCCTCGCACCGATCTATTGGATCACGTCTACGGCCTTCAAGCCGCGCAACCTCGCGACGACCATCCCTCCGACGGTCATCTTCGAGCCGGAGATCTCGCCGTTCGTCAAGCTCTTCACCAAGCGCTCTCAATTGCGGTCAGCACCAGAGCCCGAAGACTATGCGGCCGCTCCCTGGTGGGAACGGCTGGTCTTCGACGGGGGGGAAAAGGTCGTACGTTCGGGACGCGGTGAGGTGCAGTTATCCGGCTACCCGAACCGCTTCATGAATTCGCTCATTGTGGCGATCACCTCTACGGTGCTCGCCGTGGGCATGGGTACCTTCACGGCCTACGGCTTCTCCCGTTTCAAAGTGAAGGGCGAAGCGGACCTGTTGTTCTTCATTTTATCGACACGCATGCTGCCGCCCGTGGTCGTGGCGATCCCCATGTTCCTGATGTACCGGGCTGTGGGGCTGAACGACACTCACTGGGGTCTTATCATCCTCTACACCGCCTTCAATCTGTCCTTCTCGGTCTGGCTGATGAAGGGCTTCATCGACGAGATTCCGAAGGAATACGAGGAAGCGGCGCTCGTCGACGGCTACACGCGCTTGGAAGCCTTCTTCAAGATTGTGCTGCCAGAGGCCGCCACAGGGATCGCCGCGACCGCCGTCTTTTGCTTCATCACAGCGTGGAATGAATATGCTTTCGCGCTGATCATGACGAACCGGCGCGCGCAAACGGCACCGCCCTTCATCCCAAGCCAGGTCGGCTCTGGCCTTCCGGATTGGACCGTCATCGCGGCAGGTACCTTCCTGTTCCTGTTACCGGTCGCAATCTTCACCTTCCTGCTCAGGAACCATCTCTTGCGCGGCATGAGCTTCGGAGCGATCCGCAAATGACGTTTCGTGCCATAAATCAGAAGTATCTCGCGCCAGGCGCGCAGCTCCTGATGATATTCGGGATCATCGCGCTGTGCCAGCCGTGGAACCTGTTCCTTCATCGCTATGGACTGACGATGACGTTAGTTGGGCTGATTGCCTTCATGATCACGTCGAAGGTCCCGCCGGAACAGAAAGCTGACGAGAGCAGGCCATGACGCAGATTGAATTACGCGGGATTGAGAAGCACTTTGGTGCCGTTCAGGTCATCAAGGACCTCAATCTCACCATCGCCGACAACGAGTTCATTGTTCTGCTTGGCCAGTCCGGCTGCGGCAAGACGACCACTCTACGCGCGATCGCCGGGCTCGAAACGATCGATGAAGGCGACATCCTCATAGACGGTCAGCCGGTGCAGCACATAAAGGCGTCGCACCGAGACATCGCCTTTGTGTTCCAGTCCTTCTCGCTCTACCCGCACATGACGGTCTTCGAGAATATCGCCTTCCCGCTCCGCGCCACGCGCGGCAACCCTAGGGATATCGAGCGCGAGGTTCAGGCGGTTGCAAAAACGCTCCAGATCACCCATCTGCTCACCAAAAAGCCCTCCGCTCTTTCCGGCGGCGACATGCAGCGCGTGGCGATCGGTCGGGCACTCGTCCGGCGTCCCAAGGCGATGCTTATGGATGAGCCGATCGGCGCGCTTGACGCGAAGCTCCGCGAAGAGATGCGCGCTGAAATCAAGCGACTTCACATCAAACAGGGCTCGACAACGATCTACGTAACCCATGACCAGGTCGAAGCGATGTCCCTCGCCGATCGCATTGTCGTTATGCACGAAGGTGTGCTGCAGCAAGTCGGCAGCCCTCACGAGGTCTACGCTCGTCCTGCCAACATGTTCGTCGCGCAGTTTGTCGGGAGTCCGGTAATGAACATGTCTGACGTGACGGTTTCCGAGGACGCGGGGCATGCGCGCGTCGTGGTGCGAGGTGCTCCAACGTACTTCGATTTTCCGTCGAGTCTCACGGCCCAGCTCGCTGTCGCTGGGGCTCGAAACGGAAATCTCACCCTCGGCGTACGACCTGAAGGGGTTCTCGTGTCGAGGGAAGCACGTGAGGGCTTCGTGCCCGTCAAGGCCCATATCATCGAACCGCTCGGCTCGCATGACATCATAGACCTGCAGGTTGGCGATCAGATGCTGCGCGCGCGCACAAAAAGTGGTTTCGTACCCCGACCCGGCCAGGCCGTCTGGGCTCGCATAGATCCGGCTCAGGCGCACTTCTTCGACAGCTCGACTGGCACATCTTTCGGGATCAGGCTCTGATGGCGCATATCGAACTCAAAGGCATCACCAAAACCTTCGGTACCCACACCGCCCTGAGGGATCTCAGTTTCGAAATTGCCGACGGAGAGTTTTTCGTGCTGCTCGGCGAGACGGGCGCCGGCAAGACGACGACCCTCAGACTGATTGCCGGGCTCGAAAAGCCGACGGGCGGACAGATCTTCATCGACGGTGAGGATGTCGCCGACTGGGGCGCCGCCGAGCGCGACGTGGCGCTTGTGCTGCAGCAGTATTCGCTCTATCCGCGCTATACCGTCCGCGAGAATCTCGAATTTCCGCTGAAGTCTCGCATCCGGCGTGTCGAACCGGTCGAGATCAAGGAGCGTGTCGCCCGTGTCGCGAGGACGCTCCGCATCGAGCATCTGCTCGACCGCAAGACTGACCGACTATCGGGTGGCGAGATGCAGCGCGTGTCTATCGGCCGAGCCATCGTACGCAAGCCGCGCGTCTTTCTGATGGACGAGCCCCTTTCCGCCCTCGACGCCAAACTGCGCGAGGCGCTGCGCACTGAACTCAAGAACCTTCAGATGAATCTCGGCGCAACCTTTCTCTTCGTCACCCACGATCAGATCGAAGCCATGTCGATGGGCGACAAGATCGGCGTACTCAACAACGGCCAGCTCGTTCAGACAGGCACCCCACAGGAAATCTATCGCAATCCAGTCAACACGTTCGTTGCACGTGCAGTCGGATCGCCGCCGATGAACCTGATCTCCGGCAAGCTTGCGGCCAGCGAGGCTATCGCGGACGAAGGCTACCGCTTGCCTTTTGACGCCGCGCTGGGCGCTGCGCTTGACGGACGGCCCCTGACCTTCGGTATCCGCCCTGAGGATCTTTTCCTCGAAAGCGGCGCACCCGGCGAGGCCCGCGTGCACGACGTCGAGAACCATGGCGTCGAAAAGATCGTCACGCTTCGTACAGGCAACCACTTCTTGCAAGCGACGGTGCCAGCTCAGACCGACCTCGAGATCGAGGAGTCTGTTCGCTTCTCCTGGAATCCGGAAAAGGTCGTGCTCTTCGACGGCGGAAGCGGGATGAGCCTGCGCCATGCCGGCCGAGGCGTCATTGGCGACAAAAAACCGAGTCCATCCTGGACGTGACTTCCCGCCCGCTTGCCCGTCATTCACATGACCACCAGGAACGCGTCCATCCGGAATGGACAAAGCCCTATGCCGGGAACCGCCGCCTGTAGTGTTCCACGACCTCAGGGTTGCGGAGATTAACGGGCAATCCCCCTTCCATGACGCGGATTGCTTCGGCCGCAGCTCCTATTCCCATGCGCATCATGCTTTCCTCGGTGATGCCGGCGAGATGAGGCGTCACGATCACATTGTCCAGCCGGAAGTAGGGATGCTCGGACGGGAGGGGCTGTGTAGAGAACACGTCAAGGGCAGCGCCGCCGATACGCCCCATCTCTAGCGCCTCGATCAACGCACCATCATCCACGACCGGACCGCGCGACACGTTGACGAGGATCGCGCCCGGCTTCATGCGCGCAATTCGCTCGCGGCTTAGAAGCCCGGTCGTCTCGGGCGTGAGCGGGCAACAGAGAACGACGATATCAGCCGTCGAAACCAGATCGTCGACCGAGAGAAACCGGACACCGTTCGGCAGGCTTTCCGGCGAGCGGCTATTCGCAACGACCTCCAGCTGGAACCCGTACTTCGCGATCCGGAAGACCGCCTTTCCCACATTGCCCATGCCGATGACGCCCATGATGCGGCCGGCGAGATCAGGTGCTCGGTCGCAGTGGGCTCGCCCAGCACTCCAACCCATGTTTCTGAGATCGCGGTCCATAGGACGGAACTGGCGCAGCAACGCAAGCGTCACCATGAAGACGTGCTCCGCAACAGTCGGCGCGTTGACGGCCGGCACGTTGGCGATAAGCACACCGGCGGCCGTGGCCGCGTCATAGGGAATCATGTCGAGCCCCGCACCATGCCGGACTACGGCGCGCAGGGCCGGTACATTTCCGAAGAAGGCCGGCGGTATCGGCGCGCGCACGATGACAATCTCCGCGCCCTCACCTTCACGAAGCAACGTCTCTGGATCGGGGGCGGACGCGACGCGGAGATCACCCGCCGCCTTCAGCATAGCTTCGGCGTCGGGGTGCAGGCGATGGGTCGAGAAAATGAAACTCATCGTCCTCCTCATTGCCGACCGGGGACTACTCCGCGGCTGTCGCAGGCCCGCCGATGAGGCCCTTCCAATAGCTTTCCGCGCCCTGAAGATGCGCGTTCATCAAAGCTTGGGCGAGATTGCCGTCGCGTGCGAGCAGCGCCTCGTAGATACGGATATGTTCTTCATGCGAGCGGCGGCTGCGGGCGATATCAGCAAAGTAGATGGGCAGTCGCTGTTCGCCCATGGTATAATAGACGCTGCAGATCCGGTGGAACACGCTGTTCTTCGTCGCCCGCACGATCTCCAGATGGAAGTCCCTATCTTCGCGCGCGAGGCCCTCGCCTGCAGCGATCTTCGCCTCGGAAGCGGCGAGAATTTCGCGCAGCCGTTCGTAGTTCTCCTCCGTCGCCCGCGCGCAGGCGAGCTCCGCAGCCTTGATTTCGTGGATCTTGCGGAGTTCCACCGTCTCGTAGATCACGATCGGGTCCAGTGGCACGCCAGCGCGCGCGAAGAGTGCTATGGCCTCGACACTCGCCTCCGTCGTCGTCAGATAGATACCCGACTTTGGCCGGCGCTCCACAATGCGCATGGCTTCCAGGATTGCCAGTGCCTCCCGGAGCTGTCCCCGGCTGACGGCGAAGTGCTCGGCGAGCTCCCGCTCCGAAGGTGTTCGTCCACTGCCGCTCGAAGTTGAAAATAGATGGGCCGCCAGGTCCGAAAGCAAATTGTTTTCTTTCATAATTACAGTCTTTGCGCATGAGTCTCCAGGACGCGCTCCTTTATCGTAAACCCCAAGCCGGGTTTATCGGGAATCTCTAGCATCCCGTCTCTCACGGCGACAGTCTCTTCGACGAGGTCGTGGATCATCGGATTCGCGCCGACCGAGTATTCGATGACGAAGCTTGCCGGGGAGGCCGCGCAGACGTGCAGACCAGAGAAGAAGCACGGGGCACCGGCCCACAAATGCGGGGCAAGACGGAGGTTGAAGGCACTGGCGATCGCGCCGATGCGCATGGCCTCCGTAATGCCACCGCAGAACGCCGGATCGGGCTGGAAAATATCGGCTGATCGCAGCACCGCAAGGTCGCGGAAAGCGAAGCGAGTGGCCTCGCTCTCGCCGGCTGCGATCG
The DNA here is from genome assembly GCF_059758575.1 of Sinorhizobium sp. GQ132. Classification (NCBI taxonomy): domain Bacteria; kingdom Pseudomonadati; phylum Pseudomonadota; class Alphaproteobacteria; order Hyphomicrobiales; family Rhizobiaceae; genus Sinorhizobium; species Sinorhizobium sp. GQ132. The sequence continues at coordinate 2,976 of NZ_JCAXDX010000012.1, read as the reverse complement.
GAACATTTCCAGCGGCGCGCACTTCCGCCATGCCGGCCTTATCGTCTGCGATCACCGGCTCCTCGAACCAGGCAAGATCGCAATCCCGGACGAGCTGGATGAAACGTTTCGCGTCGGCAACCGTATAGGTGCCATGCGCATCGACCATGATATCCACCGAGGGGCCAAGCGCCTTGCGGGCAGCACGCACGCGGGCCGCCGAGACATGCGGTGCGCGGTCCATCGCGCCGACCCTCATCTTGACCGCCTTGAAACCGCCACTGGCAAGGTAGGACTGAAGTTGGGCGCCGATCTTTTCGGCACTTTCCCACCCGCCGGAAGCATAAGCAGGCAGCCGATCCGCTTTACGCCCGCCGAGCAGCTTCCATACCGGCACGCCCAGCGATTTGCCAAGGATGTCCCACAATGCGATGTCGACGGCACTGATCGCGGCGATCGAGAGGCCCCGGCGTGAGAGCTCCGGCATAGCATGACCTGACACCGCCGCCGTTTCGTGGCGCACGCCATTGTAAAGCATCTCCCAGATGGCGGAGATATCGGCGGCGTCGCGACCGACGAGCCTCGGACCCACCTCATAGTTGAGCATGTGAACGAGGGTGCCGTAAGTACCCGCGCTGCCCGCAGCATTCTTGCCCTCGCCCCACCCCACGATCCCGTCATCTGTTTCTATGCGCAGGATCGCCGCGTCGAAGGTTGTCAGGCGACCAAAATCGCTGCGATGCTGCCGATTGGCTTCGATAGGTATGCGAACCCACCAGGCTTGGACGGTCTTGATACGCATTTCGCCTCCCAACCCCGCAGCACGCCGGCCGCAGGGGCATACTCGGGACCCGTCCCTCACTTGATCAGCGGCAGGATGGTCTCTGCGGTGATCCGCATCTGGTCATCGTAGAACTTCTCGGTTAGCAAGCTCGATCCGTGGTCCTGGATGAATTTGAGCTGCTCCGGGGGGATATCGACCGGATTGCGCTCGACCATATCGCGGTATTTCGCCGCTGGCGTTCGGTCTACCGGAGCCACGAACTCATTGGTGAGCGCGCCGTCGTATCCGATCTCTTTCAAAGTGGCGACGATCTTCGGCCAGTCGAGATGACCGAGGCCCGCCGCAAAGCGGTTGTTGTCCGCCACATGGAAATCGAAAAGCCGGTTTCCCGCAAGCCTGATCGCGTCGTATATGTCCTCCTCCTCGATGTTGAGGTGAAAAGCATCGAGGCAAACGCCGCAATCGGGATCAACTGCGTCGGCTAGCGCGAGCGCTTGGGCAGCGCGGTTGAAGAGATAAGTCTCGAACCGGTTGAGCGGTTCAATCGCCAGCCGGACGCCCTTTCCCCGGGCGTGAGCGAAGCACTCCTTCGTCGCATCCACGACCCACTGCCATTCTTCCTCCTCGGTGCCATCCGGAACAACCTTGCCGACGGTCGCAGGTACAAGGGTGACGATCTCGCCTTCGAGCTCACTCACCATCGTTATAACACTCTTCACGTAATCCACCGACTTTGCTCGCTGGCCCTCATCCTTGGCTGCGAGGTTGCGCTCGCCGAGCGTTAGCGTCACCGCGCCCCAGCAGCGAATGCCGTGTTCTTTGAGCAGTGCGCGCGTGTCCTTGAAGTCATACTGGGCCGGCTCGCCTGAAATCTCGATGCTCTCGTAGCCGTACTTTTTGATGCGTTTCAGCGTGACGGCGAGAGGCTCCGCCCGCATCCAGTTGTGCGTCGAAAGGTGCATAAACGTCCTCCCAAAACCATCGTTACTGCCGCGGCACTCGAGGGTGCCGGGGCATCTCCTCCACTCCGACCGAACCTATTCTGGTTTGGCCAATTATGCTTCGTAGAAGGTCTATCCCAAATTACCTCTGCCGGCAAGCCGCTTGCGTAACCTCGCATTTCTGGACTTTTATACAAGTTCGCGGCGTATCGTAGCGCTTCTGTCCGAAATCATTGACGTTGCTAACTTGACCAGATCGCCGCATTTGGTATTACCAGATCGCGATCAGCGTGGGAGGCGTTACCGCGGTAGTGAGAAACGGGAGGATGGAACCATGAAGATCGGTATGTGCATGTTTCTGTGGACGACGAGCGTCGGCCGGAAACATGAAAAGCTACTCCGGGACATCAGGGCGACCGGCTTCGACGGGGTAGAGATACCGATCTTCGAGGGCGCTCCGGACGAGTACCGCCGCCTCGGCGCATTGCTCGATCGCATAGGTCTGGAGCGCACCGCAGTGTCTGCCATGAGCGACCCTTCCATGAACCTGATTTCGCCTGACAATGCGACACGCAAGCGCGGCATCGCTTACATGCAATGGGCTATCGACTGCGCGGCCGCCCTCGGCGCGCACACGTTAAGCGGTCCACTGCATTCTACGCTCGGCCAGTTCTCCGGTACCGGTCCCACCGCCGCAGAACTGAGGCGGTCCATCTCCTCGCAGCGCACGATCGGCGAACATGCCGCTCAGCGCGGTGTCACCGTTGCACTTGAGGCGCTGAACCGCTTCGAGTGTTATCTCGTCAACACAATGGACGACCTTGCTGCCCATATTGATGCGATCGGGCATCCGAATATTCGCGCCATGTACGACACCTTCCACAGCAATATCGAAGAAGCCGACCCCGTAGGGGCCTTCACCCGCAATGCGGACCGCATCGTTCATGTCCACATCTCGGAGAACGACCGAGGGGTGCCGGGCCGTGGCAACATTCCATGGCCGGAGACCTTCAAGGAAATCCGTGCGAGCGGCTATGACGGCTGGCTGACAATCGAGGCCTTCGGCCGCGCATTGAAAGACCTCGCGGCCGCAACGAAGGTCTGGCGCGATTTCTCCGAGTCGCCCGAAGTGGTCTACCGGGATGGATACCGTCACATCCGGGACGGATGGGAGGCAGCGGCATGACAGACCCGGCCTTCCGGACTACATCCTAGAAGCTCCAGTTGAACTAGCCTGTGTGGCGCCGCTCACCAAAGCCTGGTTTTGCTAGA